>JBBIJI010000052.1:0-23444 GCA_037446055.1 Nitrospiraceae bacterium
TGAAGAGGACATTGCTATTTTGGTGAAAGCGGACATTCTCACTTTGGGATTACATCCTTCGACTACCCCGCCCCTCCGGGCGTGTCTAGCTCTCTTCGGCTTGCTCACGGCCGTGAGCTTGTGGCTTGACTCTACTCGACACGGTGAGCTGGTCGAACCGTCGAACGGCAGGATTGACGCTGAGCAGCGCCTATGCCCCCGCTCGTCCGAGCGGAGGCACAGGCACCGTCGAAACGTCAAGGGATCTACCGTCGACATGAAGGCTCCTTCTGCATTGAAGCAATAGTCTGGGCCTTGCCGAATTGCACAGCGCCGATTTGTTGACTTCATACGGACCTTCCGATATCGTGCCCCTAGTGCTCACTACTATCCGAACTGTGCGAAGAGGATCACGCGTCAGCCAGAGTGCAGAATGAGAAAATCGCCGTTGGTCTTGTTGATTTTTATCCTCGTGGGTGGACTGCTGGGAGGAATTCTAGGGGAGATTCTCCGCGTGATGGCCCCAACCGGAGCGATTCAGAACATCTTCTCGCGCGCGCTCGAACCGGGCATTCACCCGCCGCTGACTCTGGACTTGATCCTCATCAAAACGACCTTCGGCTTCACGCTCAAGATGAACCTGCTCAGCTTCCTCGGCATCTTCCTCGGAATCTACCTCTACAAACATATGTAGGGCACTAGAGCGGGCACTGCATTTCCTTTTGGGTCTTTAAGTTCAGAACTCCACGTTTTCAGCTCCCACATTTCAATATCTATTCAAGAGCTAACTGGACGCTACTGAATCGCCATAATCTCTCTAAAAGGTGTTACCGCAAAGAATGAGACACCTGGTGTCCTCATTTGCTTTTCGGTGTAGCCATGCCAATAAAAAGAATGAAGCGTTTTAATCCATCCCGCTGCAAGTTTGGCAGACGGACCTATTGCGGGTCGACGAGTATTGTTCGCAAACTTAAGTACCTCGTCGATTTCTATTCCTAGATCCAGACTCCTGTCGATCCACAGTTTGAACGCACGTAGCGGTCTATAATCCCCCTCAAGACCCGCTATGTCTGCCAAGAAAAGGGCCTGCTTCATATAGGCATCAAGTTCGCTGCCCCCAAGAGCATGCTCAAACTCATGCACAATTAGTGAGGCAGTAAAGAGGGCATCATCCTTATTAAGGTTGACGTAAATGCTACGGCTTCCACCGCCAGATTTATAGATCCCGCCCATGGGCTTTCCATCTTGCCTCAAATCCTCGGCGTATTTTAGCTTCAGCACGCCCTTCTCTATATAGGCCAACGCTTTCCTGCCCACATCGCTACCTTTAAGATGTTGGACGACCTGTTGATGAAATTGGAGATCGGCTCCCTTTAACCTCCTTGCATTTACGACCTTCCTTGCATCTGCTACCTTACCGGAACTGGTAGCGATAAGTTCTCTCGGTCCGCCAGGAGCACTCCCTCCTGGGCCCGCAGCCGCCGCTTGCATCATCACTGGAGCATGCCGTGCGCCAACATTCCGACTCGCGCTTGGAGAGATCTTTGTTGTCTGAATCTCCGCTTCTCCCAACCGCCCAGCCGCCCTTCCTAGACTAGCGGATGCCAAATTGAAGATGAGATTCGTAACAAGTGCATCCTGGAAACTTTGGCCATAGGCCAGCATATCGATAGCAGTCCCGGCTCCGACATCCAATCCGACTCCCAGGGCGAAGGCAAGCTTACTGGCCGGTCCATGGACGGCGGTCATGCCGTAACCGAAGCCGCCGGAAAGAGCCCCCATGCCGAATGCCAAGACCGCCTGGTCAAGCGAATAATCGTGCCCCATCAACTTGTTCATCCCGTAGTCGAGACCCACCCCTACTAGGCCTCCCCCCCACACTGGAGCACTCGTCGCAAAGAGTCCGCTTCCGCCGGTGACAGGGAGGAACGGAGCAAGCTCAATCGCCATCACCGCTAACACTTCTGACTGGAGTGCCTTGGTCTGCGCGAGCAGCTTGTCCTGAAACTCCTTCCGCTCAACCTGAAACTCCGTCTTCGGCGCGCTTCGGAAATCGAAGAGGCAGGTGCCTGTCGTTTCCTGGCATGAAAGACCTGACATCGGCTCATATCGCGTAGACGGCGCGGAATAGGGAAGGCGGGTCGTTGTTTTCTGAATCACCCGATCGCCGCGAACCACTCCTTCATCAGCAAAATCGACCGGGGTCGCTTTAGCAACTCCGAAGTTCCCGCTGGTAAAACTTACTTCTTCCTGAATGCCATCGTGCAAATAATGGATGGCAAAGCCACCGCCCAGTTGTTCATTCACACGCCGATCCATCCGAAGCAGTTCCTGATCGCCGGCCCCATAAAAATAACGAGCCAGGAGAGATGGATTCTGGCGATTCTCATCAACCACCACCTCGGCAATAAGCCGGCCGCCATCGTAGAAATATCTCAGGTTCGTAAGGCCATCTCCGGTAAGTTTGGGATCATATTCCTGATATACCCTTCGTCCTAATGGGTCGTACACAAACTCCACCGAGTAAAACGCGTTCCCGCTTCTCGCAAACGTATCCTGGATGCGAGTGAGACGGTTTTGATGGTCATAGGCATAGAGGTACCGGCCATCCTCCACGAGATTGCCGTTGGCATCATACCGGAACGACTGCGTCTCCGGTTCGAAAGACGGAACCTTCAGAAGGGCCTCCACATCCCCAAAAGCCCTTTCGACGGTCGTGTTGAACACTTGACTTTCGGTAAAGGCAGGTTGGCTTGGCTCGTTCTCGGCCACAGCCTGGCGCAGGCCCTTCCCAAAATTTTTGGCCACAGCTCCGGCTGGACTTGCGGCAAGAATGAGCGGGTCGTTGACGAATGCTGCCCTGGCAGCGTTAACGACTGCCTTGCCGTTGAGCAGCGCTGATTGAAGGAGTTGCGCCAACCCACCGGGTCCCTGCTGGATATTCTGGCTTAATCGAGTTACCGTCGATCCGACTCGACCAGCCGGATCGTAGCCAAATGTGTCCATCCGCAGTTGGCCAAGAGCATTATTGATCTCGTCATACGAGACTTCAGCAATGCGTGATACACGGCCCGCGTCATCATACTGGCGGAGAGTCTCAGTCAACAGCGTATCGACTTGATCTGCACCTCCAGCTTTGACGCCGGTTAGAAACGCTCTCGCTCGCTCAAAGACACCGGGTTGGGGCGGATTATCCAACCGCGTGAAGCCATAGGTTCGTGTCAGCGTGGGACGATGCTGTCGATCCAGGAGCGCTTCCATAATGTGAAACTGTTTTCCATCTGCTGTCCGCTTCTCTTCAGCAACACGAACCGGGGTGTGTGTATCAAATGCCGAGGTCCATCGGGCCAATTGATCGCCTATTTGGGAGACTGTGACGCGCCAGTTTTTTCTCTCCTCGTCGTATTGCCGAAACGTATCAACAAAATTCCCTGCCCTCCGCCATGCCATCCGGTCCTTCCCGGCATAGGCATAATCAGCCAGATCCCGACCATCTAATTGCAGCCGGATCACCCTGCCGAGGCTGTCTAGACTCGCCGTAATTTTGGATCCTCCGGCAATTGCAGGATACAACGTCTGATAGCGTTGCAGATCAGTGTCATATTCGGTGAGTACAACGTGTGTATCGTAAGTCCGTTGGCCGGTTGGTCTGAACCCTTGGCCCTCCGAGAGAAGACGTCCTAGGCCATCGTACATGCGATCCACCGCTGTTAGCCCGTTATCCGCATGGACCAGACGGCCTAAGCCATCGTAGCGAAAGTTTTCCTGGAGAGGGCCATCCAGGTGACTTTGCATTTGATTCTTTTTTGGATCATTCGTTGTGGGGACTTTCCCATGGACAATTGTCACTTCAGTAGGAAGGTCCAATCCATTGAATTCCGTCGTGACTACCGTCCCATTGGCATCCGTAAACACGCGCGGGTTTCCCGCAGGATCAGGCTTAATCGTCGTTTGAGCTTGGCCCTCACGACCCAAGATCACTCGGCCGAGCGCGTCGTACTCCCAATAGCGCTGGGACGCCGGCGAGCGAACCAGTTTCGGCGTGCCGGCCGGATAATATTCATACGTGGTTTTCTGACCCGATTGGTTGATCTCCAGAAGCCTCGCAAGATTATCGTACGTCATGACCATGAGCCGGCCTTCCTCATCAATCTGACCGCGGACCGACCCAAGGCTGTCATAGAACATGTGCCTCGTGTGACCTCCCGAATCAGTACGGGAAACCGGCCTATGGAGCGCGTCATACTTCCATCGGGTAACGAATTCCCGTTTACTCCCGTCAAATTGGCCCGGCATCGGCGTCGGGGGCGGATCAGGCACGAGAGGCTCACGATCAAATTCTCGCACCACTTCAAGGTTTCCTCCCTTGTCATATTCATGCTTGGTTTGATTGCCTTCGGCATCGGTGACAAGGTCTTGCCGGTGGAGGGCATCGTAGGTGAAACTCGTCTCCCCTTTCCCAGGCCCGAGCGTCTTCTCGACTAATCCATCCTTGTTGTACACCCATTGCGTCGTGACGGCGGAAGTGAGATCCGGTCTGATTCGACCTTGGCGGGAATCCAACATGCGAAGCACATACTGCCTTTGTTCAATCATGCGATTTAGTTCGTCGTACCGAAAGCCACTCTTTGAGAGCAGCGCCTTCCCTCCACCATTCGCACCAGTGATGCCGGTGAATGCAACTTCTTCCGGGTTGCCATTGCGATCGATCGTGAGGTATTCGAGCTCGCCGCCGACAGTAACCACCTTGGTCAGCCGGTCGAAGTGGTCGAAAATCTGGCGGGTAAAGGGACAGGTATCGCTCGGTGTCGCATCGCGAGCTGCCGCAGGAATAAAACCAGCCGGACACCGTGGATCGCTCACGACCTCCAAATTGCCGTTACCATCATATCCATACTGAACGATGTGTTCCCCCGCTCCTCGATTGATGCGGTACACCAAATCCCGGCCTTCATAGTCATAACTCGTCGAAACGTGCCCACTGTCCTTAGGCGACGGAGCTTTCACGACGGTCATGTTTCCATTACCGTCGTAATAAAATTCGGTGGTCACCTTAACCGCGTCTTTCCCTTCGGCATCCTCAATGACTTTAATCAATTGGTTCAGAAGATCGTACTCCTTAGTCCGGCTTAGCCGTCTCTTCAACGCCGATTCGGGACCTGGCTTTGCCCCGCCGGGATTATCAAAATTATCTTTCCAATCCACTACAGCTTTAGTGAGATTCCCGTTTTGATCGTAAGAATACCTTGTGGCATTCGCAAACCCTTTTTCATCCTCAATCTTCCGGTCCACGAGATCGCGCTTGCTCACTTCAAACTTGGTGACGGCACCACCCATATCCGTGGCTCGGACCACGTTGCCGCGGGAGTCGTTCTCGAATGATAAGTACGACCCGAACAGCGGCAACTCAATCGATTTGAGATAGCCTTCTTTAAACCCTGCGTCGTACGTGTAGTTGGTAACGTGACCGCCCGAATCCTTCACACTTGACAGTAACCCGGTTGCAACGTAGTAGGTGCTTTCAATGGTCATCCCCGTGAGCGACCCGGCATCTCCGGGCCTGGAAACCGTCGGCAGAACTATCTTCTTCGGGTTTCCGTTATCTCCCGATTTTTTGTCGAAGAAGCTATTCGGGAATGGGTTGTCATACTGGTATACCGTCTCGATCTCTTTGGGGTCAGTCACCTTGGTCACTTGATTGAACAGCGGGTCGTATTCAAACCGGGTGACCAAATCCTTCTCCTTGCGGCTCTTCGCAACTCTGATGATTTTCTCCAGATTGCCATGCGACAGGTTTCGCTCGTAGGTTTGGTCAGGGACTTTGTTCCGCACTTCGCCTTGGATCACCTCCTCATCTATCTTGTCGTGTTCGAACCGAAGCCGATTTTTCTTCGGAAGCTCTAACTCCTCGACTTGGTAGTCGTCGTTGTGTTTGAGGAATTTTGTCGTCCAGGGACCTTTGTCATCTCCGTTCGCGCCTGTGAGCGTGATTTGGCTAATGACCATGGAGTCGGAAACCTGTTTCAACTGATACTGCCGCTTGTTTCCTACCCTATCCTCCACCTCAACGCCTGAGCCAAGTGGCGTGAGCTTGAACTCTCCTCCCGCCTCGCGGCCTTTGAACCTCCCACCCAGCTTGATTTTGCTCACTGTGGGACTACTCCACGTAACCGTGAGGTAGGGGTCGCCACCGACAACTACCTCCCGTGGGGCTTTGATGGTTTGAAGAAGGTACTGACCGGTATAGTCATACCTGGTCTCGAAGGTTTGTCCTCGTTCCAGGTCATTGGGCCCGAACGGCTCCCAGGACACCTTTTCAAGGACGAGCTCATCCGGCCCGCCTTGACGCTCAAACACCACCTTCCGGCCGTCGAAGTCGGTGATGGATTTGAGCCGGGGAATCTCGGCTGGACCAAACTTGTACTCGCAGAGAAAATTCGTCCCCAGCGTGTCCTGGCCCCGATTCTCATACTCCAGTGTATAGGAGCGATTATTTGTATCGATGATGGAAATGAGAACCGGGTTTTGAGTCAGCGGGTTGAGCGGGCGCCCCGCATCATAAATAAAGGTCATCAGATTTTCATTGCGATCCGCGCTGTAGATAAGCTGGCCCCGGCAGTTGAAGATGTGGCGGAAGCCATACTTGTCCCGCAGCACATAGAACACGCGCTCGGTGAACAGCACCCCAGGTTCATAGGGATCGGGGAATTTCTCGACGTTGGGATGTTGCCCGAATGGATGGCCTTTGTAGGGATCACCTACGATCGGTTGATCATCGGTGAGAACATACCTCTGGATCTCGTGAAAAGCCCCCGGCGGAGACGTGTACGTGGTGACGTAGGCTTTAAACGTCTTGCCAAAATTCTTGACGATCCTGGGCACGCGATCGGACTTATCCACATCAACATCGTATTGGTCGACGCGGCCCTCTCCGTTGAAATACAGGAGCGCTACAATGTTCTCCCCAAGCTGCTCAATGAATAGGCCGTTCTTGGTCGTTCGTTTGGCGAGCGGCACGATACGCTTGTTGTAATTGAAATCCCACTTGTGCCCGAGGAGCCCGCCTTTGTTCGTTTCGACATTGCTCCGGTAATGACGGGTGAACGCAAAAGGATAGCCGACGGACTTCACGAAGAGGTCCGTGGCACTCTCGAAAAAGGACAGGTCATGCAGGAATACTTGATAGGCGCCGATGGCCGGCTCGTTAAACGCCTCTTGCATCTTCGGGGGTTTCAGGGGATCGCTCGTGATGGGGTAAAACAGATCCACACCGATCAGGCGGCAGCAGGGCTTCAACTTTTCGCGAGGGGGGTCCTGTGGGGGAGGCGGAGGCTTCTCCGGAGGGGGAGGCTCTTCAGGAGGCGGAGGCTTTTCCAGTGGAGGCGGTGGAAACCTGTCGCCGGTGGTGGTGGGTCCGAGAGGTTCGTCTGTCTGTCCATCCTCCGGACCAAGGGCGACGGGAGATCCTGGAGGTTCTCCTGTAGGTTGGGCTTCTCCGGTAGGAGCAGGTGTCTGGTCGGCCGATGTCTCCGGTGGCTGCTCCCCGGTTCCCGTCGCCTGAGCAACTTGGACCGAAGGCGGTACCACTGATGCAGTCGGTTCCAAGGGGACTGAGCCAAGGCCATTACGATCCTGGTCAAGGATGTAGCCAAACCTCCGCAGGGTCTCATACAAGTTGGGATCGCTGGCCTTTAACCCTGCAGCTTCAGACTCCTTGATCAACCCCAGGTCAGTTTGCTCCTTTCCCGGCGGCCGAAAGACCAGAGTCGCCTGATCTTGGATAGTCGGTTGTTGCATGGGACTGGTGACTGCGGCCGGCGGCATCATCATGAACAGCACAAACATGAAGCTGGACGGGAAAAAAGCAGAGAAGGGAGGTACAGGGAACGAGGCGACGAAGCCACCTGCGACAGGAAACAAGGGGGTCCCAGGCGGGATCGGCGCAGTCCCTCCTGGAGGTATGGGACATTCAATGGGCCCAAGGGTCGGATGAGTGCATGGGACCGCCTGTGCCAGCGCGAAGTTGGAAGTTACCACCGGGGACAGGATCACGACCAGGGCGGCTAGGCAAAATCTGTTGATCATGTCCGCACCTCGCAACAAGAGTCATCGGAAACCGGAAACCCGGCTCGATGGACTCACCAAGGCACTACCGTTATGCCCATATTCCAGACCTGCTGATTAAAATCGAAGAACCGTACATTGGACGCATTGCGCGTGTAATCGTACCGGGCATAGGCCAGCAACCAGCGGAAGAATGGCCAGCTCAATTGCACGGTCACGCGATCGGTCGAGTCGATGCGGCGAAACTCGAATCCCGTAGTTCCGGAAAGGCTGTTCAGGTTGTCAAAGTGGCTGAACACCCGGCTGTAGAACGCGTCCACGTTCAGCGATTGCCAGACGGGACCGGTGAGGCCCACCAGCACACCGTCTGATTCGAAATCGAAATCATTTCCCTCTGCATCGTTCCACAGGTGAAAGTAGCCGACCCGCCCATGAAGACGGAGGCCGGGAATACGCAGGAACGAGGTCAAGCCCAGTGTGTGGGCTTCGCTGTCAGGATTCAGCACGGAAGGGACAGTAAAGAAGTATGCCCCTTTAAAGTAGGAGTAGGCCAGCTCCACCGCGGCCCAGTTCGTCGGCCACCAGGCTACCGATGGTCGCAAGCCGTACTGGTTGCGGAAACTGTCGCCTCCCAGTTGCGTGAACTGGTTACTGACCTGGAGAGCAGCCGACAAGTCCGACCGAAACTGTTGCCGATAGTCGAGATAGTTGAAGTGATCGATCAGATCGAATGCGCCGAGCCCTTCGTACACGTTGGCCAGAAATCGGTATCCCGCCGTGAGGGTGCCCTCCTGTGTCACCTGTCGCGTGTAGCTCCCCTCTAGAATGGAACTGCTGAACCCGGCGTGCTTCCTTGAGATATCGGCTGGCAGAAGGATCCCGCTGCCGAGGCCGATGACGTTGCTGTTATAGCCGCCGCCTGTGGAAAGGTTCAGACGGAAGGGCTGGGATGCTCGGCTAACGGCTTCGGCGAAGTCTGCTGCTTGTTGGCGAATCCCGCGAGCGAGGGGGGAATCCGGCGTTTCCTCCAGAATCGCCTGCAATTCGCGGCTCACAGTGTTGATGTCGTTACGCGCGCGAGCCACGAAGGCTAAATACAGATGCACCGACGGCGCGAGCGAGGGATCGCGACGAAGCGCCTCCTGCAACAAGGCTTCGGCTTTATCGTAATCGCCTAGTGCATAGTAGGCGCGTCCTCGGAATTCGCTGGTCTGGCCTCGGCCTGGAGAGGCCAGCTCATACCGATCCAGTTCCCGGAGGGCATCCGCCCAGCGTTCCATGTACAGGAAGCTCCAGCCGAGCTCAAACGCAACGTCCGGGTGGGTCGCTCCCTGTTCTTGTGCCTGCTGAAGCCGGCTTTGCGCCTCTTGAGGTTGGCCTAGCCTGTTGAGTGCAAGGCCTTGGTAAAAGCTGGCTTCCGCATCCTTCGGATCGGCTTGGGCGGCTGCTTCGAATTTTTTCAGCGCGTCTTCGTATTGGTGTCGGGCGAGCTTATCGATCCCTTCAATGATGAGGTAGCGGGATTCCGTCGATGCGGCGGCTGGAAGGGGAACGATGATGACGACAACAACGCACAGGATCAAGTGGCCTTGGACGGAAGGACGCAGAAAGTCGGGCCCACGGTATGCTACCCCATGGCTGGCCTCCGTGCCGGAGGCCGATTCTACCCGCAACAGCGAGGTAACCGCAAGATGGCTTCCTGGGGTGGCTGGCGGCCACCTTATAGCCATACACCTAAGGCTAAGGAGGGGTTGGCTCGCTATAGTTCTTTAGTCCGTAACAAGGAGGGAGGGACAATCCTAATTTCTCTTGGGCACGGGAACTCCCGGGGGTCGCTGCGAGGAGAGCACCTATTGATGCGCCGGGCAGGCAACCATGGAATCAAAGATCGCGCTAGGATTGCTTCAGTTCCAAGTCCTTCATTCGCAGTGCGCGAATTCTGTTGCGGATATCCGCCGCCCGCTCGAACTCCAGCTCCTTCGCGGCGGCTTTCATTTCGGCTTCCAGCCGTTTGATGATCTGCTCCACGTCTTCATCCTTCCCATAATTCTCCGACGCCTCGGCGACCAGGCCGAGCTGGAGATAATCCATCTCTGCCACCGCATACTCCAACGTCGGAATCCCCTTCTTGATGGTTTCCGGCGTGATTCCGTGCGCATCATTGTACTCGGCCTGAATACGTCTGCGCCGCGCCGTTTCGTCGATCGCCAAGCGCATCGATTCCGTCACACCGTCGCCGTAGAGGATCACACGGCCGTCCACGTTTCGAGCCGCCCGACCGGCCGTTTGGATCAAAGATCGATGCGAGCGGAGATAGCCCTCCTTGTCCGCATCCAAAATCGCCACCAGACTGACTTCCGGCAGGTCTAACCCCTCTCGCAGCAGATTGATGCCCACGAGGACGTCGAACACCCCGAGCCGAAGATCGCGCACGATCTCCGCCCGCTCCAGGGTCTTGATGTCGGAATGCAGATACCGGACCTTGACCCCCAGATCGTGGAAGTACTCCGTCAAATCCTCGGCCATCCGCTTGGTGAGCGTGGTCACAAGCACCCGATGGCCCTCGGCCACCTCCGCTCGGACCTCTCCCAATAAGTGGTCCACTTGTCCCTTCGCCGGTCTCACCTCGATCACCGGATCCATCAACCCCGTCGGACGAATGATTTGTTCGACCACCAGGCCGCCGGCTTTCTCGAGCTCGTAGGGCCCGGGGGTGGCGGAGACGTATACCACCTGGTTCAGGCACCGTTCGAATTCCTTGAACGTGAGCGGCCTGTTGTCGACCGCCGACGGCAACCGGAAGCCATATTCGACCAATGTCTTCTTCCGCGAATAGTCGCCTTCATACATGCCGCTGACCTGCGGCACCGTGGCATGGGACTCGTCGATGATGAGCAAGAAGTCTTTCGGGAAGTAGTCCAGCAGCGTGGGCGGCGGCTCGCCGGGCGCCCGGCCGCTGAGATGCCGGGAATAGTTTTCGATGCCGTGGCAGTAGCCCATGGCGCGGATCATCTCCAAATCGTACTTCGTCCGTTGTTCGATGCGCTGCGCCTCTAACAACCGTCCTGCCCTCTTGAAAAAGGCCATCCGTTCCTCCAACTCTTCCTCAATGCCCGTGAGCGCACGCTCCCATCGATCGGGATGGATCAGATAGTGAGTATTCGGATAGATGGGCACTTTCGGCAGCCTGCCGAGGGACTTCCCCGTTAGGGGGTCGATTTCATGAATGGCGTCGACCATGTCGCCGAACAGCTCGATCCGGACCGACTTCGACTCGGACGCCGCCGGGTAGATTTCAATCACGTCGCCGCGCGCGCGGAAGGTTCCGCGGTGGAAATCCACGTCGTTGCGGGCATACTGAATCTCCACGAGCTTTTCGAGAATCTTCTCGCGCCTGATCTCCATACCTTCTTCCAGGTACAGCAACATCCCGTGGTAGACTTCCGGCGAGCCGAGCCCGTAGATGCAGGACACCGAGGAGACGATGATCACGTCATTCCGCTGCAAGAGCGAGGTCGTCGCCGCATGGCGCATTTGGTCGATCGCGTCATTGATCGACGCGTCTTTGGCGATATAGGTGTCGGTCTGAGGAATGTAGGCTTCCGGCTGGTAGTAATCGTAATAGCTGATGAAGTATTCGACCGCGTTGTGCGGAAAGAACTGCTTGAATTCCTGGTAGAGCTGCCCGGCCAGGGTCTTGTTGTGCACCAGCACAAGGGTCGGCTTTTGCGCCCGCTCGATGAGGTTTGCCATCGTGAAGGTCTTGCCCGAACCGGTGACGCCCAGCAAGACCTGATGCTTCTTACCGGCCTTCACACCGGCTGCCAGCTTCTCGATGGCCCGGCCCTGATCGCCGCAGGGTTTGAATGGGGCTTCGAGTTTGAATGAGGGCATGGCGCGTCCCTGGCAGGCATCTTACCACAGCACGCGGAGACACAGAGCAACGGGAACTGCTCAGCTTCCCCGGGAGAAAGGATCGAGGAGACAGCGGCTCAATTTCCGGACGACCGGGCCGGCGCGCCGGGACATCCGTTGCACTCCACAATACAACCCAGCGTCGGCGGAGTGCAGTCAATGTGCATCCAAGCTGCGCCTACGAATGGTTGCGGTGATGGCGTACCCGACGCAAGCTCACCGCCAAGACGTGCAGCCAACTGTACTGGCGTGGGAAAGGGGAATCGGCTGGGAGAGAATCAGAAATCGAAGAATTTGCAGGGGCTGTCATCGCGACAGCCCCTGTGCAGTACTTCAGCGAGTCCAGACTAACGACGGCCACCGGCGAATCCGCCACGACCGCCGCCTCCCGCACCGGACCGTGGCTCCTGGGGACGAGCCTCGTTCACGGTCAACGTGCGTCCGCCGAACTGGGTGCCGTTCAACGCGGTAATCGCGGCCTGAGCTTCCGACTCCGACGACATCTCCACGAAACCGAAGCCTCGCGATTGTCCCGTGAACTTGTCCGTGATAATCCGCGCCGACGCCACCGACCCATGCGCAGCAAACAGATCGCTCAGTTGCTGCTCGGTGGTGGAATACGGCAACCCTCCAACATAAATCTTCGCACCCATCAGGTGCCTCCTTTGAGAAAATGGTGTTGTCTGGGACTCGAGAACCGAACAAGGAAGGAGTGGCCCGAAGACGCGAACACTGCGGCGACCTAGGTCTGGCTTCCAGAATTCCCGGGCAGAACCCAAAACAACAACGGTTCAGGCCTTGCGACGCTCTGTGCCGCTCCACCGTCAAGGCCCATCACGGTGAAGCAGCTGTATGCTAGCGCACACCCCGCCCAAAGGCAAGCGTCTAGGCGTTTCCCTCATCAGTAGGCGGCAGGCGGTGAAAACGGCCGGTGCGAAAAAAGCGGGACGGCGTGAAAGTTGTCGAACTGCAATTTCGCTTCGCCCTTCAAGACAAGCCCGACCTCTCCGAGCCCCAATGTTTGATCCTCGACCGACAAGGCAAGCTGCCCGTCGAAAAAGGTTTCAACAAAATCCTTACTGATGATGGTATTGCGCTGGACGCGCAAGGTATGCCAGGCGACCGGCTTGGGCTTGATGCTCGTCTGCCCCAGAAGAGTTTCCTGGCCGTCGATCACACGTAGAATCTCGAGCGACTTCCGTCCGAGATCGACGACCGCCGCATAGAAATTGCGCCGGTCCTTCACGCCCAGCGCGATGCCGCTGACGCCCTTGGTCGAGCCCTCATCCCCCCGGACGCGCACGCTGATGTCCGGATACTCGTAGCTCAGCCCCTGCGCGACCAGCAAGCGGTAGCAGGTGGGAGTGAGACAGGTGGAGGCCGCCTCCACTGCGTTCGGCGATGATGGAGCGGTCGCGTCGGCCTTGACCTTCCAGGTCGCCTCGGGCCCGTCCCCCAAATCCAGCCGCGCGAACTCCGCCAAGAAATCTTCCCCGGCCGCCTGATCGAAGTTCCACTGCCTGAAGAGATTGCCCTTGGCCTGGCGCTTGAGATTGGTTTCCTTTTCCGTTTGAGTTTCAGCTTGAATCGCCCAAGTCTGAAGGGGCGCACTCCACCACAAACAACCCAGCGCCGTCATCGCTAGGACTAGTTTCAAGCCTTGCCGGCTCATCGTTGTAATCTTCAGATGAGGCATTACGGCCGAGGCGGCGATTTTCGCACGTCGAGAATCTCTCGTTGCAAACGGTCTCGCTCCGCCAGAATCTTCCTGCGTCGTTTCCACCGATCCCACGACCACCATCTTAACTTCTGCGTAAACGAGACGACCGGCGGGGGTGCGCTTCCTCCCGGCGCGTGCTGAAACTCGTAGCCCTTATGGGAGTCCTTCGTATCGAAAAACCGCTTGTACTGATAATCGTAGGGGCCTTGATTCGGATCGCTCATGAACGTGTCTTTTACACCAACTGGAGCCGCCTCATCCAGCCTTGCAGCCCTTGGCAGGCCGTCGGTCCCATGCTACTCTGACTGCCGCTCGGTCCGCAATGTGCTTACCCATGACCATCCTCTCGTCGACCCGCAGGGCAGTCGTCGGCGCCTGTCTAGCCCTTCCCATCCTATCCCTGTTCTCCATCTGCTTCGGCCAGGACCATGCGCAGTTTGATCAGGCTTTAGCCAATATTTCCCCAGAACGCATGCTGGCCGACGTCATAAAACTCAGCAGGGAATTTAACGGCCGGCAAACCGGGACGGAGGATGATCTCCGCTCTGCAGGATGGATGGCTGATCAATTTCTCGCCGCAAGGGTCAGTCTCGCGTCGACTTCTGTATCTGGATCCGTTGGGGGGCCCATCGGACCCGGCGAAACCTCCCTGCTAACGGATGGCTTTCTGTCGACCTCCTGGAAAGCTACCTCCATAACTACTACTCCCGTGCTGCAGATATCCACTGCACAGGGCCCGCGCAACCAGCAACTCGGCGCGGATTTCCTGCCGGTACTCGATTCGCCCTCTGCGGATGTCCGTGGGCCAATCATCTTCGTCGGATATGGAATTCTCGATCCAGCCTTTGGCATGGACGAGTACGACGGAATCGATGTGAACAACTGTATCGTGCTGTTCCTGAGAGGCCAGCCGGACCATTATAAAGGCAGGATCAGCCACGCGGACAAGGTGCGGATTGCCCGCCAGAAGGGAGCGGTTGCGTACTTGACCGCGACCGGACCGGTGCTGAGTTCCTACGAAAGGCGACGTGGTCTCACCGGACAGCCGAGCGCATTCTACGGTTTGACTTCGGAACTTCCAGGCGCATGGATCAGCACGGCACTGGCGGAAAGGATCCTCGCGGGGAGGGATGAGGTTGAGCCGGGGCGACTCGGAACGGCGCAAGAGGAGCTGAATCGTGCCGCTGGATCGCGATCATCTCGAACCGATTACTTTGGAAACCTCACATGGGAAACCCGACAAGGCGACGGCTTCCTCGTCAACGTGGTCGGCACCCTCCCTGGAACTGATCCGAAGATGGCTCAGGAAGCCATCATTATCGGTGCGCATCGCGATCATTTCGGCCGCCAAGGAGGGCTACTGTTTCCCGGCGCAGATGACAACGCTTCAGGCACGGCGGTCATGCTGGAAGTCGCCCGCGTGGTCAGCTCAGCAGGGCTTCGACCGAAGCGCACCATCCTCTTCGTCTCCTTCAGCGGCGAAGAGCAGGGTTTGCTCGGATCACGTCTCTACGTGGAACGTGCCCCTGTTCCACTCTCTTCGACCAAAGCCATGATTAACGTCGACCATGCAGGCATCGGGAACGGCCGACTCACAGTCGGTCTATCAGGACTGGACAAGCAAGTCGCCATGGCGGTTGGACAAGAAGCTGATCTGGCAGATAAGCTTGATATCTTCGGATTCTTTCCCGGCGGCGACCATGTGCCGTTCAAAGAGGCGGGAGTTCCCACCGTCACCGTCGTCAGCAGTGGAGCGCATCCGCATTTCCATCGGCCATCTGATACGGCCGAAACGGTGAACCCCGACATCCTTCGGACCACAGCACGGTATGTCCTCGCATTGGCGTGGCACCTGGCGAATCGCGAGTAACTGTAGACTTGATTTTCGAACAACCCGTGGAAAAACATAAGCGCCGCTTCACCGGGACGTTCGCTTCCCGGCAAACCGGGGCTTCACGCGAGGCAAGCTTGCCCCTCGCGCTCCTACCGTCGCCGCATCCAGCCAAATCCGGCAAGGCCTGCGCCGAGCAGCAGCAGCGTCGAGGGGACCGGTAGTCCATAGTACGCCTGAGCCGAAACTTGATCGAAGTTGATATTGTCGATCCCGATATTCCAGTTGTCGCCGTATTGAATTCGGATAGCGCCTGGGAAGGCGAAAGCCGGGGCAAAGTGGCTGTGCGTCCCGTGAGCGCCGAGAACGGTCGCCGGCCCCAAGTCCAAGAGGATATTGCCCGCCCCATCCAGGAGTCGCACCGGCTGCGACGTAAAGGTGGTCTCGTACCAACCTGCCAGATCAAAGCTGTTGAGCCGAACAACGTAGCCAGGATCCGGTGTGAGCGTGATCTCCCCAGCGTGACCCGTCCAGTGAACGGGGAACGCGACATTCGTCAGATTCCCATAGCCGTCAGGCCAAAAAGCAAGGGAAGGATGACTCACCGTGCCATCGCTGATCTGAACCGTGGCATACGCCACTTCAATGTTTGGGGTAAACCCATTACCCAGACCGTAGGACCCGACTGCATCAGAGAGAGCCGTGACACGATCTCCGTAGGCATCGGGGATGTCACCGTAATATCCCACGCCCAAGTCGTTAAACGTCAGGACCGTGGCCTGGGCGGAGCCAAGCGCGCTGAACAAGAGCAGACCGGCCAAGAACCTCGTGAGAACGGTGGCTTTCATTTGGTAGTTCCTCTTCTCCACATTTCTCTCTGCGGCGATTCCTTCGAGAATGGAACCGTGAGTTCCAACGACGTAGGCTTATCTTCAGGGAGCTCGGTCTGCTTGCCAATACCTCAGCAGGGGGGCTGTATGTCCCGCCACATGATGCGGAGCGTAAGAAATTTCGACAATAGAGGCCTTAATTAAACTGGAAGCGTCCGACGGGTGCGGAAGACCGACCTGACGAAGGCTCCTTGAGGAGAGCGATTACGGGATGTCGTCCAGAATGGTCGATTGAATGGGCAGCAGCGGGGGCGTCTGTCTAGGAGCGGGCGGCAATACAACCGGTGCGCCGACCTGATTGGCTCCTTGAATCAGCCCGATCGTCAGTTGGGGGCCGAGCGTGCCTTGTGCACCGGTCCAAGCTTGGCCTGTCGCGGGATTACGGAAACTGAAGCTCTCGAAGTTGCCGAAGTTATAGATGTAGCCTTGCGTGCCCTGATTATCGAGATAGAGGTTCCCCGGTCCCGTGAGATTGAAGAGCGGGCCGACGCCACCGTCGAATGAGCGGACGCCGGACACGCTTTGGGCTTGGGCTGCACCGTAACTCAAGAGGATGGCCACCACCAACGACAAGACAAACTTGCACGTTGTGTTTCCGCTCATACGCCGGCCACGGAGCGAGCGATCACGATATTTCATGACACTACCATTCAACGAGTATTATAGTATGGCGCTCACCAGAATCTAGTGCAAGGGGGTTCTTATGCACCGGAGACAATGCCAAAATTGGCGGCTTGCCTTGAGCGGGGCCGTCGTGCTGTTCGGCATGTGGACCACTCCCCTCCCTGTCTGGAGCCAGCCTCCTCAGCAGGAACGGCGCGAAGCGATATCGCTGGCGGACGCTGCCTTACGTGCCTTGCAGAACAACCTGGACATCAGCATCAGCCGCCAAACGAGGGACAGTCGCCTGAGCGACATCATCATCGAGCAGGCCAAGTTCGATCCGACGCTCAGCGTCAACGGCACCTATACACGCACCGCCAATCCATTAAACCGTCCGGTCTTCGGTGGCAGCGGCGCGGCGCTCAGGGATATTGAAATCTTCGACCAGCGCACCCATCAGGTCACGGTGGATGTCACCCAGAATCTCCTGACTGGCGGCAACGTCGATTTGAACTACAGCCCCCAACGTACCAACGTAAACCCCAATCTCGCCTCGGGCTTTCTCTTCAATCCATCCTACACTGGGGGTCTGGCGCTGACCTTGACCCAGCCCATCCTGCGGAATGCTGGAACGGAGGTCACCAAGACCTTCATCGGCATCGCGCAGAACAACGCGAAAGTGGAAGAGCACGTCTTTTTGGACCGAGTCCTCACCGTCATCGCCACAGTCGAGCAGGCCTATTGGGAAGTAGCTTTCGCGAACGAGAGTCTCAAGGTGGCCGAGGCGGCGCTGAAGGCCGCGCAGGAGTTGTTGGCCTCGAATCGAGCCAAGGCCAAAGCCGGTGTGATGTCCATCGTCGATGTACTGCAGGCGGAAGCGGCCGTGGCCTCGCGCGTGGAGCAAGTGATCGTGGCGGAAAAGGCGATCCGCGATCAAGAAGATCAGTTGCGGCGACTGCTCAACCCTGCGGAGGAAGACCTTCGTCAGGACCTCAGGCTGATTTTGACCGACCAGCCGGCAACCGCGTTGGAGCCCATCAGCCTGCAAGAAGCGATCGACATCGCCATCGCGCGTCGCCCTGAAGTGGTGCAGGCGTCGAAGAACGTGGAGACCAGCGATCTCAATACCAAGTTCGCCAAGAATCAGATGCTCCCCACCCTATCGTTCCAGGGCACCATGGGCTTGGCCGGCTTAGGGAACGATTATCCGGACTCCTTGAAACGGAACTTCAGCGGAGACTTCTACAACTACGGAGCCGGCCTCGTGTTCAGCTACCCACTCGGAAATCGATCCGCGAGTAGCACCTACAACAAACGCGTGCTCGAAGCGAGGAACGCCCAAGCGGCCCTTCAGAGTGTGCGCCAGCAAGTGATCGTCGGGGTGCGCGAGGCTGTACGCCGCGTCCAGACGGACTTCAAGCGCATCGAAACGACCCGCTCCGCGAGAATTATGGCGGAGAAACAGCTCCAAGCCGAGCAGGAGCGATTGAAGGTCGGGCTGAGCACTACCCGTTTTGTTCTGGACTTCCAGCGTGATCTCGCGACAGCCCAAGGTAACGAGTTGCGCGCGATCGTGGATTACAACAAGTCCCTCTCCAATCTCGCGCGGCACAAGGCGACCACGCTGGACCGATATAACATGCAGCTCCAGTAAGGCAGCCATGGGGATCCCCCGTTCCCCGATCCATACTGGACCCTGGGATGATGAACGGGCGCCGTGGCTTGCCTTTCTGCCGATCCTCGCGACCCTGCTGTACTATGCCCTCCCGCCTTCCGTCCGAGGAGAAACCCTCACCCAGTTCCTCCCACAGGTCATCGCCTATGCCGCCTTCATCTGCTGGACGTTCCAGAACACGCGTGTCCTTGAGCGGTTGGGCTTCTATCCGGATGGACTTTCAACCGGCATTCGCGTCGGCACCCTCGTCGGCGTACTCCTCGGCACCGTTAACAGTCTCGTGATACTTCACCTGGTTCCGTGGCTTGGACACGACATCTCGTTCTTGAAGGACACACCCCACGCCAAGCTCCCGGTCCTGATCATGGTGCCGTGGTTGATCGTGCTGATCGCGCTGTTCGTCGAGCTGAACTTTCGGGGCTTCTTACTGGGAAGGTTGCTCGCCTCCTGGAACCACCTCGGCGAGGCCGATCGCTTCGGCCCGTGGGTTGCCGTCGGCGTGAGCGCCTTGGCATTTGCGTTCGACCCCTACATGGTGGCAACCTTCAAGCATCTGCATTGGATCGCAGTGTGGGATGGTCTGATCTGGGGGTCGATCTGGATCACGCTGCGCAATCTGTATGCCACCATCGTCGCCCACGCGGTCGAAGTCATCATCATGTACTCGGTCATAAGGAAAGTCTTGCTCTCGTAATTTGGTGAGCTGGCGAAGTACTGATCTGAAATTCCGCCCAATCAACAAATCACTCAATCACCACATTCCCATGAATCCCTCATTTTCCAGCTACCTCGTGAACGATGTCTTCGGCGACCCCGGCCTCTTCGTGGAGGTTCGCTGGTCGAAACGAGCATTGCTGTTCGACCTGGGAGACAACGCCGCTCTGGGCCCCACACGCTTGCTCAGGGCCATGGACGTGTTCGTGTCTCACACGCACATGGACCACTTCATCGGATTCGACAAGCTGCTGCGGGTCGCGTTGGGACGGGGGAAAACCCTGCGTCTGTACGGTCCTCCCGGCCTCATCGCCAACGTCGATGGAAAGCTCCGCGGGTACACCTGGAACCTCGTGGATGGCTATCCGCTTACGATCACGGTTCAGGAGTTCCATGCGCAAGAAATCCGTGGGGCCACGTTCTTGGCTACAACCGGTTTCCGCCTTGAGGAGAATCAGCCACAGCCGGCTCAACACCAATGGGCAGCCGGTTGCTTCCCCGTCCTCGACGACCCCATGTTCACGGTCCGTGCCGTGGCGCTGAACCACCGCATTCCTTCGTTCGCCTACGCGCTGCAAGAGCAATTTCACATCAACGTGAACAAACAACGGTTGCACGACGCGGGATTGCCCGTCGGCTCGTGGTTGAAAGACGTCAAGGAATACCTCTGGCAGGGAAAGCCGGATGATTTTCGCTTCACCGCAACCCTGTATTTCGAGCACCGGAAGCAGGATCTAGAATTCGTGCTCGGGGACGTTCGGGAGCGATTCCTCACGATCACCCGCGGGCAAAAGATCGCCTATGTGGTCGATGTCCGGTATGATGAAGAAAACGAGGCCAAGATAGCGGAGCTTGCGCGGGGGGCGGATATCTTCTTCTGCGAGGCGCCGTACTTGGATCGAGACGCCGACAAGGCGCGCGAACGGTATCACCTCACAGCCAAGCAAGCAGGACTCCTCGCCAAGAAAGCGGGTGTCCGGGCACTCGTTGTTTTCCACTTCTCTCCGCGCTATACGGGCATGGGCGCGGACATCCGGCGAGAGGCGATGGAGGCGTTCAACACGGATTAGCCCCTCTTCGACCCCTCTCCCCTTGGGGGAGAGGATATGGTGAGGGGGGAAGGAAGAGACCACCAAATTACGAATGACCTCGCAGAGTCACTGGACGACAAATGGGAGGAATGGATGAGCGAACTCGTGAAGTACGGGGTCTATTTCTTGATCGGCGGACTGGTGGTCAGTCTGTCAACTTATCTGGGCACGAAAGGCGAAGGGTTCCTGGCAGCCTTCGCCAGCACATTTCCCGCCATAACCGGCGTGACGTTCGTGTTGATTTACATGAACGGGGGCAACGACGTCACGCTGACCTATGCGAAACACCTCTTGTGGTTTGTCCCGCCCTGGCTCGCATATGTGGGGTTCATGATCCTGGCGCTGAATCGCCTGGGCTTCTGGCCTACGATGGTCGGCTCCCTCGCCGTCTATATGGGCTGTGTGGGACTCCTGAAGCTGGCGCTGCGGTGAGCGGCTGGCGATTATGCCTTGACAGGATTCTGTACACTATTTAGACTTGTAACACAAACCACTTCGCCTCAGGGAGAAACCGATGGGTATTACGTCCAAGGACATCATTTCACTGAGTCATGCCAGAGCCAAGCTCACGGAACTTTGCGAAGAGGTCCGCACCAAAGGCAGTGAAAAAATCATCACGAAGAACGGCAGGAGTTGCGCAGCCCTCATCGATGCAGAGCGGCTCGACTACTACCATCGGCTGGAGCGCGAACATATTCATCTCGGGCTGCTGGAGGAAGCCGTCAAAGGCCTCGCCGACCTGAAAGCAGGCAAGACGCTGAGCCTGGCTCAACTCAAGTCGCGGCATGGCCGGTAGACGACCGGTCTTTACCGAAAACTTCTCGTCCAATCTTACAGCCATTGAGGCATTTCTTGCTCCTGAAGGTAGCAGGGCGTTCCAACGGCTCCTGGATCGGCTGTTTGCCGACATCGTTCCAATCCTCTGCAGGTTTCCCCAGTCCGGGCGATCCTTCCTGAATCGTGCGGTCAAATCGGCAAAGGCCGAAGCCCTGACGAAAGAACTTCGGCGGCTCCTCAGTAAGAACGACGACGTGCGGGAATTCGTGCTGGACGATCATCTCGTCCTCTACCTCGTTCGCCGCAACCAAATCGTCTTCCTAGCCATCAGGCATCATCGCCAACTTTCTTTCGACCTCAAACACTTCTGGCAGGAGGAATAGATGGTGGCCTTAAGGAGTTGCATCGGCTTCTGGCCCACGATGGTCCGCTCCCTCGCCGTCTATATGGGCTGCGTGGGGCTGCTGAAGCTCGCGCTGCGGTAAGCGAAAGGCGAGGTTTTTCCGCTGGCATACGAAAAATGTGGACCGTCCCCGTAACGCTGAGGCTGAGGAGCGCACAGCGCCTCCTCAAGCCAGAAGTTAGCCGGTCTCATTCCAAGGGCGCGATCTTCCGGAGTGCTTCCCGCGCTCTTGCCCTCTCCCAGTCGGCTAGAAGCTCTTGCTGATGAAGTGTCGCCCACTCAATCACAAGACCTGTGACGCGAGGCGGCAACCGTCCAGAAAACACGGCCAGGGTGCGAATGTCGATCAAGGCAATGTCACTGCCATACTCCGCATGAAAGTGCGGGGGGTTGTGATCGTCAAAGAACATCTTGATGACGATGCCGAAGAAACGACTGATCTCAGGCATGGGTGGGTTGGTCGCGTAGGGCCGGAAACATGTCTTCGGGTGTCTTGCCCGTCACCTTGAGGTAGAGCGCATCCGGACAGAGATCAACCTGTTCGCCCCAGACCAGTTCACCGGATGAACCGATACGAACCTGCTCGAAGATGAGTGGATCGCGCCACAGGGCAAACACGCCCTTGCCGACTGCTTCAGAGACATCCACAGTTCCGGCTACGCCATCATCAAATTCCAGTTCCAGCCGGTACCCAGGCAAGGCCTTGACCTTGGAAATCTTTCTCATGGCTCATTCCTCCATTACGTCATACTACCAGGAATGAAGTGGCCCAGAAAGGGCTCCATCGACGAGGCTAACGGACCGCTGCTGAGCTGCCGCCCGGGTAGCGGGCGGGCTCCCCCGCAGGCTCCCCAGTCAGTATAGGCCGAGAGCGCTTCAATGGGCACAGGCGGAGGGCGGTCAGCTCCAGCAGCTTGTTAGCCGGCTTCCACGACAACATCGCATTTCAAGGAGTTGGCAATGAAACACTCACCGTGTGCCGCATGATGCAATGCAGCCAATTCTTCTGTGGACGGAGACGCTGGTACTGGTGAGAACTGGACATGTGGACGCAGCGTGATCCGTGCGAACGCCGGCCTTCCGGCTGGATTTGTCTCCATAACACCGAAGGCGTCGTCGATGTAGCGCTCAACAACGAAGCCACGTTTTGCAGCGAGCGAAAGGAACCAAAGCATGTGACAACTCGAGGCCGATGCGACGAGAGCTTCCTCCGGGTCGACCGCCTCGGCTACTGAGTAGGGCGCGGGAACGATGCTCGGCGACGACGAGGCCGGGACCTTCACGCCACCGTCGAAGGACCACTCGTGGGCTCGGCTGTACCGACTATCGGAGAACTTGGCGCCATTCCGGCTCCAACGTATATGGGCTTCGTATCTGTGCACCGTCGCACTCCTTCGGAAGCCGGCTAACGTATGCGTCAGCCGCTCGCGCGGGTCTGGAAAGACTCGGTCGCCAACCCGAGCCTTTGCGAGCAAAGCTCGCCCGCATTTCGAGCGCGGAGCGCGAGTCGGCTGGACGCGGTGTTGGGCTGGGCCAAACCGTGAACAGTGGTCTTTGAACCGAGAGAACCTGTTCATGTTACCGACCCGGCCCGGCAGTGACTGAACCTTCGCGTTTGACCAAGCCGGCTGTTCACGCCCATTGTAACGCGATTGCCCCGTGTTGACCTGACGAACACTTTGACCGTGACAGTGTTCGCCCTGAGGACCTGCAGCCGTTCCCGCGCCGCGTCGTTTAGCGAAGCGTCCCCGCCGCGCGGGAAGGGCGGGGCGCTGGATGGAC
>JBBIJI010000053.1:0-23276 GCA_037446055.1 Nitrospiraceae bacterium
ATAACGGAGGACCACAACCTATAGGGGGTTGCTGAAACAACCGGATAAGCATGAGCTCACTAGCCAAGGTGGGTACTGAACTCATTCGCTCCTACGAGATACCTGCAGATTAAGGCAGTGGCTTCATCAAGCTGCCTAGAACCTAGTGTCCTGAGTCTGAAGTCATGAGCATAAGTTATGCATCGGTTGTGTCCTCACGAGTCACTTCACCCAGGAGGACACCGATGCGAACGGGACGCCCGAAAGCCGAACTGATGTTGACTGCCAAAGAACGACACACTCGACGATCTCGGTGATCGCCGTGACGACGAATAAGCCCATGATGCTGACAAAGGCATCCCCCCCCCCCCCCGTGAAATCTGACAGGCATGACGGTGGCGCTATCAGACGCAGTCCCTCGTGCCGTCCACCATGTCTTTTTCACCGGTGCGCCGATTCCATACCACATGCCAGCTCTGTCAGGATAGAGCATCAGACCCGTCCGCTATCTCGCCAAAACTGAGTCCTCAGCCCGGGCACGAGCTGATGCCTGGTCAGTACACGATCACCCGATCGGCTAACGCGAACAGGTCCACCATCTTATTCAGCGGAATCGGGGTCACCGAAGAGGCAACTCGGGCCGGGTCGATCTTGTAGAGCAGCATCATGGTCCGATTGCCGTAGATCTCGACTCCCAGCTTGTTCTTGAGCATGTCGAAATATTCGCCGTAGTTGTGCGGGATCTGCTCCAGCGGGACACCCATCTGCTCGGATAAGCTCTGCCGTTCTCGCTCGGGGAGCCCCGCTCGATCGAGCGCGGTACTGTCCGAGCCGACCAATCTGCGGAAAAAGCCAAACCCCTTGGTCACTGATGTCACAGCGCTGGCATCAACCAGGATCGTCACCTTGTGGCCTGCCTTCACCGCGGCCCATGCCACGTTCGGCACTGCGCAGATCTGGGCATCGTCCTCGGCCAGGGAGGTTTTCATGTGGATGAGGAGGTGCGAAACACCGGGCTCAGCGGCAGCGGCGAGTCCGACTCCTAGACACAGAACCCCTATCATCAACCCCAGCGCAAATGTTTTTCTCTTCATGTTTTCCTCCCCCCTTGAACGAATGCCTTTGTTGGCATGCAGTCACGCACTACACCAGGCGCCCATCTCGGTTAAATTGCCGTACTGGGCCCGATTCTTCCATCGCGCCAGCTCCTCGGCTTGATTCAGCGAGAGCAGGAAGGTTCCCTCGTGCTGGGTGACCCACTGTGCTCCAACGACCGGTGAGCTAAAGAAATGGACGTAGTGACAGAAGTACTGAATCACGTCTTGCCGAAATCGCCCAGCCTCGGGTTTCAGAAATGACATGACCGACTCGGCGGGGTGACAGTCCTGAATGCCTTCCGGACTCACCGTCAACCGAATGGGCGCGCCAGTCACCGGGCACGACGACGTTACTCGGGCCGTGAGGCGGATCAGCTCCGGCAGAAACAAACTGTCCCAAGCACACCAGGCATAGAGGATCTTTCCTGCTACCTCAAACCGGTGGTCCATCTCACGGAGCGCGAGGCCCCAATAGCCAATGACGCGCCGCTCGTCGTCGTAATAGACCCCAGGCCATCCCTCCAGAATGGCCCTCACCGCCTGCTCCTCAAGCCCCACCGTTGCTGCGATGCGCTCAGGAGAGACCGGCCGTCCCTCGGCAAGAGTGCGGTAGAGTTGAAGAGAAAGTTTCTGTTGATCAGAACTGAGCTGATGAAATTCAACCGGAAATGCGTTGAGCAAGTCGGCCAGGTTCACGTCTTGAAGCTCCATAAGTCCTCCATCCCGCTGCACTCCTTCAAGAACCGTTCAGGCGGCACAACACGACAGTTTGCTGACATCCTTCTTAAAGGTGAGCGCCGCCAGCTTCAGGCCTTCCACCATGGTCAGGTAGGGGTGGAAGGTCTCGGCAAGATCCTGGACGGTAAGCCCGAATCGGATCGCGAGGGTCGCTTCCTGGATCACTTCACCGGCTTCGGCAGCCAGCACATGGGCGCCCAACAGGCGGCCGGTTTCCTCCTCAGCCACCAGCTTGATGAGCCCTTTGGTGTTCCGAGAGGCCATTGCGCGTGGGACATGATCAAGCGACAGAAGGGCGGTCCGGACCCGGAGACCGTTGCCCTTGGCCTGAGCTTCCGTGAGCCCGACGCTCGCAATCTGCGGGTCGGTGAAGGTGACATGCGGCAAGGCGGTGAGGTCAAAGACCTTCCCGACTCCGCGCAGCGCGTTTTCGGCCGCCAGGCCCCCGGCATAAGCGGCCACATAGACATACATGGGTTCGCCGATACAGTCGCCGGCCGCGTAGATATCGGGATTGTCCGTTTGCAGGTGCTCGTTGACCACGATCTGGCCCTTTGATCCCAACGTCACCCCTGCCGCTTCCAGCCCGAAGCCGTCGGTGTTGGGACGGCGTCCGGTCGCGACCAACAAGCGCTCTGCCCGGCAGATCTCCGGCTTTCCGTTCGTCTCGGTGTGCACGAGGTATTCTCCATCCTGACGCTCGACGCGGGTGATGCTGACGTTGGTGCAGATCCGGACCTTTTCGTCTTCGAGGTAGCGAACGAGTGCTCGGCCGATCTCAGGCTCCTCTGCTCTGGCCACGTGCGGGCCAGACTCCAGCACCATCACCTGGACACCGAACCGCGCAAAGAGCTGCGCGAACTCCAGCCCGATGCTGCCCCCGCCGATGATGATCAGCGAGGAGGGGAGCGCCTCCAGGCTGAGCGCCTGCTCGCTGTTGAGAAAGCCGGCCTCTTGAAGTCCCGGTATCGGTGGCGCCCAAGGCGACGAGCCCGTGGCGACCAGGATCTTCTCCGGCTCAAAGACGGTGCCGTTCACACGCACCTGGCGTCCGCCTAGAAGCGTAGCGTCTCCTTTCAGAATGGTGATGGTGGGATAGACCGCCGCCACGTCCACATACTTGCCTTGACGTAACGCGGCCACGAGATCGTCCTTCTGCTGCACCACTCGTTGCCAGTTCGAGGGAGGCGGACACGCAGTCAATCCTTCAAACTGTGGGTAGGCCGCGTGATAACACAACTCGGCCGCTTTGATGAGCGTTTTGGATGGCACGCAACCGATGTTCACGCAGGTTCCGCCGATCGTGCCCCTTTCCACAATGGCCACCCGAGCCCCAAGTTCAGCAGCTTTGATTGCCGCCGCAAAGGCCGCCGATCCACCGCCGATCGTCATCAGATCGTAGTCCCTTCCCTTGGACACTGGGACAAAACGAGTCGGCTCAAGCGGCCGGCGTTCCACGATTGCACCGTGATAGCCTGCTTTCCGGACTGCGTCCACCAAGGCGTGCTCCCCGACCTCGCCGTTTGCCACAACCGTCGCCTGCCCAGTCCGCCAGGCGCCGACCTGCGCCTGCTCGACCCCGGGTACGGATTTCAGCGCCTCGGTGACATGACGGGCACAGCCGTCACAGGTCATGCCTTCAACTCGTAACCGTACGTGGACTCGACCGCTCATGATCACCTTTCTTTCGTGAGCCACAGGCTCGGTAATTGCCCGGTCAATCTTATGCAGTCCCTCTCAACACGTCATGACCGAAGCGTATCGGCACCGCGAAGTGCGTCCCGTCCATCCCGATGACGTCCCCTCGGAGATTGAACACCGGCCTGCCGTGGCTCCTCACGGTGGTCTGTACATCGGAGAGGAATCGATCCGCCATCATCGGAGAAAGTGGACAACCTTTTGTCATCGACGATGGTGATGGTGCGGCCCGTGAGACGAATCAGACTCTGGTTACGGAACCGGCCAAGGGTATTGCTCACCGTTTCACGGGTGCAGTTGATCACGTTTGCCATTTCCTGGTGGGTCAATGGGGTCCGAATTCCTCTTGACTCCTCGTATTTCCTGAGTTCAATCAGCAAACGAGCCAACCGCGCCTCCACGTTCCGGCAGACCAGGTCTTTGATGCGGCAGTAAGCGCGCTTTAGGCGTGCACCGATCAACTGTGTCAGCTTCAAACTGATAGGCGGATACTTGGCAAGGTACGTGCGGAAGTCTTCCCAGGGAAGAACATAGATCACGGCATGGTCCAATGCTTCAGCCACTGTTTCGCGCGGCCCGCCTTCCAACGCTTCCAGATCTCCGAATACGTCTCCTGGCTCTAGAATTTCCAAAGTCACGACTTTGCCTTTGGCATCAAACTGTGCGAGTTTGATCCGCCCTTGCGTGAGGAGATACATGTGGCGACTGGGATCTCCGGGACGATAGAGCGGCTGTCGCTTGTGCACGTCCTGCATGCGAGCGATTCGTTCCAAGTCCTGCACCTCGGCCGCGGTCAGCCCCTCGCACAATCGGATGTGTGTGAGAGCGCAGAACGTGGTGGGGGCGGCGTGTCGACGGTCCATGACGTCGATGATGGTTCGGCTCGGTTCACCGCCACAAGGCGCTGGATGATTCCTCAAGTCGTATGCTTTTCCGCGCACCGCCGGTATCACTCAGGCCTCCAGGAAATGAGACCTCCGTGAATGGTCTCACTCACTCCCCCGGCGCACTCACCAGCTTTCGCCTGCTCCATCGCCGGACAATCGGACTCGGAACGTGCCGGTCGTCGATCAGTGGACGACAAGTGCGGCTCAGCGGGAGCGTCTGTCAGTCTTCTCGTCCCTCAACGACGAGCCGCCGCTTTCTCCGCCTGAATGACTTCACCCAAGCAGCACCGCCCTGATGGATTTTCAACCTCGCAGCGGCAGTTTCCGGCTTTGACCTCGGCTCGAATCCGGGTGGAGGCGGTGGAGCGCCCGGTTCGCACAACCTCCTCATGGATCATGCCCTCGGTCACGTTGAAGCAATAACACACGGGAATCGGATCGTCCGTTTCCTTGAGGCCGACTCGGACCCGAAGCTGGGGTTTCAGCACGTGACATCCGTCGGCTGTGTAGTACACCACCGGACAGGTCGGGGTCTCGCAGAAGGCATAGGCCCTCCCGTTCACGGTGTCACGGAACTCCGGCTTGATGAGGGCTTCAACCGTCACATGAGCCACCGGCTTTCCCCGTTGATGGCAGGAGAAACAAAACCCTGGCTGATTCTGCTCACGTTCCGGCGGGAGGTTCCGGCAGCAATCACCCATGCTTCACCTCTCGTGCCTTGTCGGCACCAGCGGGGAGCGTTGCGTCGTCGGCATAACACTGATGGCCGGCGCCGCTCCGAGTTCCGGACAAACCGTAGGCGAAGATTCCGAGAAAAATAAACAAGGCCGGAAGCAAGACATAATCGAGGTATCCGGTTAGTGCGGCCAGGCCGAGCGTACTAAGCAGCACGACCAGAATCGGCGTGGCACAACAGAGTGCAGCCACCGCTGCTCCGATGCCGCCGATCCACACCCACCGTTTTCGAGATTGCTGTTCCATGAAATGTCCTCCTGTGCTTCGATACTGACGCGTGTCGGCACCTCTTGCCGGCGCGCAACGTCATCGCGCTCCCAGCCACCGTACACCCTGTACTATGGTCTCGAGTCAAGTCGCTGTTGGACGGACATTGACCAGTGATTCACCTCGGAGGTCCGGCGCGTGAACGCCAGGGCGAGTTGCTCGCTACCCTTTCCCCGATCTTCCCCTGCCTCTTCCATCGCCGCCGGAGCAGGATCGCGCCCAGGACCGCGAGAGCCAGGCCTCCGAGCACGGCCGGCCACATGTCCGTGAACAATCCAGCCAGCACGCCGACCCCACCTGCTGTCAGGAGGAGCGGCACGCCGGCGCAGCAGATCGTCATGACAAGCATCAAGGCGAGACCACTGCCCAGCCCCGGCTCTTTCCCTCCATCGCCCGGCCACCTGTTCTCCATGGATGCCCTCCTTCCGCGTGCCACCGGTGAGGCCGGCAAAACCGGCAACAAGCCTTACCATTGTTTTCCTACCGGTCATCGGAAAGACTTCTGATGGCGTTTGCAAATATCAGCGCGTCTGACTAGCTGCAACCACTCGGAACCGAGCCTCTGCCGTGTGCGTGTAGGCGTCGACCTGATCGCCGACATAGAAGTCCACACGGTAGAGGCCGATCGGCCAGCTGTCCTTCGGACGTTTCAATCGCGTGTAGCCCGACTTGTCATTTAGCGTCAGCAGCGCCGCATCGATGCCGATCAGCGTATTCGGCGGAACGGTCCGCGCACGCTCGATCACCCAGCGGGTGGTCAGCGTAATTTCGTCATTGGGCACACTGGTCAGCGTAAACACAATGATGATTTCCGGGTCGTCCGGGCTAAACGTATCGGTGGGGCCGATCGGGATGAACTCCTGCAAGCCAGTCGGCAGATCGTCCTGGACGACACCTCGTGCGGGCACCATCTGCCGGAACCAGCCCTGTGCGTCTCCCATGCCCAGAACGGCGACATGCGTCGGGAGGGGAATGGACTGTGGGAGCGGCTGGCTAGGGCCCAAAGTGGGCACCGGGTTGGTTTCGGATCGCGGTTTGACGAGTTCAACGGCACGGCCTGCCGGCTCGCCGGCTGTAGATGGTTCTGGCTCGTTCAGGTAGGCACGGGCCTCCTCTAACGATGCGCGGACGGCCCGCAGGTCCGGAAAGGTCATGCCGTAGACGGTATCAGTTTGCCAATCTTGAATCTCGATGACTCGTTCGAACCGTGCGCGCGCCTCGTCCCAACGCCCCAGCTTGGCAAGACAGCGACCGATCTGGTAGAGAGAGTCCGGATACCATTCGGCGAACTTGGTCTGCCGAACCCCTTCTCGAAACGACTCGATCGCTTCTTCGTGTCGATCGAGTTCCATGAGGGTGAGGCCCAAATCATATAGAGCCTTGTGGTCGCCGGGATCGATCTTCAGGACCTCGCGAAGGACCGGCTCGGCTTCTGCGTACCGTTCTTCTCACATCAACTGCCAGGCTTTCTCGCGCGTCAACGCCCATCGTTTTCCGCGTTCCGCCATGTCGACGCCGCGAATCGTGATGTGTTTACTGTAATTGTCGCGACGCCCTTTGTCTGCTGAGTCACCTCTGGCGATGCCGATCAGGTTCTGTGCCGCCGCCGCTTCCGGAGCGTCCTTTGGATCCCGTGCGAGGACCGTCTCAACCTCTCGTCGAGCCTCGTTATATCGGAGCACATCGAATAACGCTCGCGCGTATTGCAGGCGGAAGGTCAGTTGCTCAGGGTTGAGGGCGACCGCTTGCGCATAGCGTTCGACAGATTCCTCCAACCGGTCCACGTCGCGCAGCGCTTTCGCGAGTCGGACATGGGCCAAGGAATTGCCGGGATCAAGCCGCACCACTTCTTTCAAGCTGAGAATCGCCTCCTCCTGCGCCTCCATGCGATCGAGCAGGCCCCACGTGGCCCAGTGGACTTCAAGGGCATCCGGCGCCAGTTGAGCCGACCGTCGGTAGGCCGCCAAGGCTTCCTGATTTCGGCGGTTCGCGGTAAGAAAATTCTCATAGGCTTTGTGGACTCGGTAGTCCTGAGAGGCAAGTCGGAACGCTTCGTCAAAACGATCGACGATGTCTCTGGACCACCCTTGTTGCCAGGCGTACCGAAGTTCAGCGATCAGAGGCGACGAGTCATTCGCACACGCGATGGAGTATCCGCCAACGTACAACGCGATCACCAAACCGAAGCCGAATAGGTCTGTGGACCGTTTCATGGTGGACTCTCCGAACCCCGCCACACTATGCAGACGGAGCGGTCTTCAGTGCGAACAGCAGGAAGCCGCAGGATCAGACGGCATTCCCGCACGGCACGCTTTATAGGCACTCCAGGCTTTCAGCGCCCAGTCCTCGCCCGGACGGCCTTGCATGGTCATAGCAACTTCGAGAAACTCAATGTTGTCGAAAGCCATCTTGACGTAAGCCCGGATACAGGGCTCGCAGCGAATCGCGATGGAAATGGCCATGGCGGTGAGCAGTTTGTACTTCGCTGGAATAACCCTATCGCGGTATGTTTCCTGCCGCATGCGCAGCAGCCCGCCCGTGACCTTCGGACTCAACCGACGCAATTCTCCAAAAAGATCTGTGCCGTTCGCATTTGCTGTGGTGTTCTTTCCCGTCCTTCCCATTGCGCATTCGCCATCCGTTCTTGCGTTCAGTGGAATAGTCTCTTGAAGATAGACCCTCCCCCGTCTTCGCTCCTTCCCGCCTCGCGCAATGACTCATTAGGGATCACGAATGCGCGGTAAGTTGAGAGCAGTGTGCTGGCACTTTCTACAGCTTTGAGTAGCTGATCGGGGTTGATACGACCATGCTCGACTGTCACGATCGCCCCGCCGCGTGAATAACTGACATCAGCTCGATGGACACCAGGTACTGCGAGCAGTGCGCGCCGAATGTCCTTTTCGCAACTGGCACAGGTCCAACCCTCGATCTTCAGGGTCATCACTTCTCCAGCTTGGCTTGCAGACGAGCCGGCCTCTTGAGGAGAGGCGCCTGCCACGGTTCCGTCCCAGATCATGCTGCCAATCACTACATAGCTTGCGAGAAGCATGGTCGTCTTCATGGCATTCACCTCTTTCCCTGTTATTGCGTTCTGCTTGGTTATGATCCTGTCACAAACTCCAACCAATAGGGCGCAAGTACCAACGCAACCGCCAGGCCCGCGATGATCCAGAACAGCCATCGATTCGGACGAACACCCGACGCCGACACACAGGCCTGGCAAGAGACATCCCCGACCTTCGGCCTTCGGTAGGCCACATAGAAACCGATGCCCAGAAACACCGCCGTCAATCCTATGAATAATGGTCGATAGGGCAACAGCGTTTTAAGGAAACCCGCTGTGCTGGCCAAAAACCCGGTAGCTCCCACCCCCACTCCCAGGGCCGCGAAGACGATGGGTCCGATGCAGCAGATCGACGCGAGGAAGGCCACCAGCAGCCCTCCGGCCGACGAGGCTGTCAGCACGGGATTCGATGGCTTTGCCGGGGGAGCAACTCCCGTGATCGCGGCTTCCGCCCGCTTCTCCGCCTGGAGTACCTCCCCCAAGCAACAACGCCCTGATGGATTTTCGACCTCGCATCGACAGTGCTTCGCCTTCACCTCAGCCCGAATGCGGGCCGAGGCCGAGGACCGTCCGGTTCGCTGAATTTCCTCGTAGATCATACGCTCCGTCACACCGAAGCAATAGCACACCGTGACGGGATCTTCTGTTTCTTTGAGTCCAACCCGCACCCGGACTTGTTCCTTCGTGAGCTGCGTTCCATCCGCAGCGTAGTACACAACCGAGCAGCTCGGAGTCTCACAGAACGCATATTGGCTGCCGTTCACCTGACTCAGCGACTCAGGTTTGAGCAAGGCACCGATGGTGGTCCGATCGACCGACTGGCCTTCGCGGCCGCATTGGGGACACAGGAATCGATTTCCTGTGTTCATTGACTCCGCAGGCATCTTGCAGCAGTCACTCATCCGTTTCTCCTTGTCTCAACAGATCAGCGCGTAGTTTTTCGCGTGTCATTGCTGACACTCTTTTCTGTCTTCTCCAAACTCTGTAAAATCGGACAACGAGCCGTAGGCTGTCCGGCCCGGCAGTCCCGAATCAACCTCCGAAGGGATCGAGCAAGCGATTGGAGGTCTCGCACTTTGGCCTCCACGTCTTTCAACTTGGCCTCCGCTTTTCGTTGGACATCACCACAGCGGGCCTTCGAGCTGACCTGAAGATCAAGCAGTTCCTCGATCTCATGGAGTGTGAAGCCCAACGCTTGGGCGCTTTTGATGAACTGGAGCCGCCGCTGCGCCTCAAGGTTGTACAGCCTGTAGCCGGACGGCAGCCGCGATGTGGGGCCAAGCAAATGGCGTCGCTCGTAGTAGCGAATCGTTTCGATATTCACGCCCGCCTCTTTCGCGAGCCGCCCAATCTTGAGTTCCATCGTCATGTGCGCCTCACTACGGACGATACACCCCGTACCATAGTACGGAGTCAAGGGGGTGGGGTAGGAGTTTTTCCCCGGTTCGCTTTCCTGTAAGAATTCTCTTGAACAAGCGACTCATTTCTGCCGCTTCGACGGCAGAAAGACAGGCGTATCGTCACTGTAAGCCAGCTTACAGAAGTGACCAATTCCGTCGTGTACTATGAGGTGTGTTCTCCCGATCCATCAGAATTAGAGTGAGGTGAATTGCAATGATTGATACATAGACTCATCTCTCTATGTAGACATCTTAAACTATGAGGACCTATGCCCACAGATGAAATCACGCAGAAAGTCAGTGAACGCTATGCGCAAGCCGCTAGTACCGGCGAGCAGATGTGCTGCCCCACCAGTTACGACATGGGTCACCTCAAGACCTTCATTCCTGAAGAAGTCCTGAAGATCTCCTACGGCTGCGGCACACCGGCCGGCCTCAAGACGGTGCAGGCCGGTGAGACGGTCTTAGACATCGGATCAGGCGGCGGCATCGACTGTTTCGAAGCATCTCGCCTCGTCGGGCCCACTGGACAGGTGATCGGGATCGACATGACCGACACGATGCTGGAGATCGCCAGAAAGAATGCGGCAGTTGTCGCGATGAATCTCGGCTATCCCGCGTCGAACGTGGAGTTCCGCAAGGGGTTAGCCGATGCCATACCGGTCGAGGACGGCACGATTGATCTGATCATCTCCAATTGTGTGATCAACTTGGCACCGGATAAGCGAAAGGTGTTTCGTGAGATGTACCGGGTGGCCAAACCCGGCGGACGGTTCACAATCTCCGACATCGTATCGGACCAGACCGTGCCGCAGTATCTGGTCCACGACACCCAGAAATGGGGAGACTGCCTGTCCGGTGCATTAACGTTGACTGCGTATATGAACGGCATGACGGCAGCCGGGTTTCTCGGTATCCATCTCGTGAAGTGTTCGCCCTGGCGCGTCATTGATGGCATCCATTTCTTCTCCGTGACCTTGACCGGCTACAAGCTGCCTTCGGTACCGACCGCCTCCTCGATCCGGTACGCGACCCTTCGCGGTCCCTTCAGTCGAGTGACGGATGAACGAGGCACGACCTACCAACGTGGTATTCCCCAAGCGATCACTCCGGAGCATGTTCAGTTGCTGAGTAGCCCTCCCTTCGCCGATCATTTTCTTCTGACTGCGGCCCCTGTCCTGTTCGACAACCATGATCCACGCTGGACCGCCGTCTTCCCAACTGATGCGCCCTGCACCTGGCAAGGTCACTATGCGCTACTGGCCGGACCGTTTGTGGAAGCAGCCGACGACGATCACCATATCTATCGCCGCGGGGAGCCACTGGAAATTTGTTCCAAAACAGTCGCCGTCCTGAGGACTGGGGGATATCAACCTCATTACGTCATCTTAAATCGTGCCGGTGAACAGGTGAGCGGTGACGCCGTGACGTGTTCGCCAAATGGAGGCTGCTGTTGAGAAAATTCGCACCCGATGGCGAGGTCTTGAGCCCTCGCCAATGCGTGACGGTGCTGAAGGCCCTGGCGGACGAAACCAGGCTGCGCCTCTTGGAGACGCTGTTGGTTGAAGAACGATGTGTGACAGACCTGGTGCGGGAATTGCGCTACGCTCAGCCGCACATTTCACATCATCTTCGGATTCTTCGCGATGCCGGGCTCGTCGAGGGACTCCGTGAGGGGAAGCAAGTCTGTTATCGCATTACGCCGGTCGTGCAACGGGCGCTGGCCAATCGTCGAGAAAAGGCCCTCAATTTCGGCTGCTGCGAGCTCCGCTTTCCCGAGTCAGTGTTGGCCACGGTCAAGTCCCGGGCGTTGCATAGGGTTAACACCTAAATTGTTCATCTGATGTTGGTGTAAGCCTAGTTATGCCGCTGACTCTTTTGAAACAACGGAACCCTCTCGCCTCTGCTTCCGAACAGCTCAAGGTGCTGGCAAATGTGGGCTCCTGTCTCCCCTTTGAGGCGCACATGGCTCAGGCTGGCCTCTCTCCGCTGCATGCGACCCGCATCACGGTCTTCCAAATCAATGTCGGGAAGCTCTGTAACCAAACCTGCCGCCATTGCCATGTCGATGCAGGGCCCGACCGCACCGAGATCATGTCACGAGAAACTGCAGAGTTGTGTGTGGCCGCGCTTGCTCAAACGGATATTCCCACAGTCGATCTCACCGGGGGCGCGCCGGAACTTAATCCGAATTTTCGATGGCTGGTAGAACAAGCCCGGCGACTTGACCGGCATGTCATGGATCGCTGCAACCTGTCCGTGTTACTGCTTCCCTCACAAGCCGACTTGGCGGAGTTTCTGGCCCAGCATCAGGTCGAAATCGTTGCCTCCCTGCCGTCGTACCGCGCCAGTCAGACCGACGCGCAGCGCGGGAACGGCATCTTTGAGAAATCGATGGAGGCGCTTCGCCTCTTAAACCGGTTGGGATATGGACGACCTGACAGCGGCTTAGTCTTGAACCTTGTCTATAATCCTGTCGGAGCATTTCTGCCTCCGAAGCAGGAAGCCATTGAGGCTCAGTTCAAGAAAGAACTGCGTACCAAGCACGGCATTGAGTTCAACCAACTCTTTACGATCACCAATATGCCGGTCAGTCGGTTCCTGGAGTTCCTTATTGAAAGTGGGAATTATGACCAGTACATGACAAGGCTCGCCAACGCCTTCAATCCCGCTGCCGCAGCCGGTGTCATGTGTCGATCCATGATTTCCATCGGATGGGATGGCACGCTCTACGACTGTGACTTCAACCAAATGCTCGACCTTCCGGTTGACCATGGTGCGCCGTCCCATATTCGGGACTTCGATCCGGCTCAGCTTCATCATCGCCAGATCGTGACGCGCAACCATTGTTACGGATGTACGGCTGGCTCCGGCTCATCGTGCGGTGGATCAGTCATGTAAAGCAACTGGCCATGGAACTCTCATTCTTCACATTCTCGCTGGTCCTCGTTCTGTCCTTTGCCAACGGCACGAACGACGTATCGAAGGCCATCGCCACACTCGTCGGCAGCGGTGTGACGAACTACCAAACCGCCATCGCCTGGGGTACCTTCTGGACCATGGTCGGTGCCGCTGCTGCGGCCTTCGTCGCCACGGCCATGGTCAAGACCTTCAGCAGCGGATTCATTCAACCGGGCTTAGCCATCCCTTTCGCCCTCGCTCCGGCGATCTTGAGCGGAGCCATCCTGTGGGTCCTATTCGCTTCAAAGACGGGACTTCCGGTCTCCACGACGCATGCCTTGACCGGTTCGCTTGTCGGAGCCGGTCTGCTGGTATTCGGAACCGATGGCGTGATCTGGGCAACGGTATCGAAAAAGATCTTTCTTCCCCTGTTACTCAGCCCGTTCCTCTCGCTCAGCCTCTCATTCCTCTTTCACCCCATTTTGAGATCGCTCGCCACTCGATGGGAAGGACTATGCGTCTGCGTGATGCCGAGTCAGCGTGCGCTGGTGACGATCGACGCACAGGGTTATACCCGTACCTTGTTTCAAGCCAGAAGTATGGGCGTGCCGGTCGCCTCTGTTCCTTCACACTGTATTCGCGCGGGCTTATCCGGGCCGACCCTCGGACTGGATTCCATCCACTGGCTGTCCAGTGGTCTGACATCGTTGGCTCGTGGCACAAACGATGCGCCGAAGATTGCCGCGATACTCTTACTTGGGAGTACCACGGCCGCCTGGCCCAGCCCGGCCCTACAAATCCTCGCGTTTGCCGGAGTGGCGATCACGATGGGAATCGGCAGTTACTGGGGCGGGCACCGCGTGACAAAAGTACTCGCTGAACAAGTGACGAAAATGAATCATGCAGAAGGCCTCTCTGCCAACCTCACGACCTCCTCCCTCGCATTGCTCTCTGGAATGTTCGGCTTGCCGGTTTCAACGACACACGTCAGCAGTTCGGCCATCATCGGCATCGGTGTGTTGAAAGGAACATCCGACGTTCGTTGGAACACGGTGCGAGACATGGTGCTCGCCTGGATCGTGACACTGCCGATCACGGCCGTCCTTGCCGGTCTGGCCTATGCTCTCCTCTCCAGGGCCGTTTAGCAGACTGTTGAAAATGGCTCGTGCTTTTCATTATGCGGCGTATGACTGCTTGTGTGCTGCTGACAGGTGTCCGTGGAAGGATCATCGACGAGCGGCAATAAGATCTGAACAGGGTCTTCACAGCGGCCAGCCCTGATCTGCAAAACTATAGAGACGGTCGTCACCGAGAATGAGATGGTCGAGCAGCCTGATCCCGAGCAGTTCTCCAGCTTCGCGCAGTCGTGTGGTGAGCGTCCGATCCTCAAGGCTCGGCGTGGGATCTCCGGAGGGATGGTTGTGTTATGTGACGTTTCAGATTATGTGGAGTTCCTGCGCCCTGACGAGGCTGTTCCTGCATGAGACGTGTAAGTCCACCGTGTCTTCCTGCACATAACCAGGCGCTTGGTAGACTGCGTGTATCCTCACTCACGAGGGAGACAAGGAGGCGCGACCATGCTGGAACACTATTACAAAGAACGACGGTCTTTGGTCGATTTCCGCCGAGGTCCGCTGGGTCCGTATTTTGATGGATTTGCCGCCTATCTGAAGACACGCGGGTATGCGCACCACCGCATCAAGACGATCTTGGGACGCGGTTGTCTCTTTAACACCTACCTCATCGATCAAGGAATCACCACCTGTCACCGTATGACCCACTCGCTGATCGAGCCGTTTCTGAATCTCTACCAGCCTGGTGCTCAGCGGAGGAGCCACTACGTGATCTGGATGGATACCCAACGGGCGGTGAAGCATTTCTTTGCCTACTTGGTGAGTGTTGGCGTCCTCAAACCCGATCGCCCCAAACCGGTCGTCACCTCCTATAGCTGGGTCCTTGAACCCTACCTGACCTCTCTGCGCGAGGAGGGCGAGCGGACAGAGCAAACTCTTCAGCGGATTCGCGGACAGCTCAGCCAATTCCTGGACGGACTCGGCGTGACGGTGACTCGTCAGTACTTGAAGGGCCTGAAGGCCGAGACCTTTGAGGCGATGGTGAAACAGTACCTCGACACCAGCCCTGATAATTTGCGCCGCCTCGCAAGCACCCTCCGCGGCTTTTTCCAGTTCTGTGCGCAGCGCCGCTACACGACCATGGATTTCTCCTCGATGATTCCTCGGGTCCCGACCTATCGCCTGGCGGCCTTGCCCCGAGGATTGGAGGAGTCTGATCTGCAGCGCATCCTCGCGCAGATCGATCGAACATCTCCGGTAGGGTGCCGCGATTACGCCATGATGTTGTTGCTCATGGCGTACGGCATTCGGGGGTCCCAGGTGGTCGCCATCATGCTTGAGGATATTTGCTGGCCTCGTTCCACCATCCGAATCCGCGCCAGCAAAGGGGGCAAAGAGGTCGTTCTGCCGCTGTTGGCCTCTGTTGGCGAGGCCATTCTCGGTTATCTCCGCCATCGTCCAGCGTGTCCCTGTCGACAGATCTTTCTCGCTACGCATGCTCCGTTCAGACCTGTCACCGGCCTTTCCCTCAGTCGACAAGTCCGCCAGTATTTTCAGGCCGCCGGCGTGACGATGCCCCGAGGAGGGAGCAGGACCCTGCGCCATTCGTGGGCCATTCGCGCTCTTGCGCATGATGTTCCCATGAAGGCCATCGCCGATGTGCTCGGCCATCGGGATCTGAATACCAGCTTTATCTATGCCAAAGCCGATCTCCACACGCTGCGGCAGGTGGCCTCCCCGTGGCCAGACGAGGTGACGCCATGAGCACCACGCTTTTTCGCAGTCCCCTGGCCCCTCGCCTCGAGGCGTTTGGTGCGATGCGACGTGCCCTCGGGAGACAGGCCTACTCGGATTACAAGATCCTCCGCTATCTGGATGGCTACTTGCTGGAGGTCCTGCGACCGGGCCAGCCCCTCACGCATGAGATGGTGGAGGGCTGGATCACCAGCATGGCGCATTTGAGCGTCGGAACTCGGGTGAATCGCCTCGCAGTCCTCCGGCCGTTCTGTCGCTACCTCAGCCACTTTGATCCACGCACCTGTCTCATTTCCCGGCAGAGTCTTCCGCACCGGACACGTCACGCGCCCTACATCTTCACACCTCAGCAAGTACGGACCATCATGGCGAGGGCCAGGCGGATCGGCCCGCCGGGCTCCCTGCGTCCCATGCTGCTCGCCACGCTCATCGGCGTGCTCGCGGCCACTGGTCTGCGCATTGGCGAAGCGCTGAAACTGACGCTCGCCGATGTGCATCTCACGCGCCGCGTGCTGTTGATCCGCCAGACGAAGTTCAACAAATCCCGCCACGTGCCCATCGCAGCCTCCACGGCTCGCGCCGTATCGGTGTTCCTCGACCAGCGGCAGGCTGCTGGATTCCCCACGGTGTCGACGGCGCCGGTGTTCGTCAATCCCGACGGGCGGGCGTACAGCGAGGCGCGGATCTGTAGTCTGTTTCTGGACATTCTCCGCACGAGTGGGCTGCGTGGTTCCGTGGGCACACGGGGACCTCGGCTCCATGATTTTCGCCACACGTTTGCCGTGCAGCGTCTCGTGACCTGGTATCGGCAAGGGGCAACACTGGCCGCCAAGCTTCCTCTGCTGTCCACGTACCTGGGGCATACCACGCTGACCGGCACTGAAGTCTATCTGCAGGCCACGGCGGAACTCTTGGAAGAGGCCGGCCAGCGATTCCATCGCCACTGCACTCTTCCCCACGACGAAGGGAGGCCTCCCATGCGCACCAACATCGCGTTACCCATCCGGAAGTTCTTTGAACAGTATCTCGTCGAGGAACGGGGGGGCCAGCCCCCATACCGTGCTGGCCTACCGCGACACCTGGAAATTGTTGCTGCAGTTTCTCACTGACCGCGCGCACATCGCCTGCACCGCGTTGACCGTCGAGGATCTGACGGCTGAACGTGTCCGGCAGTTTCTCACGCACCTCGAGCGTGATCGTCACACGACGGTGCGGACCCGGAATGCCCGACTGGCAGCCATCCATAGTTTCGTCCGCTACCTGGCGTCGCTGGATCCACGGTGGCTCAGTCGCTGCCAGGACGTGTTGGCGATCCGTTTCAAACGTCAGGCCTGTCCGGTCCAGGGGTATTTGGAACGAGAGGAGGTCGTGCACATCTTCCACCACATCGATGGACGCACGCCGTCAGGTGCACGCGATGACGCGGTATTACGTCTGCTCTACAACACCGGCGCACGAGCGCAAGAATTGGTGGACTTGGATGTGTCGCATGTCCGGTTCAGCCGTCCCTCCCTCGTCCACATCCATGGCAAGGGCCAGAAAGAGCGGACCTGTCCGCTGTGGCCGGAGACGATTCGCGCGTTGAAAACGTACCTCGAAGGACGAGGGGTGCGGCTCTCAGACAATGTGCCGCTCTTCGTAAACGCACGAGGGCAGCGGCTCTCACGTTTTGGGCTCCGCTATCTCGTGGCCCATCGGGTGGCCCAGGCGGCGAAAACGGCGCCCACGTTGCTGACGCGCACGATTGGCCCACACACCTTTCGACATACCACGGCGATGCATCTCCTCCAGTCGGGCGTGGATCTGAACATGATCCGCTCCTGGCTGGGCCATGCGTCCATCGAGACGACGCACGGGTATGTCGAGCTCGACCTCGATATGAAGCGTAAAGTCCTGCAGGCGACGGACCAGTGGCTACCGCGATCGACAACCACGCGGCCCTCATGGCAGAAAGATCCTGGTATCTTGGCCTGGCTCTCGAAGCTGTAGTTATGTGCAGTGCGGGAGAGCTGCGAACGTCCAGCTCTCCCGCATATCCATGTGTTTCTCCCAATCACCGGAATGACTCCACATAACTCGCGACGTCACATAACACAATTTATGTGGTGCACCACATAAATTGTGCACGGCAATGATTGCGCAGGCATTGAGGAGGATCGCCGGTTTGAACACCTCACGTGGATGCACGAGGCTGAGAGTGAGTGTCCCGATCGAGACGATGTTCACGCCGATGCTGGCGTTCTTGGCATCGAGACAACAGACAAGGAACTGCTCGCGATCGAGACCAGCAAAGCATGGGCGTAGCGCTGCGGCCGCCGCAGTGGAATCGCGAACGATTCCGCAGGGAGCGGTGTAACCACCCTCAGCTATGAGCGTGACCCGGTAGCGCGGAATGAAGCGTGGAACGTTGAGTTGCTTGACGGATTGTTTGGTCATGGTGGCACCTCCTGCATGTTGAACGAACTGGCGCTTTCGCAGAAACCGAAGCGCCAGGTAGGACAACGGAGGTGACAGGGCGAGGACTGCCGAAGCAGCACGGACGGATGAGGACTTGGCGGCAACCGTGACAGGCTCGCGCTGGCGCGGACGCTGCGTCAGGCGATCCGTGCGCGGCAGGCCATCGGCCTTCCATGACCGAACAATTCCAAGCGACGACGACAACAGATAGACGTGCCTGTCTCAGAGCGATGAGATCTTGACGGAGTGGCAGAATCGGTAGAGCAGAAAAGAAGGCCCCCACAATGACGATCGTGTATTACTCCTGAGAGGGCTCGTCGCAGTTGTTCTCTCGGTTCTCGATCAGTCTGCTAACTCTCCACCCTGCTCTTTTCAGTCTTCATCTCTGACCCTACGTAGTGGCCACAGGCTTGCACTAAAAACTGAACCTCACTACATGTCACCCCCGTTTGGTGAGTATTGCGAGCACAGCATGTTCTGCAAACTCGCCACAGAGGCCACTTCACAGAAAGGAAGGAAAGATGGAGAAAGTGATGACGGGAGGGGGTGTGACTAAGGAGAGTACCTCAGGGACAGGGGTCAGCCGAGGGAATGGGCGTCTGATCGCTGCTGCTTCTTGGCTCCTCGGGGTGGTCATCCTGTTGGAATCAGACCAAGCCTGGGCCCAGATCACGAAGGTCAATAGCGTGATGCAGAATGTCCAAACGGTGCTGGTGAGCGTGGCGGTGACGCTCTTTACCATCGCCATCATGTGGGCGGGGTTCAAGATGGCCTTCAGTCACGCGCAATGGTCAGATGTGAGCAACGTCGTGATCGGCGGCATCTTGGTGGGCGGTGCCGCAGGGATCGCGGCCTGGTTGATCAACTAACATGGACGGCTTTCGCGACCCCATTTTCACCGGCTGCACGAGGCCCGCGATGTTGGGCGGCGTGCCGATCGTGCCGCTGATTCTGATCGGCGGTGTCACCCTCTTGCTGTCAGTCTGGCTCTATTGCCTAGTGAGCGGCTACGTCTCGCTGGGTCTCACCCTCTGCACGATCCCTCTTGTGCTCTGGATGCGCCAGACAACGAAGACCGACGACCAGCGACTGCGCCAGGTGCTGATGCGGGCACGGATGCGACTCCGGCACGGGGCGAGCCGCACAATTTGGGGCGCGATTTCCTACGGTCCCCTGACTTTCACGAAACGATGAACCGAAGACAGCAACGGCTACCGATATCTATCACACGATCATGATGCAACTGACACAGGGCATAAGAACCAAAAGCACACTCAAGAAAGCTGCAGCGGTCCAGGTTCCTGCGAGCGACTACATCCCATTGGCCACGGCGATCACGCCCACCGTCATCACACTGACCGGTGGTGAGTATCTCGCCTGCTGGAAACTGGAGGGCATCACCTTCGAAACGTCGGATCGCACGGAGGTGCTGCTGCGCAAAGAAGCTCTGCACCAATTTCTCCGATCCTTGGGTGGCGGGTCCTTCGCAGTCTGGTCCCATAAAATTCGGCGGGTCGTGCACGAGCGGTTGCAGGGCCGGTCCCCCAATGAGTTCTGCCAATCACTAAGCAACCGCTACTACCAATCCTTCGACCAACATCGGCAGATGGCGACGGAGTTGTACCTCTCCGTCCTGTACCGGCCCAATCCTTCCAAGGTGGCGAGCTTCTTCACCCGCATGACCACACGCACCGTCTCGCAGAGACGTGAGCAAGAGACCGAACAGCTCACGATCCTTGAAGACATGGGCAAACAACTAGAGGCAAGCTTGAGCCGCTATGGGCCGACCCGCCTCGCCACCTATGTGAAACAAGACATCGTCTACTCCGAGATGTTGGCCTTTCTCAGCTATCTCATCAACGGAGTTTGGGAGGAAATCCCCCTACGTCGGGCCCCCCTCGCCTGCTATCTCCCGACCTCACGCCTCCACTTCGGCGACAAGACCGGAATGGTGGAAATCTGGCATCCGCGTGAACGAAAGTTCGCCGGGTTTTTGGATATGCAGGAGTATCCGCAATTCAGCGAGCCCGGCATGAACAACGGCCTGCTCTATAGCGATGACGAATACATCGAAACGCAGAGTTTCTCATTCCTCAACAAGCGTGCGGCCCTCAAATCGCTCGCCACCCAGAAAGGTCGCTTGATCGCATCGGAAGACGCGGCAACCCGCGAGATTGAGCAGATGGATCAGGCTGCGGATGATCTGCAAAGCGGACTCATCGATCTGGGACAGTATCACTACAGTTTGGCAATCTTTGGCAAGACGATGGACTCAGTCGCCACCTCGCTCGCCGACGCACGAGCCGTCTTCCAGGATGGGCCTGGGTTCAAGATGGCGCGCGTCGATGTGATCCCCGAATGCGCCTGGTTCGCGCAGCTCCCTGGCAACTGGAGTCTGCGCCCTCGCGAGGCGATCATCACGAGCCGCAACTTCGTCTGCTTAAGTCCCTTGCACAACTTCGCTCGCGGCAAACGAACGGGCAATCCCTGGGGCGAAGCCTTGGCCCTGTTCAAAACCCCGAGCGGACAGCCCTATTACTTCAATTTCCACGCCTCCCCGGAGGACCGAGATTCACGCGATGAGAAGTATCCCGGCAACACGTTCATTTGCGGCAGCACGGGCGTGGGCAAGACCGCTCTGGAACTGAGCCTCATTGCGTTCGCGACCAAGTACCAGGGACTTCGCTGCGTCGTTTTCGATAAAGATCGCGGTGCTGAAATTGGGATCCGGGCGATGGGCGGCACCTATCAATCGCTCAAACGCGGCCAGCCAACCGGGTTCAATCCCTTTCAGGCCGAGCCCAATCCACAAAATTGGCAATTTTGTGAGCAGCTCGCGGCGCAACTCTCGAAACATCCAGGGGACGAAATTCCACGACTGACCGCAAAGGAGCAGACCGAGATCAGTAATGCGGTACGGGCGGTGATGAGTGAGTCGGTCTCACCCGACCTGCGTTGTCTGTCGCTCCTACTCCAGAACCTGCCAGCTACCGGCGACCAGAGTGTGCGAGCGAGACTGAAACGTTGGACGCGCGGGCAAGCGCTCGGCTGGGCCTTCGACAATGCCCGCGACACCCATGACCTCACGAGTGCGAACCTGTTCGGGTACGACTACACGGAATTCCTGGATGACCATGAGGTCCGCACGCCGATCATGGCCTATCTGCTCCATCTCACCGAACGGCTCATCACGGGTCAGCCCTTCATCTACGTCATGGAGGAATTCTGGAAGCCGCTCCAGGACCCCATGTTCGCGGACTTTGCCTTCAACAAACAGAAGACGATCAGGAAACAGTCCGGCCTCGGGGTCTTCGTGACGCAATCGCCCTCGGACGTGTTGGGACACGCGATCGGCAAAACGATGGTGGAACAGAGCGTGACTCAGATCTTCCTGCCCAATCCCCGCGCCGACCATGAAGACTATGTCCAAGGCTTCAAGGTGACGGAGGCGGAGTTTCACATCATCAAGAATCTGGGAGAAGCGAGCCGATTGTTTCTCGTGAAGCAGGGCCATAGTTCGGCGATCGTGCAATTCGACCTGGGTGGGATGCCGGACCTTCTGCATATTCTGTCCGGCTCAACTGACAATATCGCACTGCTGGATGCCATCAGAGCAGAAGCGGGTGACGATCCAGCAGGCTGGCTCCCTGTTTTCCAGGACCGCATCGCGGCGAGAAAACGCCTCCAGTCACAGGATCGAGGACCACGGTAGGAACCCAATCATGGGTATGGCGACCTACATCGAGCAGTCCGTCAACAACGCGTTGACCCACTATGTCGTCACCTCCAGTGATGCCGTGATTTCTGTCCTCACGCCGGTCGCGGTGACGGCGGTCACGACCTATGTGATGTGGACCGGCTTTCAAGTGATGCGCGGCGACGTGCAGGAACCGGTCACGGCACTGATCTGGCGCTGGTTTCGGGTGGCGATCATCGCTGGTCTTGCGCTCAACGGACCGCAGTATCGCAGTCTCGTCGCGGAGGGATTGGAGGGATTGCAACAAGCCTTCGCCTCTGCCTTCGGCGGCGTCCTCTCGATGGGCGGCACAATCGACCAGATGGTCAACCCCTTCACAACGCTTACGGAAACCCTCTTCACCGAAGCGAGCTCCGGCTTGCTGCCGCAATTCTCGCTCTTCATCGCGGGCGGCATCTGTGCGGCTGCCTCCATCGTGATGGCCTTCGTCGCGATGGGCCTCTTTCTCGTCGCAAAAGTCACGCTGGCGTTGCTGCTCTCGGTCGGACCAGCCTTCATCTTCTGCGCGATGTTCCCGGTCACGCAACGGTATGCAGAGAATTGGCTGGCCAGTTCGCTCGTCGCCGTCTTCACCAACGTCTTGATCATGGCGGTCATTACGTTCCTCGCGAGCCTGTTACGAAACGCCTGCGCCCAGGTGCTCAGTGCATATTCGTCTGCGTCCATCCTGGCGGATGTCGTCGGACTCCTGTTTCTTTCCGTGACCGCCGCCTATGTCTTGCTCCATGTGTCCTCGCTCGCCGCGAGTTTGGCTGGAGGTCTCTCGTTGGGCAATCCGGGCGGTGATATGGCCAGGGGTGGATCGGCTGTTGGGCGCGTCATGTCCGGGCTGATGAGTCGTGTTCCCCTCACCTGGGCCCTCGCTGCGGCGGGAGGATCATTGAGTCAGCCTCGAACAACAGCGGCCCGTGCCCTCATGAGCGCGCTGCCTGGCCTGCCCACACAGCCGGGAAACGACCTTTATCAACGGGCTTCGTTTGAGCGCTTGAGAAAAAACGTTTCACCAAAGGAGTAACCATGTCACGACTGAAGCGCACAAGTATGGCGGTGGCTCTTGCGATGCTGATCACCGCAAGCCCAACAACGAAGACGGAAGCCAGCGGCATTCCCGTGATCGACACGGCAAACTTGGTGCAATCGGTCCTCCAAGCATTGGCCTGGATTCAACAGTTTCAACAAATGCACCAACAGATTGTCCAGGCGGACCAGCAGATCCACGCGATCATGGGCTCCCGCAATATGGGTAGTCTCTTGAATAACCTCACGTTGGCCGGTGTCGTTCCCTCCGATGTGAACGCCGTGTACCACGCGATTCGTTCCGGCGGAGTGCAGGGCCTGACCGCGGCGGCGCAGATCATCCGGCACAACCGCATGCTCTACAACTGTGAGGGTAAGACCGGCGACGCACTGCGCATCTGTCAGAACATGCTCAACCAGACCCCCCAAAGTCAGGCCTACTACGCGAACA
>JBBIJI010000054.1:0-22235 GCA_037446055.1 Nitrospiraceae bacterium
TGGTGTCGCCGGGAGGATACGCCTTTTAATTTTCCACGAGAAGAGGGACACCACCTGTTCGGCCGTCGCCGTGAGCACCCGCCGGATATGTTGGGTCAGGATCTCCGGAAGGCCCGGCAGATCGATCTGCATGAAGCCGCGGACCAGGGTCGAAATCGCGACATCGCGCGGGAGTCCTCGCGTCATGAGGTATTCCACCGCCTCTTCGGCGATCGGGCCGACAGCCGCTTCGTGCGACAACTGACTGCGTGGTGCCGAGTCGGCTGTTAATTCTGGAATGGCGTGAATCTTGGCATGATCGGAGAGCAACATGCCTCGGCAATCGAGATGCCCGCGACTCTCGTTGTGCTGGCCGACGAGTTCACCACGTAAATACATCGTGGACCGGTCTCTGGCGACGGCGCGCGAGATGGCATCAGCCCGCGTCCCGTTTCCGGTCAACTCCGCGTAGGACCCCAGATCAATCAGGGAATCCTTGAGCCCCACCATGATGCTGTTAAACTGCGCCCGCGCCCCCGCGCCACGGAGGAACGCTCGCGGATAAGCCTGCACCGAACGCACCGGACGCAACAGGATATAGTTATTGACAAAGGTCGCGCCATCCTCCGCGATGACACCGGTCCTTGGGCGGACGTGAAACCCTTCGGCCCAATTGTGGATCATCGTATTGGCCAGCGTCGCGCCTTTCTTGAGAAAGACTTCGGTCACGCCGATGTGCAAGCCCGTCTCAACCCGCGGATGGAGGGTACAACCGGTAATGAGCTGGGCTTCGGCTCCCTCTTCCACGATGATGAGGTTGTGCACGTTCTGGCTGATGTTGTTCTCCTGCACGAGCAGGCAAGCCTGGATCGGTTGCGTGACGCGCTGGCCGGCGAACACGCGCAGAAAGAAGCCTCCAGTTTGCGCCAGCTCCGCCGTCGCCGTGTATTTATCCTGATCTACCGCGACTGCCTGCCACCAGTACTCCCGCAGCCAGGCATAGGACTGCAGGGCCTCCGTTGTCGTCATGAGCACAATCTGACCTTGATAGCGACGCTGGATACGCTCGTAAATCGCGGAATAGTCGATTTGGAAATAGGACGCGGCGCGGCCGACCTCCTCACTGTCGATGCCGGCCAGCAAGGCGGCTTCTCGGACCTGCTGCTCCAGCGAGCGGAGTGCCTCGACCCGGTGGTGTCGCTGCTCCGCGGGCGGATTGAATACGGTCAAGTCGAGATCGGGGCCATAGGGGGCCGGCCGCGTCTGCGCCTGGATCGCCCGAGCATGGAGCGATTCCTCCCGTGTGCCTACTGGACCGGGATGTGTGAGCGACAGATCGGACATTTGCCATACCCGTGTTTGCGAATCTCTTCTAACAATTGGAGCCCCTCACCTTCGCCGACCAGCGTGCCGCCGTAGAGCACATGCCCCACATCGGCCCGCACATAATTCAGAATATGGCCCGTGTGCGTGATGATAAGGGCCGCCGGTGCCACGGCCTCCGTGCTCGGTTGCTTGACGAGGCAGGCCAGCGCTTGCCCCACTACCGCAATACTGTCCAGATCTACCCCGGCATCCGGCTCATCGATCAGAGCCAGGGCCGGCCGCTGGGCCATGAGTTGCAGCAGTTCAGACTTTTTGATCTCGCCGCCGGAGAATCCGACGTTGACGTCGCGCGAGAGCAATCCGGCACATCCAAGCTGATCAGCCAGGTCCGCGATTCGGATCCCGTCCTTCCCCTGCGCGGAGACTTCTGCGAGCTGTCCCAACGGAATGCCGCGGACACTTGGCGGACGCTGGTGCATGAGGCCGATCCCCAACCGCGCACGCTCGTCGACAGGGAGATGAGTGATGTCCTGCCCCTGGAACACGATTCGGCCCTTGGTGACGCGGTAACGGCTCAGTCCCATGATGGCCATCAGCAACGAGGTTTTCCCCGACCCATTGGGGCCGAAGAGAACATGGGTCTCTCCCGGCCTGATGGTCAGGCTGACATCGCGGAGGATCGGCCGACCGTCCACCTCAATACTGACGTGATCCAGTTGAAGAGTGTTGCCGCCATCCACCATGCGCTTGGCTCGTATTCCAGTTCGCTCTCGTTAGGTCGCAGGATTCGGGGCTGCCTCCGCCTGCTTGAGGATGCCTTCGACGGCTTCGCGCAAACGGTCCAGAATTCCCTTATTGTCGGTCCCCCGGATATCCACGGGGACGAAGTGCTTCTCATCGAAACCGGTCGCGCGAATGAGTTTCTTAAAGAGCTTCTCCTGGGCCTTCGGGGCGCAGGCGCCCACGAGTAGGTAGCTGTCCGGTTTGGACGTCTTCATTGCCTCTTCCAAAATGGCGTTCCCGCCCTGACCGCATAACTGCGGGCTCAGGACGGTGTACTTGACGTCCAGGTCTGATTCGACCTCGAACGGAAGCTTATTCATGTCGGAATCCTTGAATGAATCGCAGAGCCCTTTGCAGTTGCACAGCAACACCTTGATTTCCATAATTCACCTCCTTACACGATCATTATTCTTTGACTTGCTGCCAATAGACATCGACTCTCTCTTGAATATGTCGGATGGCCTCGTCCTGTCTCGTCGGCTCGAATAGATGCCGGAACCGACCCTGTAGTTTCAGGTACTCTTCCACCGGCTTACGCTTGGGAATGTAGGTGTGCGTGACTGCTCCGTTGACCGCCTCCTTCAAGGGCCAGAGACCGGTCTCCACCGCCAGCTTGGCCACCTCCGGAGTCTCTCCCGGATCATAGAGCCAGCCAGTGGGGCAGGCAGAAAGCGCGAGGAACAGCTTTGGTCCCGTGAATTTCGACGCCCGCGCGAATTTTTCCTCCAGATCCAATGGGTACCGCGGCGCGACGGTCGCGATATAAGGCGGTTTGTGCGCTCGCCAGATTTCGAAAATATCTTTCTTCTCTTGCGTGGTACCGGCCTGGTGCTGCACGCTGCAGGGCGAGGTGCTCGTCCGTGCTCCGTAGGGTGTCGCTGGAGAGAGCTGCATGCCGGTGTTGCCATAGGCTTCGTTGTCATAGCAAAAGTAGTAGAAGTCGAGATTTCTGGTGATGGCGCCCGACGTCGAAGAGAGGGCCATGTCGTACGTCGAACCGTCTCCTCCCAGGACTACCACTTTCAGATTCTCACTCTTCGGCAATCGCCCCTTGGCAATCAGCACATCCAAGGCATCGCGTACTCCCTGCGCACCAGCTGGAGCCGATCCCATTGTCGTATAGAGCCAAGACCCCTTGAAGGGAGTAAACGGATAGGCGGCCAGCATCGTAAAGCACCCGGCGGCATTCACATAGACCACGTCGTCACCCAGCACCTTGGCGGCCAGCCGCAGCGATTCCAGTCCTCCGCAGCCGGCACAGAGCGCTGTTCCGGGAAGCACATGTTCTTCGCGGGGAATCTGTTTGATCTTTTTGAATGTCTCGCGTTGCCACGGCATGGTACGCCCTCGTGAGTCGTCACTCGTCATTCGTCAATCGTGGACCCCATCGTCTTCTCCGAGCCATTGCTTATTCCCCTTCTGCGAATGACGAGTCACGAATGACGGTTGACGGATGCAGCCAGCTGCTGCAACTGCGTCATCTCGCGATGTTCTTCTTCTGTATACAGCAGGACCGGACCGATCCCTCTTCCGTAGAGTCCAGCCTCTGCGGTCTGTTCAAAGATCGCTCGAAACTCGCCTTCGGAGAGATTCTTCCCTCCCAGACCTCCGATGAACGAGCAGAGCGCCCGCGGCCGCAGGGCTTCATGGTAGAGACAGGCTGCGATTTCCTGGAAGAGAATCCCGCCTTGGCCTGGAGAGAGATTTTGATCCAATACTGCTACGGCCCGCCTCCCAAGCAACGCGCGACGAATGGCATCAGCGGGCCAGGGACGGATCATGCGGAGCCGGAGCAAGCCCACTCGCCTGCCCTCAGCGCGCGCCGCGTCGACGGCCACCTTCCCTTTGCTGGCGAATGCGCCTGCCATGACCAGCACATCCTCCGCGTCGTCGAGCCGGTAGCTTTCCACCACGTCATAGCGCCGGCCGAACAGCCGTTCGAACTCGGCGGAGGCTTCTTGATGGACCCGCAGACCATTCATCGCTGCGAGGTGCATTTGATGACGGAAATAAGAATATGGTGTCCCGCTGAGAACCGCGACGCCGAGCGCATGTGGCGCTGAGGCCTTGAAGCCGAGGTGGGCAGGACGAAATGGCGGCAGGAACTGCCTCACCAGTTCCTGTCCCGGCATCACCACCGGCTCGCGTGTGAACGAAAGGTAGAAACCATCCAGATTGACGATAACCGGCAACATCACCCGCTCGTCCTCCGCGATCCGATAGGCTAGGAGAATTGAATCCAGCACTTCCTGGCAAGTTTCGGCGTGGATCTGAAGAAAGCCACAATCCCGCGCCGCGAGCACGTCGTTGTGATCCGGCTCGAGCGTAATCGGGGCCGCCAAAGCCCGTGAGACATTCACCAACACGAGCGGCGCGCGCCAGCCGGAAATCGAATACAGCACTTCGATGCCATACAGTAACCCCTGACTGGATGTCGCGGTGAAGACCCGGGCTCCTGCGGCTGCGGCAGCCCCCGCCGCGGTCATCATCGAATGCTCAGAATCCATCGTGACAAATCGTGCCGCCATTGCGCCGCTCTCGCACCACTTCGCCAGCGCTTCCACGATTTCGGTTTGCGGGGTGATCGGAAAAGCTGGCACATAATCCACCTCGGCCAGACGAGCGCCCCAAGCCGCCGCCAAATTGCCGGTCATCATTTCGCCCGCCATGCGACGCCTCCGTCCTTCTCCCGCTCTGCGACCAAGGCTTCGGTCGGGCACTCATTGACGCAGATCTGGCATCCCTTGCAGTGGTCATAATCAATGATGGGCCTGTCGTCCTTCGTCATCGAAATCACCCCATCGGGGCAATACGCGAAACAGAGCCAGCAGCCGTTGCACTTGTCAGGTACTAGCACGGGCCTGAATGTCCGCCATCCACTGGTCGCACGCAGTACCGAATTCCCTGCGGCGCTGATTCGGGCCGTTCCTCTGGTGGGCGGTTCATAAGCCGGTGCTCGAAGCCGCGCTTGAGCGCTTCCCTGTGGCGCACCTGTTTCTACGAGGACCGGCTGTACCGCGTCATAGCATTGGAGCGCAACCGTTTGATTGCGATCGATCGCCTCCGTCGTGATGCCGAGGTCTGCCAACTCCCTGGCAATTGCGTCATGGACAGACTCCTGGCCAAGCCCGACCAGCCGCCCGGCCACGGCGCCGAGCAGCGCGCTGATGGCTCCTCGCCTGCCGAAGTGCTGGAGCGCGATCTCGTTCAGATCCAAGATGGTAAGACGGCCTTGCAGCGAGGTCCGGCTACGAAGGGCGTCGGCATTGAGCGGGGTGTTGACGAAGACGGTCGTATGGTCGTCGACCCCTTCCGTCACCCTCGCAGAAGGGTCCCCGATTAACGAGGCATCCCCCACCACGAGCAGGTTCGGGTAGACAATCACGCCCCGCTCGCGGATCGGTTCTTTGGAGATACGGGTAAAGGCGGCGACCGGCGCACCGCGTCGCTCGGCCCCGTAAATCGGCGAGTCCTGCGCCTGATACCCCTCCAGAAAAGCCGCGGTCCCAAGAATCCGGCTGGCGGTTTTCGCACCCTGTCCGCCCCGTCCGTGGAAACGAACTGCATACATCGCGCTCACTTCCTCAACGCTTCCCGGATTTCCCTGACCTGAGCGCAGGCCAGACACAGAGTCGCGGTCGGCAGCGCCTCGAGCCGCTCTTGCGGGATGTCCCGACGGCAGACTTCACACTTCCCGTATTGACCGGTTTCCAGCTTGACCAATGCGCGGTCAATCGCCTCGATCTCCGCCTTGATGCGGGTGTCCAGGCGGTCCAGCAAACGTATCATCTTCTCGTCTTGCCCGCGCTCTGCCGGTTCACGCTCGACGTCGGTTTCAAGCCAAAGGAGATCTTCTTCCGTCTGCGCGGCATCTCGGAACAGTTGCCGGCGCTGAGTCAATAATTTCCGGCGCAAATCATTCAGCGGAAGCATGTTTTCTCTCTCCCACGATAAGGCAACACCATAAGAAGCCTATTTCGCGAAGTCTCTCTTGAAGGCCTCCTTGCCGGCTTCAAAAGCGGCTTCGACCGCCGCCTTCTTTTCATCGACGAACTCCTTTCCACGCGCGATGACCTCGTCGAGGTCGGCTCGAAGCTCTGCGGCCTTGGCCAACAGGTCCTCCTCGGTCCGGCGCGCATATCCCTTGATCGCCCTTCGCGTTTCTTCCCCTGAGCGCGGAGCGAGTAGAATCCCGGCGATCGCGCCCAGCAACGCACCGCCAAGAAACGCTAACCCCACCCCCGCCCCTGAAAGTCGGTCTTCCTGATTCGCCATGATCTTCCCTCCCTTGTAAGAAGCATCTACAAAAGTTAGAGCAGGGGACGTGCCAAAGGCTTCAGGCCGATGGCCAGGAAGATCTTCGATTTAACGAGCTCTTTGGTGCCGGGTGGTACGAGGGTAGAGCCAGGAGTTAAGCCTGTGGGGCGTTCCAGAACCGCCCCGCTTTTGCGCCTGTCCCAAAACGCGACATCGCTTCGACATCTTATCGAATAGACCCGAGGTAGCGCGAAGTGGTCAGGCTCTTGAAGGAATTCTCCCGGACTTACGGGAGAAAACGCTCAGTGTGTGTTCCGTCATGGCCATCACAGCATTGATCACCATGAGGCTCCATTCCACCCCTACCTCCCCGCGGCCCCATTCCCCGTCTTGGGCCATGATCTTGGGCAAAGCGCCGCTCGTACTGGATGATGCTCCATATTTCTTCGTCAGTGAGCTGGCCGCCGAAGCCGATCATGGAAGTCCCCGGCGATCCATGTTTGATCACCCAGAAAATCTCTCCTTCGGTTCGATGCCGCCAAAAACCATGGTGATGAAAGTTCCGCGGCGACGGGTCCAGACTCGCTGCGGCCGGACCATTCCCCGTCCCGTCCGTCCCGTGGCAATTGAAACAGGCGCCCTTGCCTTGATAGAGCGCCTTGCCTTTTTCCACGATCTCGTCGGAATCAGGCAACGGATTGGCCAGCGCTCGGGCTTCCGCCAGCTTATCGGCGGGCACGCGCGGCGGCATCACGTGACGTTCTGCAGCCGCTGCCGGGATCACGAGTATCACCACAATAAACGGGGTCATGACCCAGCCTTGTACTTCCTTCATAATTCCCCCCAGCATGGTCAGAAGGTGATGGAACGATCCCGTTCAGCTACCGCCTTGATGTAATCCGGCATCCCCTTGATCACCGCCCCGGCCACGAGGTCGGAGGCACCGATTTGCCGCGCGACCGCGCAGGCGCCGCAGACCCAGATGGGCACGCCCGCCGCCTGCACGGCGGCCAGCAAGTCTTTCAAGGGAGTCAGATTCACACCCGTGACATGGTCGGCTGTCCCCTTTCGTCCCAGCGTGACCGCTTCGTTCCACAGCCAGAGCACGACGTCGTGCCCCTGTTCTTTGGCCGTCTTCGCCGCCATGAAGGGCAGCGTGGCCATGGTGGGGTCGTCCGTGCCCCGGCTTCCGGAAATAAGAAAACTCGCCATCCTCTTTGTCTCCTCTCTGCCGGTTACCCGGTCATGGTTTGAGGGCCGCCAACGTCTGTATTGAGGGAACGAAGAAGGTCGCGCCTGTGACAGGCCGGCTGAATTCCATCAGACGGTCGTGCAGCCCATCTCCCGCCGCGCCCATCATCCTCGATAGCATCAATTCGAAAATATCGAGCGACTTCGTGTAGGCGATGAACTAGAGTCCTGCTTCGCGGACCGTACCCCAGGGATAACTCTGTCGCAGGATCTGCAGCTCGGCGCCATCCTGCTCGATCACCACGCGACTGATGTGAGCGGTCGGGGGCTTCTTCGCCTTGGGCAGTTCGATACTCCCCCGCTTTGTCCGGCCGATGATCTGCTCCTGTTCCCGATCGTCCAGCCTTCGCCACCGCTCGAGATCGTGAATGTAACGTTGAACCGCGACGTAGCTGCCTCCCGCGAAAGCCCGATCCTCGACCCCGATGAGGGCTGCGGCCGCGGCGGCTTTTCCTTTGGGATTCTCGGTCCCGTCGATGAAGCCGGTGAGGTCCCGGGAGTCCAGATACCGGAAGCCATGAACCTCCTCGCTGAGCGTCGCCACATCGCTCAGGCACCGGACAATGCTCATGGCCAGATCGAGGTTCAGGTCATGGCGTCCAGAGGTGATGTGGAAGAAGAGATCTCCTCCGGTTGCCGGAGCCGCTCGCCCGTCAGCCTGGATCGCCCGGAACGGTCGGAGCCCGGCCGGCCTGTGTCCCGGTGAGATCCGGTCCCAGAGCTTGGAGCCGATGCCGACTGCGTAAAGTAGTCTTGCCCGCTTCTCTCGTCCGGCGAGTCTCCGCAACGCGGTACTCAGGTCGCCGATGGCGTTGATCACGGCTGCGGGGGCCGTATCCTGGGCAACCAGAAAAGTCATGAAATATGCATGGGGCCCTCCCGGCGGAAGCACTGCGGGTTGCGATGTCGACATCGGTCGGTCCTCTCTTCTCCTCGCACTCTACCGGAATGCGTCACGGCAAACCGACGAGCACGCCGGCCTTCCCGCCTCTTTCTCCAACGTGATCACGCCACACGCGATCCTCGGTCCTTCAGGAGCGTCCCTGGTCGGAGGATCGGGCAGATTCTTGTCCTCGAGTTCATGGTTGATGAAAGCACTGCCGGCCTTGTCGAACAACGTCGTCAGGCCATGGCCGAGCGTGGCGCGGGTGGTGACGGCGTAGAGCGACCCCTTCCGGCTCTCATCCACCGTCAGATTCGGCAGGTCTCCGAGATGGTAGGGATTATTCCCCAGCCCCGGCGTCACGTTCGCCTCCGGATTCACCTGCGGATCAACGTTGCCGTCGTAATGGCCCTTCGCGGCGGTGAACGGGTCGCAGGCGCCTGTCTCGTGAATATGAACGGCATGGCGTCCGGGCGTCAGCTTGCTCTCAGGCGTTCCTTCGAGCTTGAGGATGATCCGGACACGGCCTTCGTACTCCTGATGCAGTTTCGCCTCGCCGGTGATGCCCGGACCGGCGATCACAGCCTTGGCATGAAGCTTGTCGTCCAACTTACCGGTGTAGGGACGGGAACAGCCGGCGGTCAGCGCGACCGCCCCCAGCAATCAGGAACACCGGAGATAGTGTCGGGTTCATGGTATTCTCCTTAACGTGCCAGCGTTCTGATGTAATGAATCAACTGCCAGACCTGGTCGTCCTGCAGTCCGGCAAAGGACATCATGCCGGTGCCGGGCGAGCCGTTCTTGATGATCCAGAACAACTGCCCGTCCGCAAGGTCCTTCATCATCGACCCGCAGGTGAAATTCCTGGGCTGAGGAACCAGCGCCGCGCCCATGACTCCCTGCCCGTCTCCCTGGTTTCCATGGCACAATGCACAGGCGACCGGCTGTGCAGATTGCAGGAAGAGCGCTTTCCCCGCCTCGACCATGTCCGCCGAAGCCGGCAGCGGATTTTTCTTCGAGAGGAAGTCTCCCGGAGCTTTGACCGTCTTGCGTGGCTGAGGGCAGACACCCAATGGCCCGCCGCTTGGCACGGCAGCGTCCGCTTCAGGCGCACCCTTGAAGGTCGCCTTGAGGTAGGCGATCACATCGGCCACACCCTGTTGCCCGATCGTCAAATTCCAGTAGGGCATGCTCGGCGACTTGCCCATCGCCGCGCCGCCGTGGTTGATCACGTTGTACACATAGTCGATCGGCAGCTTGCCAAACGGAATGTTGGCATGGATCGCCGGCTTCGGCTCCAGTTCCGAGGCGGCGGGGCCGTCCCCCTTGCCGGTAAACCCGTGGCACTGCGCGCAGTATTCCTTGTACAAGCCCTTGCCGCGATCGACGCTGGCATTGGCAAACTCCTGACTCGTCCAGGGCTCGTAGTACTTGAAATCTTTGACGCCTTGTGCGGCAAGGTATCCGATCACCGCCCGCAATTGCGGCTCCGTGGCGTCGGCAAGAAATTCTCCGTTATGGACGGTAAAGTCCTGCGGGTTCTGTCCAAAACGATACAGCCAGTCCAGGTTGTACCGCTGGCCTGCGTTCTGGAGCGCGGCGCTCTGGGGGCCGCCGATGAGCTTGCCGTTCTCTTCGATCGTGTGACAACCGAGACAGGCATGCGCCTTATAAGCCATCCCGCCGAAGGTGACGTCGAATCTGCTCACCTTCGAGACGTCGAAGGCCCCGACTTTGACACGCGGGTCTTTGTTGTTCTTCTCGAAGTAATCGGCAATGGCGTTCGCCTCCGCTTCGGTCACGACGGGGTGCTTCATGGGCCCTTCGCTGAGATCCCACCGATAGCCTTTCGCGTACAACGGCGCTTCCTTGCCGATCAGCCACCGGATAAGCCACGAGCGCTGGTACTTGCTTCCGGCCCAGATGAGATCGGGGGCTTTGAGATCGAATCGGGACTCCGGCTTGCCTTCCAGCCGATGGCATTGGACGCAGGCCTGCTGGATCAATTCCTTCGCCCGCTGTTGGTCGCTCCCGAACAGCAGGCGGGGAAACGACATCAACCCGATCATCGCCGCCAGCGCCAGTCCGATTAGCACCCGCCTCTTTGTCCCGCCCATGATCACTCCTTTCGTGGTTTTTGCATCTGATGATCTGTTGATCTGATGAATGTCTGGAAATTTCCGTTCAATCAACAGATCATCAGATCAACAGATTCTACTTGGTCATCAGCCACGCGTGAATATCCGCAACATCCTGATGGCTCAGCACGGAGCCCCAGGCCGGCATCGGCCCTCGTCCGTGCAACACTGTCTCCCAGAAGAGATCCTCATGTTTGAGAATCGGATTCTTCGCCAGCTTCGGGCCCATACCGCCCGTGGCGCCAATCCCATGACAGGCCTGGCAGTTGTGGGCGAAGATGCCAGCCCCTCTGGCGGCCACGCCGACGACCGGACCCGTCACAGTCGATTCCTGCGCCAACGGTTCCGCTTTTCCGAATTCGTGTTCGAGCGGCGGCTGATCGTCCGGGGCACCGGGGTGATAGCGGGCCGACAGATATCGGACCAGCAAGGCGGCTTCCTCCTGAGAGATTTCCGCGCCCCAATGCACCATCTTCTGGACGGTCGCTTCCCAACGGACCGGAGGCAATCGCTGTTGGGCGATCAGGTCCGGGCTATGGCAGACCGCGCAACGCGCGATGATCAATCTATCCGCCCGAGGCGCAAGGGCCGCGGCGACCGAAGCGAGGTCATCCTCTTGCGCCGCCGTCGTCATGGCAACGATCAGGACTCCACCGAACAGCAGCAGACCGGGGACCGCCCTCAACTCTCGCTTCTCGAACGATGCGTCACGCTTCACATTCATGCGGTCACCGTGACGTTCACCCGATCCCACCCGTTCCACAGGAACCCGCTGGGATTCCATGGGGTCATTGCCGGTTGCATGTCCCCGCGCGAGTCGGTCGCGCGGCAGAGAATCGTAACCGGGCCGACGGTTTTCGCCTTCCATAGAAATTGCCATTGCCGCCAGGCGTAGGGATGATCCTCGCCGACCAGTCTGGCCTGCTCCCATGTCCTGCCTTCATCGAGGGAGACCTCGACCGTTACGACCTTCGCTTCCCCGCTCCAGGCCACCCCTTGGATTGTGACGAGACCGGCTTTCACGGTGTCTCCCTCCTCGGGGGCGGCAATCAACGACTTCACCACCATCGCTTCGACCGGCAGCGTCGGTTGCCCCTGTAGGGAAGCTCCCGGCTCCACCGGCGACACCGGCACGCGATAGGCGGTCTGCATGTAATAGCCTTTCGCCTCTTCCGCCTGTACGGTGATGTCCGTCAGCCACTTCGTGCATGAATCGGCCATCCAGCCCGGAGTGATCACCCTGAGCGGAGCGCCGTGCAGCAGCGGTAATGGCCGGCCGTTCATCTCATACGCGAGAATCGTGTCCGGATGGAGCGCCTTGGTCAGCGGAATGCTTCTGACAAACAGCGGCACGGAGGCCACGACCGGCCGATCGGCGCCCAGCAACTGCACGTGCTGCGCCCCTTCCTGCACACCTGCTTTCGCCAGCACCTCCCGCAGCCGTACTCCGGTCCACTCTGCGTTGCCGACCGCGCCCCGCTCCCACTGCACGCCGGGGACCTTGGGCCGGTGAAATGCGCGGCCGTTGCCGCTGCATTGAACGACGGCTGTGATCGTCACCGGGTCCAACTGTTTGAGCTCCTTCAAGGTGAATGCTTGTGGCCGCGTAACCAACCCTCCGACCTGCAACTTCCAGTTCGCCTCGGAAATCAATTCCGGCGCCGGCGGACCGAAATGACTCCGCACGAAAAACCGGTGGTTGGGAGTCAGGAAAGAGGTGAACTCCCGGACCGGAGTCTCGGCATCGAACGGCCTGGTCACGCGCACGATTAACGGTCCTGATTCGCCGCGGGCCGGCTCTTCCCCGGCTGCCCGCGCAACAGAAACCCGCTGATTGACCGCCAGGCTGACTCCGATGCCCCGGAGAAGTGTTCTGAATAGCGAGCGCCGCGAGACGTTCATAGGCTGATCTATCCTCATCAGGAGTGGCTCCCTGGATGGGTATGCGGGTTGAGTGTAATCGCGACCGTCGGCGCGACCGTCAGCGATTGATGAACGGTGCAGGCGTGGGCAACTTTTAACAAGCGCTCTTTCAACTCCGGCGTAATCCGATGCGGCAAATGAATCGCCAGGTCGATCTTCCCCACGCGATGCGGGCCTTCGGCCATCGTCCATTCTGCATCCACCGTCAATCCTTCCCGTGAAATGTTGTGCCGCGCGCAGAACCGTCCGACAAAATATCCGACGCAACTGGCGACCGATCCGACGAACAACTCCACCGGACTCACGCCGGCATCCGAGCCGCCATCGTCGGGGGGCTGATCCGTGACCACCGAATGCGAACGCGAGAGAATGTCGAACCTCGTTCCCCCTCGAAACTCCACCCGCAGCGGCACGAGATGCTTGTCTTGCTGAGTCACAGCATCCTCCCGATCAACATGATTCCGTTGTGGAAGATAAGGGCCACGGCGATCCCGGCGGCCAGCACGGCAAACTGTTTGTTCAGGTATCCTGGGGTAGCTCGACGCGCCAGCTCTGTTCCCACGAGTGTCCCCAGACCACCGCCCACCAGCAGCAAGCCCGTCACGGGCCAATTTATTCGGCCGTGCTGAAGATGGCCCACAAGGCCGCCGAGCGAGACCAGCGTCATGATCAACAGCGAGGTGCCGACCGCGACCTGCATCGGAAAACCCAAGATCATCGACAACGCCGGCACGATGATAAAGCCTCCGCCGACGCCGAAAAACCCGGTCATCACTCCGACAAGGAAGCCGACGAGGAGGGCTCTGATCACGCACAGTCGAGGCATCTCCTCGGCGCAGCGAGGGCTTCCTGCGCCAGTGAAAGAGACGGCGTGACCTTGCCGCATCCGCCAGGCTACCGCCAACATCAGCACCCCAAATAGAACGAGGATGAGTTCTTCGCGAACCACACGATGACCGAAAGCCCCCACCCACGCGCCGATCCATCCGCTCGCTGTGAACAGGGCTGCCGCCCTCAGCCGAACGTCACCCGCTCTGAGGTGGGCATACGCACCGAGCCCCGCGGATCCCGCCACCACAAGGAGTGAAGTCGCAGTGGCTTCCTGCACACGTAGCCCGAGTCCGTAGACCAGCAAGGGGATCGAGAGCAATGAGCCACCGGCGCCCGTCGCGCCCAATGTCGCGCCCACGATCCCACCGGAAAGAATCGCCAGCCATCCTTCCCAACTCACTGGTCGGCTACTCCGTCATCCTTTTCTCATCGCCCGTCATGCATTGCCCCTGAATCGTCTCCACGAAGAATGGCGTACGGTTGATGGTTCGCAGCTCCCTTTCCGCATTAACCATGAACCATTATCCACTTTCCATCTTGTGTGTCACACGATTAGTACGGCGAGTCGGCGGGCTTTCCCCCTTCGGGCCAATCGCGCTCTTTCCCGGGCATATCCGGACGCGGCTGGCTGTTCACGAACGCCGCCACATCGTACGCGTCATCGTCTGACAGAGCCCACCCCCAGCCTCGCGGCATGTTGGCTTTAATGAAAGAAGCCGCCACACTCACTCGAGCCATGCCCGAGCCGATATTGTAGGATTTCGGGCCCCACACAGGCGGTGCACTCATCGTTCCTTGGCCATCCATTCCGTGACAAAACGCGCAGCGAGCCGCGTAGACCCGCTTGCCATTGACCGGATCGGCCGGACGAGTCGATGTGATGCGATGAATGCCCCGCCAAGGGACCTTGGTGCCATGAGTGACTCCTTGCGAGAGCCACTCGATATACGCGACAACCGCCTTCAAGGTCGAGCTATCAGGCGGCAGAGGCTTCCCGTTCAAACTCCGTTCGAAACACTCGTTGATCCGATCCGCTAACGTGGCCACTTTTCCGCTCCTGGGCCGATATTCGGGATAGACGGCGGCAAGTCCGACGTACGAAGCAGCGTTTGGATTGAGTCCGGCATCGAGATGACAATTCGTGCAGTTCAACGCATTGCCGACATAGGGCTTGGCAAAGTCCTGCGTATGGACCACGACTTCATAGCCCAGCCGTATTTGCTCCCCGAGCTGCGTGCCCGGTATGCTCTCTGGAGAGGGCGGCGAGAACACCAAATCGCTTCCGCTCAACACCGAATCGTTCGGTGCCATACCCGATCGCGGCTGATCACCGGGGCCTACGCAGCCTGCGAGGCCTACGCTGAGAAGGCACGAAACGACACCGCGAAGCATACCCGTTCAACCTGCGAGGGACATGCCATGCAGCCTCACGGTAGGCCGAAATCAAAATCCCTCTCATGCCTCCGGTTAGCGACGCCTATCCCTGCTGATCTCGTTTCATTGCGGCGAAAGGCGCCAGACGGAGAGGGAGCAACTGGGGCTGGATGCCACAGCGTCACGATGCTCGATCAAAATTCGTACTGGCCTCCCACGGACACAATCGTATCGTTGAAGCCGCGAGATACATTTGTCGACGTCCGCTGCGTGCGCTGGAACCCCAAAGTGAGTTCGGCGGCCGGCGTCATGCGATAACGGAATTCGGCGCTCCCTTGATGCGTACTGTCCCGGCGACCGAAATGGGAATCCATCACGAGGTCGCTCGTGAAATCCTTTCGCCTATAGAGATAAAGGAGGTGAAGACTCACGCGCGCGCCGAGCTTCAGATCGTTGGTGAGCGACACGATGTGTTGGCGGTAGGAGACATCGTCGTTGAACCGCAGATCTCCCGCTCCCGCTGCGAGCCCTCGCTCGTACAAGTAGCTCAATCCCAGAGCGGCCCAGGTTGCGGCCGCGTAGGAAAGATGCGGGCCGACGGACCAGAACCGTGTGTCCCGTTCCGCAAACAGTGCATTGTACAACCGCAATCCGCCACGGCCGATCACCGTCGCAGTCCATTGCGAGGAAAGCTTCCGATCCACCTCGGTGCGCCAGACATGAGAGGTCACCCGCTCCTCCTCAACTTGTCCGGTTCCTGTACGCCGCTCGAAGTTAGGGCCAAGGAAGAGGTTCGGCACATACCGATACCGCAGCAAGACCGAGACCTCGGGAGAGAGCGCTTGTGTCCACTGCAGGCGATAGTTTCCGTGATTGAAGATCGGGTTGTTCGTATAGATGAACCCATGGGCCTTGAAGGACACTTCACCGGGTCCCCACGAAGCGGAGCCTGAGCGGAGTACCTCTATTGACGGATCCCAGACGACATCGGATCTTTTTTCCACCGGCACCACAGTCGGCTGGCTGGGGTCCTCGCTGAGTCGTAACCGGCGGACGGCAGAGAACTGAAACACGTCATCGGTATAGGACACTTTGCTCGCCGCAATCGCGGACCACTCGGCTGCATCGACGCAAGACGGGAAGAGACACAGGATCGAGACAAGCCGCATGAGAACGCCTTTGGAGAGCTGCCGGCTCATGCATTACTGTTGCCCAAACGAGCGGACATATAGCAGTACTTGCCAGGCTTCCGCCTCGGTCAGAACGAGTGGAATGAACGGAGCCATGTCCGTGCCGGGACTGCCGTTCTTCAGAATCCAGAAGAGCTCCCCGTCGGTTCGAGCCGCTTGCCAGACCTTGTCTGTAAAGTTCCTCGGCAATCTGCCGCGCAGACCGTCGACATCGACCAGACCTTTGCCGTCCCGTCCATGGCACGTGACGCAGAAGGCTTTCCCGTGAAAGATGGCTTTCCCCTGTTCAATGTGTTCTCCCGTGGCAGGAAAGGGATTGGTCCAGGTTCGCGCCTGTTCAATCTGATCCGGAGGCACACGCGGTCTCAGCACGTCCGCATCCGCCGCAATGGCGGGATACGCCAAAAGCCCCACGATCACGATAGCTGCTCGGAATGTGCCGATCCTCTGCATAAGTGTACACACCAAAGATCGAGGGGGGACGATCGGCGGTCGGAAAACCGACGGTCCCCCAGCCTCCTATCGACTGTTCACTTTCCCTTTTCCCCGCTCACGAGCACTTTTTCCGCATGGCCTGAGAACTTGTGCCCGAGGGATTGCGGGAAGGTCACCGTGCCGTCCGGGAACTCCTGGCCGTGCTGCCAGAGGTGGTAGATCACGCCGTCCGTGCCCGCCGCGGCCTCCGCTACCTTCGCGGCCTGGTCAGGCGGCATGTCCAGCACTTGCACCCGGCCTGTTTCAATCTCGACTTTGTGATCATGGAAGTGCCGATGCCATTGAATCGCCGGAAGCTTTCTGGAGAGATCTTTCGCGACAAAGTATTCGATGGCCACGAGCTTGGCCTTGGGATCGGTCGATTCGAACAGCAAGCACTGGAGAATTTTGTCGGAAATTCCTTTGCAGTAGTGATGGAACGGTCCTCCGGGTGTTCCATCAGGCATCATGTGCGGAGCCTGCACATGGATATCAAAGCCTTGGACGGGCGACGTCGGTTCTCCGCTGATCGCAGGACCGCTCATACAGCCCCACATGCCCATGCTCAACGTGCTCAACAGTCCCACAGATCGCAGCAGTCGTTTCATCACAGCCTCCTGTCGGTTGAATGATGAATGCCTCCCCCGCGGTTTCACGCAGGATTGATTCAGGAGGTAAGATGCCGATCCCCGAAAAAGGATTCGTTGTTTTAGGGGGACTTTTTGAGGCTCAGCATGTAGCCGGTGAGATCGTCCAATTGCTGATCGGTCAGCGGAAACTTCGGCATGAACGATCCGGGCGAGACGGACTGGGGATCACGGAAGTGCTTCACGTGCCACTCACGGTCGGGGCGGGTATCGCCCACGAACGACAAATCGGGTCCGACCGCGCCCCCCTCCCCATGCACACGGTGGCAGCCGGAACAGCCGAATTGCGCATAGGCCGCCTTGCCCCTGGCGACGGCCGGATCGACCCGCGGGACGGCATACAGATTCTTGATGGAAATACCCAACAGCGAAAACACGAGGGCCAAGAACACGAAGCCGCTGGCGAGCGCGACCGGACGCTTCATCGGATTGCGCGCCGGATTTCGATCGACGAACGGCCAGATGAGCAGGACGAAGAAGAAGATGGCGGGCAACACCCATGTCGCCAGCGGCTCCAAGGGGCCATGCACGTACTTCAACAACTCATAATAGAAGAGGAAATACCATTCCGGAATGGGCACGAAGCTGGTATCCGAAGGATCGGCCTTGTCGGTCAGAGGAAAGGGAATGGTGAGCGCGAGGATCGCCACGAGGACGAAAATGCCCAGCATGACCATGGCATCCATGTACACCTGCCGGGGGTAAAACGTCTCGCTGTGCCTGACCCGGCGTTCGACGAAACCGGGACTGCCGGGCCCTCCAGCGCTCGAAGCCGCCCCGCCGCCTTTCCTTCGTTCGTACGGCCCGCGCCATGGTCCTGCGGGGCCGACTCTCCGGAGAATGAAGAGATGAATCATCACCAAGACGGCGAGCATCGCCGGAAAAAAAAGCACATGCAGGGCAAAAAACCGGGAAAGGGTCAGCGCGCCGAGGATCTCCCCCCCTTGCACCACTGGAGCCACCAGGTCGCCGACCACCGGCACTGTTCCAACCATGTTAATACCGACCTGGGTGGCCCAATAGGCATTCTGGTCCCACGGGAGGAGATAGCCGGTAAACGCAAATCCCAACACGATCAGGAACAGCACCACGCCCACCATCCAGAGCAATTCGCGCGGCGGCTTGTAGGCGCCGTAGAGAAACACCTGCAACATATGAAGGCCGATGGCGACCACCATTCCTGACGCCCCCCAGTGATGGAGGCCCCGAACGAACGCCCCGAACGTCACCTCTGTTTCGATGAATCGGATGCTGTCGTAGGCGTGATCCGGCGTAGGGGCATAATAGACGGCGAGGAACATCCCGGTGATCGCTTGCAGGAGGAAAAGAAACAGCGTGGCCGACCCAAACACATAGATCCAACTGGCCCCGCCCGGGATGGGTTCGTCAAGCAGAGTCTTTTGGATCGGCTTCAGCCGCAATCGGCTATCCAGCCAGTCGTAGAGTCGAGAAGCCATGTCACTCTCTGTTCTGAATTCTGAATTCTGAATTATGAATTCTGAATGCTGCGTTCTGAGTTCAGAGTGAGGAGTGAGGAGTTTGAAGTAGGAGCAAGGGTCTGCAGCTCAACACTCAACACTCATCACTCATAACTCCACGCTGCTCGCCAGGCCCGCCTTGAATTCCTTGTACACGACCAGCAGCCGTCCGTTGTCGACTTTCGATGGGAGGACATCGAGAGGACGTGGCGCCGGGCCGGCCAGTACCTTGCCCGTGGCGTCGTAGACGCTGCCGTGGCAGGGGCACTTGAATTTCCGATCCTCTCCCTCCCACCGATAACCGCATCCAAGATGCGTGCAGATCGGCGAATAGACGATCACCTCCCCGTCAGCCTGTTTGACCGCCCAGACGGCTTTTTGAGACTTGCTTTCCATCCAACCATCCCGAATCGTCGTCACATGATCGAGCTGTTTGGGCTCGCCGACCCGCAGCTCGTCCACGCTGCCCACATCAATCCATAATCGTTCACGACGTTTCAGCGCGGGCGAGATCACGTACCCGATCAACGGGATTGCGAGTCCGGCCCCGATCAACCCTGAGGCCAGCCCGATCATCCACTGAAAGAAATTCCGGCGCGAGCCGACCGGCGTGGATAATCCGGAGGAGAGCGAGTCAGTCGGCTCAACTTCAGAATGATTCATGGCGTTCCTTCGACTACCGTGATCGGGATAATCGACAATGAGCACCGTCGCGACAGAGCCGGCGAGCGAGATGAACGCTCCCGTTCCTCCCTTAACGGCGATTATCCGGATGAACTTTCCCTCTGATTCGCAACCAACCGTTATGAATCATGTGGACTCGGCCGGCTGCTCCAGCTTCGTGATCCCCATGGATTTGAGAATCGCCTTTTCGAAGAACGGTTCACTGACGCCCTTCTTCATTTTCATCAGGAAATACTTTTCCAGCGCGATCTTGGCCAGATGGACCCACTTGCCTTTCTTCGCCCAAGTCACGTTCCGCGGCGCCATCTGCGGGAGGGCCACGAACGCCACGCCGGTGTCGCCCATATCCGCGAGACAGATCGCGTTCCACGTCGCAGTCTCTCGCTTCGGGTTGTTCTCGATGTCCGCCTTGATGTTGTGCACGGCGGCCGTGACCATCGATTCGATCATGTAACCGGTCTTGGGCGCACCGGTCGGGATCGGTGTCTGCTCGACCGGAGGAATGGCGACGCACACTCCGACGGCATAGATGTTTCTGTGCTTCGGATTGGCCTGAAACGGGTCGATGGTGACGAACCCTTTCGGGTTGCAGAGCCCGGGCGTGCTTGCGACTGCATCCACGCCCGCGAACGGCGGGATGAACATGGAGTAGCGGAAGGGAATCTCCTGCCCGTCTTCGAGCAGCAGCTTGCCGGGTTGCACCTCTTTGATCGCCACATTAGTGATCGGCTTGATCGAATGTTCGGCGAACTCGTCTTCCATCAACCGGCGTGATTTTCCCACCCCTGCCAATCCCATATGACCGATGTAGGGTTCCGGCGTCACGAAATAGATCGGCACCTTCTTCCGCAATTTCTTCTTGCGCAGGTCGGCATCCAAAATGAACGCCATCTCATAAGCAGGCCCGAAGCAGGAAGCCCCCTGCGCCGCGCCCACGACGATGGGGCCGGGATCTTTCAAAAACGCCTGGTAGGTTCCCCACGCCTGTTCCGCATGGTCCACGGTGCACACCGATTGGCTGTACCCGCTGGGGCCCAGCCCGGGCACGGCGCCGAAATTCAGCTTGGGCCCGGTGGCGACAATCAGGTAATCATACGGCACGTCGCCTTTCGCCGTGACGACGCGATTCTGCTCCGGTTCGATCCGTTCCGCCGCCGCATGAATGAACTCGATCCCCCTCTTCTTAAGAACGGGCCCCAGCGGGAAGCTGATGTCTTTCCGCTTGCGCCAACCGACCGCCACCCACGGGTTCGAGGGCACGAAGTGGAAACAATCGACGTTGGAAATCACCGTGACTGTATGTTTCTTGTCGAGCATCGCCCGCGCCTCATAGGCTGCAGGCAACCCACCGATCGACGCACCGATAATCGCCACTCGAGCCATGGCCAACCTCCCCGTGGAAGAAATTCTGAATTAGGAATTATGAATTCTGAATGGGGGCCGTGAAAGAATACCTGGCCCTCGCTCCCTAATTCAGAAATCAACATTCAGAATTCAAAATTATTTTGTTCGTTACTGTTTCGAAGACGGTGTCGTCGGGCAGGTATTGATGCCCAACAACCCCCAGGCCGGACAATATCCGATCGCTCCCGTCACAAGCGCGATCGCTCCGACGACCAAGGCCACCCCCATGCCCCACCCCGGTAAGTCTCCTGTCGCACCGATGCCCAACAGAACGAGGCCGAGGACGATACGAATCGGACGCTCAACTCCACCCACGTTGCATGTCATGATTGCACCCCCTTCTTTGACGTGCTCAGTTCGCCGCTACTCTGCAGGAATGCCTTATCTTGACCGGTACGAGTCATCCCATCGGAAATGGATTCAATATTTTCTCGTCTTAGCGTTATCACTGTGCCCGTAGAACTTTTTTCCGTGGACGAATGCTGACCGCCGAAAGCTGACAGCCTGTCCTATTGCGTTGGTGAGAACCGATACAAATCATGGCAGGTCGTACACCGCGCGGTCATGCTCGACAACCGCTGCAGAATCTGCTGAGGTGTCTCTTTCTGAATGATCGCGTCCGCTAGAGCATCCATGTCTTGGTGAATCGACATCCCCATTTGTTTGAACGGCAGCGGGAGCTTGGCCATGATTGCGGGGCTCGTATCTGCCGCCATCTTCGTGCCGGCATCTCGAGCTGCCTGTTCAGCCGCTTTCATGTCGGTATCGGAGCCGCTCAGCCCGGTAACCACACCATGGACGGCCTTCAAGAGCACACGCATCTCGCTAAGGATCTGATCACGCTCGACCGGGGCCAACACAATTTCCATCCGCTTGTCTGCTCCCGGCCTCGTCCACCCAGCAACGAACAACCAGGCAGCCACGCCAACGGTCAGCACCCATAGGGCGACCGACGCGAAGCACAACCTTCGCGAAGCCATCACGATCTCTCGTCAGATGTCGACAACTACGGTTTAGGGACGCCAGCACTCCTACCCAGCACCCGCACGTAGGCGATCACGTCATGGATCTCCTCGTCCGAGAGCGCATATTTCCATGCGCCCATTGCCGTGTTCTTCCTGCCCTCATGGATCGATCTGAACAAGCCCGCATCCAGTTTGTTTTGGACTCTTGGTGAAGTCAGGTCGGCGGGCGCAGGGACCAGCTTCACGCTGCCGTTCCCTCGACCATCCAATCCGTGACACTGGACACAAACCTGCATGTAGATGGTCTTGCCTTTCGATGTGTCAGCGCCCCTTGCTCCAAGCGCCACCGGCATGCCCCCTATCAAAAAGAAGAGGCACAGGTTGACCATGGCAATACCAGCTCCGTTGCGAGACATACGCCCCCCTTTGTCCAACTCACTCACTCAGCCGAGTTTCTGCGAGCGGTATGCCATGCGATTGAACGCGGGGAAACCATGAAATGTCCCAGTACAACTAGGGGGTTAGAGCAGAGCATGATCGGGCGAGCAACGCATATGGAGACAAAGGCACCAGGCATTTCAATTCTTCTGGCGCAAGATGCCACAGTGTAGAACGTGGAAGGGGGTCGAACGTGGAAGGGGGTCGGGA
>JBBIJI010000054.1:22254-23066 GCA_037446055.1 Nitrospiraceae bacterium
GTGGGGGCGGGAGTCCTTCCGACCGACTCCCGACCCCTTACCAATCAGGGGGTCAGGAACCGTGCCGTTGCGGCGCCGGAAGGGTTCCTGACCCCAGGGTCCTTCGGACAAACGACTCCCGACCCCCAGGCCCTTCGGAGCTGATCGTGGGGTTCGTCGATCGCTGCGCCTAACAATTGTGGGAGCGGTGCGTTCCGACGGAGAGAGGAATCCGTCGCGGCAAGTGCATAACGAAGGAATGAAAGGTGAGAAGGTTCAGGATCTTGCGGATCCCGGGCTTCGTTGCAGGCCACTTTGATCGGGTCGGGAACGCGCGATGCCGACATCTCTGCCGTTCAAGCGCCTGATCGTGGATAACCGCCTACAGCTGCTCGCGCTGGGACTCGATCTTCTCGATAATGAGAATGAGGTGCGCTTCAGAAACAGCCTTTCCACGTGGGAGAACAAATCCGCGGAGCAACAGGAGACCATCGGAAGCGCCGGTTACACGGTCGAGCGCAAACTGGTCCCAATTGTCGGCGTGGGTTCGACGCTTGAGGATCATGGCCATCTCTCTCAGAAATACGGCCACCGAAGGGTGAAGCTCATGGAGCACTGTGCTGTTTACAGTCGTGCCGTTCCAGTCTTTAGTTCGGTCCCCACTTAGGTCGCGCGGTGCGCGACACGGGAGGGGGCCCGAACCAACTCCCCTCCCGTACCCACACAATTCGAGCGCTCGACGGTTGATATGTAGTAGGTGCAGCGACGGCAACACCACGATGATGCCCGGTTTCGCGACGTGTGTCCCATTCAGCTCTTCCCTGCCCGTGAGC
>JBBIJI010000055.1:0-22913 GCA_037446055.1 Nitrospiraceae bacterium
GCCATGCGCGAGCCCGTCTGGCCAGGTTTGTGGCCGGTCCCATTCATCGCTACACCGATGGCCGGAACCTTCCAGCCATCGACGGCAGTTCGAAACTGTCGCCGCATTTCCGGTTCGGCACGTTGTCGCCCCGGACGGCCATCCATGCGGCGATGGGGGCGCTGAGCACAGGAGGCCGCGTGTCGCGGCCGGATGTGTTCGCGTGGATCGACGAGTTGATCTGGCGGGAATTCTTTCAGCAGGTCTTGGCGGCCTTCCCGCGGGTCGTCGAGGGACCGTTCCGGAAGGCCGCCGTCCCGCCCGCTCGAGAACCGGGTGCCGAGCGGGATCGCTTGTTTCTCGCCTGGTGCGAGGGGCGGACCGGATATCCCATCGTGGATGCCGGCATGCGACAGTTGAACCAGACAGGATGGATGCATAATCGCGTGCGCATGATCGTCGCGTCCTTTCTCATCAAGGATCTCCGAATCGATTGGCAAAGCGGCGAGCGCTACTTTATGCGGCACCTGCTCGATGCCGATACAGCGGCCAACAACGGCAACTGGCAATGGTGTGCCTCGACAGGCACGGATGCGATGCGGGGCTATCGGATCTTCAACCCCGTGCTACAGAGCCGAACCTTCGATCCGCAGGGCGACTATATCCGGCGCTACCTGCCGGAGCTCGCAAGGGTGCCGGCTGGGAGCATCCATGAACCGCACCGGATGACGGAAGACGAGCAGCAGCGGTTCGGCTGCCGCATCGGGGTAGACTACCCAGCCCCGATCGTCGATCATCGCGAGGCCCGTCTGGAGTATCTGGCGCTCGGGAAGAAGGTCCAGCGATGAAAACGAAGCGCCCTCCTTCAGTCCGAACGCCGCTGCCGATCCGGATCGGCGTAAGCCGCTGTCTCTTAGGAGAAGAAGTCCGCTACGACGGCGGTCATAAGCGCGACCGTTTCCTCACCGAGGTCTTCGGCCGGTATGTCGAATGGGTGCCGGTCTGTCCCGAAGTCGAGGCCGGCCTCGGGACGCCCCGTGAGCCCATGCGGCTGGTCGGCGACCCAAGCAATCCGCAGCTCATCACGATCAACAGCGAGCGGAACATGACGAAGGCGGTCGTGTCGTTCACCGGCCGCAAGCTCGACGCCCTGGCGCGCGCGGACCTGGCGGGGTTCATCTTCAAGAAAGACTCGCCCAGTTGCGGCATCGAGCGGGTGCGGGTGTTCAATCAGCACGGGATGCCGAGCCGCACGGGCGTCGGTCTGTTCGCGCGGGCCTTCATGGCGCGCTTTCCCTTTGTCCCCGTGGAAGAAGAAGGACGCCTTTGCGACCCGGTGCTACGGGACAACTTCATCGAACGGGTGTTCGCGTATCACCGGTGGCGCGAGCTGGTCCGCGGCCCGGCGACGCGAAGCGACGTCGTCCGGTTCCATACGAGACACAAGTATCTCCTGCTGGCGCACAGCCGGAAGCACTATGAGCAACTGGGTCGGCTGGTGGCGCAGGCCGATCGCTATCGGCCCACCGACCTACTGGAGCGCTACGGGACGCTCTTCATGGAGGCCTTGGCGGTCACGGCGACCAGGCGCAAGCATGTCAACGTTCTCCAGCATCTGATCGGACACATGAAGGAGCGATTGACGAAGGCGGAGCGGCAGGAGCTCGACGATGTCGTGGAAGACTACCGCCAAGGACTCGTCCCCTTGGTCGTGCCGCTCACGCTCGTGAACCATCACGCGATCCGGCACGGGATCGCCTACTTGCGCGATCAGGTCTATTTGAATCCACATCCGAAGGAACTCAAACTGCGTAATCACATCTGATAGGAGGAGACGATGGGAAAGCAGGGCGTTGTTTTAGTCGGTCACGGCGGCATCCCCGAAGATTGCCCCCAAGAACTCGTGACGACGCTCAAGCGTTTGGAAGCTCAGCGGCGCGCCGCGAAGTTACCTCCATCACAACAGGAGATCGAGTTGGACCGGAAGATTCGCCGGTGGCCGCGAACGGACGCGACCGATCCCTATCGACTTGGCCTGGAAGCCGTCGCCAAGGCCCTCCGGCCGCATCTGGATGGAATGCTGTTTGCCGTGGCCTACAACGAGTTCTGCTCACCGACGCTGGAAGAGTCCGTCGAGGAATTAATCAAGCAGGGCGCGACGCGCATCACGGTGACAACGACGATGTTCACGCCGGGCGGGTCGCACTCGGAGATCGAGATTCCCGACACCCTTGATCGCCTGCGCGCGCGATATCCGAACGTCGCACTTCGCTATGCTTGGCCGTTCGACTTGGAGTTGGTGGCGAAGACTCTCGTTGAACAGATCAATCGGTTTTCATAACGCGCTGTCCGCACAACGACAAGATGCTGACCTCGCAGGAAAGGCGATTCCTTCCGGCAACGGTCCCGTGTACAATACGCTGGCGTGTCGCAGCGTTGACGAGGGAGGTAACCGTGCGCGAACAGCTCGCCAAGGCTTTTCATGAGACGGAGTCGTTCAAGTGGGATCCTCAGCAGGGATTCAAATTGGCGTCGGGATCGACGAGCCCCTTCTATGTCGATTGCCGCTCCCTGATGGCCTATCCGAGGGCCCGGCGCTTGGTGGCCCATCTGGCCTACGACATGTTGCGCCAGGTGGAATTGGACTGCCTCGGCGGATTGGAAATCGGCGCCATCTCCATCGCGACGACGATCTCGGACTTCGCCTTCGCCGCGCAACCTTCCCGCCAGTGGCGGACCTTCGTGGTCCGGAAGCAGGCCAAGGATCACGGACTCGGTAAGCTCATCGAAGGTGCGTTCCGTCCCGGCGAACGGGCGCTGATTGTCGATGACGTGCTCACGAGCGGAGGCTCCCTGCTGAAGGCGGTGGCCGCGGCCAGGAGCGCTGGCTTGACCGTTACCCATGCGCTGGTGATCGTCGATCGCAAGGAGCAGGAGGGCAGGAAAACAGTCGAAGCCGAAGGCCTGACGCTGCTCAGTCTTCTGACCGTCGACGATCTGATCCCGCACCAACCGGGAAAAGCGTAGCGGGCTCCCTTACTTCGCCTTCACCGTTTCACTTGCACTGAAACTGAATCCCCCAGCGTCGCTCTTGCACGATCTCCTGAGACCCCTGGACCACCCCAGCCACGCGCGCGCGGCCCTTCGTTTCACCTTCCCGGATAATGCTGTAAGCACCCCGGCATTTCTCTTCTATCAGCTTGATGGCGTCCCGCCTGAACGACGACACCAGGGAGCCCTGTTCGCTCTTATAGGGATAGATCACGATCCCACCCTGGTCCGTCTCTTGGAGGAACTTCGCGCCGTCTGCGCAACTCACCAACGCCGCAGCTCCCCAGGCGACCAAGGCTCTTGACCACGCCGCTTGCCAATTTTTATGATTCATTGCTTCTACGGGTCTGCCGTGTTCGACCGGGTCTTTCAGGGAAAGGAGGAGCTACCATGACACGCTCCCGACGTCTTCTTCCCGTGATCCTTGCGAGTGCGATCGTCACGCTGTTCACAACGACTGCGATCGCCTACCACTCATATCTCTTGACCGTGCAGCAGCTCCGGGCCGGTATGCTGCAGGCTCCGTCCCTGGCTCAGAAGGGCTTCATCCTGATCGATGTGCGGACCCCGCAGGAACACGTCGGAGGCTATATCCCCGGCACGGACCTGAACATCGAGTTCAAGGAAATCAAGGCTCGTCACCGCGAGATCGGAGCCAAGCTGGATGACCACATTGTCGTCTATTGCCAGTCCGGCCACCGGAGCAACATTGCGGCGGAAACTCTTGCGGATCTGGGCTACAAGCACGTCTACAACGTCAGGGGCAGTATGAACGCCTGGCTGGAGGCCGGGTTCCCAGTCGAAATGCCGCGTCGGTAGCGAGGACTCGGGTTATCATCGGGCCGGGGTTGGAGCCCGCCCTGCAGCCGCTGTGGCTCTGGGGCTGACGGCGATGACCGCCGGCAATTGAGTATGGACCAGCCCGGGGTTCTCGATGAACCCCTGCCAGGCGGCTCGCAGCCTGGCATTGATGCGCCCGGGGATTTGGGACGTGGCCACGGCGAGATCGGAGGAGGACCCCCCGTCCATGGCCATGACCTGGCGGAGCGCAGGAAACGCCCTGCGCAGGCAATCAGCCAAGTCGTGTAGCGACACCTCGTCCGTGGTCTTGATGACCCAAATCTTTCCTTCGCTGTCTTCCCCCACGGCCGTTTGATAGGCTCGCTTCCCTGAGTCCCGCACGCGCGGCTTGCCGCCGCGATCCAGCAGCATCAACGATTGAGCGACTTCCCGGTATTGCGGAGGGTCTTCCTGAAAATTCTCGTAGGCGAGGTCCAGCACGCGCGCTTTTCGTAGGCCGGGCTGATTGGGTTCTGCGACGAACAGCCCTTGCCAGGACCGATGACGCTTGCCTCCTAGCTGACGCCCATCTTTGTAGAGGAGCCCGAGGTAGGAATAGTCCTCGCGGAAGAGGCCCGCATTGAACACGAGCAGGGCGCCGGTCCGCTGCCGCCATTCCTGGATCGTCAGCGGGCCAGCCAGACCTTCGTCGTGAAACTGATGGATGGAGAAACGGAGCCGTTCGGGATCGATGCGAAATGCGAGCAGGGCCGGGACGACGGGACAGACGGAGGTTGATTCCCACACCTTGATGGCTAGCCCCTCATGCAGTTGGTCCCACGCGAGATCCTGAGCTCCCACGCCGCCCGCGGAGGGTCCAAGGCACAGGAGCGCGCCGACCCAGAATCCCGTCAGAGCCCGTGCGCGGGAACGGGACCGACAGAACGATCTCGATGAAGATCGAGTGTTGTTGGGTTGCGACAAGGTCCGGTCCATAACGAGCACCGAATGTATGCTCTCTCTGTTAGGTTGCCGCCCCGGATGCGGGAACCGGCGTGGGGTGCGCGGTTGCGCCATCGAGGACTTCCCGCACGGTCTTGGCGAGTTGGTCCGGCGTGAAGGGCTTCTGGAGAAACCCAGTCCGGCCTGTGTCGAGCCCGGCTCCCAACCCGACGTCGTCCAGGTAGCCCGACATGAACAAGATATTCAGACCCGGCTTGATGGTTTTCAGATGCAGAGCCAGCTCTCGGCCGTTCATACCGGGCATCACCACGTCGGTCAGGAGGAGATGGAGCTCCCCCACATGCTGGGTGGCCAAGAGGCAGGCTTCGATACCGTTCTTGGCCTCGATCACCCGATAGCCGAGCTTCTTCAGCTCGTCTCGCACGAGGAGTCGCACCGTCGACTCGTCCTCCACGACGAGGATCGTCTCGTTTCCTCGGGTGACGGGCTGGCCCATCTCCGAAGGGCGCGCGACCTCCGCTTCCGACTGCGCTTCGGGCAGGTAGATGTCGAAGCGGGTCCCACGGCCCAAGTTGCTCGAGACATCGATCCCGCCGCCGGCTCTGGTCACGATCCCGAACACGGTCGAGAGCCCCAACCCTGTCCCTCGCCCCTCTTCCTTGGTGGTGAAGAAGGGCTCGAAGATCCGAGAGAGCGTCTCTTGGTCCATGCCGCACCCGGTGTCGGTCACCGACAGCTTCATGTAGCGGCCGAGCGGGAGCGGCTGAAGATGGTACTGCGGGGTTTGGGTCAACTCGCATCGCTCGACGTCGATGGTCAGCGTGCCTCCTTTCGGCATCGCATCGCGGGCGTTGACGACGAGATTCATCACGACTTGCTCGAGCTGTCCGGGATCGGCCTTCACGCGCCCATTCGTGGGATCGATGCGGATGCGCAGGACGATGTCTTCGCCGATCAAGCGACGGAGCATCGATTCCAGCCCGGTGACGACACTGTTCAGCGTGAGCACCTTGACCTCGATCGGCTGTCGGCGACTGAACGCCAAGAGCTGCCGGATCAATGTCGCCGCCCGGTCGCCGGCCCTGAGGGTTTCCTCGATCTTGTCGCGCAGCGGGTGGTCCTTCCCGAGCTCCGCATGCAACACCTGGCTGTAGCCCATCATCACCGTGAGGAGGTTGTTGAAGTCATGGGCCAGGCCTCCGGCCAGGCGGCCGACCGCTTCCATCTTCTGAGCTTGGCGGAGCTGCAGCTCGCTTTGCCGCAACGCATCCTCGGCCCGCTTGCGCTCCCGGCTCGCCTCGACCTCGCGGAGAGCCCGTTGGACCGAAGGCACGAGGCGGCCCAGGCGCTGTTTGAGGACGTAGTCGGTCGCGCCGCGGTGCATCGCGTCGATGGCCAGCTCTTCACCCAGGGTGGCGGAGACGAAGAGAAACGGAACCTCGGGGCGGAGATCATGCGCCAAGGTCAGGGCCTCGATGCCGTCGAAGGAGGGGAGCGAGTAATCGGCGAGGATGAGGTCGTACCCCCCCTGCTTCAAGGCGCCTAAGAACGCGGCCTTGGTGTCCACGCGGGAGGCCTGGCACGGGATCCCTCCCGCCTCCAGCGTTTCACGGACCAACTCGGCGTCCGCGGTACTGTCTTCCAGGTGCAGCAGGCGCAATGGCGTTGTCACGACGCACCTACACGCAGGCGGGTGGCCCGAAGCTTAGCTGGCGGGAGCCCCGGATTCGGGAGGCGGCTCATTGATGACACCCCAAAAAACCCCCAGCTCTTTCACCGCCTTTAAGAACTGCGGGAACTCGACCGGTTTTACGACATAGGCATTGGCCCCCAGGGCGTAGCTCAGGGCCAGATCCCGTTCCTCCCGCGAAGAGGTCAACATCACGACCGGGATCGGCCTCAGTTTCGCATCCGACTTGACGGTTCGCAAGACCTCGATCCCGTCGACCTTGGGCATCTTCAGATCCAAGAAAATGACGGCGGGGTTCCCGGCCAGTCGCGTCTTGAATTGCCCGCGGCAATAGAGGTAGTCGAGGACCTCGGCGCCGTCGTGGCAGAGCACCACCTTATCGGCGAGCTGGTACTCCTCCATGGCCGCCAGCGCCAATTCCGCGTCTCGCGGGTTGTCTTCGGCCAGCACGATGGATTTGATCGTCGTCATGTCCGGAGCCGTTTCGTCGGCAGCGTGAAGTAGAACGTCGCGCCCTTGTCCACCTCGCCCTCGGCCCACGTGCGTCCTCCGTGGCGATGAATGATCCGGCGGACGTTGGCCAACCCGATGCCGGTGCCCTCGAACTCGTCGGCCCGGTGGAGCCGCTGGAACACCCCGAACAGCTTGGCCGCATACTGCATGTCGAAGCCGACGCCGTTATCGCGCACGAACAGGACCGGCTCCTCGCGGTTGCTTTGGTCGCACCCGACTTCGATCTGGGCCAACGGCCGCTTGCTCGTAAACTTGATCGCGTTGGCCAGCAGGTTCATGAACACCTGCCGCAACATGGCCGGATCGCCCTGGACCTGCGGCAGCGGTCCAATTGTCCAGGAGACCGTCCGCCCTTGCAAGTCATGGCGCAAATCGTGCAAGACCTGTTTCAGCAACTGATTGAGATCGACCGTTGTGCTGAGCATCTCCTGGCGGCCCATCCTCGAAAACACGAGTAGATCGTCGATCAACTGGCCCATCTGCTTGGCCGATTCCGAGATCGTCTGGAGGTATCGGCGCGCCTTGTCGTTGAGCGTGTCTCCCGCCGTCTTCTCCAGCAGCGATGCGTACCCGTCGATGTGCCGGAGGGGGGCCCGCAGGTCGTGGGAGACGGAGTAACTGAAGGCTTCCAACTCCTTGTTGGCCGCCTCGAGCAGTTCCCCGCGTCGCCGGAGCTCCGCTGCGATCCGTCGTCGCTCCGTGATGTCGTGCCGGATCAGGTAGTACACCACCGCGAGCAGGATCAATTGCAAGCCGGTCCCGAGGCTGAGGAGGCCGATGGTGTCCTTGGTCCCCGTCGCGGATTGCCGGACTCGTTGGCGCAGGGCTTCGTTCTCCGCGGCTTCCATCGCGCCGATGACCGTGAGAATGGCTTCGAGCTGCATGTTGGCGGCCCCGGCCAAGGCGAGCTGCTTCACGCCCTCGTAGCCTTTGGCTTTTCTCAGGGCCGTCGCGGCGGCTTCGGCCGCCAACTGCTGCTTGGCCAGTTGTTCCAGCTTGTCGATGCGCGCCTGCTGAGCCGTGGAGGTCGGGGTCAATTGTCTGAGGTAACCGAAGTAGTCCGTGGCCCGTTGGGCCAGGTTCTCGTGCAGCCGGAGATAGGTGGGCTCGCCGGTCACGAGAAAGCGACGATGGTTGAGCTCGGCATCTTCCAGGGTCGATGCGACGTCGACCAAGGCCTGGAGCAGCGCGTGGCTGTTCGCGTCGAGCCGACTGTTCTCGACCAAGATCATCGTATTCCTGTAGGACACGACGCTGATCACCAGGATGCCCAGGAAGACCATCGTAAACCCGACCAGCACGCGTTTCTCGATGGGCCAGGCTTTGACCCATCCGAGGAGCGGCGCCCGCGGGGAGGACTTGAGCACGTGCGGCTGGTCTCCCTCGGACGCAAGGGGCTGGAGGCTGGTCGATTCCTGTTCCGGCGGGCTGGTCATGAGGCCGCGAGACTCCGCGTGTGGCGCCCTGGCGCTCTCCGCACCGTTCGAATTGTGACTGTACTCTGCGGGCGGAGAGGGGGCAAGAAAAATTTTACCGGCGTTCGCGCAGAGCCGGCCTGACCGGAACAGCCGCGCCCCGGCTTATCCCCCGATCTGCGGAAGCAACGTCACCGAGGTGGCCGCGGGGTCCATCTTGGAGAACAGCAGGGAAGCGGCGACGACCCAATCGATGAAGGGTTGCGGGTAGATGCCGATCACCAGCGTGCCAGCCAATCCCGCATAGAGGACCGCCCTCATGGGGCCCGAAACGGTCAACGGAGTCGGGTCGTGCGGCTCGTTGATGTACATCTTCTTCACGACGACCAGGTAGTAATACATCGAGATGACGATGTTGATGAGCCCCACGGCGATCAGCGTGTACAGCCCTTCCTTGATCGCGGCGACGAAGATATACAGCTTGCCGATGAAGCCGGCGAGCGGCGGGACGCCCGCGAGCGAGAGGAGAAACACCAGCATCGCGAAGGCGAGGAACGGCGAGCGGCGGTTAAGCCCGTTGTAATCCTCGATTTCGTCGCTGCCGATGGCGTTGCCGACCGTGATGACGACCGCGAACGCTCCCACGTTGGCGAAGAGGTAGGTCAGCAGATAGAACAGAATGGAATCACTGCCCATCTTCGTGCCGGCCGCCAGGCCGATCAGGACGTTGCCGATCTGAGCGATGCCCGAGTAGGCCAGGAGACGCTTGATGTTCTTTTGCGCGATCGCGACGATGTTGCCGTAGGTCATCGACAGGATGGATGCCGCGACCAGGAGCAAGACCCACGAGGGCTTGAACGCGGCGAGGGAGACGTAGAACATGCGGAGCAGGATCGCGAACGTTGCGCCTTTGGGGGCGATCGAGAGGAACGCAGTCACCGGCGTGGGTGCGCCGTGGTAGGTGTCGGGAATCCACGCATGGAACGGCACGGCGCCGATCTTGAACCCAAGCGCCGCGAAGATCAGCAGGAAGCCGATCACCAGGCCGGGGGTGGCGGCCGTGGCCGCGATGTCCGAGAACACGATCTTGCCCGTCTCGCCGAAGACGAGGCTGATGCCGTACGCCAGGAGCCCGGCGGCGAAGACGCCCAGGATGAAGAACTTGAGCCCGGCTTCGTTCGACGCCACGTCATCCCGCAGGTAGGCGACGAGCACGTAGAAGCCGAAGGTGGAGAACTCCAGCGTGATGAACACCGAGAGGAGGTCGTTCGCGGAAGCCATGAACATCATGCCCAAGGCGGACATGATGACCAAGAAATAGTACTCACCGCGGAAGAATCGAAACCGCTGCACGTAATCGATGGACGCAAGAATCACCAGGACCGTCGATCCCACCACGAACATCTTGAAGAACAAGGCCAACCGGTCGACCACGAACATGCGGTTGAACAGCGTCCCCGTGACGCCGGTCATATTCATCCAGCCCAACGTTCCCAACGTGAGCAGCAACCCGCCGACGCTGAGGTAGGCCAGGTGACGGTGCGCGATCCGGCGGAATGAGAAGTCGACGATCAACACGAGGCACAGCCACAGGGTGAGCAGGATCTCGGGCAGCAGGAGGAGAAGGTCCGTGGCTGTGAAGGTCAGTGTAAAGGTCATGGCTCATGATCCGTGAGAGGTGATGGGGGATGGGAAGAGATAGCTGATGGTTGATGGTCGATGGTCGATGACTCATTAACCATTGACCATTGACCATACCCCATTGGCTCCGCCGCCAGCGGCACGACGCGTGTGATCTTCGCAACCAAGGGGTCGACCCCGGATCGGACCACGCCGTACAAGTGGCCCGGAAACAGCCCGTAGCCGATGCTGACCGCGATCATGAGCAGCAGGGGCAGGCGATCCACGAGGGCGATGGCGTCGTGCGAGTGGCTGTACTTCTCCGCCATCGGTCCGTAGAAGACGCCGCGCATCATCCGGAACAGATACGCCATGGTGAGCACGATGCCGAGCACCGCGACGATCACCTGGAACGGGTATTTGTTCCAGCTCCCGACGATGATCATGATCTCCGCGATGAAATTCACCGTGCCCGGCATGCCGATCGAGGCCATACAGGCGATGACGAAGCATCCGGCGATGAAGGGCATCCGATTCGAAAGGCCGCCCAACGAGGGAATGTCCCGCGAGTGGGTTTGATCGTAGACCCAGCCGGCCATGGCGAAGAGCATCCCCGTCGCCATCGCGTGCGCGAACATGTAGATGACCGCCCCGGTCAGGCTGATGTAATCCAGAGCCGCCATCCCCAGAAAGACGTATCCCATGTGACTCGAGCTGGAATAGCCGATGACATACTTCGTGTCCTTGGCGTAGAAGGCGACGAAGCCGCCGTAGATGATGCTGAACATGCAGAGGATGGCGGCGATCGGCATCAGCTCTCTCGTCGTGTCGGGCAGAATCTCGTACGCCACTCGGATGATGGAGAAATGCCCGAGCTTCATGAGGACGCCGGCATGCAGCATGCTCGTGGCCGCCGGCGCCGCTGCGTGCCCCACCGGTGACCAGGAATGGAGCGGCCAGATCGGCGCGATCGAAGCAAACCCGAAGAAAATGAGTATCCAGATGATGTTGGCCAGCGTCCCGGTAAATTTGGCCTGCTCCCGGAGCACCAGAATGTCGAATGTGTTGAGCCCCGAGTATTTGTAGATCAGCAGGATGCCCATGAGCGCGAACACGGCTCCGGCCGAGAGGAACAGCGTGAGCTTCATCGCCGCGTATTCTTTGCTGTTGGAGGCGAAGTTGAAGATGAACCCGACCGAGTCCCGCTGCTTCAGACCCTCCGGGTCCGTCATCTCCAGGTACTTCTTGGTATGGCTTCCCCACACGCCGAGGAGGAGGTACATGGGAATGACGGACATCTCATAGAAGAAATACAGGAAGAACAGGTCCAGCGACATGAAGACGCCGATAGTGGCCGCCGCCAGGATCAGCAGGAAGATGTAGAACTCCTTCGTCCGGTCCTTGATGTGCCAGGAAATGAAGATCCCGGCGAACAGCAGGACCGAGGACGCGAGGACCAGCGGCGTGCCGACGCCGTCCACGCCGAGGTAGAGGGCGATGCCGAGCTGCTTCGACCATTCGTACCGCTGGACGAACTGAAACCCGCCCTGAGCGGCGTCATAGGCATAAAACATGTAGGACGATGCGAGCAAGGAGATGCCCGCCGCCGTGGCAGCCACGCCCCGGACCAACAGCGGTCGCTTGTTGGAGACGAAGATCAGCGCAATGGCGCCTGTGAAGGGGGCGAAGAGGATGTAGAGCAGCGTGTACTCAGCCATGTCGAGTTTACTCAGAGCTAGAAGCTAGAGGCAAAGGGCGCGAGGCGATGACCTTCTCCCCGCCTCGCGCCTCATGCCTCGTGCCGGGCGGGAGCGTCGCGCCGTGCTCCAGCCGATCCGCGACCGCTTGGACCGAGCCGTTCATCATGCGCAAGAACGGCGATGGGTACAGCCCGATCCACAGGATCATCACCGAGAGAGACAGGGCGATGATGGTTTCTCGTGGGGTCAAGTCCGGCAAGGATTGGGCGAGATGTTTCGCCAAGGGCCCCAGCATGGCCCGTTCGTAGTACCAGAGAAAATAGGCGGCTCCGAAGATCACCCCCGTGACCGCGATCGCCCCGACCCACCACTTCGCCTGGAATGCACCCAGGAGTATCAGGAATTCACCGACGAACCCGTTCGTTCCGGGCAGGCCGATGGAGGCCAAGCCGATCAGCAACATGAAGGTCGCCAGCAGCGGCACCTGTTTGGCCAGCCCGCCCATCGAGGACAGTTGCGTCGATTGCTGTCGCACGTACAAGAAGCCCGCGATGAAGAACAGCCCGGCCGTGCTGAAGCCCAGATTGATCATCGTGAGGAGGCTGCCCTGGAGCCCCTGGAAGTTCAGGGCAAACACACCGACCACGCAGAAGCCCAAATGGCTGATGCTGCTGAAGGCCAAGAGCCGACGCAAATCCGGTTGGATGAGGGCGACGATCGCTCCATAGACGATCCCCGCCAGAGCCAAAGCCATGATGATGATCACCACCGTCGGGTGCTTGGCGGCGTCCGGCAGGAGCGGCAGGCTGAAGCGTAGGAATCCGTATGTGCCCAGCTTGAGCCCCGCCAGCACCACGGCCATGCCGATCGGACCTTCCACCAGGGCATCCGGAAGCCATGTGTGGAAGGGGAAGACCGGCGCCTTGAACGCCAAGCCCAGGAAGATAAGCCAGAAGATCAACAGTTGTTGCTCCAAGGGGATCGGCACCGTGAGCAGCTCCAGCAGGTCGAATGAATAGGTCGGCTCGACGTGATGGGCCACGGCCCACCGGTGGAAATTGATGTCGAGGAGGGCGATTCCGACCAGCATGAAGACGCTGCCCAGCAACGTATAGAGGACATACTTCAACGCCGCGTGCTGCCGCTCCGCCCCGCCGCCCCAGAGCTTGATCAGGAAGTAACTGGGAATGAGCATGAGCTCCCAGAAGACAAAGAAGAGGATCAGGTCGACGGAGACGAAGACCCCCATGACCGTGGTCTCGAGCGCCAGCAGGGCCATGAGATAGAGTTTGACCTGACCGCGGACGGTGTCCCAGGAGTAAATGATGACGAGCACCGTCAGAAAGGCGGTGAGCCCCACGAACAGCACGCTGATCCCGTCGACGGCCAAGTGGTAACTGATGCCGAGCGGAGGAATCCATCGGGCTCGTTCGACGAACTGCATCGCGGCGGACTCGGGCACGAACCGCAGGAGGACATAGATCGCCAGCGCCAGCTCGATCAGCCCGATGCCCAAGGCGGCTGCGCGCACGCTGTCCTCGTCCTCGACAAGCCAGAGGACCGCTGCGCCCGCCAGCGGTAGGAAGAGAAGACAGGACAACACGGGAAAGCCGAAGCTGAATTCTTCCAACATAGTCCCAGGTTTAATTTGACGATCTGGTGATTTGGCGAAGTAACTTCACCAGATCAAGAACTCACCAAATTCTTACTTCAAGGCCACTCCGATTCCCGACGAGCCGCTGTACCAGAGCAGCACCAGGTGAACGAGGATAAACAATCCGGCGACGATAATGGCGGCATAGTGGTGAACCAGGCCGCTTTGCAGTTTCCGCCAGGACCACGCCGCCAGGTGGTTGGCGTACCCGATGGCGTTCAAGAAACCGTAGATCACGTATTTCTCGAACCAGGTGCTCCCCGCGGAGCCGAGCTCGGCAGCCTGACCGACCGCGCGCACGATGCCGTCGATCACCGTCCGATCGAACCAGTCCCATAAGAGGCCGAGCTTCTTGCACGGCTCGACGAACAGGAGGTCGTACAACTCGTCCACGTAATACTTGTTGAGCAAGGTGGTATAGATGCCCGCCGCCTTCACGGACCAGCGATCTGCGGTCCCGGGCCTGAGGCTGTATAAATAATGGGCGAGGAACCACCCGATCAGCGCGATCGCCGTGGCGGCGCCCATCAAGGTCACGACCGCCTCCGCGCCCGCTTCGTGCTGCTCCGCTGCTCCTCCCGCCGCCGGCCGGAGGAAACGGTGGAACCATCCGTTCTCCGGAGGAACTCCCGGGAAGCCACCGACGAGCGAGAGCAGGGCCAGCACGACCAAGGGGGCGAGCATGACCATCGGGGATTCGTGAACGTGCTCGGCCGTATGGTCATCGAGCCGGGACTGTCCGTAGAACGTCAGGTAGGTCAGCCGGAACATATAGAACGACGTGAGCAATGCGGCGATCGCGGCCATGCCGTACAGCACGTAATGATGATGCGTGAAGGCGTGGGCCATGATCTCGTCTTTGCTCCAGAAGCCGGCGAAGGGGAAGATTCCCGCGATGGCCAACGTGCCCATGAGGAAGAGGGTATGGGTCCACGGGATTTTCGCCCGCAGTCCCCCCATTTTCCTGATGTCCTGCTCACCGGAGAGGGCGTGAATGACGGACCCGGCGGCCAGAAACAGCAGCGCCTTGAAAAAGGCGTGCGTCATCAAGTGGAAGATCGCCGCGGCATAGGCCCCGATGCCGCAACCCAAGAACATGTAGCCGAGCTGACTCACGGTCGAGTAGGCCAACACGCGCTTGATGTCGGTCTGGACGAGGCCGATGGTGGCCGCGAACAGCGCCGTCGAGCCGCCGATGACCGCGACGACGGTCATGGCGATCGGCGACAGATCGTAGATCGCGTGATTGCGGACGATCATATAGACGCCCGCCGTGACCATCGTAGCGGCGTGGATCAAGGCGCTCACCGGCGTCGGGCCTTCCATGGCGTCGGGCAACCAGGTGTAGAGCGGAATCTGCGCCGATTTCCCGATCGCCCCCACCAGCAGGCACAGCGCAATCGCGGTAGCCATATCCGGCGAGAGATGATCCAGTTGGGCAAAGATCTTCGTGTAGTCGAGCGTCCTGAAATTCGCGAAGACCAGGAAAATCGCCAAGAGGAACCCGGCGTCGCCGATCCGGTTGACCACAAAGGCTTTGGTCGCGGCCTTGGCGGCGGAGATGCGGTCGTAGTAATAGCCGATCAGCAAATAAGAGCAGAGCCCCACCCCTTCCCAACCGATGAACAGGACGAGGTAGTTGTTGCCCATGACCAGGAGCAGCATGGAGACCATGAAAAGGTTCATGTACGTGAAGAAGCGGGTAAAGCCTTCCTCGCCGTGCATGTACCCGACGGAATAGACGTGGATCAGGAACCCGACTCCGGTGACGACCAGCAGCATGATGCAGGTCAGCGGATCGATCAGGTACGCCAGATTGATGGTCAGATCCCCGCCGAAGATCCACTTGTAGGCGATGACTTCGCGCGTGCCGCCAGTCTGGAGGACATCCACGAAGACCGAGACGGCGCAGAGAAATGAGAGTCCGACCGACCCCCAGCCGAGTCGGTGGGCTACCTCATGGGAATACCGGTTGCCGAACAGGCCGTTCAGCACAACGGCCGCCAGCGGGAAGATGGGAATCAGGTTAACCAGCAAATCGAACATGGAGTGCTCAAGGGCTTATGGCGTATAGCCGAGGTCTCGATTCGCTCGGAGACCATACGCTATTGGCCATTCGCTCTTCTCTCCCTCGCTACCACTTCAACAAGTTCATCTCGTCCACGTTCGTCGAAATCTTCCCCCGGAAGACCACGATGATGATGGCCAGCCCCACCGCGGCCTCTCCTGCCGCGATCGCGATGACGAAGAGCGCGACGAGTTGCCCCGCCATCGACTCCAGGTAATGGGAAAAGGCCACCAGGTTGATGTTGGCCGCGTTCAGCATGATCTCCACCGCCATCAGCACGATGATGAAGTTGCGGCGGATCAACACGCCCAGCAGACCGGTGGCGAACAGGACGGCACTGACGGCGACGTATGCGCTTAGAGGAACCATAAACCCCTTGATGGGTGATGGGCGATGGGTGATGGGTTCAGAGCTTGTTTCTTCTTAAACTCGTCACTCATCACCGATCACCGTTCACTCGCTCATCGACCGCTTTCGGCGTTTTGGCCAGCACGATGGCGCCGATGATGGCGCCGAGCAGGAACACCCCGACGATCTCGAACGGCAACAAGTAATCGCTGAACATCTTGATCCCCACCGCGTGGGTGTTCCCTTCCTGCACCACCAAGGCGGTCGGCGCGTCCCCCTTGGCCCCGCCGAAGGGAGAGCGGACCATCAGGACGATGAGATAAAGCATTCCCACCAGGGCCGGCGCGAGGAAATAAGGATACTTGGCGTGGAAGTACCGTTCGTCCGTCTTCAAGTTCAGCAGCATCAACACGAACAAGTACAAGACCAGAATCGCGCCGGCGTACACCACGACTTGAACGGCCCAGAGGAATTCGGCGTTCAGCAACACGAAGAGTCCCGACACGTGGAGCAGGAGCGCCAAGAGCGCGAGCCCGCAGTGCACGGGATTCTTGAGAGCGACGGTCAGCACGCCCGCGGCGATGCTCACCAGCGAGAAATAGGCAAAAAACACCGCAACCATGTCAGCTCAAGTCAGATGTTTGGGCGGGGGCTGGGTCGCCTTGAGGACCGACTGCGGGAAGTAGTACCGGTACTCGCGGCTCTCCGCCGATTCCTTTTCTTGGTTGTGCGCGTACAGATATTTTTTGGCCTCGACGAGATGACGTTCGCCGATCTCGTAGAGCCGCTTCTTGTCGAAGAGGAGGGTGCGTTTGTCGTGGGTGGAGTATTCGTACATCTTCGTCATGGCCAGCGCGTTCACGGGGCAGGCCTCGACGCAGTAGCCGCAAAACACGCACTTGGTGATGTCGATGTAGAACTCACTGGCATACCGCTGTAGCGGCAGGCTCTTATCCTCGGCGCTGATCACCTTGATGCAGCGCGACGGGCACGCGGCCTCGCAGAGGTCGCATCCGACGCAGCGTTCACGTCCATCATCGTAGCGAAGCAGCCCGAGGGCCCCGCGATGAGCGTCCGGGATGGCGCGCTGCTCACGGGGATACTGAAAGGTGATCGGCCTGTGGAACATGTGGCGAAAGGTCACCTTCATGGCGTCCCAGATCTCCTGGAACAACGCCGCCTCCAACACCTTCTTTGTCCATGCACCGAGCGTCATGTCAGCATCCTGCGCCTCCCTCCAAGGGGAGCGCCAGCTTACCGTTATCCCTCGACCTTCGCAATGTCGACCCACACGGACTTGAAGGCGGGGACCCCGGTCGTCGGATCGATCTCGACCGTCAGCAGGTCTTTCACCGGCGGGTCGTTGAAATGTTCCGGGAAGAAACAGGATCCCGGCATCACCGCCTGGTCCGGTTGGACCCCCAGAATCAACGAGCCCCGGTCCGAGGTCACCTTCACTTTGGACGCGTCGGCCAGTCCCAATCGCTCCAGGTCCTTCGGGTTCATATGGAGACGGCGGGTACTGGGTGCGATCTTGATCAAGCCGGGGGCCTGAGTCGAGAGCTTGCCGGAGTGATACAGCAGTTGCCCTATGGTCAGATAGAAGCCCCGGTCGCGTGATGCCTGGCTCGCGACGCGCGACGCGTACCGGGCCGTGACCTCTGCCGTAAACCCGTTCGACAAGTAGGCATCGGCGGCCGGGGTCAGTTTCCTCGGCTGGCCGAGGTTATAGTAGCCGGGCAATAGCTTCATGATCTCGTTCTGAACATCTTGAGGAGACTCATAGGCCCACTGTGCCCCCAAGCCGTTGGCCAACGCCGTCAAGATGTGCCAATCGGGGAGACTTTCGCCGACGGGATCCATCGCTTGGCGCACGCGTAGAACCCGGCCTTCGAGATTCGTAAAGGTGCCGTCTTTTTCCGCGTAGGTGCAGGCCGGCAGCACGAAATGCGCCAGATGAGCCGTCTCCGTCAAGAACGGATCTTGGCAAATCAGCAAGTCAAGACGCTCCAAGGCCTGCCGCACCTCAGCCGATGCCGGCAGGGTCGCCAACGGGTTCTCGCCGATGAGGTACAGGGCCTTGATCCGGCCGCTGCGGCAGCGTGCCAGGATGTCCATCATATGGGCGCCGGAGCCTTTCGCCGGAAGGGGGGCGTCCCAGGCCTTCTCGAATCGCTCTCGTGCGGCGGCGTCGCCGAAGGGCACCTGTCCGGGGAGGAATTCGGGGGCCACGCCCATGTCCGCCGCGCCCTGTTCGTTCACTTCCTCGGTCAGCGTATTTACGCCGCAGCCTGGCCGGCCCAGCTTGCCCGTCACCCAGGCCAGATCGATCAGCTTCAGAACATTTTGATAGCCACCGGGCCGGCGCACGATCCCTTCGGCGCAGAGAATGATCGCGCGCGGCGCCTCGGCGAAGATCGTCGCGGCCTCGCGCAGTTGGGCCTCCGTCACGCCCGCGCGCAGGGCGAGCTGCTCGAGCGACAGCCCGGCGACCGCCTGCTTCAGCGCGGCGAAGGCCTGCGGGTGTCGCGCGGTCGCTTCCTCATCGACGAGGTCGAAGTCGACGGCCGCTTTCACCAAGCCGTCGATGAAGAAGCCTTCCGTCCCCGGCTTCACCAACAACGGGTGCGAGGCCAGCTTGGCGATGTTGGTATTGGCGGAATCCACGACAATGACTTGAGACTTGTACACCCTGATGGATTCCTTCACGCGCACCGCCGTGAGCGGGTTCGTCTCCGTGATGTCGGAGCCGACGAGTAACACCGCCTTGGCCTTGGTGAGGTCCTCCCAGTCGTTCGGACTGCGCCCGATTCCCAAGGCACGACGCGACGCATGGACAAAGTTCATATGGCCATACCGGGCGCTGCTGTCGAGCTGATTGGTGCGGATCACGCTCCGCATCAATTTTTGGAACAGATAGAGCTCCTCGTTCGTGCAGCGGGCGGTGATGAGGCCGGCGACGGAGTCCGGCCCGTGTGTGCGGAGGGTCCCGCCGAGGCGGGACACGAGTCTGTGCATGGTTTCGAGCCACGGCGTCTCGACCTGGTGATTCCCGACGCGCACAAGCGGCAATCTCAGTCGGGCCTTGCTGTCGATGTACTCGAACCCGAACCGGCCGCGAACGCAGATGCCGCCGTGGCCTTTGGCCGTCTCCGCGCGATCCCCCCACTTGTTCTTCCACGACAAGGGTGAGGTGACCCGGATGACTTCGGTGTCTTTGGTCTCCAGGTACATCTGGCAGCCGTCCCCGCAGTAGTTGCAGGTGGTGGTCGTCTTCTTCATCTGCCAAGGCTTGTAGAGATACTTGGAGAATTTGTTGGTGATGGCGCCGACCGGGCAGACAGCCAGGCAGTCGCCGCAAAATTCGCAGGAGAGCGGGACATCGCCCTTGGCCACGACCTGGTTGAAGCCGCCCTTCTTCATGAACTGCAAGGCGTCGATCATCAGCACATCTTTGCAGATGTTGATGCATTCGCCGCAGGCAATGCAGCGGTTCATGTTGAAGTCGAGGACCAGGCTGCGGGTGTCTTCCGGAATGAACTTTTGCTTCGCCCCGGGCAGGTTGGTGACGCCGTGGAGGAAGGCCATGTCCTGCAGCTCGCAATGGCCGTCGGCGTCGCACACGGGGCAGTCGAGCGGGTGAACCGAGAGGTGTTTCTCGACCGCTTTCTTCCTGGCTTGGTGCAGGTCGTCGCCTTCCGTCCGTATGATCATGCCCGCGGTCGCTTTGGCCGTGCAGGATCGGACCGGGGCTTTCTTCCCCTCCTGCATGACGAGGCACATGCCGCAGGAGCCGAACGGATCGAACGTGTAGTGGTAGCACATGGCCGGGAGAATCTTGCCCGTGCTCGCGATCACGTCGTAGAGGGACACACCATCTTTAGCCGTGACGGTTTTCCCGTCGATGCTCAATTCGATGGTCGCCGCTTCGACTTCAGGATTGGTAGCCGGCTTCAACCCCATGCTTGCCTCAAGTACGACTCAAGTACGATTTGGTGATTTGGTGATCTGGCGAATTTCAAGGACGATTCGGTGATTAGGCGATTTAGTGAAGTTTTGGACAGGTCTTCACCTCACGAAATCGCCAAATCATACCTCCTACTTTCCTCACCTGTCGCATTCTCCCATGACGATGTCGTACGTGCCGAAGATCGTGACGGCGTCGGCGATCATGTAGCCTCTCGACATGTGATCGAATGCGCCCATATGGATGAAGGAGGGAGCGCGAATCTTCAGGCGATAGGGCTTCCCGCCGCCCGCGCTCACGATGTAGAAGCCCAACTCGCCCTTGTGAGCTTCGGTCCCGCAATAGATCTCTCCCCGGGGCGCGTTGAACCCCTGGGAAAACAGCTTGAATTGCTGAATCATGGACTCGAGATTGGTGAAGACCCGGCTCTTGGGAGGCAACGTCACGCTCGGCACGTCCGCCATGGTCGGACCTTCCGGCATCTGCTCGAGGCACTGACGGATGATCTTCACGCTCTCATAGAGCTCCATGACCCGGATCCAGTATCGATCGTAGGTGTCCCCATTCCTGCCTACCGGGACGCTGAACTGACAGCGAGGATACGCGGCGTAAGGCTCGGCCTTCCGGAGGTCGTACGGCACGCCGGAGCCGCGCAACGTCGGCCCGCTGAGGCCGAAGTTCACCGCGTCCTCCGCGGAAATGACCGCCACGCCTTTGGTTCTGGCCAGCCAGATCCGATTCTTTTCGAGGAAGACCTGGTATTCGTCGATCTTGGGGGGGAAGTAGTCCAGGAATTTTTTCAGTTTCTCGAGCAGCGACGGCGTGAAGTCCCGTTCCACTCCGCCGATACGGTACCAACTGGTCGTCAGGCGCGCTCCGCAGAGCTCGTCGAACCAGTCGAGCAGAATCTCCCGATCGCGGAAGCAGTAAAAGAACACCGTCATGGCGCCGATGTCCAACGCCTGTGTCCCGAGCCAGAATTGATGGCCGATGATGCGTTGCACCTCCGCCACGATCGTGCGGAGATACTCGGCCCGCTCCGGCACGGTGATGTTCATCAGCTTCTCTACGGCTCGGCAGTAGGCGAAGTTGTTGTACATGGCGCAGACGTAGTCCAGCCGGTCCGTATGCGGGATAAACTGATGGTAGGTCCCTTCTTCGGCCAATTTCTCGACGCCTCGGTGGAGGAAGCCCATGACCGGCGTGGCCTTGACGATCCGTTCACCCTCAAGCTCCAGGATCACCTTCAGGACGCCGTGCGTGCTGGGATGCTGCGGCCCCATGTTGAGCAGCAGCTCTTCCGTACGGAGCGTCGGGAGCGTGGCGCTCTCCGGGTGTTCCGGATCCACCTTATACACGGTCGTTCGTTGGTCTTCGAGTTTCATCTTTGTTAGCGAGCAATTAGCCGGCAGCAAATAGCTCTAAGCTGCTCGCCATTAGCTATTCGCTAGGTTTCATCCAAAAATTCAAACGTGTCCCGCCATCCTCGGCCCCGCAAGGGAAAATCTTTGCGCAACGGATAGCCTTCGAGGTAGTCGTCGGGCATGAGAATCCGCCGCAGGTCCGGATGATTGCGGAAACGGATGCCCATCATGTCGTAGACCTCGCGCTCCATAAAATCGGCGCCTTTCCAGATATCCGTCAGCGAATCCACCGCGCAATCCCGTTCGGGCACCCGCGTCTTCAGCCTGATCCGGTGACGCTTGCGGATCGAATAGAATTCATAGACGACCTCGAAACGTTCCTCGTCGTCCGGCCAATCCACCGAGCTCACGTGGACGATATAGTCGAAATCCATCGCCGGATCCTCGTGGAGGAACCGCGCGATCTCGTGTAGAGAGTCCCGTGTCACGGTCACCGCAAGGTCGCTACGCCATTCGACCGCCCGGATGAATCCGGCCGGATACGTTTCTTGGATACGTTTCGCCAAGGCGTGCATCACACTCTCACTTGCTGCGGCTGTTTGGTGAAGACTCGCTTCTGCATGATTCGCTCTTGGAGCTTGAGAATGCCGTCGAACAGCGCCTCGGGCGTCGGCGGGCAACCGGGTACATAGATGTCCACGGGCACGAACCGATCCACGCCCTGCACCACGCTGTAACTATCGTAGATGTTGCCGGATGTGGCACAGGAGCCCATCGCGATGACGTATTTGGGTTCGGGCATCTGGTCGTAGATCTTGCGGATCACCGGCGCCATCCGGCGGCAAACGGTTCCCGCGACGATCATCAGGTCCGATTGCCGAGGTGAGGCGCGGAACACGCCGGCGCCGTACCGGTCCATGTCATAACGGGACGACACGGCGGCGATCATCTCGATGGCGCAGCAGGCAAGCCCGAACGTCATGGGCCAAAGGGATCCCTTGCGGGCCCAATTCACGGCCCTCTCCACCGTCGTGGTGATGACGTCCGGCTGTCCGTCCTTGTTGTGCCGACCGATCTGAACCAGTCCCATCTCAGACCCCGTGACGGGTGACAGGTGACGCGTACCGTGCCGTGCTTCTCCGATAACTCATCACTCAGCACTCAAAACCCGACGCTCGCGCCCGTCGGCGCGTCAGTCCCACTCCAACGCCCCCTTCCGCCAGGCATAGACATACGCGACCACAAACAAAGCGATGAAAATCAACATCTCGATCAGGCCGATGAAACCGATCTTGTCGAACACGACCGCCCAGGGGTACAGGAAAATCACTTCGATGTCGAAGATGACGAACAGCATCGCGAAGATGTAGTAGCGCACCGGAAACGGCATACGGGCGTCCGAAAACGGTTCGCTTCCACACTCATAGGCGCTCAGTTTTTCCGGCTCCGGGTACTTGGGCTGTACCAGGTAGCTGATGATCAACGTCACCACCCCGAAGGCGAGCGCGATGACGATGAAGACGAAGATCGGAAAGTACCTGGCGAGATAATCGAGTAAAACGTCGGGCATGAAACGCGTCTCAACGCATTGACCTGAAAAGGGATTGGCAATCTTATCGACGTGACTTGTTCAAAGCAAGCGCCCAAAGGACCTACCGAGCCTTCAGCCCGAAAGTCCTAGTGGGTACGGGAGGGGAGTTGGTGTGGGCCCCCTCCCGTGTCGAGCGCCGCTCGACTGAATGGGTACGGGAGGGGAGTTGGTGTGGGCCCCCTCCCGTGTCGAGCGCCGCTCGACTCAAAA
>JBBIJI010000056.1:0-22758 GCA_037446055.1 Nitrospiraceae bacterium
CGCAACGCTTGTGGCCTTGAAGAGCTTCTCATGCTAGTTCGCTGCAGGATTTAGGATAATTTCTCATTCATCATTCGCGTAAGCGTTGCCTCTTGCCTCCGACGAAGCGCCTTTGCTAGATTCAATGGCGTGACGATGCAATTTCAAAAGAAAGATCCGCGGGCCACGATCGTCACCAAGTTCGGCGAGATCAAGGTTCGCTTCTATGTCGACGATGCGCCGCGCCATGTGGAGAACTTCATCAACCTGGCCAAAGCGGGATTCTACGACGGCACGACGTTCCACCGGGTAGTACCGGGGTTCATCGTTCAAGGGGGCGATCCCTACAGCAAGAACCCGGACCGCACGTTGCACGGCACGGGCGGGCCCGGCTACTTCCTGCCGCCGGAGCCGAACGATCGACCGCACAAACGCGGAGCCGTGTCGATGGCGAAGATGCCGCGCGAGAGCAACAGCACGCGGGACTTCAACGACAGTGGCTCTCAGTTTTTTATCTCCGTCGCCGACAACAGCGGATTGGACCGGACCTATACGGTGTTCGGCGAAGTGTTCCGCGGCATGGAGGTAGTGGACAAGATCGTTGCAGTTCCGCGCGACCCATTCGACAACCCGCTGGAACCGATCGAGATGAAAGTGACGGTAAAAGAATAGGAGGTGTTGAACGACACCCATGCTGGTCCCCTGCTCCCGGAGCGCGCGCCCTCGGAAGGGCCTCGCTCGACGGCCGCAATAGGACCAGCACGGGTATCATTCCACCGGAGAGGCACGCCAGCAAGCTCGGAAGGAGCACCAATAGGGACGTGGTCGTTCGACGCGCGCACGTGAGGATCAACCAGACCACCCTCAGAAGAGACAGGCAAGCAAGCTCGGAAGAAGCATGATAGGAAGTGCTCGCTCGACACGCGCAGTGGAGAGTCGAACCAAAAGTGCTTCGTTCAAGGCCTCAAGCCAAGCGTGATACGGATCGCCTCCTCGACCGCAGCCAGCTCATCTTGGCTTAACGTGTCAATCCTAGATCGTAATCGCGATTTGTCCAATGACCGGATCTGATCACCCAGGGCACGAGCTGGCTTGCCGTCGACAAGAAGCAATGCTTCGCCAGGATACAACGAATCGACATTGCTGGTAAGCGGCAACACGACGACCCGAGAGCCGAACGTGTTACAGGAATTGTTCGAGACGATCACTGCCGGTCTTGTTTTCCTGATCTCCGAGCCGAGTGTGGGATCCAACGCTACCCAGTAGACATCCCCTCGACGAGGCGTCTTTCTCACTTCGGCCACCCTTCGCCTTCTGTGTCCTTCCAATCATCCTGGAGCTGTTTCCTCCACCTCTCTTTCCTGGCCGCTCGATAGGCCGCATCCAACATTTTCGTGTCCGGATGAAGCTTCGCTCGAACGGCCGAGGAAATAAACGCGCTGAGCTTCTTGGGAGGCACCTCTTTCTTCAGCCGCGCGTAGATGTCCTCGTCCATTGTGATGTTCAACCTGACGGACATAGCCACCTCCATACCAAGCTTTGCTTGAGCCGCCCGCTTCGGCGAGCGGGGAGTCCTACATCTCCAGCACTTCTTTGCTCCTGTCTTAAATGCAATGCTGTATTCTATACAGGGTTCAGTTATCCGGCAAGACGATCTCGGTACGTTCGATGAGGTTCATAGGGTTGACAACCCCCTGGCAGCAGTTCACGAGCAAGCCTGCTATCTGCTCGAACCGATCATGATGACTGTGACGGTCAAAGAGTAGTTCTAAGTTGTGAGTTCTGAGTGCTGAGTTAAATACCAGAAGCCTAAGGCTCCTGTATCGGCAAGCCCAGAACTCAGAATTCAAAACTCAGAACTCATGACTTCTCAGAAGAACGCCATTGCTGCGTAAGTAACCGTGGAGTTGTACTGATCTGTGATGCCGCGGTCGTAGCGGAGGACCTCTCCTTTCTCGGCTTTGCTCAAGCGCAACAACGAATAGATGGCGGAGAAGCCGGAGATCCGGCGTTGATCGCTTTCTTTTTGGATATACGCGGCGAACTCCTCCGGCTTGAGCTCTTCGACGTGCTTCAGCATTTCCAGATCGTTCTGCATGCAGCGATGGAACGAAAAGTCCGTCGGCGGGGCGCTATCGCCGTAGCGCAGGCCGAGATGTGCCAACTCAGCTCCCGCAACCACGCAGTAGTCTCTCCCGCACCCGCTCAATAGCTCTCCTAACCCCGCGAGGAATGCGTCAACGGATTGCCGAACCTGCCGATCGGAGAGGCTGGGAGCGGAAAACGAGGTCAGGATTGGCGCAATCGTGAACGGCTTCTTTGTGCCGACGACGTGCTGGAGGAAAGGAAGTTGAAACTCGACGGCATGTTCCGTCTGATGGGAAACGTCCTCATCGAACGCCGTTGGGAAGCGCGCTTTGACCCGGGTGAGGAGATCACGATCCGATCGAACGAGGCCGAGGGGCGTTTCAAAATCCTTGTCCGTGACGGCAAACAACTGGTCGAGCCCGGCATGAGCCGTCCCGAGGATCACGTAGAGGTCCGGCTGCGCCGCGTCTTGCAGTTCCTTATACGCCCACGCATAGATCGGTCCCGCCTGCTTCAGGTCGTAGGTCGGCGCGACGAGCCCTTTGATCGCCTTTCCCTTGTTCGCCGACGGCCTGAAATCAGGTCCCTCCTTGGACGTGAAAAAGCTTTCTAGCTGCTTTCTGAGTTTTTCGCCGTCCGCTTCATAGCTGCGCCCGGCGAACGCGGCGGCGCGGACGGGGCTCTCCCGATAGCGTGTCCGCAGCTCTCGCCACGCCCCTTCGGCGCGCGCTCCTTCCAAAAACAATTTGGCGTCAAGGTCCGCCACCAACTGCTCCACCTTATTCGGCATCAGAAATTCACCGAACCGCTTGAGATACAGGGCACCGATTTCCTGAAGCGAGTGTTCGCCGTCGAAATGTTGCACGATGAAAAAATAGTTCAACGGCAGGACCAGCTTGTCCTTGCTGAGGCCGGTCGGATCCCACAGCACGATGTACTGGTCCTCGCCTTCTTTGACCGGCGAGTACTGCAGATTCCGCAGCAGCGGATACTGCTTGGGATCTTTGGCCGTGGTGGTCGTCATCATGCGAAGAGGCATTGTAATGGAGCGGGAGAAGGTGCTGCAACCGGCCCAACATGTCCTTTTAGTGAGATTCTGGCGGCTCGCCTGGTTGGCGGCGTCGCAAGTACACGAGCGTGCCGATGGTCAGGAGCAACATCCACAAGGTGGGACGTCCGTAGGAGGGATCGGAAAATTCGATCAGATCCGTGAGCCGTCCGATGAGCAGCGACATACGGGCCATGACCGTGTAGCCGAACGCGGCGCCGAAGGCGATCATGAGAAACAGGATCCCGGTGCGTGCCACCGTTTTGCCGAAGCCGGTATGCTCGACCGAAAAGAAGAAATAAAACAGGACCGAGCTCACGCCCAGCAAAATAACGATCGTGTTGATGTTACTGGCGGGGTTCAGCAGGTCCCATGTGAAGGTGAGCCCGTCGCCCGGTGCCATCGTCACCAGGGGGCGTACGGTGTCTTCGATCTGCTTCAGGATGAACGAGGAAATCGTCCTCGGAATAGCCAGACCCGCTCCGACTCCCACGATGAAGGAGAACGCGTAGCGCGACAGCCAGGCCGCCTTAGGCGCGTAACGCGTCAGCATCAGCAAGCCGATCGCCACGGGGATCAACAGCGCCACCTCGCCCTGCTCAAAGACGGGTTTCAGGATGAGGTGGACGATGACGGTGTCGTAGGCCTTGACGATCGTGTAGCCGACCGACACGCCCACATACAGGTGCTCCGCCAGCTTGAACAGGGGATTGTCCTTGTACAGGAAAGACAAGATGAAGAGTGTCAACCCGGTGGCGACCCAGGCTCCAAGCAGGGTTTCGAACGGCAGGCTCATCAGATTAGACCCCCTGTCCCTGGCGCCTCGTTGCCTTCCGCAGCGAAAGGTAAAAGAGGTTACACAGGATCACCAGGATCACGATCGCGAGGTGGGTGGCCGACTGGGCATCCATGCCCGCGACGGCCCGTCCCTTCTGCCCGACCAGACTTTCGTACTCCGCGGCGCCGCGCAGGCCGCCGATCAAGCCGTTGATCTGCCCGCTCCGTAATAGCGGATACAATCCCGGTGCGATCACGCCGGTGCAGCCGCCGCCCAGCTCGAACTTGTACTTGTCCTTGCCGAACACATACCAGGCTTCTACGCCCGGATTGCCCGCGCCGAGGCTCACGGCGTAACTGATATCCCGCAGGCTCTTGACGCCGTCGAGCACCGGCAGGCCCTTTGTCGTCTGGCCCGAGTAATCGGTGGGAAAGGTGGTGTAGAGGTCCTGTCCCATGTTGATGATCACCGAGCTTCCACCGGGACTCCAGCCGAGGAACACATAGTCCGTTCCGTTTCGTTTGCCGGCTTCTTGCGCCACTTGGCTGATGAGCTGATCGGCCATGCCGGTGCCTGAGACCCATAGGGTCATCCCGACTACGCGCAGGTTCTTCTTGAAGGCATGGCGGAGAATCGCCACGGCTTGGGGATGGAGTTCCGGCTTCGACGCGGGATCGAAATCCAGCGAGAGCAGCACGACGGACCGCTCCGGCAGTCCCTCGATGTAATCATAGACGCTGCGGACTTCCGGCGAGATCTTGATCGGCAAGCCGACCGGATAGAGTAACGGAATCAGCGTGCAGAGGCCGATCGTCAGGAAGATGATCCGCCGGTCGATTTTCAGCATGCGTTCGGCGAAGGTCATGACGCCACCGTGACGCGTCGCTCGGCTGGACTCGCGACGGTGAGCCTGCCGAACCGTGACGCAGAGCTCCCCTTGCTTCCCGGAATGCAATGGGTCCCGGTGATGCGTCGGGAGTTTAGGTGGACCGCCCTGGTGTGCCTCTCGTCACTTGTCACTCGTCACCCGTCACTCTTTGCCGCCACCGAGGTACGACCGTTCGACGCCGAAGATGATCTTGAACGAGAGCGCCACGGCGCCCAGGCTCACCCCGATCAATATCGCCCGGCGCACCGATGCATTGAGCACGTTGAGAATCCACTGCGACACGTCGCCGCTGAGGGGGAGCAGATATTCCCCGAGCGGCACCCGGCCCAGCATCACGATGACGGCGGCAACCAGCAATACGGCCGCTTCGCGGCTCCTCGCGCGGAAGGACCGGTACGCCGCGGAGGCGATGAAGAACGCCAGGATGGCGAACATCGTCCCCTGGAGCGGCACCATCATGTAGCTGTACACCCAGCCGAACGTGGTCATCGTCCCGTTCAAGGCTTCCTTCCCGCCGGCCCATAGCCCCACGGCGATGGTACCGAGCATCCCGGCATACAGCACCAGACTGTAGCCCCAGCCTGCTTCTTTGCGTCTGATTTTCACCGCGTGGACATGGAACAGACTCGTCACGCCAAGGACCAGCGCGAAGCCTCCGATGATCTGGAGCCACTTCGTCACCGACGTGAGGAGCTGTTCCGAGGCGGGGTGTGGGACGTAGTACTGAGCGGCGAAGACCAGTCCCGTGATCAGAGTAATGAGGAGCGGCAGTTGACGTCGGAGAAAGATCATTTCAGGTCCTTGAAGACATCGAGGAACAACTGCGGCCACTGCTGATCGAACCAGACGCCGATCGTGGCCAGCGCCGCTCCCAGCCCGATCACGCTCAGAATGAAAGCCTTGCCGAGGTCCTGCCCTCGGAGCGTGCCAATCTGGACGGGCTCCTTGGACAGGTACGCGCTCGCCGCATACAGCTCTTCGCCGATGAGCGTGTAGTCACAGGTCGTGACGAAGAACGGCAACTGATGGTCCGAGTCCGTGCCGGCGATTTGAATCGCTCCGGTGCTCGCGCCCGTCTCGGTGAGCAGGAGCGATTCCGCGAAATAGGCCCCCATGAAGAAATTGGCCGCGGGCTTTTTCCGGAGCATGATGCCGTCCACCGCCGCCGTGTAACTGAACTGGTCGCTCGTGATGAAAAAATTGGAATCCTCCTTGAAGAGGTCTGGCTTGCCCGCTTCTAGATAGGATTGCTTCGTGATTTCCTGGCACACCGCCATCGTAATCGGATCGCGATGAGGCACCACGAGGTCGGTCTCGTACAACGCCGCGCGCTTGGCCACGCGTCCGAGGATCACCGCGGCCGCGATCGTGGATGGATCGCTCATATCGTGCGCGCCGGTGAGATACAGAATCGGTTTGCCCAGCTCGGTGGACCGGCCGATCGCTTCGTCCACGGCGTCCAGACCAGGAATACGTCGCAGGAAGATCTCGCGTTGCTTCGCCTGGTTGATCGCGTAGAACACGACCCCGCCGAACAGCAACGCCAGCATGAAATTGTTGAGCTGGTTCCAGTTGAACCAATCGGCTCGCGCGATGGCTTCTTGAATCGGCGCAACAGCGCGCTCACCGTCTCTGACGGCCGCGACGGTGACTGAATAGGGTAGGCCATCCTTGATCTCGACGCCTTTCCCCGTCCTCAGCACAAACTGGTGTTGGTCCGGCTGTGCCGGTCTGGCCCACCAGGCCCATTTCGTGTCCTTGGCATAGTGAGTGTTCCCCGCAAACTCGCTCACCACGGTCATGGTGTCCGGATCGACGACGCCCGTCCCTTCCTTGAGCAAGACCTGATATCTCAGCCCCGGGTGATCCGATGCCGACGGCGACCATGTCACGGTCAGGCTGGCGCCGCCGTCGTTGGGCGTATCGAACACGTGGAGTCCTTGCGGTGGTTCGAGCCTGGTTTGAGCCACGACAAGGTGAGGGAGGACTCCGCTCATGCAGACTGCGAGAAGAAGGATCCCCGATGGCGGACACGCGATGCGGGACATGACCGGACGATGCTTCACGTTGATTCCGCCAATCCTCCCCCCTGACCTCTCAAGCTTCACGTCCATCACGCGCCTTCGATCACTTCGATATTCGCACGGGGAATCACCGCGGTGCTGCCGTCCGGGAACCGGACTTCCAACACGCGTACGTGGCTTTCCGTGGGAATCTTCTGGAGATCGGCCGGCAGCCGTGAAACTTCACCGATCTTTCCGAACAAGGGGTCGCGGATGATGCGCACCTGGTCGCCTTTGCGAATGCCTTCGCGCTGGGGCTCGACGTCGTGCGCCGTTGAACCCGGAGCACCCGTTCTGGGGATGATGATCTCCGGGCGAATGACGCCGGCGCGGATCTGCGTCGCACCCGAGATGGAGGCCTGTTGGCCCGCATGGGCCGAGAGCAGCGCGAAGGTCTTGGCCGCCATAGGGATCGTCCCGAAGCCTTCGGTGAGGATCAGCGTAAAGCCGACCTGCTCGGTACCGGTGATGGCCACGCCGAGATCGTATCCCAACAAAGCCCGAAGGTCTTTGTCATGAATGCCGCCGACGACCAGCCCGGCCACGCCGACTTCCTTCGCCTTCGCCATCGTCTCGGCGGAAAGAAACGCGCCCGCGACCACGACCTTCCCTTTCATGGCCGAGGTCACCCTCTCTGAAGTCAGAATCTCTTCGGGCGATGCGACGCCGATGGCCAGTTCACCGCGCGTCTCCCCGCCGATCCCGAAAATTCCCTGCACCAAGGTGCACGTCGTTTCGACCGTGACGCCCTGCTGCGGGTGGATCTCCACGACGGTTCCATCGACGTAGGCCGACAGCTCCAGGACTTTCGGCGGCTCCCTCAGCAACACCTGTCCGGTGACGGTCGAGATGGATTCGACCACGCCGGTAACCGGAGACTTGATCTCCGTCTTGAACCACTTGATGAAAGGATGATTCTCGGCGATCACTTCATCTTTGCGAACCGGGTCCCCCTCCTTCTTGGTCAGGTACTCCGTGAGCTCGTCCGGGGCGATGCTGAGTTGATTGGCCAGGTTCAGGGGATAGACTTTCCCCGGCAACTCGGCGCGGGCGACCGTGGTCGTCGCCTTCACCTGCTCTCCGCGTTTCACCAGAACCGTGCCCTGGAGAGGCAGCAGGCGTTTTCGCCGGATGACGATCCGCTCCGTGACGGTAAGACCCGGGGTGTAGGAATGGGGCATAAGCCTTCAGGTGTAAGTTCTGAGTGCCGAGTTATGACTTCTGAGTTATGTATGTATGAGTTCTGAGTGGATGCATTACGGTTCTGGATGAGATCGATACACTCAGAACTCAGCACTCACAACTCAGAACTTGCAGTCGGGTAAAGCCCGACCGCGTTGAACCATCGGTTCAGGGCGGCGACCCGCGCGCCTTGCTCACGTGGCAGCTGCAATGGGCGTCCTCGTCCATCGAGTAAGAGCCCAACTACACCACCTTGAACATCGCGCGTCACGGCTACGCCCGCTCCCGCGCCAAGGTTCACCTGTTTGGTTGGCTGCATGAAAACCTTCGCTTTCTTGTTCAGCTCGAGCGGCAAGAGGCGCAGCTCGCCGAATTTGAGCTGGCTCTTTTCAATCCGGCCGTCCGGGAACGTGATTTCATACTCGGCGCACCGGTCTCCGTCTTTCCCCTGCCCGATCGGAGCCACGCAGGTGCCGAGATAGATCATGCAATCGCGGACGAACACATCCGTCGCGGCTTTCTCGTCGATGGTCGAGAGCACCCCAAGGTGCGGCATCATGAAGATGCTGTCCACCGACAGCATGGTGAAGCCCAGCGGCTCGTACGCGTCGACCATCATCAACATGGACTGCACGCGGCGCGGCGCGTGGGAGAGGATGCCGCCGCTCCCGACGATCAAGTCCAATTTCAGCATGTCGATGAGCGTCTGACCCGTCTGCTGTTGCTCGAACACGTCGGAAATGGTTCGTTCTTGCTGGACGCCTTTCAACCCGGTCGCGAGGGACTTGTGGTGAATCAGCGCCAAGCGCAGCGCTTCACGGGCGATGGCATGTTCGATCTGGAGCTCGTCCAACGACTGCGGGATCGTCGTCGGCCGCACCATCTTGTTCTTGATGCGGTTGCGCAGCGTCTGCTCGTCGATCGTGAACGGCACCCACCGCATGATGTTGGCCAGTCCCGCCTCGGCCAGGACGTTCGAGATGCTGTACGACAGGCCCAGGTTCGCGCTCACCGTCCGATTGAAAATGCCGTTGAAGACGGAGAACACGTCCGTCGTCGCCCCCCCGATGTCGACCCCGATGAGATTCAACCCTTCGCGTTTGGCGATGGTCTCCATGATCAACCCGACGGCGGCCGGTGTCGGCATGATCGGCGCGCCTGCCATCTCGATGAGCTTCTTGTACCCGGGCGCCTGAGCCATGACGTGCTCGAGGAACAGATCATGGATTTTGTTTCGCGCCGGCGCGAGGTTTTCGCGCTCGAGAACCGGACGGATATTCTCCGTGACCTCCAAGGCCGTCTTCTTGGCGAGGATTTTCTTCACCTGATCGACGGCGTTCTTGTTACCGGCATAGACGAGCGGGAGGGTGTAGGTGGTTCCAAACCGCGGGCGCGGCTCAGCGGCCGCGACGTACTCGGCCATTTCGACCACGTGCGTGACCGCGCCTCCGTCGGTGCCGCCGGACATGAGGATCATATCGGGCCGCAAGGAGCGGATGCGTTCGATCTTTTCGTGGGGGAGCCTCCCGTCGTTGGAGGCCAAGACATCGATGACGATCGCGCCCGCCCCCAACGCGCAACGTTGCGCGCTTTCGCCGGTCATGTTTTGGACCACGCCGGTCACCATCATCTGCAGCCCGCCGCCCGCGCTGCTGGTGGAGACGTAAATGTCGACGCCTGTCTTGGGATCACCCTGCGCGGCTCGGTTAGGCGTGATGATCGTATCGCCGTCGAGGATCTTGCGGCCGGACAGTTCCTCGACCTCGGCGATGGCGTTCAACACCCCTCTGGTCACGTCCTCGAACGGCGCTTCAACCGTGGTCGGGGCTTCGCCACGAAAGGTCTGGCGATACTCGTCGCCGAGCTTCTCGATGAGAATGGCTTTTGTCGTCGTGCTGCCGCAATCCGTGGCGACGATGACGTTCAAGGGCCGGTCGATCTTCGGTTTCGCTGGAGCCAGACCGGAAGGGGTCATCGAGCGGGCGTTCCTTGGGAAGCGGCTTTCGCCTCGATGAGGGCGATGAGTCGGGAAATGGTGTCGCGCCGTTCCAGCAGATGGGCCACCTGCTCGACTTCTTGTGCGCTGAAGGCCAACTCGAGGATAGGAGTCAGGAAGTGTAAGGCCTGACTGCCGAGAAAATTCATCGGTCCGATGGATTCCAAAAACACCGTGGCCGGCGCCGCCATGCCGCGCTTCACGACCGTGTCAGCCACCCGTTCCAGCAAGGCCATGTCCTCGATCGTGAAGTCGTTCCGCTCCTGGCGCACGGCAAACGCGTGCCTGAAGCCCTCGTGGAATTTCCCCAGCGTCTGAGAGATGGATTTCTTGGACAAGGGAGCCAGAACCGAGTGGAAGAACGATCGCTATCGCTGACGAAGATCATTATATGAAGCGGGTGCAGGAGAGTCAATTAACGAGCTCAGTTGAGGCTCGGCTGCGCCGGCAGGCTCAGCTCCCAAAGCTTCCGCTTCGTGAACGCCTCCTCCCGTAACGACTCGCTGAGGGCTTCCATGGATTTGGTCAGATTGACGTGAAGCTGGACTTCTTTCTTCTTACGTTCTTCTTCCGGCAGCTCCTTCAAGCGCTTCCACAGGTAGATTGAAACATCCATGGATTCCCACGCCATTGTGGCGTGTTTGGTTTCGACCGCCCAGGCTTCGACGCGCACGGGGCGGAAGGCGATGCCGAACAGATACCCGCCGCCGAACCAGACGGGCGTGCTGGTGAGTAGTTCGAAGCCGATGTTCCCGAAAATCGCAGCGGGATTCCAAGAGGTCGCCGCGCCGATGACGAGCGACTCCCACGTCATGTCGCCGAACATGCCGGCGGCCAGCCACTGCCACCGGACTTTGCCGTAGTCCTGGACGATCCCGCCGATCGCCATGTCGGCATGTAGTTCTGAGCGAAGCCGGTCCAACTGTGGGGCCGTGGGCTTGAGGCCCGGTTGCAGATCCAGCCAAGCGGCGATGCGATCAACCTCGTCGAGCGGAATCATCACAAACTGCTCTCGCTTGGCCAGATCCTCGTGCAGCAGCCGTCGCGCCTCCCGCCTGATCTCTCGAACGGCTTGTGCGATGGCCTCCGGGTCCTTGTCCGAGGGCGCGTCGCCATTCAGGCTCTTGACTGCAGAGAGGCTGTCGATCTCCACCCCGAAGCCGAACTCGAGCACAGCCACCGTCGGGCGTTGATCCTGGGCGACGACGGGTGGCGTCTCGCGCTGGATGAGCTGGCAGCCCGGCAGGAGGAACACGAGGCCGACGAGGGCAAGATATCCGTGGGAGGCCTTCACACTCATAGCAATAGGCTAACACGCTTGCGAGGCAAAGCAAGTATGGGAGCGCTATGAACAATGAAACGATTCAGACCTGTTCGGCGGCGTGGTAAGAACTGCGGACGAGTGGCCCCGATTCGACATGGCGAAAGCCGAGCGCCAAGCCCTCGGCCTTGAGTGCCGCGAATTCGTCCGGGTGATAGAAGCGCGCGACAGGGAGATGGTCTTTCGTGGGTTGAAGATATTGGCCGATGGTCATGATGTCGCAGCCGACGTCTCGCAGGTCGCGCAGGACCTCGCGAGCCTCGTGGATCGTCTCGCCCATGCCGACGATGAGACCTGACTTGGTCGTCATGTCCCTCTGCTTGGCGCGAGCCAGCAGTTCGATCGACCGCCGATATTTGCCTTGCGGCCGGATCGCAGGAAACAACCGAGGCACGGTCTCGATGTTATGGTTCAGAATGTCCGGCCGTTCCGCGCAGACTGAGGCGAGGGCCGTCTCATTCCCCTCAAAGTCCGGGATCAGCACTTCGACGGTGCAACGGGGCATCGCGCGCCGGATCGCGCGGATGGTCGCCGCGAAGATCGCGGCACCCCCATCCTCCAATTCATCGCGGTTCACGGACGTGATGACCGCGTGTCGCAAGTCGAGTGCCTGCACCGCCTCCGCCACTCGGCGAGGCTCCTCTTTATCGACAGGCAGCGGCCGTCCGGTCGCGACGGAGCAGTAATGGCATCGCCTGGTGCAGATGTCGCCCAGAATGAGAAAGGTCGCCGTCCGGGCGTTCCAACATTCCCAGACGTTGGGACAACGCGCTTCTTCGCAGATGGTGTGAAGCCTGAGCCGGTCCATGATTTGGCGGATGTCGTGATAGTCGGGCCCGGTCTGAAGTCGAACTTTGAACCAGGGGGGTAGCCGCCGGGCAGGCTCGGTCATCCCAGGGGTGCGGCGAAGTTCGGTGACCGGAATGAGCGACATGGCCGTGCGTCAGCTTGCGAACATGCGTCGGAGGCGCGTCAAGAGGCCAGCTGCCTGAGGGGCCGGGTCGGGATATTCTCGCCACGGCTGTTGCGAACCTAAGTACATGCCGTTCTGAAAGCTGAGCTGCGAACGCAACTGGCGATAGCCCTCGCGGTGAAGACGCCTTACCAATGCCTCGATGGCTTCGCTGGATGACGGGCTAGGGGCGGTGACCAGTCGAACGGCTTCGTATCGCAGGTGTGCGCAATAGCCGGACTCGCGCCGTTCGATCTCGACCGGGCGATTAAACCCCCGTTCGCGTGGATCGAGACCGGCCAACTGGTGCTTTTCCAGGCACTCCATAAAGGTGGCAACGGCGTGGACAGTCCGCCTTCACGCGGCGCGGAAGACGGCCAGCAAGTCGCTTAACGCGATGGTCTTGTTCTTGAGTATAGCTCGCTCTCCCTTGGCCATATCTGTCACTGTCGACTGCGAGCCTCCGGTCTTCAAGCAGCTTGCACCGACGACAAGCACGCGATCGCACTCTTCGGCCACCTTCCGCTTGACCACCGGATTGACCGTCAGGATCTCCATCACTTTGGCTCGGGTGTCGGAGAGATGGGCTTGAAGATCGGCTTCCGGGAAACTGTTTCGGACGGCTTCATCCAGACAGCGGTCCAGGTACTGTGACAGAAATACGTAGAGCCGTACCATCGTTTCCGTAATCTGGATATGGTCAGGCGCGGCGGAAGATGCAGACATGGCTGTGCCCCCTTCCTCGAAGAAGCGCTACACGAGAACTTTCACGTCGGCCCCATCCACCCGCACTTGGTAGGTCTTCACGCAGGCCGAGGGATTGTTCTCGCAGGCCCCGGTCTTCACGTTATATTCCCATCCGTGCCATGGGCAGGTCACGATGTCTTCGGCCAGCTCTCCCTCGCCCAACGGCCCCCCTCGATGGACACAGGTGTTGTCGATGGCGAAGAAGGTGCCGCCGACGTTGAAAATGGCGATCGCTTGTCCGTTCACGTCTGCCACAATGCCCGTCCCAGGTTTCACATCTGCCGTCGTGGTTGCTTTGATGAAGTCTGCCATGTGTGCTCCTCACTGGTGGTGATAACGCTGACGTAATCAGATTCACCCGCCCATCGGCTTCTTGATTTTCATGAGCAGGCTCTCGATAGAAGGCGTCGCTTCGCCCGCCCCGGAGCCGCCCAACCGTTCCATGATCTTGGCGGCAATGTCCCGGAAGGCCTTCGCTTGTGCAGAATCAGGTTGGGCGATGACGCTGGGCCGACCGGTGTCGCCTCCGCTCCGGATGGCCGGATCGATGGGGATGCGTCCCAGGAAAGGCACCCCCAATTTTTCCGCCGCCCGCTCGCCGCCGCCGTACGAAAAGATCTCCGTCCGTTCTCCGCAGTGACCGCACACGAAGTAGCTCATATTTTCGATGATCCCCAGCAGCGGCACATTGACCTTCTGGAACATCATCATGCCCTTGCGCACGTCATGCAGCGCAACCTCTTGCGGCGTCGTCACCGTGATCGCGCCGGCGAGGGGCACCAACTGCGACAGCGTTAGTTGGGCGTCACCCGTACCGGGCGGCAAGTCGATCAGCAGATAGTCGAGCTCTCCCCACAGCACGTCCCGGAACAGTTGCTGGATGGCGGTATGGACCATCGGCCCCCGCCACACGACCGCCGTCTCTTCCGGCACGAAAAACCCCATGGAGATCAGTTTGACGCCATGGCTCTCTGCGGGCGTAATTTTCCCGTCCTTCTGCTCAGGCAACTTCTCCGCCCCCAGCATCATTGGAATGTTGGGGCCATAGATGTCGGCATCCAAGAGACCGACTCGCGCGCCGGCGAGACGGAGCGCCACAGCCAGATTGACGGCGACCGTAGATTTGCCGACGCCGCCCTTGCCGCTGCTGACCGCGATGACGTGTTTCACCCCGGGGATCAGGGATTCTTTTCCCGCCGCACCGGCCTGGAATGGCTCGTGATGCTGCTCTTCCGCCATCGAGACAAACTCCTGGTTCAAACGCGCTGGATCGCGTGTATGTCATCTTATGCGATCTCCCGGTGCAAAAGAAATGGGGCGGAAGACGCAGCGCAGGCTAGGACTGAAGGTTCGGGACTGACCGGGAATCTCACGGGGTCGCGTCCGAACACGGGCCACGAGGCTTGTGAGCCATGTACGGTTTGATTTTCAAGCGTTTTCACGAAGTGTATACTGAGATGTCCACATGCAAGGGGTGTTCAGCGGGAGGTTGACCGTGGAGCAGACGTCATTGGAGTCGCAGATTCGTCGCTTCGGTACCGAGCTGGCACGCCTGTCCGCCGGCCTTTCCCCTTCGATCTTCGATACCCGCTGGTGGTCTCAAGGCGTGATCAACCTGGCGATGAAGGATCCGGCGTTCAAGGCCCAACTGTTCCGGTTCATCGACGTGCTGGCCTCGATCGAAGACAACGAGCGAGTGGTGCGTCTGGCCGAGGAATATTTCGGCGACTTGAGTCGGCAGATCTTCGGGCTTCAATGGGGACTCAAGGCCGTGACGGCCACGAATCTGGGGGCCCGGCTGACCGGCAAATCCATCCGGTATCAAGTCGAGCAAATGGCACGGAGCTTCATCGCCGGCTCCTCGATCGACGACGCCATGCCCGTGCTGGCTCGCCTGTGGAAGGAAGGGCGCGCCTGGTCGGTCGATCTGCTGGGCGAGGCGACGGTCAGCGATCGGGAGGCGGATCTCTACCGGGACCACTGTCTCGATGCGTTGATCCAATTGGCGGAAGCCGTGCCGTTCTGGCCGACGATGCCCCGGTTGGAGCGGGATCACCTCGGCGCGCTCCCTCGCATCCAGCTCTCGATCAAGATTTCCGCCCTATCTCCGCGCCTCGACCCGATCGACGCCGAGGGCAGCTACGAGTCGGTTGCCGAGCGGCTCCGCCCCCTGCTCAACGTGGCCTGCGGCATCCCCGCGTCGATCATCTTCGACATGGAACAGGCAGAAACCAAGGACCTGATTCTCACCATTTTCCGGCGGCTGCTCTCGGAAGAGCCCTACCGTCAGTTCCCATACGCAGGCGTCGCGCTTCAGGCCTATCACCGCCGTACCGCGGAGGACATCGAGCAATTGTTGCAGTGGGTCAAGCATCGGGACATGCCCATCACCATCCGATTGGTGAAAGGGGCCTACTGGGATTCAGACACGATCCGCTACCGACAGCGGGGCTGGCCGGGACCGCTCTTTGAACAGAAACCGGAGACCGACGCCAACTACGAGCGGCTGACCCGCCTGCTGCTGGAGCACGCGGGGATGATCAGGGCGGCGTTCGGCACGCATAACCTGCGGAACCTCGCCCACGTCGAGGCGGTGGCCGAGTCGCTCCGCTTGTCGCCGGAGCAGTGGGAATACCAAATGATCTTCGGCATGGCTGAGCCGTTTCAGGCGGCCCTGACCAAATTCGGCCGGCGGCTTCGTCTCTACACCCCGGTCGGTGAGCTGCTTCCGGGCATGGCGTACCTCGTGCGGCGCCTCCTGGAGAACACATCCAACGAATCTTTTCTCCGAAAGGAATACGTCGAATCCCAACCCCTGAGCGCGCTGTTGGCGGCGCCCATGAGCGCGTCGATGCCCGGGCGCGATGCCGGCACTCGTTCTGCGGCTCCGAAGGAGGAGGCTGCAGCCTTTCAAAATCAGCCGCACACCGATTTTTCGGAGTCGCGCCTTCGCACCGAGTTCGCGGACACGCTCGCCAGTACGAAACGATCCGTGGGTAAGACGTTTCCACCCCTCGCCTGCGGAAGCCTTGTTCCGACCGGCGATGAACTCGCGTCTCGGAATCCGAGTCAGCCGGACGAGGTCATCGGCCGACTGGTCGGCTATCGAGCCTCAGACATCGTCCCGGCGCGCGTGTTGGGAGCCCTATCCAAATCCTGGTCGGACTGGAAGACAGCCCCGGCGAAGGCCCGTGCCGCGGTCTTGCGTCGGGCCGCACACCTGATGCGGCAACGTCGGTTCGAGCTGGCTTCCTGGGAGATTCTTGAAACCGGCAAGCCCTGGCGCGAGGCCGACGCGGACGTGGCGGAAGCGATCGATTTCCTGGAGTTCTATGCCGCAGAGGCGGAACGATTGGACCGGCCTCTTCGCTTGGGACACTATCCAGGTGAGCTGAATCAGCGGCTGTATGGGCCACGGGGGATCACGGCGGTCATCGCTCCCTGGAATTTCCCCTTGGCGATTCCCACCGGCATGGTATCCGCGGCCTTGGTCTCGGGCAACCCCGTCTGCTTCAAGCCGTCTGAACGCTCGCCGGTCATGGGCTGGTTCCTCACGCAGATCCTATTGGAAGCGGGCGTGCCGGACGGGGTCCTGCACTTCCTGCCCGGCGGTCCCGACGTGGGCCGCGCTTTGGTGGAGATGCCCGAAGTGGCGACCATCGCGTTCACAGGATCGAAGGATGCCGGGCTGTGGATTTTGGAACATGCCAGCCGAGTCCAGCCCGGCCAAGCCATGGTGAAACGGGTGATCGCGGAGATGGGAGGCAAAAACGCCATCATCGTCGATGACACCGCGGATTTGGATGAAGCCGTCCTCGGGGTCGTCCAGTCCTTCACCGGATACAGCGGCCAGAAATGCTCGGCCTGCTCGCGCGTGATCGTGGACGAGGCGGTGTACGGCGTGTTTGTGCGGCGGCTCGCGGAAGCGGTGATGAGCTTGCGCCTCGGTTCGGCGGAAGACCCGGCGACGCAAGTGGGGCCGGTGATCGACGAACGCGCCCGGGCTCGTGTGCGAGACTATATCGAGATCGGCAAGCAGGAAGGCCGTGTGTTCGTGGAACGGCGCGAGGATAAGCCGGGCTACATGGTCGGGCCGGCGGTGTTTGTCGATATCGCGCCCCATCATCGGATCGCGCGCGAGGAAATCTTCGGACCGGTCTTGGCGGTCCTGCGCGCGAAGACCTTCGACGAAGCGCTCGGGATCGCGAACGCTTCCGCCTACGCGCTGACGGGCGGCCTCTTTTCCCGCAGCCCTGTGAACATTGCCAAGGCGCAACAGGCGTTCGACGTGGGAAATTTGTACATCAACCGGTCGATCACCGGCGCGCTCGTCGGCCGGCAACCCTTCGGCGGGCACCGCATGTCAGGGGCCGGCACGAAGGCCGGAGGAAGCGATTACCTGACGCAATTCATGGTCTCCCGCATCGTCAGTGAAAACACCCTGCGTCGGGGCTTCGCTCCGACTGAGTGAGGCCGACGGCGGCTTGACGTCGTAGCTTTCCAGTTCCTCGATAATCTCCGTGACGATACTCCGCTCCGTTCGCAGCGGCGGCAGCTCCTGACGTTCGATGTACTTCGCCAGACCGACCCCGCGCACGAACCACGCCGTTATCACATCTTCCCATTGTGCGATGCGCCGCGCGCGAGAGAACTTGATCCGCAACGTCATGCGCGCCTCGACCTTGACCGCATCCTGGTAGGTGCCCGCCGGCACCGTCACCGCTTCGCGTCCCAAGACGGATACGGTCCCCATGGCGTCGACCCGCTCATTGAGTCCGTCCCCGTCGAGGTCCGTGCCGAAGTCCGCATTCTTCCGGTCGAACTGCTGGAAGCTCTCGCCGACTTTCATCGGGAATCGAATGATTTGGTAGGGCACCAGTTGCTGCTCGAGCGGGGTGCCGGGCGCCGAACCGTAATAGACAATGCCGGCCGCATCACGACGGTAGAAGCTGTCGGACGGACCGTGGTTGCCGGCGTTGGTGTCGTGGAAGACCGTGACAGACACGCCTTTCAGAGACCGCGTCCCGGTGACGGTAGACTCGTTCACGAAGAACTTGTTCTTGATCGTCTGCAAGGGACCCTCGGCAAGCTCCCCTCGGTACTGCCATCGATTTCCTTGGTGATCCGGGAAGTACTCCTGCGAGTGGGCAATGACGGTTCCATCTTCGGTCGCCCGAACCCCTTGTTCCGTAGCCCAGACCGGGCTGATGAATAGAGCCAACCCTGCCACGAGGAGAATGTGCACGCGATACACTTGGGATTTCATAGTATGCACGCGCACCGTAGCATACCTCTTCTCCAGCCAGCAAGGGAGCAGGTCGAGCCTCCGACTGCTTGCACCCCGCAGATCCCCCTTTCATAATGCCCCTGCTCAGTACGTAGCAGAGGATTGAGTCCAGATGTCTGCGTCTTCCAGCGTTGCGTTGGTCACTGGCGGCTCTCGTGGAGTCGGCCGAGCCATCTGTCAGGTTTTTGTGCAGCGCGGCTATGCGGTGGCCATCAACTATCGTGAGCGTAAGGGGGACGCCGAGTCCACTCTGGCCTCCATAGTTGCCATCGGCGGCACAGGCGATCTCTTTCAGGCTGATATCCGGGACGCGGTTCAGGTGCAGCAGGTTGTTGACGCGGTGGTCCGCCGCTTTGGTCGGCTCGATGTGCTGATCTGCAATGCGGGTGTCGGATCGAGTCAGCTAGTGGTTCGGCAACCATTGGACCAGTGGGCGGACGTGATCGGCACCAACCTCACCGGAACGTTTCATTGCCTACAGGCCGCCGGAAATCAGATGGTGAAGCAAGGAGGAGGGTCGATTCTCGTCGTCAGCTCCTACGCGGCATTTCACGGCACATCGGGACAGGCCGCCTACGCGGCGGCAAAAGCGGGGCTGCTGGGTTTAGTTCGTACTGCAGCAAGGGAGTGGGGCTCGACCAACATCAGGGTTAACCTGCTCCTGCCGGGCTGGCAGCAGACCGAATTGGCCGGCGATGCGGTCCCAACCGGAGTTGCTTTGCAGGATCACTGCCTAAGCCGGACGCCAAACTTGGACGAAGTCGCCAAGACAGCCGTCCACCTGGCAACATGCTGCGACGTGTCAGGACAGGTGTGGAATTGCGATAGCCGAATTCTATAGCGAACAGCGGATAGCGAGCAGCCAGCAGCCAACAGCGAACGACTTGGAATGAGGGGTTGCGAGCGGTTAACTGTCAGCTATCGGCTGTTCGGTGTTCGGTCTTGAAGGCTACTCGCTGTTCGCTGCGCGCTGTCAGCCATGACTCACGGCTGCTTTATTACAGGAACCGATACGGGCGTCGGCAAGACGGTGGTGACCGCTGCGCTCGCCCGCTATTGTGCGAACGCCGGACTCCGTATCGGAGTGATGAAACCGGTCGAGACCGGAGTCGAGCCTGATGCCGATCTCTCCGACGCACACCGGTTGGTTGCCGCGTCCTCGTTCACTGGAGCACCGGAGCTGGTGAACCCCTATCGCTTTCGCCTCCCGTTGGCGCCGTTTGGAGCGGCGCAAGTAGAAGGGCGGACGATCGAGTTAGACGTGATTGTTCGCGCCTTTGATCGGCTGGCCAAGCAATGCAGCTTCCTGCTTGTGGAAGGCGTCGGAGGAGTCAGGGTCCCCCTTGGGCCGAAGACTGACGTGTTGGACCTCATCGATGCTCTCCAATTACCGGTGCTGGTCGTCGGTCGTGCGGCCTTGGGCGGGATCAATCATGCGCTCCTCACCGTTGATGCCCTACGCGCGCGCGGCTTGCGCATCCAGGCCATCCTGCTCAATCAACCGAGAGTGCCCGGCTCCTCTCCGCATGCATCACAACAGGTCGCATCGACTGTACAGATCTTAACGGAACGGAGCGGAGTTCCCGTGCTTGGTCCCCTCCCCTACAATCCTGAAGTAGAGCGGAATTGGGAGCAAGGTATCGAGGTCCTCTCTTCTGAGCCGACGATTGGACGACTGGCAGCGATTCTTACAATTACGAAAGGTGTTTGACGAATTCGCGGACGGCTTCCCCGATATTCGGGGCTGTGAGCACGGCGGAGACGATTGCCACTCCATCGGCCCCGGATTCCCGCACCTGCTTCACCGTTTCCGGTGATATGCCGCCGATGGCAAAGATCGGCACGTCGGTCAGCGCTCTCACCTTGCGCAAGCCTTCAAGACCGACGACGGGCTCGTGATCGCGCTTGGTCGTAGTGGCGAAGATCGGACCGAATCCCAGATAGTCTGGCCCTTGTGAAGCCGCGGCAGCTACTTGATCCGGATTGTGGGTCGAGAGGCCGATGAGTTTCCCCGGTCCAAGGAGACGACGGGCGTCAATCACCGGCAAGTCGTCTTGCCCCAGATGCACGCCGTCCGCATCCACAGCTTGGGCCAGGTCGCAGCGATCATTGACGATCAATATCGCTCCGCAATCCACCGCCGCTTGTTTCAACGCCAACGCCTGCCGATAGGCATCCCGCATCGAGGCTTGCTTGTCGCGGTATTGAAAGAGCTGCGCCCCTGCCTCCGCCGCTTCCTTCAAAATATCCGTCAGCGACCGGCCGGCAGCGACCGACGGATCGAGAATGAGATAGAGACCTTGGAGGGGAATAGACAAAACGGGAGTGGCCATCGAGGGCACATTCTATCAAGATGACGAAAACACACGCCAGGATGGTTCATCGCTCGCTCAGGATCGAACTGCCAGAAATGACCCCGCGACGTTTTCTCCGTGTGAGGCGAGCCGGCTGGCGCGGGTTCAACAATTCACGACATTGACCGCCAGCCCGCCTTTGGAGGTTTCCTTGTACTTTGCCCGCATGTCTAGGCCGGTTTGTCTCATCGTCTCGATTACCCGGTCCAATGACACGCGGTGGGTGCCGTCGCCGTGCAACACGGCCAGCCTGGCCGCGTTGATGGCCTTGGTCGCCCCCATCGTGTTCCGTTCGATGCAGGGTACTTGCACCAACCCGCCGACCGGGTCGCAGGTCAGGCCGAGATTGTGTTCCATGCCGATCTCGGCTGCGTTCTCGATCTGCTCGTTGCTGCCGCCCATGACGGCCGCCAGGCCGGCGGCGGCCATCGAGCAGGCCACGCCGACTTCGCCCTGGCAGCCCATCTCGGCGGCGGACAGCGAGGCATTGCGCTTGTACAACATGCCGATTGCGGCGGCCGTCAACAGAAACGTCCGCACGCCAAGATCGTCCGCGCCGGGCAAGAAGCGGCGATAATAGGCTAACACGGCCGGAATCACGCCGGCGGCGCCGTTCGTCGGCGCCGTCACTACGCGGCCGCCGGCCGCATTTTCTTCGTTGACCGCCAAGGCGAACAGGCTGACCCAGTCGAGGGCGGCCAGCGGATCTGCCGCCAGCGATCTCGTTTGGAGGTTGCGGAACAGGATGCCGGCCCGCCGGCGGACTTGGAGTCCTCCGGGCAGGAGACCTTCGCCATGACAACCTCGCTCGATGCATTCTTCCATCACGCTCCAGATACGGTCGAGTCCCTCGTCGGTCTCCTCCGCCGGCCGCCAGGCAGTTTCGTTCCGCCGCATGATGTCGGCGATCGAGAGTCGTTCCCTCCGCCCGATCGCGAGCAATTCGGCCGCCGAGCCGAACTCGAATGGCACAGGGCGAAGCGGGTCATTTCCCCCGGTTCGTCCGGCGGCGGCCTCCTCTTCAGTCACTACAAACCCGCCGCCGATGGAATAGAACGTCTGGCCCATGAGAGCCGTATCGGTCCGGTCGACAGCGGCGAATGTCAGGCCGCAGGGATGGAGCGGGAGCGATTCATCTTCGTGAAAGACGAGGTCGGTGGCCTCGTCGAACACAATAGGGAGTTGCCCGAGCAACCGGAGCTGATGGTGGACTCGAACCTCGGAAATCAGCGGCTCAACCTTGTTTGGGTCGACCAGGTCCGGCTGTTCGCCCGACAGGCCAAGGAGGATCGCCTTGTCGGTTGCATGGCCCCGACCGGTCAGAGCCAGTGACCCGTAGAGATCGGCGCGAATCCGCTGCACGTGCGGGAGGGCGCCGTTCTTTTCGAGAGCCTGGACAAAACGCAGCGCCGCCCACATCGGGCCGACCGTGTGCGAGCTGGATGGTCCGATGCCGATTTTGAACAGATCGAGGACGCTCAACGCCATGTGACCCACTCCGCAGCAGGCTGGTGGTTCATTATATCGAATGCCGCGCGCGGAGTTGCGCCGGATTGCGAACGAGAAGGCAGATGTCAGGAAGAGGCAGGGTGGAGGGACCTGCGTATGAGGGGCAGGCTGACCCCAAAATTCCATAGCACACTGACTCCCGGTACGTTTTCTCCGTCCCGATCGACCTCATCCGAGACAATAGTTTTGCACTCGTTGCCCCGGGCTGTGACGTAGTGGACGCCCCCGGCGAACCTCAATCGTAACGGCCGCGCCATGAGCCAGCAGTCAAGCGCCGCCTCAATTGGCAATTACAAGATCTGCCCCCTTTCTCTGGACCCCCCAGGCCGCGAGCGTCGGCCCATCGCTCCGCGTAACCCGCGGCGGGCGAGCGTGAACGCCGTGCACTCCTGGGCCTACCGCCCGCCGGCGGGTTCATGCGGTAGTTATACGGCTCGGCGGGCGCAAGCTCGACGCAAGTCGTCTTGATTGCCTGGCATAGGAAACGGTTCCAGGAACTGTTTCCTGTCGCGTCACGAAATTGCAGAGTCGCGTGCGAGACGGGCGCGTGGAGCCGCGAGGAAGG
>JBBIJI010000057.1:0-21272 GCA_037446055.1 Nitrospiraceae bacterium
ATGCCTAACCAGGCGATGGAGACGCGCCGCCAGAAGACGGCGCGGCTCATCGCCACGTCGATGGGCCGACGCTCGCGGCCGATGCTTCCTGCTGTCGACAAATGAGCATGGCAGCGACGGTAGCAGGACAGGACGGCAAGCAACTGCCGAAGTGGTACCGGACAACCTGCCGGACGCCAACCAGACCTTGTCCCTCGCCGACTACGGACGGGCGCTTTATTCGGGTATGACCGTGGTTATTTTCAGGAACGTCTTAGCCGTAATCCCCAAATAATCTCGCAGGTCCAGCGGGCCAAGCGCGACCTTCGCCGAGAATCACCCGTTGCATCGAAAGAGGAACAGGTGCCCGGTGCCACTCCGGAGGCGCGGGAGCACGGGTCCCGCTGGACCAAGAATTGCTGGGTTATGAGGCAACCGGTCAGTGGATCGAGGAGTGGAAAAAGTAGGTCCGTTGGCGTGAGTCCTGCCTGAGTTCCGCATCCTCGCGTTGAATTCTTCCGCTCGGCTCTTTATAGTGCGTCGCTCGGACGTGACTTCACCGGGTCCTGCTCATCGACGCGCATGGCTTCTTCCACCAGCCAGAAAGTTGTCTCGGCTCGCTCCGGCGGCGCCCTCATCCTAAGCCTTTTCCTTGTGGGTTCCCTCCATGCGGCACCTGCCGGTCAGCCAGAAGCAAGCCAACGCCATTACGAGCGTGGCGCGACGTTGTTCCGCCAGGGCGATGTCGATGGCGCGCTGGAGTCACTGAAAAAAGCGGTCGAGCTCAATCCACGATCGGCCGAGGCCCATCATCTGCTCGGCCTGGTCTACTTCAAAGGCAAACGCCGACCGGTCGAGGCGATCGAATCGTTCAAACAGTCGCTGAGGCTCGATCCCAAGTCGGTCGAGGTGCTGAACGATCTGGCCGATGTCTATTTGGCGCAAGGAAAGCTCGCCGAGGCTGAAGCGACCCTTACGAAGGTGATCGCCATCGCGCCGGGCAACGAAGAGGCCCATGTGGATCTGGCCAGATTGTATGAGGAACGGCACGATACCCAGGCGGCCATCCGAATCTATCAGGAACTGCTCAAGATGTATCCCGATCACGACGAGGCGCTGTATCGCCTGGCCAGCCTCTACGACCATCAAGGCGACGCGAAGCAGGCCCGGGAGCAGCTCACTCGCTTGACGAAGGCGAATCCACGCCATGCGGATGCCTGGTATCAGCTCGGTCGAATGGCGGAGCGGGCGAACGATCTGGCAGGAGCGGCGGCGGCCTACCGGGAAGCGGTGGTGATCAGGCCCAATTTGGTAGATGCCCATTACAACTTAGGGTTCGTGTACCGGGGGCAAGGCCGACCGCTCGACGCGGTCAAGGAGTTTCTCGAGGTGATCCGCATCCGCCCGGAGTATGCCGAAGCCCACATGAACCTGGGGATGGTGTACACGAGCCTGAACCGTTTGGATGACGCCGAGCGTGAGTACGAAACGGCGGTGGCGCTCAAGCCCAATTCGCTGGAGGCGCACTACAACCTCGGCGTGTTCTACGAACTGCACCGCCGGGATTCCGTCAAGGCGCTGGCTCAGTATCGGCGCTATTATGACCTAGGAGGACGCGATGAGCGGGTGGAGCGCATCGTCGGCTCAGGTGTCCGCTAACTGTTCCTTGCGCTCGGTGGCGGTTGGTTACCAGCCCCAGTAGTAGGGATACGGCCGCCAGTAGGGACCCCAGTAAAAGGGCGGGTGGAAGGACGAGGCAGGAGCTGCGGCTTCTTTCGGGAGGACGGTCAGCTTCTTCACGTCGAGGGTCGGGTAGCTGTATTCCGCTTCATCGAGAGGAAGTGTGATGGAACCTGTGACTTCGCCGGTGACAATCAGGAGCGTCCCCGGTGGGATCGTCGCCGGATCAAGAAACTCCTGCTGAATGGCAACGAACCGGCCCTGGGATTTCGTCAGCTCCTCGTCGAGGTGCTGCGAGGAGTCCAAGGGAAGTTGCAAGATTTCGATCCGGGTCCCTTCCTTGAGCCGTTTCGCGGCCAGCACTTCTCCGCCCCACGTCACTTTCTGCCCTTTGTAGGAATCCGGAGCCGCCTTGATCTGCGTGAAGGTGGGTCGGTCCGGGGAGTTGTAGACCTCGTCCGGTCCTCCCGACGGTGTGGCGCAACCGAGCACATGCACGGTTCCTGCCATCGCCAGCGCCGCGACGAGGAATCGATCGTGCAACATGGCGGAATTATATCAGACGGACAAGGCGAGGGCGCATCGATTATAATGAGGCGCTCACCGGAGCAACGGCGACGCAGAACACAGGAGATGAGGAAGGAGGCGTCTGTGCGCACACAGAGAGGAGTCCTCGCCCTTGGGTCTTTCATGATATGCGCGGTGCTGCTCATGACGGCGGCAGCGGTCGCGGCGAAATCTGAGTTGAAGGGGAAGTATGAGCTGCTCAACGAACCCTCGACGCATTCACCCGGGAAAGTCAAGCTCGTCGAGTTTGCGGATTTTTACTGTCCGCATTGCCACATGTTTGAGGAGTCGGGTCTTCCGAACCTGCAGAAGGAGTTTGGGAGCAAGCTCGAGGTGACGATGGTCGGATTCCCCGTGATCCATGGCAAGCTCCCCACCGCGTTCGACATGTATGAGCAGGCCAAGACGATGGGGAAGGGCAATGAGATGAAGAAAGTCCTGTTCCGCACGATCCACAAGGACAAGGTCACCATTCTGGATCGGACGATCCGCGCCGTATTGATCCGAGAGGTGGGGTTGGACCCAGCTTCATTCGAGGAGGGGTTGGCGAGCGGCAAACCGGCGAAAGCCTTCGAAGACGGAAGGCGATGGGGGGAGCGAATCAAGGTTCAATCGACGCCGGCCATCCTGCTCGACGGGAACATCAAGATCGATGGGGAGAATATGAACCAGGAAAACGTCAGGACCGTGATCCAGAGCATTCTCGATGCGGACGCGAAACGATAAGCCCAAGAAAGTTCTGGCTGCTGGGTCCTGAGTGCTGAATGAAGGTGAGTCCGAAAACTTAGAACTCAGAACTCTAAACTCTGAACTCATCTTGTGTGGTGCAATGGCGATTGATCCCATTTGCGGCATGACGGTCGAGCCGGCGACGGCGGCGGGAAGTCTCGAGTACAAGGGCGAGACCTATTACTTCTGCGCTCTCTCCTGCCGCGACCGCTTCCAAGCCGATCCTGAGCGCTACACGAAGGCGCAATCGCCCGTGAAGTTGCACATGCCAACCGGGAGGAAAACGCTTCCGATGATGGCGCCGGCGCCGGAGGGCGCGACTGGAGCGGATGCAGTCGATCCGGTGTGCGGCATGACGGTCCAGCCTGCGACGGCGGCCGGGTCCCATTCCTACAAGGGGACCGTCTATTATTTTTGCTCTCAGGGTTGTCACGCCAAGTTTCGGAACGATCCGGAGCAATTCCTCCAGGCGAGGAAGACACCATCCTCTCGCGAAGCGACGGTGCCGAGGGGCAGGACCGAGTATGTCTGTCCCATGTGCCCGGAAGTTCACGAGCCCAAGCCCGGACCCTGTCCGAGATGCGGCATGGCGCTCGAACCGGGCTTCATCCTACCAGCTACGACGAAGATAGAGTACGTCTGTCCGATGCATCCGGAAGTCGTCAAGCCGGAGCTCGGCTCCTGTCCGATCTGCGGCATGGCGTTGGAAGCGAGAACCGTCACGATCGAGGAGGAAACGAACCCGGAGCTGGACGACATGGCGCGCCGGTTCTGGTGGTGCCTTGTCCCGGCACTCGTCGTCTTCGTTCTGGCCATGTCCGACATGGTGCCCGGTCAGTTGGTCCCGGAAACCGTGCGAGGTCTCGGACTGTCCTGGATGCAGTTGGTTCTGGCGACTCCCGTGGTGCTGTGGGGGGGGCGACCTTTCTTCGAGCGCGGCTGGCAATCGATTCGCAATGCGAGCCCGAACATGTTCACGCTCATTGCGCTCGGAACCGGGACTGCCTTCGGGTACAGCGTGCTCGCGACGGTCGCGCCGAGTTTGATCCCCGCCTCCTTTCGGTCTCCTGATGGAACGGTGCCCGTGTATTTCGAGGCTGCCGCCGTGATAACCGTCCTGGTCTTGTTGGGGCAGGTGCTCGAGCTGCGGGCGCGGAGCCGGACCTCCGGCGCGATCAAGTCGCTGCTCAGGTTATCGCCGAAAACCGCGCACCTCATCCATCCGGATGGGCGCGAAGCGGACATTCCCCTCGAGCACGTCCATGTGGGGGACCGCCTGCGCGTGAAGCCGGGGGAAACAGTGCCGGTGGACGGGAAAGTCGTCGAAGGCCATTCTTCCGTGGACGAATCGATGTTGACCGGGGAACCGGTGCCGGTCGAGAAACACCCCGGGGCTCGCGTGGTCGGCGGGACGATGAATGGGTCCGGTGGGTTTGTGATGCAGGCGGAACGGGTGGGAGCGGACACCGTGCTGGCCCAGATAGTCCGCATGGTCACCGACGCGCAGCGAAGCCGCGCCCCTATCCAGCGGGTGGCCGATGTCGTCGCCGCCTACTTCGTTCCCGCCGTCGTGGTCGTCGCGGTCCTGGCGGGTCTCCTGTGGGTCGTCTGGGGACCGGAACCCAAGCTCGCCTTCGCGCTGCTCAGCGCGGTGTCCGTGCTCATCATTGCCTGTCCCTGCGCCCTCGGCCTGGCGACGCCGATGTCCATCATGGTCGGAACCGGCCGTGGGGCGACCTCCGGCGTGCTGATCAAGAACGCCGAAGCGCTCGAAGTCCTCGGCAAGGTCACGCTCTTGGTGTTCGACAAGACGGGCACCTTGACGGAAGGCAGGCCGAGCGTCCACCACGTCCATGCGCTGGACGGTCATCAGGAGGACGAGGTGCTCCGATTTGCGGCCGGCCTCGAGCGGAGCAGCGAACATCCGCTTGCGACGGCACTGGTCGAGGCGGCCGAGGCCCGACAACTCAAACTTGAGGCGGCACAGGCCTTTACGGCGGTCCCCGGTAAGGGAGTCATCGGACAAGTTGCTGGTCGGACCGTGCTGGTGGGGACGCAGCCGCTCCTCGAAGAACGCATCGACTGGAAGGACCAGCCGCTCGGCGCATGGCGCGCTATCGCAGATGAATGGAGACGCGCGGGGGAGACGGTGATGTTCGTCGCGCTTGACGGCCGATTGGCCGGCCTCGTGGGCGTGGCGGATCGCCTCAAAGCATCGAGTCGTGAAGCCGTGGCTCTGCTGCGCCATGAGGGACTGCGCCTCGCGATGCTGACAGGGGACCATCGGGCGACGGCCGAGGCCGTCGCCCGCGAGCTCAGCATCGACGAGGTCATCGCCGATGTCTTGCCCGAGCAAAAGCGCGAGGTGATCAAGCGTCTTCAGACGGAGGGGCATGTGGTGGCCATGGCCGGAGACGGGGTGAATGACGCGCCGGCTCTCGCGCAGGCGCATGTCGGCATCGCGATGGGGACAGGAACGGATGTGGCCATCCAGAGCGCCGGCATCACCCTGATGAAGGGAGACTTGCGCGGCGTCGTGAGGGCGGTCCGCCTCAGCCGGGCGACGATGCGCAATATCAAACAAAACCTGTTTTTCGCCTTTATCTATAATATGGTAGGTATCCCGGTGGCGGCAGGGCTGTTCTATCCCCTCTGGGGGTGGCTGCTCAACCCCATGATTGCGAGCGCGGCCATGACGTTCAGCTCCGTGTCTGTGATCAGCAACGCACTCAGGCTCCGGCGAGCGACGCTGTAATCCCACCGCAGTAACGACCCACGAGAGGTTTTGGTGTCTCCAAGAGCGGAACAAGCTAGGACTCCACGTCTCAGAGACCGATTCGATCGCGCGGTGCTTGTGCAGGCGAGCATCGTCCTGACGGCAATCCTCGCATTCACGCCCGAATCCTACGCTGCGGGACGTCTAATCCCGGTCGTCTCGGGCGGAGATCTACAAGGCCAGATCAAGGCCGCGGCGGCCAAAGTCATCCCGGCCGTAGTCAGTATCGCCTCGACGGTCATGGTCAGGGAGCCAGCCTTCGGCGATGAGGGCTTGCCGTTCGGGCTCTTTAAGGAGCCGCCGGCGAGGCGGCAGTACGGACAGGGGTCCGGGGTGATCGTCTCGTCCGACGGATATATCATCACGAACAACCACGTGGTGGCGGACGCAGTCGACGTGGAGGTGATCTTGGCCGACCGGCGGCAGTTTAAAGGCAAGGTGGTGGCCACGGATCCCAAGACTGATGTGGCCGTGGTGAAGATCAACGCGACCAACCTGCCGACCGTGCCATGGGGCAATTCGAGCACGCTTGCCGTGGGTGATTTTGTCCTCGCCATCGGCAATCCGCTGGGATTAAGCCGCACGGTGACCTTCGGGATTGTGAGCGCAGTCGGTCGGGCCGACGTGGGCGTGGCCGATTTCGAGGATTTCATTCAAACTGACGCGCCGATCAATCCCGGCAATTCAGGCGGTGCGCTGGTCAATATCGCCGGTGAGTTGGTCGGCATCAACACGGCTATCGCCAGTCCGACCGGAGGGAGCATCGGTGTCGGCTTCGCCATCCCCAGCAATATGGCCCATGCTGCCATGCAGAGCTTGCTCAAGACCGGTCGGGTTGTGCGCGGATTCCTGGGAGCCTCGACGCAGGACGTCACCCCTCTCCTGGGGAAGATCTTTCGCCTGCCCGATGTGAAGGGCGCCATCGTCACCGACCTTCAGGCGAAGGGATCGGCCGAGCGGGCGGGATTGCGACGGGGGGACGTCGTCGTCCGGTTCGACGGGCGGGATGTGCTGGACAGCGGCCATCTGAGAAACCTGGTGGGGGCCGCCGCCATCGGAAGCCGACACCGGCTCGACCTCGTGCGCGAGGGGAAGCTGGTCCAGGCTGAGCTGATCGTTCAAGAAGCGCCGCATGAACGCACGCGCAAGGCCCAATCATCGACCACGACGGAGGCCATGCATCCGTTGACCGGAGTCGTGTTTGACGACGTCACGCCGATGCTGGCCAAACAGATGGATCTCACCGTGAATGCGGGTGTCGTGGTCACAGACCTCGAGGAGGGAAGCCTCGCGGAGGCTGCGGGCTTGCAGCCCGGGGATGTGCTCCTTGAGTTGAATAGACAACCGGTCCCAAACCTTGGTGTCTTTCAACGCGTGGCTGATACGATCAGGCCGCATGACCTGACCTTGCTCCTCGTGAACCGCCAAGGGTCCGTTCTCTATATTCCTATTCAAGGCGAATGAGGCCTGGAATCAGTCCGGGGGAGGCCACCGAGCGGTCCGAGCCTCCAGGCGGCTGCGTTTGTCGGTGGGAACACAATGCCACATTCGCCACAAGCCGGATTCGGGAAAACAGTTGTGTTTCTGACAAAACGGCGCATACTGCCTCTAATTGAAGGACTGGCTAGGAGGGCCAGGATGTCCGACTGCAGCGACTTACTGAGCCGAGGGTTCCAGCTATGCTAAGGCGGCGACGTTATCTGATCAGTGATACTTTCCAATATCGCTTTGTCGGCGTCAGTTTCGTCTACCACCTCATTGTCCTGCTGGCCTTTGCAGCGATGTTATTCTGGCCCCTCGGAACCAGCCTCGATGATGCCACCCTGTCACCCTCACAGCTCGATGAGATTGCGAAGCAGTTTCTCGTCTTGCACAACAGAATCTGGACCCCGCTGATCGTGGCCCTTCTGCTGCTGACTCTCCACTCGGTGCTTTTCTCGCATCGGATTGCCGGTCCATTGTATCGGTTCAGAACGATCTTCAAAGCCATCTGCAACGGGGACTTGACCGTCAGGACCACCATCCGAAAGAACGACTTCCTACAACGAGAAGCGGAGGCCTTCGGTGAGATGATCGAATGGATCAAGGCTCGATTGGCTGAAATTCAGTCGGTCAGCAGCGACATCAAGGGAACGCTGCGTGAGCTGGAGCAGGCCGCCGGCCGAGGGTCCGATAAACGGACGAACGTAACACTCGAAGCCCTCCGAAAGCGGATCGAGACGTTGGACCATGCCCTCGACAGCTTCCACACGACCGGCGAGACCGTGCAGGCCGCCGTTCGATCTCATGAACGTGCGGCGTGACTCGGTTGTGGCGGGTGTCTTGAGCCCTCGCATCATCGTGCTCTCGACACATTTTCTCGATCTTGTCATCCGCTGAGCCCATTCCGCTGTTGACAGCCCGACGCCTTCCTTTCAAAAGCACGGGAGCCCGTTCGCGGTTTGTTTTCGATCGCACGTCGTAGACGCCGTCCTATCGTCCGGCACCACCACTCACAGCACTCGGATGACTTGGATCAGCAACAAGACCTCGCGCGGTTGATTTTGCCGAGGCGGTGTGCTATGAATCTGCAACTCGTGTTACCGACTCGGGAGATTGATGCGTGACCAAGTTGGTGCGATTCGGCATGTCCCTTGATCGGCAGTTGTTGCAGGAGTTCGACCGGCACATCGAACGCCGGCGGTACACGAATCGCTCGGAAGCCCTCCGCGACATGATCCGGGACACGCTCGTCGGTCAGGAGTGGAGCGATGATCGGGAGACGGTCGGCACGATCACGTTTGTGTACGATCACCATGTGCGCGATCTCACGCAGAAGCTCACGCAGATCCAACATGACTTTCAGGAGCATATACTCGCCGGGATGCATGTGCATCTTGATCACGATCACTGCCTGGAGGTGTTGGTCGTGAAAGGCAAGGGCTCAGAAATTCGCTCCGTGTCGGATGCGTTGGTCAGCATCAAGGGTGTCAAGCACGGGAAGCTCACCATGACGACGACCGGTAAGAGGTTGAGCTGATTCATGCGTGTCTGCGTCGTCGACGGTCGAGGCGGGGGATTGGGTTCGAAGCTGGTGACCGGCTTACGGGAGACAATCAGCCCGGCCCATGAAATCGTCGGGCTTGGAACCAATCACGCGGCGGCCTTGGCCATGAAGCGAGCAGGGGCTACCAGGGTCGGCGTGGGCGCCGGAACGATCGCGCAGACTGTGCAAACGGCGGACGTGATCGTCGGCTCATTGAACGTGGTTTTGCCGGGGACCATGCTTGGGGAGATCACGCCCGTCATCGCTCGCGCCATTCTCTATGCAAGAGCACGCAAGGTCTTGCTGCCCGTGAATCGCGCCGAAGTGGAAATCGTAGGGTCAGAAGGACGCACTCTGGAGGGTCTCATCGCGCAGGCGCTGCAGCGCCTGCGCTTACTGCTCCTGGTCAGCCAGCCATCCTGAGCGAAACCGTTCGCTTTATTTCCTCACAGCCGGGCCACGAGGGTCTGTGCCGCTGCCGTGGCAGCAGGTCCGACGCTCGTGGGCCGTCCGCTTGCCCACATGCGGCGCCTGTTCGAAAAGCGAAGGAGGTGTGGGCGATGCGGACAAGATCGGTCGGGCTCCAGTTGCTCGCAGCATGGTTGTCTGTGGGGCTCGGATTCGTAACGGAGACGGTTCAGGCACACGATCCCGATGCTCCTGTCCTGGAGGTGCGGGAAATCTCCGTAGTGGGCGACAGGCCGGTAGCAGCCTCTTCCCAGTTGTTCATCCCTGACAAGGAGTACCTGTTGCAGCCGCAAGGGAGGCCGGCTCAAGTGCTGCGTTTAATCCCTGGTTTCATCACCGTGGAGCATTCGGGAGGCGCCGGTAAAGCCGATCAGTATTTCTTGCGGGGTTTCGATGCGGACCATGGCACTGACGTGGCGTTCTTCGCCGATAACATGCCGATCAATCTTCGGACCCACGGGCATGGCCAGGGGTATACCGATTTGAATTTCATCATTCCGGAAACGATCCAGGGCGTGGATGTGGTGAAAGGCACCTACCATCCCGAGTTCGGTGACTTCGATACGGCCGGCGCGGTGACATTCATCACTCGGGACGTAATCGAGCAGGGTGTCATGCAGGGAGTCGGAGGACAGTTTGACACGCAACGCTATCTGCTGATGTTGTCGCCGACCAAGGACAAGGTACGGACGTTGTTCGCGGCGGAAGGCTTCTATACGAACGGTCCGTTCCTGAACGATAACCGTTATTTCAGGGCCAACGTGCTCGGCAAGGTGACCATCAACCCCACCACTCGGTCCGAATTCAGCGTGACCGGCAGCTATCACAAAGCGCAGTGGAATGCATCCGGTGAGATTCCGCTGCGCGCCGTGTTGGACGGGAGCCTCGACCGATTCGGAGCGATCGACCCCTCCGAAGGAGGCAAGACGGAGCGCGCCACCGGTCGCGCGCAATATCACTATGACACGACTTCCGGAGGACGATTCTTCGCGGATGCCTACGCGATGTACTACAAGCTCGATCTCTTTACGAACTTCACTTTCTTTCTCAACGACCCGGTGAACGGCGACGGCATCCAGCAGCAGGACCGGCGCGTGATGTACGGCGGGAATCTCGGGTTTCGGCAAACCGGAGACCTGTTTGGTGTGCACAGCGCCGCCACTGTTGGATTACAGGTTCGCAACGACACGATTCCCGATGTTCGGCTCGGAACCCACACGCGACGGAATATCCTGTCGACCATCACGCAAAGCGCAGTCCAGGAAGCCTCCTACTCGCCTTACCTGAAGCTGGAACTCCAGCCGACGTCCTGGATGCGCCTGGCCGGCGGAGTACGCGGCGACTACTTCACCTTCGACGTGCGGAATCGCTGCGGAACCTGTCCTGAGCAGCCAGCGGGTCGAAAGCAGTCTGGTCAGGTGAGCCCGAAAGTCAATCTGATCCTCGGACCGTGGTACAAGACGGAGTTCTTCGTCAATTATGGCGTCGGATTTCACAGTAACGATGCGCGATCTGCGGTGACGGATGCGAGCTCGGCCCTGGCGCGGGCGCAGGGGGCGGAAGTCGGGCTTCGCTCTAGACCCTGGGGACAGCAAGGGGTGGAACTCATCACCACGCTGTGGGCGTTGGACTTGAAATCAGAACTCGTGTTTGTGGGTGATGAGGGCACGACCGAGGCACGCGGGGCGTCACGGCGGTACGGGATGGAGGTCGCGGCGCGGGGACATGTGTGGGGCCCGTGGTCTTTCAACGGGAGCGTGACGTGGACTCATTCCGTGTTCAAGGGTGGGGGCGCCATTCCGCTGGCGCCTCAAGTCACCGCCTATGGAGCGGTGATTCTCCGCTGGCCTGAAGGACTCACCTCGCAGCTTCAGGGAACCTATCTCGGGGTTCGTCCGCTGACTGAGGACCGGACGATCCGCGCTCCGTCCTGGCTCGACTTCGATCTCACCGAACGCTACCGGTTGCCCATCAAACTGTCTCACGGGCACCTCGAAGCGATCTTGTTTGTGCAGAACCTCTTCAATACCAAGTGGGAACAGGCGACCTTCGCCTTCGAGTCACGATTGAGAAACGAACCGGCCGGCGTGACCGACATTCATTTCGTGCCGGGGAATCCGCGGTTTGTGATGGGCGGGCTGGCATGGTATTTTTAGCTTTTGGCAGGCACGAGGCGATCAGCAATGGGCTATAGGCAACAGAAGGAGGCAGCGCCCTCCATCCTCCACCCCTCACGCATCACCCATCGCCAACGTTCCCACGCTAGGATTCTCTCCCCCGCCTACTTCAACCGTCCCACCCTCCAAGTTGCGCGATCGTTGCTCGGCAAGTTCTTAGTCCGTGAGAACGGATCCGGTTTGATCGTAGGGAAGATCATCGATGTCGAAGCCTATGTGGGACCGGAGGATCGCGCATCCCACGCCTCGCGCGGCCGGACAGCGCGGACCGACGTCATGTTCGGTCCACCGGGAACCGCTTATGTCTATCTGATCTATGGCATGCACTACTGCTTCAACGTGGTGACCGAACGTGATGGCTATCCCGCGGCTGTACTCATCAGGGCCGTGGACATCGACGGCGAGTTGGTGGATGGGCCAGGGAGAGTCTGCAAGCGGCTTGAGATCAACCGTGAGCTAAACCGACACGATCTCACGGCTCGAGCATTACTGTGGATGGAAGATCGCGGGCTCCGGATCAGCCGGAGTGCAGTGGGAGCCTTCCCCAGAATCGGTGTGGACTACGCCGGCGAGTGGGCCAAGAAACCGTGGCGTTTCCGGTTGATTGCTCAAAACAAACAGGGGAGGTTGCCTCGGCGGCAACCTCCCCTGGGTCAAACCTCGTCCACGTAGCCTATAGGTCGAGCTGCGCTCGACACGGGAGGGGGCCCGAACCGACTCCCCTCCCGTAGCTATTCAGTCGAGCTGCGCTCGACACGGGAGGGGGCCCGAACCGACTCCCCTCCCGTACCCACTACTTCACGCCCAAGCTGGCATCTGCTTTTGTGGCTGAGGTCACCGGCGGAGCAATCTGAATTTGCGGACCCTGGACCTTCGGGAGCCGGCCGGCCCCTTCCTTTGCCTGAATCCGCTGATTATTCGCATCTTGCAGGTTTTGCTTCACATGGTTGTCATCGAACGCAGCGGCCTCGAGCACTGCTTTTTCTCCACCGGCGTTCATCTGGCCTGGATCGTTCGCCAACGGCTGGCCGGTCACCGGGCTGGTCGCCTGCTTGGCCGGGTAGCCGGGATGCTTCGGGAGCAAGGCGGGATTGGCCGATGCCAATGAAACCCCAAAAAGAATGCCTGACACTGCTGCAACGGTACCCATTACCAGTCTCATACCCCTACTCCTTTGAAAGATATGGTGGCCGAAAAAGGCGTGGAAGACTGTATCAAGTGGGGCGCATCTTAGCGGGCCGGTCCGGGGGTGTCAAGGGGCAGCCTCCTAGTGGGCCCTCCGGTGGGGGGGCCGCCGCCCGCGGTGCCGGTGGCGATAAGCGGGTCCGCGGCTGATGGCCGGCAAGCGAATGATCACGGTCGTGCCCTGCTCCGGCGCGCTCGCGATCGAGATCGACCCCTGGTGCTCTTCAACAATCTTTTTGACGGTCGCCAGGCCTAGGCCGGTGCCGGTCCGTTTGGTGGTGAAGAAGGGCTCGAACACCTTGTCGACGATCTCTGCGGGAATGGGGGCTCCGTTGTTGTGGATGAGAATCTGGACCTCGCGATGACGCGTGCCCCGCTGATGGCTCAATTCGATGCGCAACTGACCGCCCGGCGACATGGCCTCGACGGCGTTCCGGAAGATGCTCAGCAAGACCTGCTGCATCTTGGCCTCGTCGCAGCGCACAGGGTTGATCTGGGCGGGATAGTTCTTGGTCACCTGGATGCGTGAGACCTCCAAGTCCGTGGCGATCACATTGAGCGCGCTCTCGATGATCTCCGGCACGCGGCAAAGGCGCCGGCTCAGCTCCAGCGGTTTGGCGAAGTCGAGAATTTCGTTCAGCAGAGCTTCGATGCGCATCAGGTCGCGCATGGCGTTCTCAATGCGCGTCTGCGGGTCGAAATCCAGGATCCCTTCGCCGGTGACTTCTTCCAACTGGGCGCGGATGGAGGCCAACGGCTCCCGCACCTCTGAGGCCAGGAACGCGCTGAACTCACCGAGAGCCGCCTGCCGTTCCTGTTTTCTTATCGCGGGCTCGGAGGGTAAGCTTTCCGGCCGCGGAAGCGGCACGTCCCCGCCGCCCGTCTCGCCCGCCTTACTCGGCGCCGCCGCCTGCTGCAGCAATTCCACCAGCTTCAATGTCACAGGCTCCAGCGTCCTCGCGTCGGTCACCACGTAGCGTGACGGTTCTTTGGAGGCGAGCGTGACGGTGCCTCCCACTTGGCCATGCACGAAGAACGGGAGCACGATCGAGGATTGAAACCGATCCTTGTAAAGATGCTTGTGGTCGAGGAAGCGGCCTTGCGTGGAGGCCAGATCCTGATCGACCCGAGGTTTGCGATGGCGGACCGCCCACCCAGCGGCGGAGCTGTCCAGTGCCAACCGCTGGCCAGGCTTCAGGTCTTTCTTCTGATCGCCTTTCAGGTCGCCGGCGACGCCGAGCACCTCGACGCTCCCGGCCAGTGGATCGTAATAACAGACCCACGCGCGATCGAACGGCAAGAGGCTCCGTGCCTCCTCCAAGACGGCATGGACCTGCGCCTCAAGTTCCGGCGAGGCATGTGAGGGCGGGGACGCAAATAGCTCGGCCGGTGTGGCTGCAACAGGAAGAGGCTGGGAGGCGACCAGCGGACGCGAGAGCACCACTTGCTGGTCGAACAGGGATTCGCGCTCGAGGCTTTTCGTGATCTCTTCCGCCGCGCTCTCGAAGGTGGTGCGTTCCTTCTTGCTGAAGGCGCCGCTTTCCTTCCGACCGAGTGCCAGGTACCCGTACACGCGGTTTCGGTAGCGCAGGGGGATGGCCAGCAGATTGCGCGCACCCGGCGTGATCAGGCGCAGGCGGATCGCCCGCCCGCCTTCACCTTCGTCAAGCGGTGCGGGCTGCATGGGAAGGGCGGATAGGGTCCGCACGATCGCCTGAATATCGCGGGGCGTGAAACCTCGGTAGACCTGCGCGACAAGCGGCCCCTGTTCGAGCGGAAAGGTCCCCGCCAACGCGGCATCCACTTCCAGCTCGTTCAGCGCCGCGGTGAGCGCGCGCTGCAGGTGAGTCTCAGGAGGAACGGCGAGAGGTTTGGTGGCCGGGGTCATCAGCATCGCTCCGCGTACGAGCGGATTCTAGCAGCGGGCTCCCTGCAATTCAAACGCGATGCATTATTTTTCTGATCAGAATGGCTGAGGGCAGCACCGGCCGATCGGTTCGCGCGATTTGCCCTTGGCTGTTCCCGTCGTTCGGAAGGGGCCTCCGGGGTGCGTTGGCGGATGCGCTCGCAGGAGCCCTTCAAGGATCGAGGGGAGGAGGCGGATCTTCGGGATTGATCACGCGAGGCGGACGCCGGGCGAACTCAATAGTTTCGATCGTGCGACGCTCGGCCGTCAGGAGGGTCAGCAGCGTCGTCACACCGCTGATGACGACGGCTCCAAGGACCGAGGACCAGAAGCCGCTCACAACGAAGCCTTTGACCAAGAACGCGGTCAGTTGAAGGAGCAGCGCGTTGATGACGACCATGAACAGGCCGAGAGAAACCAGGATCAACGGGAGGGAGAACAAATAGAGCAGGGGACGCAGGACGATATTCAGGAGCGTCAACACTAGCACCGCCGCCAGCCCTGCGGGGAAGGAGCGGGCTTCGATGCCCGGCACGATGGACGTGGCCAAGAAGACGGCAAGACCCGTGATCAGGATGCGGTGGAAGAGTCCCTGGAAACGGCTGACCGACGCGGCCAGAACAGTGTGACGCCGCCAGGCCATGTCGCGATCACCGGGGCCCCGATGCGGCGGGGCTTTTCGCCGATGCGAATCGGACTTCGGTGGCGGTCAGGACGTCGCCGTCTCTCGTCACTTCGATCACGACGCGATCCCCCGGCTTCGGGAGGCCGTTCGTGCCGGTCACGTTCTGGGAGCGATAGCGTGTGTTCTGCGTGACTCGCACGGTCACGTTGCCGCCTTTCGGAGTCGTGACCTCGATGTGTGAGGCATCGATGGCGGCGACCGTGCCGAGAACGTGTTGTCCGGTTCCATGGGCGAACGTCCACGGAGTCCAAAGAGTGAGAAGCCCGAGTACGGTCACAATACGCAACGTGGTCACGCAGGTCTCCTTTCGTGCATGGTCAGTGGCGGTGTCCCCCAGATGGGGGCGGGGCCGCTTCCTCTCCCTTCAAAAAGCGCTCGAAGGCCGCCTCTTCTTCCAGTTCCTTCTTGGTCTTCGGGTTCAAGGTTTTCATTTCTTCGATCTCTTCCGCTGTGAGCTTCGGCAGGTGGCGAATGAAGTGAACGAGCCTCCAACTGTCGAGGTCTTTCTCCGGATCGCCGGAGCCCCAAGCCGGCATGCCGGTGAACCGGATGCCGTTGTGTATGATGAAGAACAACTCTCCGTCGGACAGCGATTGAGTGTCGGACAGCCGTAAGTCGGGCGCCTTGGGGTACACGTTTTTCCCGATCGGCGTCTGGCCACTGCCGTCGTTCGCATGACAGGTCGCGCAATGATCCGCAAAATGAGCGAGACCTTCCTTGAGCACCTCGGCCGTCAAGGGGATGGGATTGGGTTTGTTACGCTGTTCGATGGGGATGGCCAGACGTCGGAACTGCCTGGCGGCGATGACTTCCAAGGCATGCGGCTCCGCTTTGGCGCTGAACCCGGTCTTGAACGCCTGGTACCCGACCCACCCCCCGAGCCCGATGCCTATGCAGAGGACGATCAGGACCGCGAGCAGCAGTTTGCTCTTCACAATCGGAAACCCTCCCTGCAATCAACCTCAACTATACCGACTCCCTTGCGCCATTGCCACCGGCTCGCCTGCTGGATGCGCCAAGCCCTTCATGACGGCAGGGGCAATCGATTCACAAGCCGCAACGACAGCAGCAGGGTGATGGGAAGATAGATGAGAAGACCGGTCGCTCCGAGCAGGGGTTCGTCGATCGAGAACGTCACCGCAAGGTTGAAGGCCAAGACTCCATAATAGAGGCCGCAACCCAACAGGACGTGTGAGGTCACCGGGAGCGTGGGTGCGAGATCATCCGTGATGAGCCTCTCCTCGAGCGCGAAATAGGCGGACAAGGCCAACAGGCTCACAACCCCCCAGCCGACATAATTCGCGATGGGGACCCCGAAGTGCACGCCGGGGTCCGGATAGTAGTAGATCTTTCCGAGGAACCAGCGGTCACCTCGTAACGCCACGGGATCGATCACCATGTCGATGAAGGCGAAAAACAGTGTCGTCAGGAGGATCGTCGTCCACTGCTTCCGGCCTCCGGGAGACCACTGCAGTCGCACCAACCGGAGCCGCGATGAGTCGGATCCCTGTGCCGGCAGGAGGAACGCAAGGGCGACGCAGTAGCTGGCGTAGAGCAGAAACGTGAACGACAGTGAATCCATGAACGGAATGTTCGACAGGTACAGCTCCTGACCGACCGTCGATCCGGTGTAGTGGTACCACCCGAAGGGAAGGCCGGTTCGGGTCGAGGAAAACTCGCAGAGGAAGGCCGTGAGCCAGGTGACGAGGAGAAACAGCCACGTCCGCCGCCAACCGAAGAAACGCTCCGCGGAGAACAGGAAGACGGCAAGGAAGAGGAACACGTAGGGGCGAAGCTGAAGAGTCTTCAGTAGGAGGGCAAGGGTCTCCATCAGCCTTAAATGTTGAATTCTGAATTCTGAATTATGAATTAAGAATTGATTCGAGGCCTGCGGAGGTCAGAACTTCAATTCATCATTCGCAATTCAACATTCAGAATTCGTCGAGTTGCCACGCGACGTCACGCATATCCGTGCTCGCGGTACCAGCGTACGGCTTTCTCTAACGCCACTTCAACCGGCGTTTGTGGCACGCCCAGCTCCCGCAAAGCTTTGGTGCAGTCATAGTGCATCTTGTACTTCGCCATGCGGACTCCGTCCAGCGGAATGCGCGGGGGAATGCCTGTCATGTAGGCAAACGCGTGGTTCACGTAGGCGAAGAGGAGGACGAATTCGCGTGGCAACTTAATGCGCGGCGCTTTCACACCGGTGAGGCGGCTCAGGATGTCGAACACTTCTTTGAGGGTCAGGTTCTTGTTACCCAGGATGTATCGTTCCCCGATGCGACCCTTCTGCATGGCGAGCAAGTGGCCCGCGGCGACGTCGTCGACATCGATCAGATTCATGCCCGTCTGAATGTAGGCCAGCATGCGCCCTTTCATGAAATCGACGATCACCTGGCCGGTCGGCGTCGGCTTCACATCGCCCTCTCCGATAGGGGCGCTGGGGTTCACGATCACCACCGGCAAGCCCTCCTTGGCCAGTTTCAGCACTTCCTGCTCGGCAAGATACTTGGACCGCTTGTAGTGTCCGGTCATCTGGGCAAGCGACACCGGTGTGTCTTCTCTGCCGAGTCCTCCACCGGTCGGCAAGCCGATCGTGCCGATAGTGCTGCAGTAGACGATCCGTTCGGTGCCGACCTCCCGCGCGGCTTCGAGGAGGTTCCGCGTGCCGGCGACGTTGACATCATAGAAGATTGCCGGATCGCGGGCCCACAGCGCGTAATGGGCGGCGACATGGTAGAGCTGCCGACAGCCGGCCAACGCGTTCCGCAACGAGCCCTTGTCGCGCAGGTCGCCGTACGCGGTTTCGACCTTGAGCCCCTTCAGGTTCGTCGAGTCGGCCTCGCGGCGGACGAGGGCGCGCACCTCCGTGCCGGCCGTCGCGAGCGCGCGGGCGACGGCGCCTCCTACGAACCCGGTCGCGCCGGTGACTAATGCTTTCATGACGTGAGGGGGGGCACCCATTGCATTCTGCAGAGGGCACCCGTTGCTCTTGGGGATGCAACGGGTCCCCGGTCCCGGTGACGGGTGACGAGTGAAAAGCGTGGATGCTGACTCACGACGAGGTTGCTAATACTTGTCACGTGTCACCTGTCACGCGTCACGTCTTAGGACCTGCGCGACGTAATATAGCGCGCGAGCTCACGGAGCGGATCGGCGGAGGGGCCGAAGCTGCTCAGCCGATCGATCGCGCGGCGCGTACACGTGTCCGCGAGCGCCTTCGCCCCCTCGACGCCGTAGAAGGCAGGGTAGGTCTTCTTGCCGCGTTGCGCGTCGGTGTTGGGATTCTTCCCCAGTTCCTCACGCGTGCCCGTCACGTTCAACACATCGTCCGCGATCTGGAAGGCCAAGCCGACATCCTCCGCGTAGCCGGTCAGGTCGTCGAGCTGGTGTGGCGTCGCGCCGGCGGCGATCGCGCCCATCCGCACGGCGGCGCGGATCAGCATGCCGGTCTTGTGCTTATGGATCGCTTGGAGCGTCGGTAAATCGATGTCTTTGTTCTCCGCCTGGATATCCAAGACTTGACCGCCCACCATGCCCAAATGGCCGGAGCCAGAGGCCAGCTCCTGAATGAGCTTCACCTGGCGCGCGGGGTCGCAGCCGCTCATCAAATCCGGCCGGCTGCACAGCTCGAAGGCCATGGTCAGTAACGCATCACCCGCTAGAATCGCCATGGCTTCACCATAGACCTTGTGATTGGTCGGCTTGCCGCGGCGAAAGTCGTCGTTATCCATGGAGGGGAGGTCGTCATGAATCAATGAGTAAGTGTGGATCAGTTCCAGCGCGCAGGCCACCGGGAGGATCGCGGGAGGCAACGGACCGACCGCCTCCGCTGCGGCGATCGCCAGAATCGGTCGCACGCGTTTCCCCCCGGCGAAGAGACTGTAGCGCATGCTCTCGTGCAAGGTCGTCGGAGGCGTCTCGGCAGGAGGGATGACCGATTCCAGATACCGGTCCACTTCCTCGCGTTTGTTCTCGAGGTATTGATGTATGTCCATACGCCGGAATGCTGGAAACGATTGTCAGCCTTGTTGCGACCCATGATGTATCCCCGGGAGCAACGCGGGCCAGTATTCACTTCACTGCTTTGCGGACCCGTTGTCGGCTGAGAAAAGATAGATGCAATCCAACGGGGCGACGATCGACCGCGAGAACCTAACAAAAGCCTCCCACCCTGTCAAACAATCATGTGGCAGGAACGCCATCTCAGAGGTTACGAGCAAGCTGCTAGGAGCACGGCCCTCGAACCTGATGCCTCAGTGCTCATCAGGCCCCTTGCCTCTCGCCGCTCGCCTTCCTTATACTCAGCGCATGAGTATTCGTATGGCTGGCGGTGACTGGCAGCCGCTCTTGCTCGGGATCGAGGCACGCACGTGTAGGGTGTGCAAGCTGGGTCTCTATCGAGACAAGACGCTCCTCCGGGGCGGCTGGTCGCGCTGCACGGCGTGCAACGAGTTCGTCCATTACAGTTGTCTTGCCAGCGGCAAGTTCCGCTTTCTGAAAGCGCGCCCGCGGGTGTGCAAGCTCTGCCGTGCCGGTCATACGGGGACGCCGGTTTCCTCCGATCCGGGCACTCACGAGGGAGCGCCCGTCGCGGTCGGCTCGTGACTACCTCTCCTCCACGATCCGCAGTCGGCGACCGAGCCACATGGCAGCTCCGGTTTTCCCAATGCATTCGTCTGGTGCTCGCGCCGTTTCTCCTGTTCTCGAGCGGATTCTTCACGGCGAACTTTCTCATCAGCGGGCAGTATAACTGGCCGAGGACCAGCCGGGTCCTTGTGCTGACTCTGACCCTCGCAGTGCTCGCCTATGAATTCGTGTACAAAGAACAACTCGAGCGGACGACTTCGCAGGAGCGCGCCTTCCAAGCCCTGCTCTATTCCTGTCTCGTTCCCTATGCGGTCGGTGCGCTTTTGACGTTGGCCCTGTTGGGTGTGTTGCGAGGATAACGCCTGCACGCGGTTGCTGGTTCCTCTGCTGGGGCGCCGATGGCCGACATCTCCCACTCGGGGGCGTTTCTGCAACAGTGTTTCGCGGTCCATCCGCTGTGCTTGACGCTGAGGCGGTTGGATCCCGAGAACCGGTTGGTCGTGCCCTGTCGTTCCTGCAAGCTGGTGCACTACATCGCGGTGTCGGACATCGTGTCGCCGCCGTCCGAACACGTGGCTTCCGCGGACAGAGCGACGCCTCGCGCTCGGCTGTTGCATTGTCTGGAGCGTCATCCACTCTCCGTCACGATCCGCGCGATGGATGTCATGGAGGATGCCCTCGGCCTCCGTTGCGGCGAATGCCGCTATCTGATGGACCTCACCGTCGCCGCGTTCGAGACGCACCATCCACCCGCGTGACTGAGGCAGGGGCCATGGGCGGCGGTCTTCCCCGGTTCACTCCCGAGGAGCTCGCCCTGATTCGCGACGCGCATGTGTTTCACGTGAAGGCCCGGGCGACCGAAACCATTCGGGCCATGCTCGAGACGATCCATGCCGAACTCCGGGCAGAACTGAAATCGCACGCGCTATTGACGCCGCCGGACTTCGATCCCGCGAAGTGTCAGTTCGTCAAAGGCGAGCATCTGGAGGACTTCCCGTACCAGTACCTCGACTTTCCCAAACATTTCGTCGGCGACGACAAGTTCACCTTCCGCTCCTTGTTCTGGTGGGGCCACCACACCGTGTTCGCCCTGTTGTTGGAAGGCCGCTCGATGAAGCGCTACAAGAAGAACATCGTCGACCGCTTCCCGTCGCTGGCCGACCGAGGGCTCTGCCTCTCGCTGGCGCCGACCTTGTGGGAGTGGAAAGCCGGCGAGGGTTACACCCTGCCGATGACGCGGGATCGCAGATCGCAGATTGCGGCCGTGCTCGCCGAACGATCATGCATCAAGGTGGCCCGGTTCGTGCCTCTCACTGATCCCGCTGTGGAAGACGGTCGCCTGGGTCAGACGGCGTGCGAGACGTTTCGGGCGATCCTTCCCATCGTCCTGCCGTGATGGGCAGTCCCGGTTTGTCATCGTCCCGTGAGTTCGGTACACTGGCGGATGACTGAATGATTCCCGTCGCGCAGCGACCCCACTTCATGGGCCAAGACCTTCATGGCCC
>JBBIJI010000058.1:0-21224 GCA_037446055.1 Nitrospiraceae bacterium
TAACCCGGACATTTCTACTTTGGGAGAAAGAGGACATTTCTATATTGGGTTGACAATCCGACGATGTTGAATTGACTTTCGCCCGTCTCCGCCAGTATCCTTTTTCTCTTTCGAACAGAAGGAGTTAGACTATATGAAAGTCATTTTGCAAGAGACGATGGAGGGGGTCGGCCACCTCGGCGACGTGATCGACGTGTCCGACGGTTATGCGCGCAACTTCTTGCTGCCTCGGCGCAAGGCCGTGGAGGCGAACAGCCGGAGTATCAAAGCCTTCGAGCATGCGAAGCGCGTGGCAGCCGAGAAGGCCAAGAAGGAAAAGCTCGAAATCGAATCCTACGGGAAGAAATTGTCGGCGGCCTCCGTGACGATCGCGGTTCAGGTCGGCAAGGAGGACAAGCTGTTCGGGTCGGTCACGTCGAAGGAGATCGCCGAGCGGTTGGCGGAGCAGGGCTTCGTGGTCGACCGCAGGAAAGTTCAACTCGCCCAGCCCATCAAGGAGCTCGGCACGTTTACGATTCCGGTCAAGCTGCCCCGCGATGTCACCGCCGCCGTGACGGTGCACGTGGTCAAGAAGCAAGACATCGAATCCGGCGAGACGGCATAACCTCGATTGATCACCGCTAGGGGAGCGACGATGAACGACGCGATTGGATCCTGGGATGCACTCAAGGCGACCGACCCCGACGTGTACGAAGCCATCCGCGCGGAGGAAGAGCGGCAACGGGAGAAGCTGCTTCTGATCGCCTCCGAAAATTTCGCCAGCCCTGCGGTCTTGGCCGCCCAGGGCTGTCTGATGACGAACAAGTATGCGGAGGGCTATCCCCGCAAGCGGTACTATGGCGGCTGCCAACACGTCGATACCGTCGAAGAGCTGGCGATCCAGCGCGCGAAAGAGATTTTCGGCGCCGACCACGTCAACGTGCAGCCCCACTCCGGCTCGCAGGCCAACATGGCGGCCTACCTGGCGGTCCTCAAGCCCGGCGATACGATCCTGGGGATGGACCTCGCGCAGGGGGGGCACCTCACGCACGGCAGCAAGGTCAACTTCTCCGGCATCATTTTTCGGGCCTTTTCCTACGGCGTGGATCGACAGACTGAGACGATCGACTACGACGCCGTGCAACGGATCGCCGAAGAGTGCCGGCCACGGATGCTCGTGGTCGGGGCCAGCGCCTATGCCCGCACGCTCGACTTCCCCCGCTTCCAACAGATCGCCCAGTCGGTCGGCGCCTACCTGCTCGTGGATATCGCGCATATCGCGGGGTTGATCGCGGCCGGACTCCATCCCAGCCCCATTCCTTTCGCCGACTTCGTGACCACGACGACGCACAAGACGCTCCGCGGCCCCCGTGGAGGGATCGTCATGTGCAAAGCGGAGCACGCCAAAGCGGTGGACAAGATCATCTTCCCGGGGCTGCAGGGCGGCCCCCTGATGCACGTGATCGCGGCGAAGGCCGTGGCCTTGAAGGAAGCGCTTTCGCCGGCCTTCACGCTCTACCAGCGCCAGGTCGTCGCCAACGCCAAGGCGCTGGCCAAGGGATTGCTCGATCGGGGCTATCGGATCGTCTCGGGCGGAACCGACACCCATCTGATGCTGGTCAACCTGACGCCCAAGGGGATCACGGGCAAGGAGGCGGAGGCCGCGCTCGACGCGGCCGGGATCATCGTCAATAAGAACGCGATCCCCTACGACGAGAAGCCGCCGGCCGTGGCGAGCGGGATTCGCATCGGCTCCCCGATCGTGTCGACGAGAGGGATGCGCGAGGCGGAGATGGCGCAGATTGTCGCGCTGATCGATCGGGTGCTCCAACGTCCGCAGGACCCGCAGGTGCAGGCTGAAGTCCGCGCCCAGGCGAAGGCGCTCTGCGCGCGGTTTCCGATCTTCCACTCATACGCCTGATTGCCCGGCTCAGGCGCCCAGGGAGGCGCTGAATGAAGTGTCCGTTCTGCGACGAGCTGGAAGACAAGGTCGTCGACTCGCGCATGGCCAAGGAAGGCGAGGTCATCCGCCGCCGCCGGGAATGCCTGGGGTGCAAGAGACGGTACACCACCTATGAGCGCGTGGAAGAAGTGATGCCCGTCGTGGTCAAGAAAGACGGGCGGCGCGAACCGTTCGATCGGGGCAAGATCGTGTCCGGTCTGAAGAAGGCTTGCGAGAAACGCCCGATCAGCACGACGACGATCGAAGCGGTCGCCGATCGCATTGAAAAGCACATCCAGGAGATGGGTGAAGCCGAAATCGAGAGCCGAGTCATCGGCGAGGAAGTAATGAAGGAACTCTCGCAGCTCGATCAGGTGGCCTACGTCCGGTTCGCCTCGGTCTACCGGGAATTCAAAGACATCGATCAGTTCATGGACGAGATCAAGGCCCTGGCCCAGCAGCGGCGAGACCGATAGATCACCAGTCACGCCCCGGTTTTCCTGCCCGCGGTCCGCCCGCGATCAGGACAGGTTTCTCAGTCGAGGGCCCGGTCAGTTCGACCGCCCTGCGGTCGGAGAGTCGATCCGTGACCACATTCGTCTCCAAGACGCAACCTTCCCCGCGCCTTGGCCGCCCACGGCCGGCGCCCGAGGTGAGCCATGTCGCCATCATCGGAGCCGGTCGAGGCGGCACGGCGTTGATGGAGATTTTCGCGCAGGACCCGCTGGTCAAGATTGCGGGAGTCGCCGAGATCAATCGGCAGGCTCCAGGGTTGAAGCTCGCGAGGCGTCTGCGGATTCCCGTCACCCGGGACTATCGTCGATTGCTGGAATTGGAGGAGGTCGACCTCATCATCGACGTCACCGGCAATTATGAGGTCGAGGAGGCGTTGCAGGATTTCCATCGCATGGGTGTCACGGTGATCGGCGGGGCCAGCGCGAAGTTCATGTGGCAATTGATCGAGGCACGCATCCGAGCCACGGCTGAAATCGAGAAGACGCTGAACAAGTATCAATCGCTCTATCGCCTCTACGTCAAGGAAACCGGGGTGGCCGTGACCGAGGAACGGACCAGAATCGCCTGTGAGATTCATGACGGGTTGGTGCAGAGCCTGGCCGGCGTCAACTTCAAGCTGGACTTGTGCCAGCAATTGCTTCGGAAGGACCCGAAAGCCTGCCTGGCCACCCTGCGCGAATCCAAGACTCAATTGAAGCTGGCGATCCAAGAAGCGCGTCAGGTCATCTTCAACCTGCGGCCGCTCCACTTCGATAAGATGGACCTCATCCCCGCGCTCACCAACTACTTGACCTCGTATGAGACCCAGTACCGCATCAAGACGGAGTTCTCCGTCTCGGGGGACGAACAGCTTCTCTTCCCGCGCACGAAGATTTTCCTGTTTCGGATCGTGCAGGAGGCGCTCAGCAACGTGCAAAAGCATGCGCGCGCGAGCCATGTCTCGGTGCAACTCGACGTCAGCCTCGACCGGTTGCGCGTCACGATCGCGGACGACGGCATCGGCTTCGACATGGACGCGGTGCTCCGCGATCCGGAAAAGTGGGATCATTTCGGCATCCGCGGGATCATCGAGCGCGCGCGCCTCGTCGGCGGAGAGGGGACGATCGACTCGAAGAAAGGGCACGGCACACGGATTGTGATCGAGGTTCCGCTCGTGAAGAAGGAAGGAGCCAGGAATGGAAAAAATTAAGGTGCTCATCGCGGACGATCACCGGGTCGTTCGCGAAGGGCTCGCGGCCATCCTCAAGACGAAGGAGGATATCCAAGTCGTCGGTGAAGCTCAGGACGGTTTGGAAGCGGTCGAAAAAGCCCGCGCGTTACTGCCGGACGTCATCCTCATGGACGTGAGCATGCCGCGCATGGGCGGCGTCGAAGCCACGCGCCAGATCAAGCGCGAGTTCCCACACATCGGCATCGTGGCTCTGACCATGTACGAAGAACAACAATTCATCTTTGATCTGGTGCGAGCCGGCGCGACCGGATACCTGCTCAAGGATTCCGAGTCGTCGCAAATCGTAGCGGCGATTCGTGCCATCTATCGCGGCGAATCGCTCATTCACCCCTCCGTGGCGAGCAAGATCCTCGCGGAATTTTCCTTGATGGCGCAGAAGAAAGGCAAACGGCCGGCGTGGGTCGAGCACGACCTTACGGAACGAGAGATCACCGTCTTGCGGCTAGTGGCTGACGGCAAGACGAACAAAGAGATCGCGAACAGTCTTGATCTCAGCGAAAAAACCGTCAAGAACCACGTGCGCAACATTTTCCACAAGCTCCAGGTCTATGATCGAACTCAAGCGGCTATCCTCGCCATCCGGAAGGGTCTTATTGAATTGGAGCCACGTCCCTAGGCGATTCTTCTCGAAAAGCCACAGCTGTATTTTTTTTACAACAAAGGTGTGACTCCCCTAAGCTGCGCCACAGGCAATTTCATAGAAAATTCTTTAAATTTCAATTGGTATAAGGTTGGCATGCGAGTTGCTGAGTCTCTAGGGCGTACTGGTGTGGTGATCGTGTGCGATATCAAAAGACGCTAGCGAAATCAGTAAGTTGTTCTGGCATCGGCCTCCATAGCGGAGAGCCTGCGACGCTGGCGATCCATCCCGCTCCTCCTGATTCGGGCCTTGTGTTCGTCCTCCAGCGAGGGTCTTCTTCCATACCCGTCTCTGCATCCATCGAACACTTGGTTCCGAGCGTACTTTGCACGGCGCTCAGCGCGAATGGATGTCAGATCCAAACCGTCGAGCACGTGCTGGCGGCCTTGGTCGGACTCGAAGTCGACAACGCGTACATTGAGATCGGCGGTCCTGAGGTCCCGGTGTTGGATGGAAGTTCCGCGCCGTTTGTCCGCCTGATCACCGAAGCGGGGACCTTGACGCAGACTCATCGGCAGCCATATCTGAAGATCATGCAGCCGATCGAGATCGCGGATGGGGTCAGACGGGTTCGCATAGAGCCGTCGGCAACACCTCGAATCAGCTACAGTATCCAATACGACCACCCCCTTATTCAGAAGCAAAGTTTCCAATTCGAGTGGTCCTCCCTTTCGTTCGAGCGGGACATCGCTGAGGCCAGGACGTTCGGCTTCCTTCACGAGATCGAAGCACTGTGGGCGAGGGGGCTTGGGAGAGGCGGTTCGTTGGAGAACACGGTGGTCCTCTCTAAGGACAGCATCCTGAACAAGTCGGGCCTTCGCTTCACCGATGAGTTTGTCCGGCACAAGATTCTCGACCTGATGGGAGATCTTGCGCTGCTCGGAGTTCCATTTATCGGCCACCTTATTGCGGACCGGTCAGGCCACGCGCTGCACACAAGGCTCGTCGACAAGATCTTGGCTCAACCCGACAAATGGGTCTTGTTGAACCTAGACGAGGTCACCTCATCCCGCCACGCTCGCCACGCGCTCACCTCCAGCAAGCCGATTTACGCGACCGCGATGGCCTATTCTCCGGCCCAATAGTTCTCCCGCACCGCGTTCTGCACATAACTCGCCGCACATGGTTAGCGCAAGCGGTCTGTCATGTGCCGAACCCGCACGCCTCCGAACGAGCACCAGTTTTCAGCGCGTTGGTGGAAGAGGGAGCATGGTGAGCGAATGATAAGGCCGGAGGCGAGTGGCCTCGCCTCCGGCCTTCACTCGAGGGGGAATTACTTCTTCTTCTTCTTCGCTGCCTTCTTTGTTGCCAAGTATCTCACCTCCCTTCACGATTGCCGAATCACTCACACCGGTCAAACGGCTTCGACCACGGGATCGCGTGAGACTTCGAAGGTATTCGGTCCCACTTTTCTGAACCGCTTGTCTCGCTTGAGCGAGGTCGCAACTGACGTCAAGGGTGTTTTCCCCTTGATCTGCAGGCCGCCTTCAATGAGCCGCTGCAGCAGTTCTTTGGCATGCATCGCGCGGTTTGCCTCCCGTAGAATTTCCATGGCCGCTTCAGGCACGCTCTTCCCGACGTACTTGCTTCGACCCAGCAGGATTTCTCTAGACTGGTCGGTAACGTCCATGACTGGATGCGCGCGAACGCCCTTCTCGTCGGGGATAAGCGCGCTTGACAGGTTGGCGAGTTTGGCCTTGTCCGCCTCGACCCGATAGAGGGTTTCTGCAAGCTCCAGGTACTTCTTGATCGTGGCGATCTCTTCATCCAGGCGACGACGCCTTTTCTCCAAGTCCTGGAGCCGAGTCTTGTAGGCGTTAATTCTCTGCTCCAAACCAACTGAAATATCTGTCAATTCTTCCACAATCCGATCTCCAATCAAGCATGCTTGCTTTATATGCTTGCTTCGCCTATTTGTCAACAAAAAAAATCTCTATAACGGCCACAAGCAGCCTTGATTCGAAATCACTTGCGAAATATCCACAAGACGTCCAGCTCTCGTTGGTGGGTCCACGATCGGAATGATGGGCGATCTCTTCCTCTGCCCACACGACCCGCGCCGAGCACATCGCTCGACGGCCGACTCATCCGCTTTCGCCATTCATTCGTGCTAAGCTTGCACGCGATGTCCCTGCCCTCGTCATCCTACCGAAGCCGGTTACTTGATACGGCTGTTCATGCGGCCCAGCAGGCTGGAGCTCTGCTCCTGGATTACGCGCGAAAAGGCGTCACCATTTCGCACAAGAACAGCGTGAACCTCGTCACCGAAGCGGACCATGCCGCGGAGCAATGTATCATCGACGTCATCAAGACATCTTTCCCCGATCACAACATTCTCGCGGAGGAGCGAGGTGCAGATGCCAATCCCCGCTCGCCCTATAAGTGGATCATCGATCCTCTCGACGGTACAACGAACTTCGCCCATGGCTATCCGGCATACTGTGTCTCGATCGGGGTCGAACATGAGGGTGCCGGTCTGTTGGGAGTGGTGTATGACCCCACGCGTCGAGAGCTCTTTCTGGGCGAAGCGGGGCGCGGCGCCTACCTGAACGATGCAGCCCTACACGTTTCCAGAACCGACTCACTGGACCGCGCTCTGCTCGTCACAGGTTTCGCCTACGACATCAGGGATACGTTGGAAAACAACCTGGACCATTTCGTCGCCTTTGCCCTCAAGGCTCAGGGTCTCCGGCGAACGGGCACGGCGGCGCTCGATCTTTGCTACGTGGCGGCGGGCCGGTTCGACGGATACTGGGAAGTCAAGCTGCACCCGTGGGACATGGCGGCAGGCGAGCTGATCGTGCGCGAAGCCAGTGGGCGAGTCACGGACTTCTCCGGACTGGGCTTTTCCATCTATAGACAGCAGCTCGTGGCCAGCAACGGGCTTATCCACGAGGAAATGCTGACCGTGTTGAATCGCCACTCAACGACCCGCTAGGCAGGGAGCCAACATCGCGGAAGTCTGGCCACCAGCTGACTCCCATGTACAGACACCCGTTCGATGCGTTATGATTTCCCGGTTCTCCGAAGTGTGAGAGACGAGCAACATGGCGAAACAGGCCCCTCCAACCAAGTCAGGAAACCCGCAGGCCCAGGACCAAGACGTTTGGGACGTGGAATTGCTCCGCGTCCTCGTGAGTCGGACAGGTAACCAAGTCAACGCCGAATGGGCGATCCATCCCCAGATCAAACTGGACCTTCAGCCGGCGGAGTGGCAAGAGGTGATCGATCTCATGGCCAAGGTGACCTCCATCGTGGGCAAGCGTTTTTCCCGCATCCTCTCGGAAGTCGAGCCCGACCCTCCGGGCCATGCCTGAAAACCAGTGACAAGTGATGAGTGACGAGTTGTGAGCGTCAGAGTTGTCCGCCTACCTCGCGCCCCGTCACCCATCACCCATCACGCATTACGGGAGTTGACCTATGGAGACCTATTACCATCCGCACGACCTCGGTAAGTTCGCTGAAATGGGCAAAGGCAACGCCGCCCTCTGGGATAAGTTCATGAGCTACTACAACGCGGTCTTCTCCGATGGCGCGCTGACCGAGCGGGAAAAAGCGCTCATCGCGCTCGCGGTCGCCCACACGGTGCAATGTCCCTATTGCATCGACGCCTATACCCAAGCCTCTCTCGAGAAAGGCTCGAACGTCGAGGAGATGACGGAAGCGGTCCACGTGGCCTGCGCTATCCGCGGCGGGGCATCGCTCGTTCATGGTGTGCAGATGCGCAACGTCGCGACGAAGCTGTCTATGTGATCGAGGGGCCTTAGTCGTCGACGGTCCCGACGGACGGCGACGCGTCTCTCAGAGAAATGGATGCTCGGGGATGGCGAGCGTAAAGTACTTGCCCCGTTCTTCGTAGAGGATCCGCTTGCTCGTCAGTGTTGCCAAGGCGGCCGTCACCCCCTCGGAGTCGGTCTCGGTCATGCCGCCTTGCAGGGCCGCCAGAACCTGCTCCGTCGACTTTGGCGCCTCGTTGCAGAACTCGATGATGAACGACGCGGGCCAATCGAATCGTTCTCTGGTCGGTGCCGCAGGATTCCTCCCGTCGTAAACCGTCACGTATCCCAGAGCCTTGGCATAGTAGAGGAACGGCCTGTCGGGAGAGGCGGCCCGCCGCCGCCACTCCTGCACCGCATCGACCAGCTCTTGGTAGACGTGGGGATCGACCCGCCAATCATCGAGTTCATATTCGAAATCGTAGGCGATCTTCATGAGATCGACCTGACGACTGTCGTACACATACTCATAGGCCAGTCCCGGTCCGGTGATACGCACGCCGTACTGGTGCGGCCTGGTGAAATAGGGGCTGAAGCGTTCGAGCCAGAACTTGCCCGCCGCTTCCGGCGGTTGGAGATGATACAACGAGGGGATGAGTGCGATCTGTCGCTGATAATCTTCATTCGTCTCGCCGGGGAAGCCCAACAGAATGTTCCATGAGACGACGATCCGGTAATAGTGACTCCATTTCAAGCAGACGATGTTCTGCATCGGGCTGACGCCCTTGTCCATCGCGCGCAGTTGTGCCTGGCTCAGGCTTTCCAACCCCGGCTGCATACATTTGACGCCTCCGGCCGCAAGCGTCCGAATCTGCTCCTTGTGCAGGTTGCTCTTGGTCTCGATGAACACGTCCAAGTCACAACGATCCGCGGCGAACCGACCGAACAACTGATCGATATACTTCATGTCGATGATGTTGTCGACCAGCCGGAAGCGTGTCGTATCGTACCGGCCGGAAAGATAGGTCATTTCGCGGATGACCTGCTCGGGCGACTTGGCGCGGAACTTCATGCTCTGCGCATTCAACCCGCAAAAGGCACAGTGGTGTTTCTCGCCCCACCAACAGCCGCGCGAGCCTTCATACAACAGGATACGATCAAGACCCTGCGAGGCCTGCGAGCCCGACACCTCGAGGAGCTGGAAGTAGTCGTCGTAGTCCGGAGGGCCGGTATGGGCGAAGTCCGTGAAGAGCTCCTGGTTCGGATGGAACCCGATCGTCCCGTTTGTCCGGAACGCCACGCCTCGGGGAACGCGCTCCACGTTGCCCGCCAGGAGCTGCTCGACCAAGGGCGGCAGCACCGTCTCGCCCTCGCCGACTACCACGTAATCGATGAACGGAAAGGCGCGGATGAATTCCAAGCCCATTTCGCCGTCGTAGTTCGCCCCTCCGAAGACGACCGTGACGGCAGGATAGAGGTCCTTGATCAACTTCGCCAAGGTCAAGCTCGCCACGTTCTGATCGAACGTCGAGGTGAACCCGACCATTTTGTATTGACCCCAGTCGATCGCCGTCATGGCCCACGTGAGGAATTGGGGCGCGGTTCGCGTGGCCATGTCTTCGAAGAACGACTGCGGATACCCGCTCCGCTGTGCGATCTGCTCGAACACCGGCTTGAACACCCGCGGGTACTCGGCTCGTTTCGGGTTGTCGCGAAACAGGAGATACGAGAAGAGCCACTCGCCGAACAGCGCGCGTTGCTCGCAGATCAGTTCATACAGCGGCACGCCGATCTTGTGCGCAAACCGAACGTTCAAGTGATGGCAATCGACGGCGAACCCTTTGGACTTCAGCAGGGCGGAGAGCGTGCCGAGCTGGATCGACGGGTACTTCGAGTAGCTGAACGGCATATTGACGAGCGCGACTTGGGCCTTCACGCTCATCGCTTGCCTCGTCGGTTCATGGCCGGTGCCCTTGTCGTGCCTAGCTCGCGGCCGCCTTGAACGGCTCAAACTCTCGATCGGCTTTGGCCGCGAGATAGAAGTCGCTCTCGGTCAGACCGTTGATCTTGTGCGTCCAGACCTCAACCTTGCATTTGCCCCAAGACAAATACAGATCAGGGTGATGGCCTTCGGCCTCCGCCACGGCACCGACCTTGTTGACGAAGCTCAACGCCTGCGCGAAGTCTTTGAAGGTATACAAGCGCTCGATGTGCCCCTCTTTGTTGAGCGTCCACCCGCGCCCCAGTTCTTTGAGCAACTCTTCTGTACGAGCCGGCGGCAGGGGAGGCACGCCGCCGCGGCAAGGCACGCACTTGTTATCCGCTAGTCCCATAGAGTTCCTCCTGCTCCAACATGAAAACGGTCGCCCATCGGAAAGGCCTATGTCCCAGAGTCCCGCGCCCACACGGCGTCCGACCGAAAAAGACCCGGTTCACCGCGAAAGCCCCCTCTCGAAGAACAAGCCTCTGTTGATGTCGCCGATGCTCACCATCCCCACCAGCCTGTCTTTTTCGACGACCGGAATGCGGCGAAAGTTCTTGAGCCCCATGTAGGAGGCCGCTTCCAGGACCGGAGTACTCGGCGAAACGGTCAAGGGGTTGATGCTCATGACTTCCTCGACCTTCTTGGCCAACACATCCGCGTAGCCCTCTTCCATCTCGACGAAGTCGCGGCTGTGGACATTGTCATGGATGTAGTCGCCATAATTTGGGTAGAGAGGGAGCAGTACGTCGCGCAGCGTCACCATGCCCACCAAGCGATTGTCCCCTTCGACGACAGGAATCGCGCCGCACTGGCGGGTGAGCATCTTCACGACGACGGAGCGGACGGTATCGGTCTTCCTGGCTGTCACTACCCCGGTGGACATGACGTCATGGACAAGCATGGCAGCCTCCTTTGAGGGGAGTCGGTCACGTTCTCCCCGTGTCAGGTCATGAACCCTTTGCGTGGCATTGGCCCGCGGCTACCTCGAATGATCCCGAATGCGCTCGACAACCGAGCGCCCGCCCAGGTCCGGAGCTCTGGAGCAAGCGGCTCGTGCCTGGCGCCCCGGCGCCTACTCACCCTCGTCGGGCGCACCGCCCGATCGAGCCAGATCTTGCAATTGGACCTTCTCCGGGTTGAACTTCTCGGCCGCCTTCATCATACGACCAAGTGCCTCGTCAAAGGCAAGTGGCGCCGCGTCTTTCGGCCGGAAACGAATCGGATTCACTCGCGCCACGACAAAGCTCTTGAGATAGGGGCTCGTGAGGCCTCGTGCCTTGAGCGCGTCCACGTGCTTGACGATCAGATCGTCCAGTTCCAAGACGGCCCTCGCCCGTTTCCGGCGGATCTCCATGGCGGCGTGCAACGGCTGCTTAAGGAACTCCTCCACACGCTTCAGCACCGGATTGTAAGCGCCGCCGCTGAACCGTGGCCGTTCCTCATAGCAGAGACCCAGCGTGATGAGCGTGGGCTCTTCGAATTCGAGCGCATAGGTCTCTTCCGTCGCTTCATCCAAGCGTGCCAGCTCCTTATACATCCGGATCACCTCCAGGGCCTTTTCCCGAAGGTTGTGCGCCTTCTCCGTGTTCAATGCCAAGATTTGATAGGCCGCGGCCGCCTCCGGCACCACGATGGCCACGATGCTCTTGGCTCCCAGCGTTTTCATCGCCGAAAGCCGGTGATTGCCGTTGGGCGTCCAGTACTTGGCGGCCTGATCGTGTCTCGGTGCCCGCACGACGATGATCGGATCGAGGAAGCGCCCGATCTTCCCGATCACCGTCTCGAGTCTCCGAACATGCGTATCCGACAGATTCCGCTGATATGGGGTCGGTTCGACCAGGTCGATCGGCAACGCCGCCAGTGCAACCCAGCGGCCGCCGTACGGCTCGCGGTACAATGCGAGCAGTTTCCCACCGTCATGGTCGATCGCCTGATGGAGCCCTGCGACGTCCGCCGGTGGCGCGGCCGCTTGCAGTTCGGTCGCGCCCAGCCCCACCGACACCCCGGCCGCTTTGCGCCGCCGCCTCGCGCCGGGCGCGCGTCGCGATGTCACCTTCTTCTCTGCCATAGGCCGAATATGGTAGGAGAGTCGCCTGACAAAAGAAAGCCCTCCGAGCAGAGCCTCCGAAAACTGGCGGGGTCGCACGAAGTGCGGTGTGGAGGCGGCAGGCTATCGGTTGGTTCGGGAGTTTGACTTCTTGCCCACGCAGCACTTTCTGATTTTCGCGCGGACCTCGTCGTGAGCCATCCTCCTCCCACCCGACAGATCGGCTGGTTCACCGCTGCCTGCGTGCTCGTGAGCAACATTATCGGTGGCGGTATCTTTACCACGACCGGCTTCCTCGCGCGTGACCTCGGCGACCCGGGCCTCATTCTGGCGCTCTGGCTTGTGGGTGCCCTGATTGCCTTGGCCGGGGCCATGGCGTACGCCGAGCTGGGGGCTGCGCTCCCGCATGCCGGCGGCGACTACGTCTATCTTCGAGAAGCCTACGGACCCTTGATGAGCTTTCTGAGCGGCTGGATTTCTTTCACCATCGGCTTCGGGGCGACGATCGCAGCCTCCGCATCGAGCTTCGCATCCTATGTCTTGCGCGTGGCCCCGATCGCCGAGGAGGGGAGCCGCGCCGCAACCGCTCTGGCGTTGCTGCTCCTCTGGTGTCTCACCGCGGTTCACGCGGCGGGCGTCGGCGCGGGGGGATGGCTGCAGCGGCTGCTCACCACGACCAAGGTGCTCGCCATCGGGGCGGTGATCCTGGGCGGATTCCTCTTCGGGAGCGGAAGTTGGACGAACCTGTCGGTGCATGCCCCGTCGGTTGAGCCGACCCTGGGATCGACGGCGGTCGCCTTGATCTTCGTCACCTACTGTTATCTGGGCTGGAACGTCGCCGGCTACATCGCCGGCGAGATCGCGAATCCGGCGCGAACCCTGCCGGGCATCATGATCGGCGGGACAGTCTGTGTGGCGCTCGTCTACCTGCTGCTGAACTTGGTCTATCTGTACGCGCTGCCGGTGACGGCGCTGGCTGAACCGCCGGTGCTGCCCGTCGCGGAGAAAGCCGCCGCAGCCTTGTGGGGACCGACCGTCGCACGCTGGCTGGCGGCGGTGCTCGCCGTATCGATAGCCGGAGCCGTGAGCGCGATGGTGTGGGCCGGCCCGCGGGTGACCTGGGCGATGGCCCGCGACGGAGTCCTGGCGCCGTGGCTCGGGACGCTGCACCCGCGTACGGGTGTGCCGGTGCGCGCGATCGTGCTCCAGAGTGTCTGGGCGTCGCTGCTCATCCTCACGGGCACATTCGAGCAACTCGTGGTGTACAGCGGTGTAGTCCTTGCCGCCTTCACCGCCTTGACGGTCGGGACGATCTTCCTCCTCCGCCACAAGGCTCCCGACCTCGCTCGACCCTACCGCGTGCCCCTGTACCCCTGGCTGCCGGGCCTGCTCATCGGAGCAGCTATCGCGCTCGTCCTCTATAGCACCCACCAGCGTCCGATGGAATCAGTGCTGGGCTTCGCCACTGTGCTGGCCGGTCTGCCGCTCTATTGGTGGCGGAAGCTGCCCAGAGGGGTTGCAGCTACTTGAGAAGGCCCAGCTCCTTCGCCCACCGTTTCGGGACGTCGAAAGAATAGCGGAGCTGCACGGCCACGTACTTCTGGATAAGCCCTGACCGGTCGAGGGGGCGATCCTCTTCCCGATAGACGGCCAGTTCCGTATTACGCCATCGCACGGCGAGCCCGATGATCCAGTCGAGCTCGGAGGGACTGATCGCGCTGGCCTGTCGATCGGTGAACATATTGATGTCGCCGAAGAGCACGACTTTGTTCTTGTAGAGGTCGAGATCCGCATGGGCCACGTAGCGATACAGGGCGCGGCCGGTGTTATTTGGCCGCGCGAAATAGCTGCTGTTGTGAAACAGCCAACCGACCCCGGCATAGGCGGTGAGGTTCTGGTGCGGAAACGTCTTCCGCCACCACGCCGTGTCCCGGACAGCTTCAAACGTCGCGGTCCCCAGAACGTCCGCGTATTCTTGCGTCAGGGTCTTTCGATCGAGCCCTGAGTCTCGCTCAAACTGGATTCGCCAACCGAACTGATCGACGATTCCGGTGAAGGCGTAGGTGCTGTCCCATTCCGAGAGCTTGATCCAGCCATCCCGTCGATCCGAAAAGAAGTTCTGGTCCGTGTAGAACGTGAGATACTGCTTGTAGAGGTCCGTCTCCACATGGATCATGTGCCGCATCCCCACCAAGCCTGTGTTGTCGGGACGCGCCGCGAATGTGGGGTTATGCACGAATGGCGCGGTCAGGAGATAGCCGCCGAACAACGACTCTTCGGCCTCCCGCTCAGTGCTGCTCGGCACGTCCAGCGAGGGCAGCGGCCGGCCATACTTCTCCAAGGCCTCCGCCTGCCGCACGGCTGCACAATGTGTGACCGCGACACAGAGAACCGTGAGAGCCGCGATGCCTATGCGATGAGCGAGCATGGGATCGGTCTCAATATTATCTTCATCCGACGCATACCAGCGTCGGCAACTCCGCGCAACCGAAATCTGACGGAGGAGACAAGGCCCGGCAGGGAGGTCAGGCTGCCCACGTGGGGCTGCTGCAGGTTCAGGAGCGAACACTCCTGGCTAGAGAGGAGGTGACTTCTATCTTGCTCTCTGACTTATTGAACGCAGGACTCAAAAATGTCTTCGCATTCGCGCGAGGCGTCCACCGTGTTCGGCACGAACCGATAGATCACATCGCTGACCCGGTCTTCCTCCAGGACGACGATGGCCCAGCACCCGCGGTGAACGCCGGGGCGACTGGCCTTCGACGTAGCAAACGACTCTTCCAACATCGGGGCCTCGCGATAGTACCTGAGCAAGGTCAGATCATGATCAGTCGCCTGTTTCAGCGGTCGGCCGGCGCAGGCCAGGACCTGGTCTTTGGTCTTTCCGACCATGGCCTGTTGATTGGGGTTGCCCTCCAATCTCGGCGCCGCCGCACAGCCGCCTAGCACCAGGAACGTTCCGAGGCAAAGCGACAAGGTAGGGCGACCTCCCATGGATGCGACTCTCTCATCGCGCTTATAGCACGCGGACTTACTTCGACTCCAGGGGATGACGTCCCGATCCCCGGCAATGATGATCCCGACCGGGCTGCAATCATGGCGACCGGCCTCTCCGCGACCATTGTCCTGGCCGGATTGGCCCCGCTTGACCATTTAACCGCCGAGGCGTAGGCTAACACTCGCTCGAACCGACCACCCTTTTTCCTGGTGGTTCCATGGTCATCCGTAGAGAACAGGCACTGCGGTGTGACCGGGACGGGTGTGGCCGCTTTCCAGAGAGCACCTTTCTTCCGTTTCCGGAACCTCTTAGACGCTTCGGTCCCCCCTTTCAGCTCCCACGGTTGGAGTTCGCAAAAGAGAAGCTCAAACTGATTCTGTCCATGGTGGCGGGCGGCTCTATGGCCGAAACGACTCATGCGCATGGACGCTCGAAGGAACGGGATCTTAGTAATGAGGCACGGTTCGATAGAGTGAATCTGTCATGGATCATGGGACAAGCGACGGGAGAGGATCACGGATTGCTGAATTCACCCCAATCAGTCGAGCGGCGCTCGACAAAGGAGATGAACTTGCTCAACCGAGCCATCGAACCAAGTTCAAGCGCGAGTCGATCGCGGCAAAGTACGACACGTCTGCCACGCGAGGACTTGCCCGAAGCAGAAAGGAGTTTGTCATGACGCGTAAGTACGATCCGGTCGATCTGATGGTAGTCGTAGGGTTGTGCGCGATCATCGCGAGTGGCTATCTGGTCTTTATGGCGGCGGATGGGCTCCTGCAGGCGGCGACAGCCACTCCAAGCTCTTCGGAAGAGGTTTCCGCCGATCCTACCGGGAACAGCTGGTTACAGCCGACACTCGGCCAAGCGATCCTCGACACGCACCTCCTCGAACGTGAAGCCCCGCAAGCCATTACAGCGGCCGTGGCCGAGTTGAACAGAGCCACACTCGTGCACCAGTCGCTGCAGGATCCCTCCCTCAGCCCGTTGGGGGTCGTCCTGACCACCGCCCCGCAGATTGCGACCGAGCACATGGGTCGGGTACAGGCGGTCATGGGGCGCTCCATCGTAAACTTCACGAGACGCGGCGTCGGCGTGGGCCTGCTCTCACCGGCTTCCTACACAAGCTCGAGTTACAACACTCGCTTGATTCGCCTCAGCGAGGCCATGGGACGACGCCTGGAAACCCAGTTCGCCAAGACATGGCAAGAGAACCTTGGCCAAGCGATCGTGCAGGCCAGTAGTGAGCAGGAGAAGCTGGCTCTGCAAACTCAAGAGAAGATCGGCAATGCCGTCATCCACGTCACGCAGGCGCAGGCCGCGTATGAAGAGGCTCAGGGCCTCAAGCAGGAACAGTTGGCCAGTTCCATCGTGGCGGCGATCCGCAGCGTCGGCAATCTGGGGTCGTCCGCATCGCGTATCGCGCAGGGCGCGAAGCCTGGGGGCGAAGTGGTGGTGGCGAGCAATTCCGCGGCTTGGTTAGAGATTCCATTCGGTTATTTGGTCGTCGCGTTGGCTGGCTTGATCGGGGTGTTCTGTGGGGGAATCATGCTCCCGACGCCTCGTGAGGAAGAACCCGTCGAACAGAAGGCCGAAGCGCCCGAGCTGGTTTACAGAAAGACGGCGTGAGCAAACGCATGGCGTACGGCATGAGCGGTTTCGCTATCCGCTCCACGTGAGTGAGGTGCAGATGTCTTGGGGTTACTGGGGAATCGTCGCGGGCCTCGTGGCGATGCTGGCGCTGTTCTTCGTATGCATGGAGTTGATGTATCCCAGCGCGAAGAAAACATCCCGTGCATCGAATAAGACGGCCGACAAGCCCGGTGAGTCGGCTCAGCAGGCAACAACCAGCGGCCGACATGCCGCGTAGGTCGACCGAATAAGCCTCTGCCACAGGTCTCGAACGTGCGGACGATGCGAGGTGGGATATGGTCGAGATCATTGGTCTCGTTACGATGAGTGCGCTTATTTGGCTGCTGGCATGGGCGATGGCGACAGAGATCGACGCCGAACGGAGGAGGCTACAAGCGTCACACGAGACAGCCTTTTCCGCTCGCCCCGCTAGCGGGGCGAGGCAGGCCGCGTAGTCGTCGAAGGGCTGGCAAGTGCCGGGCAGCCTGTTGAGCTTCCACGGGCGAGGCGGGAGACGAAAACAATCGCCCGTCTCCTCCGCAGTTTCAAGATCTTCACGAAGGGGCTTCGAGTCTTCGCCGATCATGGTCGGCCGTTCGCGAGGTGAGCGGGCGAGGTTCCGAAAGGATCAGGCGACGATCTGCGGCTGGCCGATTCCCGCAATGACATCTTCCGTGATGACCACGGACTTCACGTGACCCAAGGCCGGCACTTCGTACATGAGGTCCAACATCACATCTTCCAGAATCGTGCGGAGGGCGCGCGCTCCGGTTTTCATCAAGGCCGCCCTGCGCGCGATCGCCTTCACGGCCGACTCGGTGAATTCAAGGTGGACCCCCTCCAGATCGAAGAGCGCCTGGTACTGTTTAATCAGCGCGTGCCGCGGCTCCGTCAGGATGCGAATAAGCGCCGGCACGTTCAAGTCGGACAGCGTGGTGAGCACGGGGAACCGGCCGACAAACTCCGGAATGAGCCCGTATCTTAGCAGATCTTCGGATTGCGCCCGGCTCAGCAAGTCGGTCGTATGACCGACGATTTCGTCGGGACCGATCTTCGCGCCAAACCCCAGTCGCCGCGGCATTGTCCGCTGGGCGACGATCTGATCCAACCCCACGAACGCCCCGCCGCAGATGAACAGAATGTTCGTGGTATCCACACGGATGTAGTCTTGCTCGGGATGTTTGCGGCCGCCCTTGGGCGGAACGTTGCAGACCGTACCCTCGACCAACTTCAAGAGAGCCTGCTGGACACCTTCGCCCGATACGTCCCGCGTGAGCGAAGGGTTTTCTGATTTTCGGCTGATCTTGTCGATTTCATCGATATAAATGATGCCGGTCTCGGCCCGCTGCACGTCATAATCACAGTTTTGGAGCAGCTTGAGCACGACGTTCTCGACGTCCTCGCCCACGTACCCTGCTTCGGTCAAGGTGGTGGCATCGGCGATGGCAAAGGGGACGTGAAGAATTCGGGCCAGCGTCTGAGACAGCAAGGTCTTGCCTGTGCCGGTCGACCCGATCATCATGATGTTGCCCTTTTGCAGGTCGACATGAGTGAGCCGGTCTCGATTCAGGATCCGTTTATAGTGGTTATGCACGGCGACCGAGAGGACCTTCTTCGCTCGGTCCTGCCCGATCACGTATTCATCGAGGATGGCTTTGATTTCCGTCGGCTTCGGGACCACCAACGGGAGAGAGACCGATGAACCCTCTGCTCCGCGTGCCTTGGCCATTGAGGCCGTGCACCGGCTCAAGCACTCATCGCAGATCAGCAGAGCGGATTTAGTGTGACAGGAATCGCAGGTATAATCTGCCGGACTCGGGATCAGATTTCGGACGAGTCCTTGACGTTTCCCGCAGAACGAGCACAGGCGTTCTTGTCGTCGTGCAGGGTGGCGCGTCTCCCAGAACACGGTCGTGAGCTCCGCACTGTGGGGTTAGGGACCCAGAGGCTCCCCATATTATTCCCCTTCGTGGCACAACCGCAACAGGGTAGGAGCCCATTTCGTGTTGGACCGCTTTTCACAAAGTACATCTCCTGAAGACGACCCGGTTGCCCTGCAAAAACACCACGGGCGACCGGCTTGTCGTAAGCCCGTCGCCCGTGTGCGGCGCTTAGGACGCCAAAAAACTTGTTTAAGTTGTCTGGCTCTTGAGACCCGCGCGAAACGAGGTATCTGTGGCTATTCGTCGGGGGAGAGTGATCTCGATCCCAGGCGCTTGTGTTCCTCACGCCGGCGTCGGCAATCCTTCGTGGCTGGGAAGCTTGGCGTGTCCCGATCGCGGGAACGTACAGCCGATGGAGAACCGGCTAGCGTGACCGACGAAAAGCCCGCCCTTTGCTCGGCGGGCCGTTCAGGTCCGGTGGACTCAGGCTTTCCATTGCCACCTCCCTTTTTCGGTCTGGAGTGAAAGGACCTGGGAAATAGTCTGAACGCCTCACGCGCCCAGCCTCTTCCCGCGCTTCATGATTCATGATGCATGGAGCGCATGCGTACAATACTCTCTCGCGGGGTACGTGTCAACGGGTAAAAGTGCCCGTCGCTCTGTCACTCGCTTCTGAGTGGCCGGACTAGTACTAGTAATAGGGAAACGAAGAGGGGAAAAACATCACGGGCGACCGGAGGGATTCTCGGAGGAGGGGGGTGGTCGCCCGTGTGTGGCGCTTAGGACGCCGATAGACTACTGTGTGTCTGTCTCGGCCCATTGGACCCGCGCGATACCGCATAGGCATCGGGCTTCTGGTCGGGAGAGCAGCCATGCTCTCGGGCGCTTAGGTTCCTCGCGCCAGTCCTTTGCATTCTCCTTCATTCCTTCTTGTGACTCTGGCTCTTTTCCGATTGGGCGTCGGTGCCGCGAGGCACAGCCAGATGGAGAACCGGCTGGCGATGACCGATCAGCAGCCCGCCCTCAGTTCGGCGGGCCGGACGGGCCAGGTGGAGTCGTCTCGTTCACCATCCACCTCCTCTCTCAAGAGAGTCTTCCGGGGACCTGGATGACAGCCGCGCGGTCTGTCCGATCCCCTTCGCACCTTGATATAGAATGGGCCGCAGCGTTTTCTTACGCCGATTAGAAAACACTGTCAATGGGGTACGAGGATGTTGCCGTCGATCGCCGTGACGCATAACGCATGCCGGCCAATATGCGGTCTCTCAGCCGGGAATACGACAACAGGGGTGCTCTTTGATTTGCCCTCCTCCTGGTCACCTGACACGGAGGCCGGGATTGTTTGAGGGGTTCTTCTCCCTGCCCATGCTCGAAGCATGTCGTGTCGAAAGCTCGATCGCGTGCCTCGATCCTCCGCGTGATTGTAACGATCTTCCCTACGGCCATTCGAGTCCTTGACTAGCCGGCCGCTCTGACAAAAAATACAGCCAGATCTAACCAGGAGGTGCACCATAGCGGTGGATCAGGACAAACTGAATGCATTTCTCGGCAAAGCGGTCGGGGACATTGGCGCGGCGATGAGCGCGAACATGGTGCTGCTCGGCGACAAGCTCGGGCTGTACAAAGCCATGACGAAGATGGGGGCGGTTACTCCGACTGAACTCGCAAAGGCGACCAAGACGGCCGAACGGTACGTGCGGGAATGGCTGGCCAATCAGGCGGCCGGCGGCTACGTGACGTATGATCAGGCCACAGGACGTTACACGCTGCCCGACGAACAGGCGATGGCGCTCGCCGATGAGAACAGCCCCTGTTTTCTTCCCGGCGCGTTTCAAGTGATCGCCGCGGCCTTTTCGGCCAATCCGAAAATCGAGCAACGGTTCAAGACCGGCAAGGGCCTCGGCTGGGACAAACACGATCATCGGCTGTTCGAGGGGACGGAGCGATTCTTTCGGCCGAACTATGTGGGCAATTTGGTGAACAACTGGATCCCGGCGCTCGACGGCGTAGAGGCCAAGCTCAAGGCCGGCGCGAAGGTCGCGGATGTCGGGTGCGGGTTCGGTTCCTCGACCATGATCATGGCGAAGACGTACCCCAAATCCACCTTCATCGGCTTCGATTACCACAAGCCATCGATCCTGGCGGCGCGGAAGCGGGCGAAAGAGGCAGGAGTGAAGAACGTGACCTTCAAGGTCGCCAAGTCCACGGACTACCCGGGCAAGGGGTACGACTTCGTCGCCCACTTCGATTGCCTGCACGACATGGGCGACCCGGTCGGCGCCGCCAAGCACGCGCGCGAGACCCTGGCGTCGGACGGGACCTGGATGATCGTCGAACCGTTCGCGGGCGACAGGGTCGAGGACAATCTGAATCCGGTCGGGCGTGTCTCTTACGCGGCCTCCACCATGATCTGCGTTCCCGCCTCGTTGGCCTAGAACGGTCCGGCTTTGGGAGCGCAGGCGGGAGAAACGCGGCTGAGAGAAGTGGCGATGAAAGGCGGCTTCACCCGATTCCGGCGTGCGACCCAGACACCGTTCAACCTGGTGCTGGAAGCCAGGCCGTGATCGCGGTCCCGTTCCTTAGGCCGCGACCAGGCTGGACTCGACCTTCACGTCGCTGATGCTGACGGAGCGGCCTGGCCGCAGTTCCGGCGCTGCGG
>JBBIJI010000059.1:0-19742 GCA_037446055.1 Nitrospiraceae bacterium
CCGCTCGCTTCGTTCCAGGTTGCCGGACGACACAATCCCACGGCTGCATGAAGCCGACCGACCCGGCATGGTGCGCCGCGGTCAGGAGCCTCGCGAGCACATCATCGGGAATCGGAGTCGATAGGAAATTCCGGCGGACATCCCGTCGCTCGAAAATTGCCCGATAGACGGCCGCCCGCTCATGGTCCGAAAACTTTCCGCTCGTCGACATGAGTCGTCATGAGCGCGAGGCGCTCACCCTGCACCATGCCCCCCTCGCCTTTATCCTCTCCACCAGCATGGGGGAGAGGGGAGGGTGACGGGGCATGTTCAAAACAGAGCGTCAGGACGTTGCATCCGGTGCGCGGACCGAGTTGACGGACGGAGGCCCCAGTTCACCGCCGCTGACCCTATTCAGGCAAGCTGGGCAAAGGCAGTCCTGAAAGCGAGCGGCAATCCAATCCATCTGCCGCTCCGTGATCCCGACCCTGCCGCACCAACATTGGTATCCGCCGCACTCGAAGGGCTGTCCGCAGTTCTCGCAAGTTTTGGTGGCCGTGCCACTCACAATTCGACCCCTTTCGGTTGCCAGGGAGAGGGGGTCAGGAACCATTTGTCGGAACGACCCGCAGGGTGCTGTGCGCCAATGATTCCTGACCCCTTCGGCGCGCGGACGCCACCAGTGTTCTCGCAAGCTGAGGCTGGCTGGCAAAATGCAGATGGGTGTAGAGCGCCAGCGTGTTCCCCATCACGAGCCCGTCTTTGCCTGTCGGCTTGCCTTGCGCGTCCGTGAGGATACAGGCATACCGGAGCGGTCCTTTCGGCTCCAGCGTCGAGTAATGAAACTCGTGCCCTCGCACCACCGTGCCAGGCAAACCAAGGATGCAGGACTGTGCGAGCGCCACCGTCCGGTATCCCAACGTCAGACCCGGCTTCCCCATGATTGCTTCGGCAGCAAAAAGCCCGACCATCTCATGCGAGCGCCCTCCGAAATCGCGGATGGTTTGCGTGAGATACATCATCCCGCCGCACTCGGCGTAGATCGCGCCACCGCGTCCGGCGAAGGCGCGAATAGCCTCCCGCATGACGAGGTTCTTCGCCAACTTCTCACCATAGAGTTCCGGATAACCGCCGCCGAGATAGAGCAGGTCGACATCCGGCAATACCTGATCATTCAACGGTGAAAATTTCACCAGTTCTGAGCCCTCGGCCTCCAGCAATTCCAGGTTGTCCTGATAGTAAAAACAAAAGGCGGGATCGTAGGCGATGCCGATGCGGACCCCAATCTTCCCCCTCCTTTGTAAGGAGGGGAACGGGGAGGTAGAAAGTGGAGGAAGGTCGTCACATGATCGAGCCAACCGCTCGATGCGATCCAGATCGATCGTCTCTGCCGCCGCCTTCGCAAGCCGGCCATAGAGTTCGGTCGATCCCTGCTCAATGGCGGTCACAAGACCGAGATGCCGGTCACGAACAGAGACCGTTGGGTCAGGTTTGAGATAACCCACCACGGTCAAATCCGTCTCCGCTTCAACTGCTTCTTTCAGCAATTTGTAGTGCCCTTCGCTGCCGATCCTGTTGAACAACACTCCGGCCACTCCTAAACCGGAATCAAACTTCGCGTAGCCTGACGCCGTCGCCGCAGCCGAACGGGCCATGGCACTCCCGTCGATCACCAGCAGCACCGGCGCCTTCAGTTGCTTTGCCAGCTCCGCCGTACTTCCCTTCTCACCCACCGGCGAGCTGCCGTCGAACAAGCCCATCATTCCTTCGATAATCGAGATATCCGCATCCGCTGCCGCGCGCGCAAAGATCTCGCGATTGAGCGCCTCACCCAGCATCCAACCGTCGAGGTTTCTCGAAGGCCGGCCGGTCACAGCCGTGTGATGACCGGGATCGATGAAATCCGGCCCCGCCTTGAACGCCTGCACCCGGCGGCCCCGTGCAGTCAAGGCCGCCAGGAGTGCCAGCGTCACCGTCGTTTTGCCGACATCGCTGTGGGTGCCAGCGATGACCAATCGAGGAAACGTCATTCCGCCTCGTTATCTGACGTCGTAATTGACCCTCACCCCCACATAGACTGAACGGACCGGGGCGCCGAAGTTCAGAATCTCCTCATACTTCTCATTGAACAAATTTTCCGCGCGAACGTATGTTTGGACGCGCTTCGTCACGTCATACGTCGCCGTCAAGTTCCACACATCGAATGCGCGGAGCGGCTGTTGATTGTTCACATCCTCGAACCGTGACCCTACGTATCGTCCCTCCAGGGTCATTCGGAGCGTCTCGATCGGTTGATAGCTCAGGATCAGGCTCCATTGGTCAAGCGGCCAGCGAGGTGCTCGCTTCCCGGGTTGTTGCCCGAGGTTTCTTGTCAGCGTATTCGTGTATTGGGCTTGCACATCCAGACTTTTGATTCCCGGCAGGTCCTTCGCCAGCGCAAATTTGACGCTCGCTTCCCATCCCTTTGCTGTGACCAGACCTACGTTCTGCGCGCAGAAATTGGGACCGAATGGGCCGACGCCACAGACCGTCGCGCTTTGCTGGCTAACAATCAAGTCGCGAAATCGATTCCAAAAATACGTCGCGCTTACGGTCAAGCGATCGTTGAACAGATATTGGTCGATCCCGGCGTCAAGGCCCTGGCTCCTCTCAGGCCTAAGGTTAGGATTTCCGAATCCCGGAAAGAACAATTGATTCAGCGTGGGAGCGCGAAACCCGGTCCCGTAGCTACCGCGAAGCTTGGTGCCGGTTTCTCGATGTAGGTACCCAGCCGTTGCACGGTAGGTGGTCGCGCTTCCGAAGACGTTGTACTCGTCTTGTCGTAACCCCCCGGTCGCGAACAGGCGATCCCACAGATTGAGCTGCGCCTGGGCAAACCCGGCATGGCTTGAAATGCTTTGGTTGCTGATGGCGGTCGTGTCCGTGGTGAGATTAAAGTTTTCGCCCTGTTGGTCGCGGAACTGGTATCCGGCAGTCAGCAATAATGGCTTGCCGATTTGGAAGTTATGCTGCCACTCGATACGATTCGCCAGTGTGTTGATCTCCGACTTGTTACCGAAGGGAGTGGAGATCGCACCGGTCAGAACGTTGCGTTGTGTTGTTCCAGGGTCGGTAAAGAGGCTTTCCGTCTGGCGAGACAGCGTCAGTGCCTGGCTCCACCAGTTCGTCAGCGGTTGTTGATACGAGGCGCTGTACACGAACTGTGTGCTGGTGGTTTCGGCACCGAGAACATCAAACCCCGGTGAGAAGCCGTTGTCGAACCTAAGGCTCCCCTGCAGCCATCTCACATTCAGGTCTAGACGGCCTTCTCTAGGTAACGCGATACCAATCCTCCCACTGCCTTGCCAGTTTCGGAACGCATCGCGCTCCGTCGCTCCCCGCCGGTAATTCACCGCGGAGAAACCGGGAAAGTCCCACCGCGACAAGGAGAAAGAGAAATCCACCGGTCCCTTCTGTCCACTCACTTGCCCTCCTTCTCGAAGCGAGAGAAACGAACCGTACTCAACGAACGCGTTGGCCGACGGCGCGCCAGTTCCGCGCTTGGTCGTGATGTTTATCACTCCGCCGATGGCATCGGCCCCCCACAACATGCTTTGAGCTCCGCGTAGAATTTCTATCTTTTCGATGTTGTCCGTTGTAAGGTTGGCGAAGTTAAAACTACCTAGCGTCGTACTATTCATGATGGCCCCGTCAATAAGCACCAGGACTTGATCCGCGTTGCTTCCACGGATGCGCACGGTGGCGGTGGACCCAGGTCCGCCGCTTGAGAACACCGCGAGCCCTTGACTCAGGCGCAACGCGTCAACGACCGTCTTGAGGCGTCGACGCTTCAGATCTTCTTCCGTGATGACTTCGACGGCGCTCGTGAGCTGAGTCACTGGAACCGGCGTTTTGGTTGCGCTCACGACCACTTCTTTGGTTTCGATAATCTCCGACTCATCGGCTTGAGCGCTGTCTTGAGCCGACGCTGCGCGGAAGAGAATGAAAGGCTGAAGAACCAGGACAAGCACGCAAACTAGGACGCCTCGGTACCGGTTGACGGACCTCATACTTCCTCCCTTTGGCTCGAAGGGCGTGAAGAATTCTCCGTCAGCCGGGTCTCCTGACTCGCAGATCGTGGCGTGCTTCCGCCTTCCCATTTCTTAAGCTAGCAGCTAGTAGCAAACAGCTAGCAGCATTGGCTGCCCGCTATTCGCTATTCGCTGTTCGCTTTCGAAACAGTGGCTTTGCTGGAAAAACGCTCCCCGCTTACAGTGGCGGCACCGTGATGGCTTCGCACCATCTTCCCCGTCGCCGACGGCCTTGTTCTAAAACTCCCTCCCTGATTAGATGAACACACCGTGCCCTGTCACCACACATCGAGGAGCGGGCACAACTCCTCTGCTTTCAGTGCCGAGTGCAGAGAACCGAGCGCTGAATCATGGAAATAAAGCAACGGGGCATTTTGATTTTCACTCAGCACAAAGCACTCAGCACTATTCCGCTACAGCGTGACCCGCGGCTGGCCCGTAATCGGATGCTGATCGACCAGCACCTCGCACCCATAGACCGACCTGATGAGGTCCCGGCAGATTACCTCCTCCGGCCTGCCGAGCCGGACCAGCTTTCCTCCGTCGAGCATCAGAATTCGGTCGCAGTATTGGCCGGCCAAGTTTAAGTCATGAGAGACGAGCACCACTGTCAACCCTCGTACTTCCTTTAAGCGACGCACCATTCCACAGATGTCGATCTGGTGCCGGAGATCGAGAAACGCGGTCGGCTCATCAAGCAAGAGAATCTGTGGAACCTGAGCCAGGGCGCGGGCGATCACGCAACGCTGGCGTTCGCCGCCGGATAGATCCGTGACCAGGCGATCGGCAAGATGAACGATGTCCGTGGCCTGCATCGCCTGCCGTGCCACTGTGAGATCGTCGGGACTCTCCCAATCGAATCCTGCGCTCCACTTTGCGCCGTGGTGATGCGGATACCGGCCCATCAACACAGTTTCTAAGACCGTAAACGGAAAAATCTGCTGGTGTGCTTGCGGCACCAACGCGACCGTTCTGGCCACCTCTCGCTGCGGCAGCGTCGCAAGATCGCGACCGAGTAGGGTGATGTGACCCGCTTGCGGCCGCAAGAGGTTCGCCAGCAGTTTCAATAACGAGGTCTTCCCCGATCCATTCGGGCCGACGATACCGACGATCTCACCGGCCCGGACATCGAAAGTCAGGCCGTCCAGCACCCAGTCGGGCTTTCCTCGGTGCACCGCATGGTACCGGAAGCACAGGGAGCGGACGCGATACACGAAAGACGGCGCGGTCACGCGAACCGATCCTTCCTCCACACCAGGAGGTAGATAAAGAAGGGGCCGCCCGCGAGGGCAGTGACGATGCCGACCGGAATCTCCGACGGAGCCAGCAACGTTCGCGCAACGGTGTCGGCGCTCATCAGATACATGCCTCCGATGAGGGCTGCCGCCGGCAACAGCAGGCGGTGATCCGCACCGAGCATGAGGCGCACCGCATGTGGAATGACCATGCCGACAAAGCCAATCATGCCGCTCACCGACACGACTGCGCCTGTGATCAGCGCGCAAATCACGTAGGCGGCACGCTTGACCTGCTCGGCCTCGACCCCGAGCGCCCGCGCCGATTCTTCTCCTAAGGTCATGATGTTGAACACCTGAGACTGCTTGAGCAACAGAAAGACACCGACTATCAAATACACCGCCAACACGATCAGCGCCGGATACGAGGGCGCTGTCAACGTCCCCATCAGCCAGGTCATTGTGCCGACGGAGCGATTGGGTTCCATAATGGAGGTCACGAACATGATCAAGGCGGAAAAAATCGTGTTTAGGATCACCCCAGCGAGCAGGAGGCTGTGAATCGGCAGCCGTCCGTATGAAGCCGCCATATGGTACACCACCACGAGAGACAGCAACCCTCCGGCAAACCCGCAGATCGGCAACAGTGAAAGGGCGAGCACCGTGGTGCCGATCCCTAAGAGAATGGCGAGCGACACACCGAGCGCCGCCCCGCTGGAGACGCCGAGCACGTACGGATCGGCCAAAGGATTCCGCAACAACGCTTGCAGGACCACGCCGACTGAGGACAGGCACGCCCCCACGAGGAGCCCCAACAACAGGCGCGGCAACCTCACGTGAAAGAGAATCACGCCGGTCGTGCCGATGGTGTCGCTCTCGGCGCTTCCTTCGCGCAATGTACGAATGAGAAGATCGACGACCTGGCCGAGTCCGACCCACTGCGTGCCGAATTGCAGACAGATTGCCAGGAGCACGACCATTGCGACCGCAAGCGGCGCCATAACGACCATCCATCGTCTGGCTGTCAATACGGTGCCGGCGATCCCGCTCCTAGCAGGAGCCGCTTCCGCAGCCGCTGTCACAGCGAGCTGTTCGGCCTGGACAGGAGATTCCGGTTGATTGGTGGTGAGTCTCATTTCGTTCAACGCTCTGAACTCGCCACGAATGCTTCAGGGTGGATGATACGGGCCAGTTGTTCCAGTCCCTCGACGATCCTCGGCCCGGGACGGTTCAGCAAGTCAGCAGGGATCTGATGCAACCTCCCCTGCTTGACAGCGGAGAGCACGGTCCATCGTTGCCACAGTTGTTGCTCGCCGGGCGGAATTCCCTCGGCCTTCCCGATGGGAAAGACGATGATCTGAGGGTCTTCTTTGAGCACGGCTTCCATGTCGAGGTGAGGATAGGGCACGGTCGCCTGCGCCGCGATGTTGGAGCCGCCGGCCAGACCGATAACTTGATGAATGAAACTGCCGGGCCCGACCGTGATCAGCGGCTGGCTGTTGAGCACATAGAGCACGCGGACGCGCGGCAGTGACTCCATCTTGCTCCGGATCACGGCGATGCGTTCTCGCATGGCCAACGCCACAACGTCGGCGGTTGGGGATCGATCAAGGATGCGCCCGAGTGTCTGGATGCGGCCCGGAATTTCCTCGAAGGACTCTGGGTCGACTACGAAGGTGGGCACTTTCAACTGGTCGAGCTTGGCCAAGAGATCCGCGCGCAGAAATGCGCGCGGGGCTAAGACCAGGTCCGGCTGCAAGGCGAGAATGGATTCGATGTTGGGATGGCTATAGCCAACTTTCGGCTTCTTCTTCGCTTCCGAGGGATAATCACAGAACTCGGTCACTCCAACGATTTGTTCGTTCAAACCAATGGCAAAGAGAATTTCCGTGATGCTAGGAGCGAGTGACACGACTCGCGTGGGAGCTTTCGCCAAGTAGATGTTCCGGCCAAGATCGTCGACGAACGTTCTCGGCGCGACGTTGGCCATAAACGGCATGCCGGTGAGGATGCCTTGCTGTCGACGTTTCTTCATGGAGATCAGGTCGGTGTTGCCATCGAGCGCGAAACCCGTGGTCAACAGGTAGCTACTAGCCACTAGCCAGTAGCAAGCAGCTAATAGCGAACAGCTAATAGCAAGCAGGCAAGCGCCACCGTTCCGGGCTTTGTTGCTATTCGCTGCTTGCCGCTCGCTACCAGCTCGCAAAACAAAAAATCCCCAGGGCTGAACCAACCCTGAGGATTGCACCCGCGCGCCTTCATCCTCGCCCGTTCCCCAGCCCACGAGAGAACGAGGGTCACCCCCCTGGGCAGGTCTTCTGGCTCATAGGGGCTAACCTACTCCCCGCTCCTTCCCATCTTCAAACCGTGACGCGTGACGCGTGACACGTGACGAGTTAGATACGTTTCTTCCGATCCGCTCTCGTCACCCATCACCCGTCACGAGTCACTGCCTTTCAGACAGTGGCTCTCGCGGGTTTCGTCCCTATTCACAGCGGCGGGACCGCGAAGGACTCGCACCTTCTTCCCTTCGCCCCGGGGATTCTGTTTGCCTGATCTGGACGGGGCACTTTAGGAGGCTGCGCCAAGCATTGTCAAGCGCATTATTGTGCTCTCGTGTCCTGGGCTTTCTGAACAGTCGGCCCTGACTTTTTTTGTCAAAGAAGAAATTCCTCAAACTTCGAGCCCTTAGCGAAGCAGCCTATGGCATAGCGATTGCTCGACCGACAGCAAACTCATCGCGAGGGTTCACGGACCATGAAGCACGCACAGCCGACACGCCTGCTGAAACGTCACAGCTTCACGACCCGCAATGCGTTGATCACGATCTGCTGCGTCGCCATCTTCATCGAAATCTCAGGATTGGTCTGGCCGGGAAGGAGCGACCGTCCCAGCGAAACCTTTCTGAAGTTGCTCGAACCCCCGGCCCGACAAATTCAGAATCCGTATGAGAACGGCTATTTCTTGTTATTGGGGTTTGCGTCGGCTCCGAATGCCAATCCTGTGCAAACCGGATACGAGATGTGGTTAGAGGCCGACGCCGGTCGCGGCACGCAGTATTTGAATTTCCGCAAGGACGGCCGCTACGAGCAACGGCTGGTGACGCCGGTGGAAAATCTATTACCCGCATGGGACGCCCCCTTGCCGCTGACGGAGTTCAGAAGGCAGGATTTCCAGTTCAGGACGGCGGTCGGTCAGCACGGGATCTTGCTCGACCGCTACGAGCAATGGTTGAACCTCCCGTTTGAGGATTGGGGCTATGGGCTGCTCGGGAGCCCACGGTTTGAGGAGGTCTTTGCGGCCCACCGTCTCTACGTCGCCGAAGGATTTGCGGGACAAACAAGAACCGGGCTCGATCGGCTGCAACACGAGATGCGGGCGTGGCGGGTTGTTCTCGCGGGTGCAAAGACTCCCTCACTCAAAATCATGGCCGCCACCCTGATGGACGATGACCTCGTGCTGCTCTCGAAAATCCTGGCGGATCCCGCCGCAGACAAGGTGACGCTGACCACCGCGCAATCGCTGGCACAGCCGCTGACTGCCGAGGAGTATTCGTTGCGGTGGCCCATTCGGCATGAGTTTCTGTTGGGTCGACTCGGCGCTGACCATTCGCCCGACGTGCGTCACTCCGTCGAAGCCCGGGATTCTGATCAGGAATTGATATGGCTGGCGAAAACGGCCAAGCTGCACCCGGAAGCATTCCGCAGAGTCACCCACCCCGTCGCCCAGACTTTGCTCGGCATCCCCTTGCATAGCCAACGCCTGTGGGACACCTATGCAGTGTACTACGAAGCCACGATCAAAGCCGCCGACAGCCTTCACAGACCGCTGCCGAGGTTTCAAGATGTCGCACGCACAACCGGAAGAACGCTGCTCGAGTCTGCGACCGCCCCGTCGGAAATCGAACCGGAATGGGAGAGCCTGAGCCAGCGTCTCGTCGAGACGGATGCAAGATTGCGGCTGGCGAGTCTCCAGATCGCGTTACGACAGCCGAGTGCGATCTCGGCCGTGCCCACGAGACTGGCCTCGATGGGGTCGAACTTCTTCGACCCATTCACCGGACTGCCGATGCTGTGGTGTGAGTCCCAGGGCAAGGTCTACAGCGTGGGGAAAGACGGACTCGATGACGGCGGTGATCCGGTGTTCGATATCAGCGTGCCGACGGTGCTCCCGAAATCTCCTTCCTGACAAGACAACGACGATCGCTCTACTATGCCGAACGGCTTGTCATGCCGGGAACCGGTGTGCTAGCATCCACCCGTAGAGTCGGCAGAAGGTCTCAGATTTTCAGCAACTCAACACAAAGGAGTCGTGTCGTGGCGTTTAGTTGTGATGTGTGTGGGAAGAGGCATCAATCAGGCCATAACGTGAGCCATGCCAATAACAAGACCAAGCGGGCATTCAACCCAAACTTGCAACGAGTCCGTGCGCTGGTAAACGGGAGTCACAGGCGTATTCGAGTCTGCACCCGGTGCATTCGGTCCGGCCGAGTCAAGAAGGCCGTCTAACTGCCTCCTATTCCGTCCGCCTCTTCAACGATCCGGTTCAACGAGCCGTGTCGCTTCGATTCTCGCGGTAGGGCTGACGTCGCACGCTTGCATGAAAAATGAGCCGGGATCCCTGCATCAGGATTGTCTTGATGCTGAGGACAAGGCTCACGGGGCGGCCCATAATACCTTGCCATCTTTGTCGGTGAGCTTTACTGCGAGTCGATCATCGGGGGAAAGAGAAAGCCTCCGGCTCCCATCCTTGCTCAGCAACACCAACCCTACTTCGTCATTGGCGTCGAGCCCCAAGCCGGCCCGCGCTTTTCTGCTCCGATCAAGGAGGAGAAATTCTTCGGCGTTCACACTATTGGGCCTTGGCTGTGCAACGGCGAGTCCCTGCGCGGCCCATCGCTCCGAGACGATCCCGCCGACGAGACCGCCCACCATCGCGACGAGTGAGACGAACAAGAGTTCCGATCGTGTCATGCGGAGTCCCTTTCTTGTGTGAATCATGTTTGGCTGCGCACATCCGGCGATCGTATAGGATCCACAAGCGGACAAGCTCGCCGTTCAAGCGCAGGCTTCTGGAGCACCAGTCGGAGGCAGAGTCCACGCCAAGGATCAATGATCTGGGCTTTCATGGACTCTTCGCGCACCGGAATCCCTGATTGAGGTCTCGGTGCGTCGGATCGACGTCGTGTCGGTTCGCGGACCGTAGCTTCACCGGACCGCTTACCCACGAGCCGCCCCGCACCACTTTCAGCTTGCCATCGATTCGTTCCGGGCCTTTCGGATTCCGCGTCGGACTGGTCTTGTAGTAAGTGTTGTCATACCAGTCGTTGGTCCACTCCCACACATTCCCGGCCATGTCGTAAATCCCATAGGGACTCTTGCCGTCCTCTAGGAGCCCTACTATGCCCAATGCGGCATGGTCGTTCCACTCGGTTTTCGAAAAAAAGCTCGCATGGTAGTACGCACGGGACTTCGAGGGGCGATCGTTCCCCCAGGGATAAATGCGGCGATCCGTCCCGCGCGCGGCCTTTTCCCATTCCGCTTCCGTAGGAAGGCGCTTCCCAGCCCAGCGACAATAGGCGTCGGCATCCGCCCAATCCACGTTCACGACCGGTCGCTTCTGATGCCGCGACTCGTTCATGATATTCCATCGAGGCGGCGCCTCGCGATTTGTCGCCTCCAGAAACTTCGCATACTGCCCCACAGTCACCTCGTGTTTGTCCATGTAAAAAGCATCCAGATGAACCCGATGCACAGGCTTTTCATCCTCCTCACCCTCCTCGCTGCCCATCGGAAATTCCCCCGCCGGTACCAACACCATCGAGGCACCATCCTTACCGGTAATCTCCTGTAGCTGCGCCCGAGCCTGGTCGCTTAAGCCGACATACAATAGGGCCGTGGCACCTAGAGAGACGAACAAGAGTTTCGATCGTGTCATGCGGAGTCCCTTTCTTGTGTGAAGAATGCTTGACTGCGCACGTCAGGCATCGAGATGAGCTTACCAGACCGCGATCGCCCAGGGTCCTGTATCCGCTCGTCACGGATGCGATACGAGGTATATGAGGGTAGCGATGGGCGCAAGTTTGACTCCACAGAAATGTAGACGGAACAACTTGAGGAGTTTAGCCGTTGGCCTCAATCACGATACAGCGATGAAGAGCCAACGGTAGGCACGAAGTGCGGTTTGGAGCGGGCGATGGGATTTGAACCGCACTCCGTCGCCGGCTCGGCCCTGAAACCCGCCTCGCCGACTCCTACAAAGGGGGCCGGCCCCCTTGTACGATCCCCGCGAAAGGGGCTCACCCCTTTCGGAATCCCCTGTCGTGAATTCAAATCCCACGAGAGAGAGGTGCGAGTTTGGAGCGGGCGATGGGATTTGAACCCACGACAACTAGCTTGGGAAGCTAGGACTCTACCACTGAGCTACGCCCGCTCACGTCGGCCGATCCGGCAAGAATGCTACGACCCTGCGGGATCGAAGTCAATCCTTCGACTGAATCGTCCCCCATGAGGGCTTGCACGCGCTATGGTCGAAATTCCACGGTCGCAAACTTGCGCCGGCCGATGCGGAGGCGATGGCGGGTCCCGGCCTTTAACGACAGACTCGCATTGGGATCCTGCAGCTTTTGGTCATCCACTTCGATCCCTCCTTGGATGATGAGCCGGCGCGCTTCGCTCTTGCTCGCCACGAGACCTGTCCTGGTGATCACTTCCACCAATCCGATGCTGGGCGTCGCACCCTCCTTCACATCGGACTTCGTCAGCACCACCTCCGAATCCGGCCGATCGGGAAATTCGCGCTGTTGAAACTTCTGTTGAAATTCGGCTTTCGCCTGCCTTCCGGCGTCCTGACCGTGATACCGGGCGACGATTAGCTCCGCGAGCGCCAGTTTGGCTTCCATCGGATGCGTCTGCTTCACGTGCGTCATGTGCTCGGTCGTGAGCAACTCGTAGTATCGCAGCATGAGTGTATCGCTGACGGACATCAGCTTGCCGAACATCTCACCGGGCGGGTCTTCCAACGCGATGTAATTGCCTTGGCTCTTGCTCATTTTTTTGATGCCGTCGGTCCCCTCCAAGAGCGGCGTCGTCATCACGACCTGCGGCTCTTGCCCGTAGTCGCGCTGGAGATCGCGCCCGACCAATAAGTTGAACTTTTGGTCCGTGCCGCCCAGCTCCACGTCGGCCTTCAACGCCACGGAATCGTACCCCTGGATCAAAGGATACATGAACTCGTGGAGGCTGATCGGTTTTTGCTCGGTGTACCGGTTGTGAAAATCCTCCCGCTCCAACATCCGGGCCACGTTGTAGTGGGCGCTCAGATGGATGAGTCCCTCGGCCGACATGGAGTTCATCCAGCGGCTGTTGAACTCCACCTGCGTTTTCTGCGGGTCCAAAATCTTGAAGATTTGCCGCTCATAGGTTTTGGCGTTTTCCAACACTTTCTCCTTCGACAGCGCCACGCGCGTTTCCGACATCCCGGTCGGATCCCCGATCATGCCGGTGAAATCGCCGATCAAAAAAATGACCTGATGCCCGAGATCTTGGAAATGTTTAAGCTTGTGGAGGAGGACGGTGTGGCCCAGATGCAGATCCGGCGCGGTGGGATCGAAGCCCGCCTTCACGCGCAACGGCTTCCCCTCTTTGATCGAACGGGTCAATTTCCGCTCCAGCTCGGACTGCTGGATCACCTCGACGACTCCGCGCAGGAGCAGATCCAATTGTCGGGTGAGCTCGGTCACAAGGCGCCTCGCTGAGGCGCGGTCGGCCGGACGACCGTCTCCACCATGACGAGAGGACGAAGACGCTCGATCCGCTTCGGGCCGAGCCCTTTCACCTTCCGCAAATCTTCGACGGAGCGGAACGGCCCGCCGGCATGGCGATGATCGATCAGCCGTTGCGCGAGGGCCGGACCGATCCCCGGCAACTGCTGGAACTGCTCCAGGGTGGCCCGGTTGAGATCGAGCTTCGTTTCCGCTTTCCCACGAAACGCGGCCGAAACGGGCTTGGCGTCCCGAACAGGCTTGCGCGCACCCGTTGGCGCAACGACCTCCGGACTGCGCGTCGCCGGCGCAAGGCTCGGAGCGACCTCATCAGCCGATTGTCGAGGCTCCTCGGGCGGAGCCGGCGGGACCGACCAGCCGATCCAGAACACAGCGGTCAAGGTTGCAGCAAGCATGGCGAGATTGATGAGTAGGGATCGCAGCATCGCGGCATTGGACCAATCGATCATTTGATCATTTCGTCAGTGGTTCATTGGGTCAAGGCCTACCAAGCAATGATTTAATGATGCAATGATCCGATGAATCAATTCTTACATCAACCGTTTCCTCGCCACGTGAATCGCCATCCCCTCGACGTCCTCGGCGGCCTCCATTATACCCTCGGCGAATGTCGGATGCGCATGGATCATCGACGCGAGATGCTGCACGGTTACGCCCTCCTGCATCGCCAGGGCAATCTCATGAATCAGGTCCGCCGCATGGGCGCCGATCAGATGCGCGCCGAGCACTTTCCCGCTCTTCGCCTCCGCCACGATCTTAAACAACCCAGTGCTATCCGCCGTGGCTTGAGCCTTCCCCAAAGCCGCATATCGGAATCTCCCCACGGCCACCGCCGCTTGGGGATCGTCACCGCCACGCTGTGCTCGCTCGCGGGCTTGCTGTTCCGTCAGACCGACACGCCCGATCTCCGGCAGCGTGAAGATACCGGCCGGAATGACGGTCTCGTCGAAGTCGCGAGGATGCCCCATGATGTTTTCGACCGCCACCTTGCCCTGCGCGGAGGCCACATGGGCGAGCATGGCCTTCCCGACCACGTCGCCTATCGCATAGATTCCCGGGACGTTCGTCTCCATCCGCGCGTTGACCAGAATTTCCCCTCGTCGCCCGAGCTGGACGCCGACCTTCTCCAGCCCGATCGCCTTCGAGTGAAATCCCCGTCCGATCGACACCAGCACCTGCTCTGCTGTGACGACGCTCCCGTCACTCAGCGTGGCGGTGACCACCCGAGCGTCGCGATCGAGCTTTTCCACGATGACGCCGGTTCGGGTTTCGACCCCGCGCTTCTTGAGCTCACGCGCCAGGAGGCCTGCGATTTCTTCGTCCTCCTGGGGCAAAATGCGCGGCAGCATCTCGACCATCGTGACCTGCGCGCCCAATCCCGAGTACAGGGAGGCGAACTCGCAACCCTCCACTCCGGCTCCGACGATCAACGCACTCGTCGGCCTGTTCTGCAAATCCAGCGCGTGCTTGCTCGTCAGAATCTGCCGTCCATCGATCGGGAATAACGGCAGGTCGGGCCACGAGGACCCGGTGGCGACGATGATGGCGTCGGCCGCGAGTTGTCGGGACGTTCCCTCGGGGGTCGTGGCCTGGATCGTCCGCGCATCCAGCAGGACGCCGGTACCCTTGATGTGCTCGATCCCCCAGAACCTGAACAGCGTCGCGATGCCTTTCACGAGCCCGGCCACGACCTGATTTTTCCGAGCCACCATGCGCGGTAGGTCGTACCCCACCGCTCCGTCGTACACGAGGCCGAGCTCCGCACCCTTCTTCAGCTTGTCGCCGAGCTCCACGACGGAGAGCAGGGCTTTCGACGGTATACACCCTGAGTTCAGGCATACTCCGCCGAGCTCGTCGCGCTCGACGACCGTGACCCGCGCTCCCAGTTGCGCCGCTCGGATGGCGGCCACGTATCCGCCGGGGCCGGCCCCTACGATGACGATGTGCTTCATAAGGGAAACTGGTGATTGAGTGATCTGGTGATGTGTTGATTGAACAGGCGCTCAATCCTTCGCCAGATCACCAAATCACGAAATCTTCTTCTGGCTGGCGAGGAAGGCTTCGTACTGCGCCGGGGTCATGAGCGTCTCCACTTCGGCCGGGTGCGAGAGCTCGATCACCGCCATCCAACCCTTGCCGTAGGGGTCCGCGTTGATCACTTCGGGATGATCCTTCAAGTCGGTATTGATCTTGGCGACGGTCCCGCTCACCGGCGTATAAATCGTGGAGGTCGTCTTGGTCGATTCGACTTCGCCGATTTGCTGACCGGCCTTCACTGGAGTGCCGACCTTCGGAAGATCCACAAAGACAATATCGCCGAGCGCATCCTGAGCGAAGTGGCTGATGCCAACAGTGGCCTGAGCACCTGAGACACGTACCCATTCATGTTCATGATGATAGCGAAGATCGTTCGGGATCATAACGTCTTTACCTTTCTGCTTGTGAAGGTCCTGCGGGTGCGGGATCGTAGTGGCTACGCCACAGTTTTGTCAATCCTTCGACCACGCTGTCCGTTCGGGCAGGATTTGCGTGAAGTTGCCGCTGAGCGGCGGTGACGCCGCTCCTCCGAGCGGGGTCACCGCCGCTGTCGGATCATCAAGGCACAATCGGCTCGATCGACGACACGAACAGCACATGAACCCCTTCCGGCAAGGCGAGGGCCTCGAGCCGCGACTTGAGTTGCCACGCCAACTCCGGTCCACGGGCAGGCGGCACAATCGTCTTCACCCACAGCCGGCTCGTGGTCGGACGGTCCGCTATCAGGCGCTGGATGAGCGTCCTCAGTTCCGCGTCGGGATCGAATTGTTCCCCGGGCCCTCTCGCTAACGGCAGCACCACCACGTCAAAGCCGCGAGCCCGCGCCTCCGCCACATCTTCCCCATAGACCAGCAGACCTTCAAGAGGATTGGCCAGCGTCGCGGGATGGACTTCCACGGCGAGCCGAAACGCCGCCCCTTCCCGCAGCGCCGCCTCCCTCACCCGCTGAAGCACCGACAAGCGAAGGCGGGCCTTCCATCCGACCCATCGCCAAAAGAGCGGTGAGCGCGTTTCTTTCACACGGGAGTTCGATACGTCCGCGCCCTCGGCCGGAGCCACAGGCTGGAACACTTCCTCTCCGACGGAGGGCAATCCGAAGCTCGCCTGGAACGAGCCGAACAGCGCAGGGCTGTATTCGTACCCGAACGAAGAGTCCTTGCGCGCCTTCACCAGCAGGCCGTCGACCCCGGTCTTGGCAAGATCCGCGACGAGCCCGGACACATAGGTTTGGAACGAGGCGTTCCCGAGATCGTATGTGCTCGACAATTGACTTCGCATCGTAGTCGGGTCGGCGAGCAAGGTCCCCCATTCGGTCTGGGCCCCGACCCATCCCATCTGCTCCAGCGAAATCGTCCCGAACACGGACACTCCACGTTGATGCGCAGCGGCGACCAGCGGCGCATACAGATCCTCTGCCAGCGCGGCCCGCACACTCGGGAAATACACACCGGCTGTTCCTCCACCGGCTTTCACGGACGCCGACGTTCCAATTTCCATCACCACCAGCGAGACCCCCGCCGTTGCGAGTCCGTCCAGCCATGCGTCGCGAGCATCGGGCTTCGGCACGTCGTCCGGGCCGACGTACAAACCTATGAGCCGGCCACGCTCGCCACTCGGCCCGCCACCTCCGGTCCGCAGAACCTCCAAACGTCGCATGGCAAGGACGCCGTAATCCGTGACCGACGCCTGGCTCGAAGATGCAGCGGCGGCGAGCGTGCGATACTCTTCGAGAGCCGCTGCTCCCTCCCCGAGCGCTTCGTAGGAGCGAGCGGCCCACCACCGAGCCTCCGGGGCTCGAGCCGCCAGAGGGAAACGTTCGCTGAAGCGCTTGAACCGCCGGACCGCGAGCTCATAGTTTCCCTTCACGTAGGCCAGGTGGGCTTCCTGAAGCAGGCGAACCTGGACGTCGACGGCAGGATCAGTTTTCGGCGTAGCCGGCGGAACCGTGGGGAGCGGCCCGTAAGCGTGCTGACAGGCGACGAATGCGCCGGGAACAAGGAGACCGCACAGTACGAGGAGGAGACTGCGAGCGCGCGCCGATGACAGAAGGCAGGCCAAACTCACTCACGCTGAAGGATGGAAGGGATCGCTAACCCAGGATCTCCATCTCCGGGAAAAAGTAGCCGACTTCGAACTTCGCCGTTTCTGAAGAGTCCGACCCATGCACGGCATTGTACTCGATGTTCGTCCCGTGAATCTGGCGGATCGTGCCTTTGTCCGCCTTGGCAGGGTCGGTCGCGCCCATCAGGTCGCGGTGCTTCTTGATCGCATTGTTGCCCTGCAAGACCAGCGCGACGACCGGTCCGGAGGACATGAAGGTACACAGGCTCTCGAAAAACGGCCTTGCCTTGTGCACCGCATAAAATCCCTGGGCTGCCGCTTTCGACAGATGCAACATCTTCATGGCCACGGGCGTGAGGCCGGCCTGTTCATAGCGGCTGATGATATCGCCGATCACACGCTTCTTCACCGCATCGGGCTTGATGATCGCAAGAGTCCGTTCGCTCATGATGTACCCAGCACCTCCATATCTCGGTTCAGGATGATAACGGATCGATCACGTCAAGAAACGGAAACCGAGGAAAACAGTGTCTCTTTATAAATGCGCCGTACGCCGTGCTCCCGCGTGAGAGCTGCTGTGTGGAAATCGCGGATCATATTCCCCCGCAGTCCTTTCACTTCGCCCAAGACTTCGCCCACAACCTCCGCATGCCTCGTTCCTTCTACCAGGACTCCGAGGTTCGGAGCAGACAACAGCACTTCGATAAACCGCCACACGGCGTTGACCGATTCAGGTTGCTGAAACGCGCGTGGATGAGTGGCGACTCGCATGACCTCGTACAAAACACCCCATGTGGTATACCAGCGAGTCGATTGCGCCCGCCTTCCCTCGACCAGATTGCGACAGGTCGGATACTCGGCGGATGAACGATTCAGCGCGTAGACGAAGACCTTCGCGTCAACAACGAACATCACCGACCTTCCATAGCTTGGTAAAGCGCGTCGCGATCTGCAATATTGACCAGTTCGCTACCAAGCTTACAGGAGGGCAGCGGAGGAAGCTTGGCCGGCTTCTTTTCGCGCGGTGACTCCAAGAGTTGCCGCAGGGCGGCCTCGACAAGTTCTGAAATCGTGCGTCCTCGCCTGACCGCCTCGATCTTGAGCCGTCTCATGATACCGTCGTCGATGATCAAGGTCGTCTTCACATGGAAAACCATATGGAAAGGAGACCGGCAAGTCAAGATGCGGGCGTGTATTATCCATGCGTGTATTATCCATGACGGTTCGTCGCACCACCCTCCCGACCCTCCATGTACTATGGGACGGCAAGGGTGTGGGTGCGAAACGCTGGCATCAGCACGTTGTCTGACACCTTAAACTTTCTGACACCTTAAGCGTCTCCAGACTGTCACGCCGCAACTGCCATACACAATTGTGCGGGATAACGTGTCAGCACCCGAGTGTGCGGAGCGAGACGAGCTGTGCTGTGCTGTGCTTCTCGGCTCGCCCCACATACGTGACGTTTCACGAGCGAGTTCGGTCACGATCTATAACCTACTAATCTTAACCAAACAGGCGAAAAGTCTGTCATGCTCGCTTCACCTAAATCGAGCACACGCCGTGTTTACTTGGGCTTAAGTTCAACAGGGCGATCGCTCCGGATACACTTGCTTCATTGCAAGTGCCCTTCACGTCAGCGTAATTTCAATTGGCTCCTCGCCGTGCATAATAGTCAGTGAAGGATGACCTGGATATCGAGGTGCGGAAAGGAGTTCTTGTCTTGAAGCCTCATCTGCGGCGGGTCTACCGGTTGGAGGATTTGGTCAAGCGTATCACCCCGCGAAACGTGCATGATGAAATCGATTTCGGCGGTCCGAGCGGTCGAGAGGCTCTGTGAGGAAAAAGGGCTCGTATGTTCCCGACCGCGGCGACATTGTCTGGCTGCAATTCAACCCACAAGCAGGACATGAACAGGCTGGACATCGTCCCGCCTTGGTGCTGTCGCCTGTAACGTACAATCGCCGAAGTGGTTTAATGCTGTGCTGCCCCATGACAAGTCAGAGAAAAGGTTACCCCTTCGAGGTGGTGATCACGGATGAAGCGGGTCGGGAGAGCGTGGCCCTCGCGGATCACGTGAAGAGTCTCGATTCGAGAGCCCGCAAAGCAATCAAGAAAGGCACTGCGCCCACCAATATCGTCGCGGAAACGCTGAGCAAGCTTCAAACACTCCTCTAATCCCGCCGGAATTCCCCGTCTGTGAAGACCGGGGTGAGAACAATGTCCTCCAAGCCCCGCTCGTAATCAGTTGGGGTTCATGCCTGAAACTGAGTGGAAAGTTCCGGCTTTGGACGCGAGGCGAAGAGGTTTCACTGCTTGGGGAGGCGGTCCAGCACCTGCTGGCGGGCTTGTCCCCAAGGCACGCCGGCTACCCCGGCCTGTGCAGCCCGGGCTCTAAGGTCGATTTCCGAAAGCGTCTCGGCATCAGAGCGTTCTTGCGTTGGTACTGCCGGCTTCAGGCTGTCGAGCAGCTCCTTGACTAACGTCGCTTGCTGCTCTTCCGGAAGCTCTAGCGCGTCCTTTAACGCGCATTATTCATGACGGTTCGTCGCGAAATTGCGGAGTCGCCAAGCGTCGGAC
>JBBIJI010000060.1:0-18600 GCA_037446055.1 Nitrospiraceae bacterium
GCGCCAGTTCTTGTGTTTCAGTTGTTGACCCAGAAACCTGTCGGACAGTAGTGAGCCTGCCTCAAGATGAGATCTCCCGCGATCCGTTCAATCTGTGAAGTCCGTTTGTCCGTCAGGCGTTCTTTGGCAACGGTGACGGACCAAGGGGCTACGGAGAAGCGGATCCCTGAAGGCCACTCGTAGACGACGAGTTGGATAGGCCGAAGGTAGAAGCGCCGTAAGGCGTGTAGCTTATCGGTCCTAATCGGCCGTGAGGCTTAACATCTCTTTGCTTCTGATAAACATGGCCTCAAAAGTGTGATTTGGTGATCTAGTGACTTGGCGAAGTTACTTCACCAAATCGAACTTCACCAGATCATACTTTACTCGGAGTTCCCGGTGGCCTTGCCGGAGGGGCCACACCCGTTCCCATCCCGAACACGGAAGTTAAGCCCTCCAAGGCCGATGCTACTGCTGCCGTGAGGCAGTGGGAAAGTAGGGAGCTGCCGGGTTACGACAAAGGCCCGCTGTTCGAAAGATCAGCGGGCCTTTTCATTTCGGATGAAAATTGAAGATCAAGATCGGCGGGATGGCGGACCTTTGCTGCTCAGCTGCCGGGGTACCCTTTGCGTTTTTGAGTGCAAAGGGTCGCACCACCCGACTAAGGCTCGATCTGCTCGGCTGCGGAACTCGCTCCGATCCAAGCTGCGCTTGATCGGACCTCAAACATCCTCGCCGGCCTCCGGCACGCATCTCTTCGCCAAGTCGGGTCCCGGAATCTCCGCAATTCGCGACTACAAGTTCACCATCCCGGTTCAAGCTTCATTTCCCCTCGCCCTTGTGGGAGAGGGCGGGGTGAGGGGTGATCTGGACGGCAGCGTTCAAAGGGAAGAGAGTCGCCGGTCGCCATTCGCTGCCGCATGCCGACCGGCTTGCGAGGGGTAAACACAGGGCGTCGGGCGTGTTTTCCTTGGGGCGTGACATGCGGCCTGGTAAGCTCCGGCTCCTGTGACCAGCTTGCTGGTCTGTGGTCTCCGTAATAGTAATAGAGGTGAGCGCGGTCAGACACGGAGGGTGTGATGCCGCGGAAGACGGCGGTGTTGGGTTTCTCGGTAAGTCCATCTCTCGCAAGAGAGTACGAACGGCTCGCGGCGCGCGAAGGGACTACCAAAAGCGAATTGTTTCGTCGCATGGTGAACACTTACAAGGCTGAGCGGGAGGAGGAAGAATTCTTTGCGCTCCAGCGGAATATGGCTCGCCGTGTCCGCAAGAGCGGCGTGCTGAGTGAAGAGGAGGTCGAGCGTATCGTGTTTGAGAACCGCTGAAAAGCGAGCTGGTGTCAAGAACCCTTTCGCTCTTTTTTCTAAGCTGGCGGGATTCACTGTTGGATACATATGAGCGTAGAAAAGTTTCGGCGTGGTGCTGCGTGGCGGGCTGTTGGCCGACGAAGATGATCCTGGGGCTGCTGGCCCATGCCGTCGTATGATGGCGCTGCCGGGGATAGGTTCAATAAACTGATGGCAAGCTTGGCTTAGGCGAGCGAGGGATAGAACTCCGTTGAGGTTTTTGGGCTCTCCGCCTAAAACGCGATCGCTTCCATCGTGGCTTCTTCGACGATATTCCGACCCTGCGTGTGTGAGAGAATGCCATAGTAAATCGCTACGGCACCCCGTGACCACGTCGGATCGATAGGTAAGCCCCGAAAAGCAGCTTCAGCAGCCCTTTGCTCATCGAAAGTGAGGATCTGGTTCCGAGTCCCTGTCATACTACTCCAGTCGTCTGCAACACCTTTGCCACTCGAGGCAAGTTGAGAAAAGTGATCTCTTCTTCATAAATTCTCAAAGACTTGTGGATGGTTTTCGTTGTAAGGGAGTCCAGTTGTGGCTAGGGGAAGCCTGCCACATCTTATTCAGAGGGGCAATAGCAAAACGCCACAGATTAGACGACAGGCATAGCTTCAAGCCAGACCTCCATTCGGTGCTGTGTCGCGGGAGATCTGTTGGGATGATGCTGGGGCTGCCCTGGTCTGCTTTCTTCAGAACGCTTCTGCTATAAGCGCCCCAGATGAGTAGTTGGTAGCGAACAGCGGCGGAACAGGAGCGAATCGCTGATAGCCAATAGTGAATAGCCCGAGATGACGGAGAGACCGGCCGGTGGTTTGGAGCTACTCGCTGTCGGCAACCAAAGGTCAGTCTTCAGCCTTGGCCGCCTCATCCGTCGTCTTCTTCGCCGCCGCGATCGGGAAGCGGCTGATCCGGGGAGGGTGGCTGAAGTGGTCGTGAACCAGCGACCGGGTCGGATCGTCGCGCTCGGGGCAGCGTTGCTGCTGACGAGCGTCGGGTGGTTCTTGTGCGGGAGCCTGTCCGACGCCGTTTGGGATGAGGCTTCGGTGCAATCGACCCTCGCCTCCACTGTGCAAACCCTCGCCGGCGCCATCGGCCCGCGGAGCTACAAGGATCCGGCCAACCTGAATGCCGCTGCCGAGTTCATCTTCCAACGCTTCGCATCGTTCGGCTACGAGCTCAAGGCGCAGCCCTATCAGGTGAGGGAATTAGCGGTCCGTAACATCATCGCCGAGCGCCGAGGAACTCAGCAACCGGACCGCGTGATCGTGATCGGAGCCCATTACGATTCGGTTGCGGGCTCGCCGGGTGCGGACGACAATGCGAGCGGGATCGCGGTGCTGTTGGAACTGGCGCGCCTCCATGCACTGAGAGGCTTTCGGAAGACGGTGCGATTCGTGGCCTTTACGTTGGAAGAGCCGCCGTTTTTCCGCAGCCGGCACATGGGCAGCCGTGTCTACGCGCGTTTCCTCAAGGAGCAGGGCGAACAGGTCAAGGCGATGCTCTGTCTGGAGTCGGTCGGCTACTATTCGCACGACAAGGGGAGTCAGTCGTTCCCCTTTCTCGTCTTCTGGCTGCGTTGGCGGTATCCGACCACCGGCAACTTCATCACGATCGTCAGCACTGCCGATTCGCAGCCGCTTCAGACTGAGGTCCGGGATGCGCTCAAAGCCCACATTAACTTGCCGGTCGAGACCTACACCGGGCCTTGGTGGGTCCCAGGGGTGGACTGGTCCGATCACGGATCGTTCTGGAACGAAGGCTATCCGGCCGTCATGCTGACGGACACGGCCCTCTTCCGCAATCCCCATTACCATCGCCCGACCGATCTTCCTGACACGCTGGACTACCGGGCCATGACCGAGTTGGTGCGCGGCCTCTCCGGAGCTCTCGCGGCGCTGGACGAGCGCAGGTGATCGGATGAACGCAACCGTCGTCCTGTGGATCGCCGGAGCCATCGCGCTCCTGCCCTTGCTCAATCTCTGGATCGGCGTGCATCCGCCCACGTTCAAGACCGAGGATGACCCGGGTCGGTACGGGCTGCAATATGAGCGAGTGGCTTTTCAGACCGCGGATGACCTGACCCTGCGCGGGTGGTTTATTCCGGCTGCATCGCCTGAAAAGTCGTTCCGCGAGCCGGGCGCAGTCGGCTGCCGCGCGACGATCCTCGTGGGGCATGGCTATCCGTTCGACAAAGCCAATATTCTGAGCCACGTGCTCTTCTTGCACGGGCGGTTCAACCTGCTGCTCATCGATTTTCGCTACTTCGGCGAGAGCGAGGGCGTCTACACGACGGCCGGTTTGCTGGAGATCCGCGACGTGGAGGCTGCACTGGCGTATCTGAAACAACGGGCGGATGTCGATCCCCAACGGATCGGCGCGATGGGGTTCTCGATGAGCGCAGCGGCCTTCATCCTGGCGCGGCACCCGGACATCAGGGCGATTGTCGCCGACAGTCCCTATGCGGCGCTGGAGGATCTTGTCGGGCGGCAATTCTTTTTCCTTCCTGGCCCGACCAAGTGGCCGCTGGTCGCGCTCACCAAACTCTATGTGCGCCTGTTGCTCGGGGTCGATGTCGAATCCGCGGCGCCGGCTCGCAGGTCGGCGCGAGCAGCAAACAGCATGAGCGGACAGCAAATAGCTGATAGGCAATAGCGAGCCGCCTGAAACGACTGAAAGGCTTGGTAGGGGGTGAAGCTACTCGCCGTTACCTATCAGCTATCAGCTACCCGCTGTTCTGCTGGCTGGTATCCGGCTCGGGAAACACGGCTCCGCATTCTGCACACACCAACTTGCCCGTCGGGTTTCCTTGTGCGTCACGCAGTTCGTCGATGAGACGCTGGTGCGCACAGGGCTGTCGTGGAGGCTCACGATGAACCTTGCGCCCGGCTTCATCAGGTTCCATGGTGATCGGCGGATTCGTCAGAACAGCCACGTCGCTTTGTGATGCGCCAGAGCCTATCGCGGATTGCGCCAACCGGTTAGGGATGAACGGCCCTCGATGACTAGAGCTATTCGGCGCAACAGCGAGTTCTTGTGGCAGGCTTTCCAGTTGTGAGACGCGGATTGCCCTTCCGGCAATGTCGGCCCCGTCCATGGCCTGAATGATCTGTAGTGCCTCGCCGGGTGTCGCAATCTCGATGACCGCGGATCCGACAGAACCACCCTGCGCGTTCACGATGAGTTCGCTCCGGAGAAACCCTGGAAATGAGGAGAACGCCGTGTTCAGATCCCGATTGGTGAGAAAGGAGGGAATGAGGTCAACGGCCAAGAGGACGGACATAGAGGCCTCCCTTGTTCGGCATGTCTCCAGCAGCAGCACAATGGATGCTCATTCTGTGCCCGGCTCGCATGATTCAGGAAGGTTCGTGATGAGCCCCCACCCTTTCCCTCTCCGATGGCGTAGGGGAGGGAAAGGGCGTGGGTGTGAGACGCGGGCCCTGCGGCTATCCCCCTGAAGTGAGCCTGATGGGCCAGCCTTCCACAAAGTGCCGTCGATTTGAAACGTCAAGAGAATGCCAAACTGTAAACGAAACAAAACGCGTCCAACGTCTTGGACACTGGTGGAGCAAGAAAGGGGTGGGGAGACCAAGTAGACCAAGAGTTGGTAGCCACATGGAGTCCCGCGCGCAGTCGTCGCGACCACATTACCTTACTTTGTCGCGGAACGCCACCAGGAATTTCTCTGACATGTTGGGGAATACCCATGGTGTCCCGCCGCTGCTCCTCGCCGGTTGAACGATCGCACCGAAGACCGTGTCCTTGTGCATCTTTACTCCAGCGTCTGCGCGTCGCTCCGCCGGCATCGAGCTTGCGCTGCGCCTGTAAGGCAGGAACGCTTCTGCTGCACCGAAATGGCAGGCGGCAAGTGGCGAGCAGTGGAGCCCCACGGCTGAACAGCCGTGGGGCTCCACTCGCAGGCTTTGCCGGGGAGGTGTCCATGAGTTGTCGATCAGCGGAGCAGTCAGGCAAACGGCCAGGACCGCTGTGGCGTTAGGCGACAGGGGCGCGTGGGCATTGGACCTCAAATACCCCACTAACCCGCGGCTTGCCCCCATTTGGATAGAGTTAGCGCAAGAAAACTCCTCTCCTTCCCGGCTGATGGGCTAAGGTCTGGCAGTGCTCTCCTGGCACCGGACTTGCGCTGTCACTCGGCGGCAGTCGGTACACACGAGGCAAAACGCAATGTCCCCATCTCTTGTTCTGGTGATTTGACACGAAATGGAGTGCGCGAAAGCTGAAGACCAGGCCTTGGGAGCGGGGGAAACGACAAGGAGGACGTTATGCTCAAGAAGCTTGTTATCACCATGGTGGTGCTCACCGTAGTCTTGTCGAATTCATGGATCGCGGCGCAGGTCAGGCCGGGGCATCCTGATCGAGGAGAGGCGATTTACAAAGAGCATTGTCTCCGGTGCCATGGCAGGATGGGCGATGGCGACGGACCAGACGCGCAGGGGCTGATTGTACGGCCGGCCGATTTTCATACGGCACGATCACGTGCCAAGACCGACTTCGAACTGCTGATTACGATCTCGAACGGCGTACTGTTCAGTCCGATGCATTCCTGGCGCGGCCGTCTGACGGAGGAAGAGATGATGGATGTCATCGAGTATGTGAGGGTTTTGGCGCCCTCCACACCGCTACTCTGATTGCGAGAGAAGACCGGTCCCTTCTGGGCGCATTGGTGGCCCCTGTCGTCATGGAGATGGTCTCCGATAACTCGCCGGCGATCATGTCAGGAAGAAAGGGGACCAGGCGGTGAGAGAGATTTTGGGCAGATGCCAGGCGAGGCGATGGGAGCTAGCCGTCCTCGGATTACTACTCCTGTTCATGCTATACGTACCTTTAGTCGACAAGGCGCGGCTATGTGACGGACGAAGATATCTTCAAAGCGGTGTCGCGAGGGCTTTCCTCGACACTAACGTCTTGATCACCAGGTATGCAACACTGGGCCCATGTGCGGACGTTCTCGCCTTCCTTGAAAACCAAACCATTCAGGCGAATCCAAAGTCGATTCCCTCGAATCGCATTCGTAACGAGGACGATCTCCTGGTTCTTGCATCAGCCTAGGCCGCCAAGGTCGTTATCCTGATCACGGGGCACAAAGATCTTGTGGATATCGAGGAGCAAGCCCAGGAACTCATAATTACGGACCCTCGTGGCTTCTGTCATCTGGCTCAGAAGAAGCCGAAGAACTATCCAGGAGTCTTCAAAACGGGATGAAAGCCGTCCTCTTCGACAAGCCCGGAGCGCCTGAGGTCCTGAGGCTCGCGGAGGTTCCCGATCCGGAGCCGGGGCCGGGACGGATTCTGATCCGCGTCAGGGCGACTGCAGTCAACCGCGCCGACTTGTTGCAACGACGCGGGCGGTATCCGGCGCCGCCCGGCGAGTCCGAGATCCTCGGATTGGAGGTGGCCGGCGAGGTCGAAGCCACCGGCCCCGGCGTTGCGGGGCTGGGGCCGCACGACCGCGTGTTCGCGCTCGTGGCGGGCGGCGGGTATGCTGAAAAAGCCGTGGTGGATCATCGGCTGGCGCTGCCGATCCCGTCGCACTGGAGCTTCACGGAAGCGGCTGCGGTGCCGGAGGCCTTCCTCACGGCCCAGGAGGTGCTGTTCACGGCTGGTGCGCTTCGAGCCGGCGAGACCGTGCTCATCCACGCGGCAGCGAGCGGCATCGGGACGGCTGCGGTGCAGATGGCCGGGCAGGCTGGGGCGAGAGTGCTGGCCACGGCCGGCACAGAACGGAAGATCAAGGCCACGCTCGAGCTGGGCGCGGAAGCGGGGTGTCTACATAAGGAACGAGACTTTGCGAGCTGGGTCGAGGAAGTCACCGGCAAACAGGGGGTGGATCTGATCGCCGACCCGGTGGGCGCGAGTTATTGGGAGCGCAATATCCGCTGTCTCCGGGAAGGCGGACGGCTGGTCGTCTATGGCCTGCTCGGCGGCAAAGCTGTCTCGGCCGATCTTTGGACGTTGATGAGCCGCCGCGTGACCGTCACCGGGGTAGTCATGCGGAGCCGCACGCCGGATGACAAGGCCGAGATCGTCCGGCGGTTCCGGATGCGCTGGCTGCCGTTGCTGGAGGCGAGGGTGATCCGGCCCGTCATCGATGCCGTCTTCCCGTGGGACGCCGTCGCTGATGCCCATCGCCGCATGGAAGCGAACGAAAACGTGGGCAAGATCGTGCTGGAAGTGCCATAACCCATGCCCATCCATAACGCCGACATCGCCTCGGTCTTCGATGAGATCGCGGATCTGCTGGAGATTCAGGGCGCGAATGTCTTTCGCGTCCGAGCTTACCGCAACGCCGCCCGCACGCTCCGCGATCTGAGCCGCGAAGTGAGCGCAATGGTCGCGGCGAGGGAAGACCTGACCGGTCTGCCCGGCATCGGCAAGGACTTGGCTGGCAAGATCCGGGAGATGGTCGAGCACGGGCCTGAGGCCGTTCTAGAGGAGTACCGGAAAGGCATCCCGAAAGGCGTGACCGAGTTGATGCATGTGTCCGGGCTCGGTCCCAAGCGCGCGATGGTGTTGCATCGCGATCTCGGCATTGACTCGCTGGAGGCGTTACGGCAAGCCGCCCGCGACGGTCGCATCCGGGGCCTGCCCGGATTCGGCGAGAAAACCGAACAACACATTCTCAAGGCCCTGGAGGAGAAAGTCGGCGCGGAGACGCGATTCAAGCTGGCCATTGCCTCGCAGTACGCCGAGCCGCTGATCGCGTATCTGAAAGAGGTGCCTGGGGTGAAGCAGGTCGTCCCCGCCGGCTCCTACCGCCGCAGCCGGGAGACGATCGGCGATCTGGATATTCTCGTGACCGCTGTTTCGGGCAGTCCGGTGATGGACCGATTCGTGACCTACGACGAAGTCGCCGAGGTGACGGCGCACGGCACCACGAAATCCAGCGTGCGATTGAAGTGCAAACTCCAAGTCGATGTCCGGGTCGTGGCCGAGGAGAGCTACGGGGCCGCGCTCCAGTACTTCACCGGAAGCAAGGCGCACAATGTCGCGCTGCGCCAACTGGGTGTGCAGCGGGGGCTCAAGATCAACGAGTACGGCGTCTTCAAGGGCGAGCGGCGCATCGCCGGCGAAACGGAAGAGTCGGTGTACGCCGCCGTGGGGCTGCCGTGGATCCCGCCTGAGCTGCGCGAGAACCGTGGCGAGATCGAGGCCGCGCAGGCGAAGCGGCTTCCGAAGCTGGTGACGGTGGAGGACGTGCGGGGCGATCTGCATGTCCACACGACAGCCACCGACGGTCGCAACACCCTGCGGGAGATGGCGTTTGCGGCGAAGAAGTGGGGGCTTGAGTACATCGCGATCACCGATCATTCCAAGCATCTCGGCGTCGCCAAGGGTCTCGATGTCCCGCGGCTGCTGGCGCAGATGGAGCAGATCGACAAGCTGAACGAAGAGCTGGCTGGGATCACGCTGCTCAAGGGGATTGAAGTGGACATCCTCCAGGGCGGCGACCTGGACCTGCCGGACGACGTCCTCGGTCAGCTCGACCTCGTCGTCGGCGCAGTCCACGATCATTTCGAGCTCCCGCGTCAGAAACAAACGGAGCGGATTCTCCGAGCCATGGATCATCCGCACTTCTCGATCCTTGCGCACCCGAGCGGCCGGCTGATCGACGAGCGTGCGTCCTACGACGTGGACATGGAGCACGTGATCCGGCACGCCAAGGAGCGCGGCTGCTTCCTGGAGGTCAATGCGCATCCCGAACGGCTCGATCTCATCGACACGCACTGTCAAATGGCGAAAGAGATGGGCGTGCTGCTGAGCATCAACACGGACGCCCACAGCGTGCTCGACTTCGACAATCTCCGCTTCGGTGTCGGCCAGGCCCGTCGCGGCTGGCTGGAGAAGAAGGATGTGCTGAACACGCGGTCGCTGCGCGAGGTGAAACCGCTGCTGAAACGAACGATGTCATGAAGCGCAAAACCATGACGTTCTTGCCTATCGACGAGGTGAAGCCATGACGCAGCTCACACCCAAGACTGTGGCGAAGGAGACGCCAAAGGAGCGAACGCTCCGGGTTCGGAAGATCGTCCGCGTCCTTGACCGGACCTACCCCGACACTAAACTGGCGCTGAACTTCACGACGCCGCTTGAGTTGTTGGTCGCCTTGATCCTGGCGGCGCAGTGCACCGATGAGCGGGTCAATCAGGTGACGGCGGCGCTGTTTCCAAAATATCGGCGCGCCGAGGACTGGGCCAGGATTCCGCGCGCGACGCTTGAGACGGAGATTCGGAGCACCGGGTTCTACCGGAACAAGGCCAAAGCCATTCAGGAGTGTTGCACCGCGCTGGTGGAGCGGTTCCACGGCTCGGTGCCGAACCGGCTCGAGGACCTTGTGAGCCTGCCGGGGGTGGGTAGGAAGACCGCGAACATCGTGCTGGGCAACGCGTTCGGTCAACCGGCCATCGGCGTGGACACGCACGTCGGGCGGCTGGCGGAGCGCCTCGCCCTGACGAATCAGACCAATCCGGACAAGATCGAGTTCGATCTGAATCCCATCGTGCCGGATCCACTCAAGGTTCAGTTCTGCCACTTGCTCCAGGCTCACGGTCGAGCTGTATGCCTAGCGCGCAAGCCGGACTGCCCAGGCTGTCCCATCAACCAGCTCTGTCCGTTTCCTACCCATTCCGCGAAGGCCCTTCCAGCCAAACGAAAGTAACCGCTCGCGCGCCGGCGACACCTTCGCGATTCACGCATGTCCCCTCGTTGACTGCTCGCCAGCGACTCGCCAACAACGGAATCTGACCCCGTAGGACTTCGCCTTCCAGACAACGAATGCCGTGCTTGACCGATAATCACGAGACGCGTTACTATCGGTGTGCGTGATCAAGACATTCAGGTGTGCCGACACGGAGGCGCTTTCAAAAGGATCGCAAGTCAGGCGTTTTGCGAGCATCTCGACCGTTGCGCGACGCAAGCTGCGACAATTGGAGATCGCGGGCCGGCTAGACGATCTGCGGGTTCCGCCCGGGAATCGGCTGGAAGCCTTGAAAGGGGATCGCGCGGGCCAACATAGCATCCGCATTAACGATCAGTTCCGCCTCTGCTTCCGTTGGACGGACACGGGAGCTGAAGACGTCGAGATCGTGGACTACCATTGAGCGAGGATAACGATGCGAAAACTCAAACCTGTCACGCCTGGCGAGCTCTTGCTGGAGGAATTTCTCAAGCCGATGGAGATCAGTCAGTATCGATTGGCGAAAGAAATCGGTGTGCCGGCGCAGCGGATCGGCGATATCGTGGCGGGGAAACGCGCCGTTACTGCTGATACCGACTTGCGCCTCTGCCGATTCTTTGGGCTTTCGAATGGCTACTGGTTACGGGCTCAAGCGGCCCATGACACGGAAGTGGCAGAACGCGCGCTCGGTTCGAAGCTCTCAAAAATCAAACCCTGGGCTGGGCCGAAAACATTGAAAGTGGCATCCTGATCATTCGCCTCTGCAACGCCGTTAGATCAGACCGAAGAAAAGGAACCGGGAGTCTTTTTCTGGAGAGTCTCAGGAGAAAGACCCGGGACATGCTCCATGTTCTTGAGGGGCGTGCCGGTTGCTAGCGCGCATTATTCATGACGGTTCGTCGCGAAATTGCGGAGTCGCCAAGCGTCGGACCCGTTGCAGGGAGAAGAGCAACGGGTACCCCCGCGTGGAGGCGCGAGGGAGGGAGGCATACTTGAAACAGTATGTTGACCGACCGAGCGGCGAGCCCGCCCGCCTGCTGAAAGGCCGCACGCAGGCTTGTCGCAGCGGCGAATCCGCGATTGCAGCAGAAGCGTTCATGAATAATGCGCGCTAGGGCCGTTCTGACAGTCGGCCAGCCGCTCAACCGCTCTCCGCATCCCTCGCGCTAACAGACCGTTCCCGAGCGATCGCTCCGCTGTATCCCGCTCCAGCGGTTTCTGGGGCGACGACTTCTTGGAGTCTGTCTCCTGCAACAACGGCATGAATAATGGCGACTTTGTCGACCAGGTGGCTCCCAGCCTGAAGCAGGCTCTTGGAGGAGCACTGTGGGCAATTTCTCGTGAACCTGCTATAAAATGGCGCGCGAGACGGAGTAGAACCCCATGAGCGAAAAAGTTCGTTCGATCATTAAAGAGTTACGCCGCCAGCTTGAGGCGCTGTACGGCCCTCGCCTGGTCCGGATGGTACTCTATGGCTCGCAGGCTCGTGGCGATGCCGAGCCGGGCTCAGACATCGATGTCTTGGTTGTGTTGCAAGGGCCGGTGTCTCCTGGAGAGGAGATCGCCAGAACCAGCGACATCATTTCCTCGCTCTCTCTTAGGCATGACGTGGTGCTCTCGCGTGCGTTTGTTTCATCAGACCGGTTCGAACGCGAACAGAGCCCCTTGCTCATGAATGTCCGGCGCGAAGGCGTCGCGGTATGACGCCCGATCAGGCGGCGTTACTCCGCAAAGCCCACTCCAGCCTTCACGCGGCCAAGCTGTTGGCCGGTGAGAAGCTCTTTGACTTTGCGGTGTCTCGCGCCTACTACACCATGTTCTATGTGGCCGAAGCCCTGCTCTTGGGGCAGAATCTCGCCTTTTCCAAACATTCGGCTGTGCTGGCGGCCTTCGGAGAACATCTGACCAAGCGTGGTCTTGTACCGCCAGAGTTTCACAAGTACTTACTCGACGGCGAAGATAGCCGTCACGTGGGGGATTATGACCTCGGCCCTGGGTTATCGGCCGCGGAAGCCGCCGAGCATATCCGTCGGGCGCAGGAGTTCTTGGATTTGTCTGCACGCCTCATTGGCCCCCTTTCGCCATCAGACTCGCTATAAGCATCTGGGGAGGCCGGGCGCGTCTGGCTTCTCTCTCTTCTCCATCAGGCGCGTCAGCTCGTCCCGGCTGAAGGGATAACGCCGGCCGCAGAACTCACACCTCACCTCGGTCGTCTCCTGCTCCTTCATCATCCCGGTCAACTTCTTTCGCCCAAGGGAGATGAGCGCCCGTTCGATGGTTTCGCGGCTGCAGGAACAGTGGAAAGCCAGCGCTCTCTTTTCGAGCGTGTCATAAGGAATACCGGCGAACAGAATCTCCAATATCTGTTCTGGGTTCTTGCCTTCGCGCAGGAGTTGAGTGACCGCAGGGAGTTGGCCGAGTCTCTCTATCAATGTGCCGACCATCTCTTCATCCTTGGGAGGAAGCGCCTGGATCAAAAAGCCCCCTGCAGCGGACACATGTTTGTCAGGCTCGACGTAGACTCCGAGCGACACAGCTGACGGGATCTGTTCCGACTCGGTCAGATAGAAGGCCAGGTCTTCCGCAATCTCGGCGCTGCAAAGCCGCACGATGCTCTTATATGGTTCTGCCAGTCCCAGATCCTTTGTGACGGTCAGATATCCCGTTCGCCCGAGCGCACGGGCCACGTCGAGCTTCCCGTCTTCCCTGACCAGATAGACCTCGGGAACTTCCACATAGCCTCGTACCGCGCCGTTGCTCTCGGCCTCCACGATGATCCTTTTCAGCGGGCCATTTCCTTCGAACTTGAGAGCGACGCGCTGTCCGGTTTTTAGCAGGGCGCCCAACAGCGCACCACCGGTCAAGGTACGCCCCAAGGCGGCTGAGGCGGTCGGGGAGGTGCCGTGACGCAGGCGGGCCTCTTCGACCAGGTTGGTCGTCACGCAGGCCAGCCCCCGGATGTTTCCTGTTTTGGTGAAAATGCGCACCAGATAGTCGTTCATGAAGAGTTCTCAGGGCCGAGCCCAGAGCTAGCGGCTCCGCACCTCCCGGCGTGACCCTTCCGGCAGTTGCCAAGCGGAAGCCTTCTGGAATTCCCGTGGCCCGGGTTGGTGGGGCCAACCCGGGTGCCGTGGTCAGTTCTAGCTTTCCTCCCCGGCAACAGCTCGGTGGGTGACCCATGCCTCCGGTGAGGTCGCGCGGCGCCGTGGGCTCGGCCACCCGTGCAGCATGAGAATGCGGGTGGCGTCAACCTGGGCGCTCATCCGTCCGCAGCGGGGTGCCTACGCCGGGCGGGGTACGAGGACGGATGGGCTGGTTGGCGACACGACCCGCATTTTCAAAACAGGCTGTTCGGATCATCGCTTCCGTCCCTTCATCACCTTGCCTTTGTCGATGATGTGGTACACGTCCCATCCTTTCTGGATGAGGCCATCGGCGATGAACCGGCGATGACAACGCCAGAACAACTTTTCCGCGCAGACAAAGACCGATCGTTTCTCAAGCCCCAGTCGAGTCAACTCCTCGATCCCTTCTTGAAATGCAGTTGTCTTCACATAGGCTTCATAGCCTCCGGGCCTGTAACCACCCAACTGTTCTCCGAGGAATCGGTACTCGATGCCCTGTCTTGGGAGCGAGCGGCTCAGCCGTTCGCGCTTGAAGTGGGGGAATCTGCTTGAGGTGGGGAAATGACGCACATCGATGAGCCGTTTGATCCGGTAATACTTCAGCGTTTCCACCAGTTCCCTCAACCGTCTGGTGCTCGTCCCGATCGTATAGATAGTCTTCCTCATGTGCTGCCGGAGTACGGTCACATATAATGCATGCGAAGGAAGGCCTCGCACAAATCTGGAGCCATCAGGTGGAAGCGATCAAGGCTCTCAGGCGCAGGGTCACCCGAGGGGTGCCGCATGGTTCGCTGGATTGGTCAAAGCACGTCATCACCACCCACGGGATCGAATTCACCTGTGGCCCCGCTGGCTTCTCCGCGCCTGTGCCGTTAATTCTGTCCTCAAAATACAAAAGGCCCAGGGATCGCGCGATCCCTGGGCCTTTGCCCGTGCTGTTCTCACAAGGCAGTTATTGCCCTCTGACACATGTAAGAACCGGAGGGGCAGAAGTCAATTCCGCCCTTCCCAATACTGGATGATGTCCTGGCATCGACCATTGCCCTCGCGGTCGACCCAGGTCTCGTTGTAATGGCCGCTCTTATTCGTGTCGAGCCAATAGAAGAGCGGGTTCGGCAACGTATCAGTCTCGGCTCCATCCCACGAGTTTCCGATGATCTGAAAGAGGATGGCATAGTCGGGTTGTCCATCACCATCACGGTCGAACTCCACGATGTAGAGCCCGTTGCGGAGCGCTTCCTCGTGAAAGGATGTGCCCAGGTCCTGCGGGAAATGCTCGCACGCGAACGCAGGAGCTGCTATGGCCAAGCTCACCACTGCTATGATCGGAATCCATCGCTTCAAGATCATCGTTCTCTCTATCCCTCTATGCCCTCTTTTGTTGACACGACTCCCTCGACCCGTTTGCCAAGAGAGCCAAATGGCTCCGGGCAACTGAGTCGCCTGGACGGTGAACGGTGAAACTGGCGTTACAGCCTAAGGGAGGTTCGCACGAACTCGTTACTGCGACGTGTCCGGCTCTGGCCCTCTGCGGATCTGGCGTTGCTGGCAGGCAAGCGATCGCGGACTGACGCTCGTCCCGTTTCTCATCCTTTCCTTCACACAGTTAACATAACACATCATCGAGTGATTGTGGGGGGCCTCCGGAACCCATGATGAGCGCTCTTTCTCGGCCCCTTGGAGTTGCTGGGCAGAAAAAAGATTCATGGGCGGACGGCGCAGGCACTGGCGCATGTCCCGCACAAGAGTTGCGCTTTACTTATTAGATCTGTGCTGGCGGTGTTGACGCCGGCTCGTATGCAGTCCGATACGCAATGCCGGCTCGTTCCAGGCGCTCCTTGACGCCTCCGTAGAGCACGAGTTCCTCAATTTCGAAGTCGGCGAAATCCGGATGAATGGCTGCCAGCCGCTCGCGCAAGGCTGCGATATTGCCGGGCGACGAGAAGCTGACCATGACTGCTGGATGAGCCTGGACCCCGGATTGCGTCAGGTGGCTCAGCGCCTTGAGCTGTAACTGGAAGGCCTCGGGCGTGGCGCCGGTCAAACGGGCGAACTCTTCTTCGTTTGTGCCCTTGAGACTGACTCGCACATGCAGATTGGGGAACCCTGCTAGGTCCGTGGCGTAGCTCGAGTCGGCGCCGATCAAGATGCCGTTGGTTTCGAGAATAAAGTGGAGATCGGATGGAATGAGGCCAAGCACCCGAAGCAGGTGTGCCCGACAAATGGTCGGCTCATTCCCGCTGATTCGCACCTGCCCGAACCGTTTCTTGCGCGCGATACCGACGAGGGTGTGGGCAACCTCCTCGGGCGAATAAAACTTACCATAGGCCTCCGGCTTGGCAACCGGCGCCAGGACCAGCAGAAGGCGCATCCGAGACAGCAGCCGACACAATCCGCTGTGGCGATGCCTCCGTAGAACGGGGCCGGGCGGAACTGATGATACTTTCGCCTTCCGTCTTTACAGACGACCTGGGCGACTTGCCGAGCCTTCTCCACAGGGTCGTATATGGTCAATGTCCACGGAATTTGTGTGCACAACGGGAACAGAACTCTTTCCCCTTGCGGTCTGTATCGGCCAGCGAATTGCTGAATGCCATGACGCACCGGGGATCGGGGCAGTGGCCAAGGCCTCGTGTATGACCGAGTTCATGGACCGCTTCCTTGACCGCCCTCGCACGGAATGTGGATTCGTCTGTGCCGGCAGAAAGGCGATATAGGGAAATCACCGCTGCCTTCCCCGGGCTGTCAGCGAGACCGAAGACAAAGTTAAGCCCCTCGACATACAGATCCCGGTTCGTCACGCCGAGTATGCAGTGCCCTGGTGCCAACCTCACGCGATCCAAGAGAATTTCCGCGTTGTATTGCCGCCGTTGGGGGTTATAGCTCGGTGCCACGATGTTTGCCTTCGGGAGCGTCGTCGCCCCTATACCGACCTGAGCCAACTCATCGATCAACGTCTCAAGGTCCCGTGGCTCCGTTCCCTCGAACGGCAGAAGCTGCACCTCGACAAGCGGGTCGCGCATGGGCCTCTGTTTGCTGCCGGTTTGACCGCTAGAGCTTCAGAAGGTGTCGGGGCGGCAGCGAGGGCTCCAGTTCCCAGATGATGTCGTCCTCGGTTTCCTTTCGGTTTTTCCCCCTGAGTATGAGCATCGTCCAGCGTTTTGCTTCTTTGACCGCCTCCTCGTACTCCATCACCTGGTTTATAGGGCCGAGTCGCTGAACCTCCGAACCATCATAGTCAATCGTGGTGTCCTTGACCTGCCAGCGATCGCCTTCGCCGCCTAACTCGATCTTCACCTTCACCATCTCGAACCTCACGGCTAGAACAAGAAATAAAAAAGCCGCCTTCCTCTCCTTAGCGGATGCGGATGAAGGGAAACCGTTCCCGCAGGGCGCGAGGGAGGGCGGTGACTCCGCATGTCTCGTCGAGGGTCTCGGCGACAAGAATGAAATCGGGATCCTTGAAGTCCAACGAAGGCGCGCACCCGCAGGCCACCAGATGCTCGATGAGCGTGCGGTCGAGGTCTTGTTCCACATGCTGGCTGTGAATCTCGCCCTTGTGTCCCCGGCGTTCGATCCGCACGTAAAACGATCCGCTCCGAATCAGCTCAGCATATGGCACCAGCGCGTCTTTCAGACGCCCGTTGAAGCTCCCTACGGAGAAGTCGAAGGCCTTGTCGATGGGCACTAGCTTCGAGACGGGATCCAAAAAGCCGGGCGATTCCTTTTCCAAACGTAACAACTCCTCAAAAAACCGCGAAGGGTCTTTGACGCGTCCCGCGAAGACACCTAGGAACCGAGTCCGGCGAAAATCGCCGAACAGTCTCAGCAACCGGCTTAACCGGCGGTGCTGTCCGTGCTTGGCCGTGGCGAGGACGTTCCAGTGTTCCAGGCCCTTGAAGTAGGCGAGCCTTCCGATCATCGGGGATAACCGCCTATCTTTCGGCGGGCCGGTCCGGCACAGCCGGAGAATCCGCCAACGGCTTAGCTGTTCCCTCACCACCGCGCATTCAGCGATTCGTGGCGAGTCCGTCTCAAAGCCAAGAGCCTGCACAGTTTCTTGCTTCCAGCGCTTTTCGCACCAGACGGCGGCCTGGCTTCGAGTCGAACCGCGGCAGCCGTTCGTTCTTCCTGAGTTTGTATCGAACGGCGACAGTCCGCTCTGCCGTCAGGGGATTGAAACCCGGCCTGCGGAAGGTATCCCAGTAGAAGGCCACGCCCCGCCGCTGCCATAGCGGCAGCTTCCCGAACGCAATCCGCTGCGCAAGCAGATAGCGGGTCATGCGGCTGAAATTCCATCCCCTCATCCGTTCGTTGGCCTGTTCGGGCGAGAGACCGTTGCGGACCAGGGTGTAGAACGTATGCCCATTCACGCAATCTCGCCGCGTCTCGGCCTGTCTCTCGGCCAGGTACCGGATCATATCGCCGAACTTGGGCAGAACAAGGACCCGCGCGTCGAAAAAAAGCGGCGGTGCCGATTCGTCTGGTGAGCGATGACGAGAGGGCCGATGCAATTAAGCTGTCCAGTTTCTCGATCCGCCGCGCATACTGCTCGTCGTCTTTCCTGAACAGGAGGTTGACCTCATCGCTGAAGGAGAACGCGAAGAAGGGCACACAGTGCCTCGCCATGAGGTAGTCCTGCACCGTCTCTTCCATCCAACCTCGAAATTCGTCGTCGTAGGGCTTGGCCAGCTTGCTGGTCAGCGCGTGAAAGTTGTGGCCGTCGGCCCTGACGCCGAAGAAGGTCCCCGAAGGGACCTTCATGGTCGCGAAGCGCTCGTACGGCTCCATTGACCTGTGCGGCGGGTCGGGTTTGAAACCAGGTACTGGCATAACATGTGTCGGCGGAACCTTAAAGGCCGGGGAAGGCTCAGGCCTCGCCGCCGGTTTATGACGTTGCAGACTCAAGTGCCTGCTCAGGCCTCAACCCCAGAAGCGGCAGATTTCCGACGTGGACCTGCTTGAGATGTCGTCTGGCGGCCGTGTAGCACCGTCTCACTTGCTCGCGCGGCGTGACAGGAAGGTCGCGCATCAGGAAATCCGGATGGAACACGAGGAGGCTGTACGGAATCGCCGGGTCGAGGCTGGCGATGAACCGAGCGATCTGCTCGACCTCGACCTCATCCACGTATCCAGGAACCAACAGCGTCGTCGCGCAGAGCCACGGAGGATGGTTTCCCGATGCGGTATATTCGCGAGCGACCATGGCGAAGTTCTCGTAAGCCGCTCTGTTCGACACGCCGCTTAACGCAACGCTCAGATTGTCGTCCCAGGTTTTCAGATCGAACTTGACGTTGCCGCCGGATTCAAAGGCGATCTGGGACGCTCGTTTCACGAGCGCAGGCTGCCCGCAGCCGTTCCATTCAAAACAGATTCGGAGGAGCCTCTTACCCTGAAGCCTGTCTAACGCGCATTATTCATGAACGCTTCTGCTGCAATCGCGGATTCGCCGCTGCGAC
>JBBIJI010000061.1:0-10569 GCA_037446055.1 Nitrospiraceae bacterium
GTTGCTTTGTGGTAATCTGCACAGTCCCTTTTCCACGCGCAGCCCATCCGCGCATGTCGTTCGCAAGGGACAAATTTAAGGGGTCAGACCCCTTTGTTTTGTCACATGTTCCTCAAGCACGCCGGCATGACCATGGAGGAACGCGACACCGTCGCAGCCGAGCGGGCTAAGACCGTCCGGATTGAGGAAGTGCCGACGGCTGCACCGCGGTCCTGACTAATCGGCTTTATGCACCCGTTTACTTCTCCGGTCACTCCCGGCCAACCCAATACATCGGCCGACGCTTCAGGTTCATGACCGCGAGCACCCGTACGCTGTCTGGCTTGATGGAATAGAGAAGCGCGTAGGGGAATCGGCGAACGAGCCGGCGACGGATCGTCTCAGTGATCAGCGAACCGGCATCGGGGAAATTCACGATGGCTTGCGTACAACGTTCGACCTCATCAAGAAACGCCGCTCCAAGCCCGGAACTTTCCGATTCGTAGTATTGTGCGGCTTCGTTCAATTCACGGCGGGCCAGCCGATGATAAGAAACTCGCTCCATTCACTTGAGCTTGGTCCGTGCTTCACGGAACACGTCCTTCGCGGAAGCGCTGGAGTCCGGATGGGCATCCATTTCTTCGTCCCTGCGCTGAGCCTCCTCAGCCCAGAGTCGGGCATTTTCCTCTTCGGAAAGATTTTCCAAACTCTCCAAGAGCTTCCCCGCCAAGCGCGCTCGCGCCTTTGGGTCGAGCTTCAATGCCTCGGCTTCAAGTTCCTTGATACTCATGGGCGCATTCTACACCAAACCGGATCCTTGAACCAGCCGATAGCGCGCTGGTCTCCACAAGAATTCCCCTCCCAATCCCTGGGCGACGCCGTCGCCGCCGACTGGGCCAAGACCGTCCGGATCGAGGAAATTCCCACCACGTCAGCTCTCAAGCCCTGAACGGAAACGGTTCCAGGCACCGTTTCCTTGCCCCGTCCTTATGTCCTAACAGCTCTTGAACTGTTCGGATGTCGTAACCCCCTTCCAATAAGTGAGTGGCAAAGGAGTGCCGCAGTGTGTGGCAGCCAGCGGGTTTGAAAATGCCTGCTTTAAGACGCGCCTCCTTGAATGCCCGCTGTAAAACCGATTCGTGGAGGTGGTTCCTCCGCTTTTCGCCGGTCACCGTGTCAGCATAGTGGCTGGTGGCTGGAAATACCCATTGCCAGCCCCACTCTTTGCCCGCATTGGGGTACTTCCGCTCAAGAGCGTTAGGTAGGGCCACCCGGCCAACACCCATTCGGAGATCTTCCTCGTGTTGCCGTTTAACAGCCTGGAGATGTTGCAAAAGAGGCTCTTTTGCAGCGGCCGGAAGCATCGTGTGGCGATCTTTATCGCCCTTGCCCGCTCGGACAACTATTTGATTCCGAGAGAAGTCAACATCTTTGACTCTCAAACGGCAACACTCCATTAGGCGCAATCCGGCACCATAGAGGATCATCGCCATCAACCACGGAGTGCCGCATAAGCAGCCGAGGATTTTTTTCACTTCCTCCTTCGTAAGGACGATGGGCAGCCTTCTGGGCCTCTTGGCACGGACCACTCCCTGAATGAGGCCGATCTTTTTTTTTCCAAGACTTCCTTGTAGAGAAAAAGCCACGCGTTTAGCGCTTGGTTCTGAGTCGAAGCGCTGACGTGCGATCGATGGCAAGACTCGATAGAAATTGTGCGATTTCCGCCTCCCCCAGCTCACTTGGATGCCGTTTGCTATGGGGAAAGATGAACCGGTTGACCCAGTGGATATATGCTTTCTCCGTTCGGTAGCTGTAATGCCGCGTGCGAATCGCTAATCGGACTCGGTCCAGGAGCGCGTTGGTCGAGCTCGCTGGATCGGGAAGAGAGGCTGTATCCACATTCGATAGCGGGTGAACGGTCTGGTGGGTGGGTGGATGGTCTGCCTGAGCTGCTGACGAGGAAGGGGGGTCTTCCCCCTCATCACACAAAACAGCAAGGGCAACGGCTACATGCTCACCTGCGCCGTCCAGCGAGCACCGCCTCTTTACCCAACTTAAACTGATGGGGTAGAGGGGACGCCCCTCTCTTGCAGTCGTCCACCGAGCATACCGTAAGCTCTCTTGCCTTCCTAACCTACCCTCAAAAGGAGTGGGCTGATGGTTCCCCAACTGCGGCCGTCGAGCGAGGCCTTCTCTTCCCCACCCCACGCAAACTGGGGAAAGTGGTCTGAGTGACCTCAATTGCGCGCGCTATTCTCACCCGCCCACCCCGGTCGAATGCTTTACACCCACCCGGCCCTCCGAGTGCTTCGCACTCGATATCCCGCGACGCGACCTTCTCCCAGGCGAGCACATCGTCCTTCCCCCACTTTCTAACCAACGGGTAGGGTGGCTCGGTGTCTTCCATTGCGCGCGTCCAGCGAGCACAGAAGGCACCGAGCCACCCTACCCCATCACCGGCGACCCGTGATGATGAATCATCAACCACTCATCCTCGATGAATCGAGCGAGTTCGCAATCCGCCGATTCTCTGACCTCTGGCTCGCGTCCTTTGCGCTAGCGCTCAACCCTCGATTTCCAATAGCCTGGGCGACGGCTTTGGTGCGCGAACCCCTCAATGCGCAGAACATCTGCTGTGACACTGTAGTATAGAGTAAACGGGAAGCGAGTCAGAATCAACTTCCGAAGATCTGGATCAGCGGGAAGCCCGATCTCGGGTTGATCGAGCAACAGGTCTATCGCGCGCCGAATCTCAGCCTCAAAACGTTCGCCTAAACCGGGCACGTGCCTTTCGTAGTAAACAGCAGCCTCGGTGAGTTCCAACTCCGCTTCGGGGTGGAACTCCAATCTCATTTCTTCAGGCGGGCGCGAAGGTTCTCAAACACTTGTTCGGCAGGGATTGGCTGAACTTTCCCTTCAACGATTTCGCGATGCCTTCGTTGTGCCTCCACCAACCACGCACGTTCGACATCGACATCGGCTGGACCATCGAGCTCGCCAATCAGCGCCTTCAGCAACTCGGCCTTATCCTCAAAACTCAGTGATCGAATCTTGGCTTCGATCTCGGCGACATCAGTCGACATATGGAGCTCCTTACTCCTCGCTGTCGCACTAACTTCGCTTCACTCTAGACAGAGGCTTCCCAGTTGTCAACGATTCCGCGCACGTACTTGCATCCAGAACCATAAGATAGCCAGGGGAGACACCCCTCGAATACGGCCTTCAACCGTGCACAACCTAAAGCATCTTCTCTCCAATCCTGAATTAAGGAGTGGGCTGATGGTTCCCCAACTGCGGCCGTCGAGCGAGCACATCGTCCACCTTGATCGCTTCTTACCAACTGTCAGATGTGCAGGCTCCGGGAGCGCAGGGGAACCATCAGCCCATCTCTTTATGTCTGATGGGCCTGTGCGAATCCCTTGACCCACTCACGCTGCTCGATGGTATCGGGTACCGGAAGTCCCCGTGCCTGACTAATAGTTTTCCAGGCGGTCTCTGGCGTTTTCCCCGCTGACACAAGCAGCACTGCTGCGACGATGGCCGATCTGCCTATGCCCTGTCGACAATGAACACCCATCTTTTCCCCCGATTTCAATGCTTTCTCGATGTCCTGGACCAAGTGAGTAAAGCCGTCAACTGAGGCCGGAACTCCTCGGTCAGGAATCGAAAAGGCGCGAAATTGGATTCCGTATGCGTTGCACCATTTCTCTTCTTGATTGAGAGCGAATTCCCTCACTTCCTCCGGTGTGAGCAGGGACACTACTCCGCCAAGACCACCGTCCCGCCACGAGCGCACCTCATCCTTCAGCCAGTCCCCTCCGCGGGGACGAGACAGGATTCCCAGGTGACCGCGCCAGGATCCTTCTATCCAATACACGTCAGCTACCATGACTGCTTCCACCTGACGCGACTCCTTGAAAATTATCTCACGGGGTAATGCGTCAACAGCAACCCCTCGATCTCTCAGGACCTTGACGCGGTGGTGCCCATCGAGAATCGTTCCATCAGGCCTCACCTTGAGAGCCCCTGCTTTTTCAGGCTTGAGTGATTCAATGAGCTGCTCCGTTGACAATCTGTAGACTTGAGCGAGCTTAGGCTGACTTAACTTCAGCTCAGAGTGCAAGGGTTTCAGAGGTTGTTCATTCACCCATGATCTCCGATCTGGTGGAATAATTCCTCAAAGCCTTCCTGTCCTGCTGGGCGAAATATCTCCCTCACGCAAGTCTGTTCACCGACCGCATTTCCCCTACCTATCCATAGCGGGCTGATGGCTCCCCAACTGCGGCCGTCGAGCGAGCACCTTCTCTTCCTCCCTCGCTTTAACAGATGCGGTGATTAGAGGGCCTCCGATTGCGCGCGTCCAGCGCGCACTTCCTCTCTGCTTACCCCAACTTAAAATGATGGGGTAGAGGGGACGCCCCTCACTTGCGGCCGTCCACCGAGCACATCGTCTTCCACCAGTAAGAATCTGATTATCAGATGTGCGGGGTGCGGGAGCAGGAGGGGCGCCCCTCTACCCCATCACCGGCGAACCATGATGATGAATCATCAACCACTCATCCCCGATGAGCTCGAAGAGGTTCGTGGCAAGCACGCGCGTCTTCTGCACTTCTTCGCTCTGCTGCGCGGTGATGTTCTCCATGCAGATGACCCATGCGACGTCCCCCGCCACTTGCACTTGCACTTCGGTGAGCTCGAACTTCATGGAAAAGGTATTGTTGAAGATCAGCACCCACGAATCCCGCACTTCCGGCCAGCCGGTCCGCAGCGCCCAGCCGGGCTGGATGCAGGTAACGTACTCCTGGTGCGCCCAGATCTTATCCATCTCGGCGATATCGAGGGTTTCAAACGCGGCGTAGAAGGCTTGGTTGGCCCTCGTAACTTCTTCGATGCGTTCCTCGAGCATGGCACGACCCTCGTGGAGCGAGGGCCGTATCATACTGCAAAGCGAGATATGGAGCGAGGAGAAAGGGCGGGAACGGGCAGAAGTGACTACTTTTTCTTGCTTACTTTGGCCTTCACCGGCTTGGCGGACACGGGCTGGGTTTCATCCGACGATCGCGAGCCACTGCGCATGGCCTCGATCATCGCTTTTTTCGAGGCGAAGGTTTTCCCGGCCATTGGCCCTTTCTCACAGACGTACTTGCCGCTCTTCTCCGCGCGACAGTCGTGTTTATCGGCGGACTTTCCCGCCCAGACCGTCACCGGCAGGACAGTCACCAGGATGATGCCTAGCCCGATCACAATTTTCCGAGTCACCGTCATGGCTACCTCCAAAAGACAGTGGTAAACAGTTTCAAGTATAGCAGGCGGCTTCGAGCAGGATGCCTTGAGGGGTCAGCAACCGGGCATCAGCATGCTGATTGCTCAGAGCGTATGGCCGGCAGCTAGATGCGTGAGGCTTTTAGACGAGCCGTTTGCCACCCGACCAGCCAGACGCCGGCCAAGATCAAGGCAATCCCGGCGACTTCTTTCATGCCGATCGGCTCCCCGAGAATCACGGCCGATAGAAGGAGGGCGGACACGGGAATGAGATTGATGAACACGCCGGCGCGTGCAGGCCCTACCCCTTGCACTCCCCACAGCCAAGCCTGTTGGCCGAGCGCCGTGGCGAACACGATCAGATAGCCCAGCGCGAGCCAGCCGGCCATGGGCACCGCCGAGGTTCCCGTCACCACCAGTTTCTGATCTGTTGGCAACAGGGGAATCTGGAGCACGATTGAAATCAAGAGCGTGGTCCAATTCACGGTGAGCGCCGACAGACGCTCCATAATCTTGCGGCTGCCGATGGTGTAGAGCGCCCAACTCACGAGCCCGAGGAGGACCAGGATGCCCCCCAGCCAGGGGTTCGACCCGCCGGAGGTTTCGCCGTCGGCCCCGGAAACCAGCGCGACGCCGACGAAGGAGAGGGCGCATCCACCGGCGACGGCAGTGAACGGCACATCACGAATCAAAAGCGAAGACAACAAGGCCGTGATGGCCGGACTGGAGCCGATGATCACACCCGCGACCGCTGCGCCGATGTAACGAAGTCCGAATAACGTCAGCAGATGGTTGCCGAGCACCCCGAGTCCAAGCGCCGTCAGCACACCCAAGTCGCGGGGCGCCCATTTGGCTTGCCCACCTTCCTGCCACCACCAGAGCGGAATGAGAATCGCAAGCGCACCGATGCCGCGGAGCACGGACGTCTCGACCGCGCTGAACGAGCCCAGCGCAAGCTTTTGCCCGACAATGGAGCCGCCCCAGACGACGGCCGCAAGCGTGAGCGCGCCGTAGGCAAACCCGACAGAAGGTTGGCGCATAGGTATGGGGATACAATCGTTTCCGACCAGCGTCAAGCGGTATCTGTGGAGAAACGCAGTCCACGATTGACAGCGTTTACGAACTACACTACGGTTCGTCTAAGGTGAGAGAGACCGGAAAGGAGACATGCGGATGTATCTAGCCATCCACCTACGGGGCATAGTGACCATTTTTCTTAGTACGATTTTGGTTTTTGCCGGCTGCACGAGGGCATTGGTTCGGGACGATGTCCGCAAAGCTGCCACCTCCGGTTCCCACTGTTCGGGCAGCGAATGGGTTAACGATTCATCCCTGGCCGTCCTGCCGATTCCGGTGGTCGCATTCTTCGTCCCTCATTTCGACCTGCACGAGATTAGAGGGGACGACTACCTGAAACGATGCGGGGAGCCGTCTCAGCTTTTCAATCGGCTGGTCGAGAAGGACAGCACGGCCTGCATCCCCCTCGGCTTGACCCGGATCATCACCTTGGGTGTGTTTCAGTATTGCACAGCCAAGGTCACCTGGTCGGCGGATCTCAAGGCCTCGTGACGCGTGACTGGTGACGGGAAGTAAAAGTTTTTTGACCTGACTCAATCACCAAATCGCTTTTGCAACCGGTCATCGGGACCCATTGCTCTTCAGGATGCAATGGGTGCCCCCGTCACCGGTCACGGCTTTTTCTTCACCACCAGTACCCCGTCTCGGATCGTCAGCAACACGGCCGACACGCGCGCGTCCGCTGCGACCAGCCGGTTGAGCTCCTGAATCGCGGCCGCCCGGTCGTCCGGCGGGGGATGAATGAGCACGTCACCGCTCCATAGAACGTTGTCGATCAGGATCACTCCCTTGGGTGACACCAGCTCCAACGCCCGCCGGTAGTAATTCACGTAGTTCGCTTTATCGGCGTCGATAAAGACGAGGTCGAACGGACCGGTGAGGCCCTGCATGGTGGCCAGCGCGGGTCCCATCCGCACCTCGATTTTCTTCCCGTGGGATGATTGCGCAAAGTATCGTCGGGCGAGCGCGGCCGATCGGTCGTCGATCTCGCAGGTGACGACGGTGCCGTCTTCCGGAAGCGCCTCCGCAAAACAGAGTGCGCTGTAGCCGGTGAACATGCCGATCTCCAAGACCCGTGAGGCGTTCACCACCTGAACCATCATCTTGAGGAACGCCCCCTCCAAGGGTCCGACCACCATCTGCGGGCTTTCCATTGTTCGATAGGTCTCTTCGCGCAGCGCCCGACAGACGGATGATTCCGCGACGGAGTGAGCCTCCGCGTAGGCTTCGATTTCCGCGGGGACGATCGCTTTCATGAGTTTGTCCTTCTGTTTGAAAAATAGAGCGCGCCTCCGTACACTTGACCTGCATCATACATCAGGGAGGCTAGAGGCACGAGGCACGGCGCAAGCGGCTAGAGGAAGACAATCAAAAAGGTTTTCCTCCGGCCTACCATTCTAGGCCCCTTGCCCCTAGCCTCTCGCCCCTCGCCTATCGTCGATGGAGGCCGGTCAGTGAAAACGCTCCGCACGTTGGAACCGCTGACGACATTACTCACCGAAATCCAGCACCTGAACAGCGCCGCGTCCCTTCTTTCCTGGGACCAGGAAACCTACATGCCTCCCGGCGGGGGCGTGGCACGCGCCGATCAGGTCGCCACGTTGCAGGGCCTGGCGCACCAAAAGCTGGTATCGCCCGAGATCGAACGCTTACTCGCCATGTGGGTCGACCCTGCTACCGGTCTCACCTTGGACACTCCGGGCGATTCCTGGGATGAACCTTCGCGTTCGCTGCTGCGAGAGATCTGGCGCGATTTCAGCCGGGCCAAGAAACTCCCCTCCGAGTTCGTCATGCGCCTGAGCCGGGAATGTTCCCTGGCCCAGCAGGTGTGGAGTGAGGCTCGGCGCCGGAACGATTTCAAATCTTTTCTGCCGAACTTGCGGACGGTCCTTGAGCTCAAGAAAGAAGAAGCCCAGTACCTCGGCTATGCGGCATCTCCCTACGACGCCCTGCTGGACATCTACGAGCCTGGATCGACCGTCGCCACGCTGACGCCGCTCTTCGCTCAATTGAAGACCAGGCTGGTTCCCCTCCTCAAGCGCGTGATGGCCAGCCCGGTCAAGATCGACGACGGCGTGCTGTATCGCCGCTACGACCAGGTGAAGCAGCTCGAATTCAGCCGGCTGGTGCTCACGGCGATGGGGTATGACTTCGAGCGCGGCCGTCTGGACCTTTCAGCCCATCCCTTCACTACGTCGCTTCACCCGACGGACGTGCGACTGACGACCCGCGTCTATGAACACGAACTGCCGGTGTGCCTCTTCAGTTGCATCCACGAAGGGGGGCATGGATTGTACGACCAAGGTCTGGATCCCCGCTATTACGGCACGCCGCTCGGCGATTCCGTGTCGCTGGGCGTTCATGAAAGCCAGTCTCGCTTGTGGGAAAACTGCGTGGGACGTTCGCGAGCGTTCTGGCGCTTCTTCTATCCGTTCCTCCGCCAGACCTTTCCTGATCAGTTGGAGGACGTGTCGTTGGATCACTTTTACGGCGCAATCAATCGCGCGAAGCCGTCGTTGATCCGCGTGGAGGCGGACGAGCTGACCTACAATCTTCACATCATGCTGCGGTTCGAACTCGAGCAGGATTTGATCGAAGGCCGTGTGCAGACCGAAGACCTGCCTGCCATCTGGCGAGACAAGATGCGGGATTATCTTGGCGTCGTTCCGGAGACCGATGCCGACGGCGTGCTGCAGGACGTCCATTGGTCGCTCGGTTCATTCGGCTACTTTCCTACTTATACGCTCGGCAATCTCTACGCCGTGCAGTTCTATGACCAGGCCCGGCAAGAACTCCCGAACCTTGAAGAGCAAATCGCCCAAGGTCAGTTGCTGGAGTTGCGCCGGTGGCTCGAGCAAAAGATCCACCGCTGGGGCCGGATGTTTACACCGTCGCATCTCTGCGAGCGGGTGACCGGCAAGGGTCTGTCCCCCGAACCGTTCCTTAGTTATTTGGAGAAGAAGTTCGGAGAGCTGTACCAGATTTAAGGAGGGTTGTTTTCAGTTTTCAGTTTTCAGTTCTACTTCTCTCTCCCATCCATTCAACATTCATAATTCAAAATTCACCATTCTCAGGCCCCTGGCCTGAGTTAGTATCCCATGGCGGTATTTAGTTTAGCGAGCGTCGGGGCGGGAACCGCGAACTCACCCTGCACGTCGATCCGCGACGGGACGAGGAGCGTGGTATGAAAAACGATGTCACGGATCGGGATCTTGAATTCCGGCTGTTGAGGGGTGCTCAGTTCGACCGCCTCGACGGATTTCGTGATGGCCGTGGTGTCTTGGGAACCGTACGTCGCGACGACGGCTTGCAGGATATCCGCGACTTTTTGATTGGCCTCGTTCGCTTCTATGGCCCGCTCCAAGATCGGAATGATTTCGTCCCGAGCCTGGTCTGAAAGACTGAAGTTCTCCACCCGCTCCTTCCGTCGAAGAGAGGTCAGGTCGTTATCCAAATCCTTGCTGAAGGCGCCATAGGCGAACCGGACAAATTCGAAATGAAACCCCTTCAGCCCCTTGCCGAACATTTGCAATTCGCAGAGGAAGCAGAGCTGCTGGAGCTTCACGTCGTTCAGCAACCCGTACGGCTCAGCGAGATTCAACAGGTGGAGCAGGAGCGCACGATCGATGGTCATCTCATGGGCCTTGCGCATGGACCGTCTCCGGCAATGCCCCCAAGGGGCGAGGCACTATAGTTCTCCTTTGGGAGTCCGTCAATTCCTCAGTGGACTCACCCCCGCGCACGGTCACAGTTCAGGCACCGGGTCGAGCAAGCTCCGTTCAAACCCGAGACCCCTTGAAGGAGAAACACGTGAGGTCTTTATCCGCTGGCCGGCTATCACGATAACACGATAAAGAGGCCAGCGATCGGGGCAAGCGTGGTATGGCCGGCGGGACGCGCAAGCGAGGGTTGGGCCTCTTGACCTATCCGCGGAATTTGTCTTTTAATGGCATTCCATCCGACGGAAGGCCGGCCCTATGGCCAAGAACGCAAAAGAGATTGAGTCTCTCAAGGAGCACCTCGCCAGGCATCAACTCAAATTGACCCGTCAGCGTGAGTTGATCCTGAGCGCCTTCCTCAAACAGGAACACATCACGGCCGAGGAGATGTACCACCAACTGGCCAAGAAGGACCCCCACTTGGGTCTGGCGACCATCTATCGGACCTTGAACCTTTTCTGCGAAGCCGGGCTCGCTCAGGCCCGCCATTTCAGTTCGCAAACCCAGTACGATAACGTGTCACACAAGAAGC
>JBBIJI010000061.1:10580-18494 GCA_037446055.1 Nitrospiraceae bacterium
ACCTCATCTGCACCGGCTGCGGGAAGATCGTCGAATTTGAAAACTGCGAGATCGAACGCCTCCAGGAAGAGGTGGCCACCAAGAACGGCTTCGTCATCCAAACCCACAGGCTCGAGCTGTACGGCCTCTGTTCTCGCTGCCGGCATTGACCTTTCGCTCCTATTCGGGTACTATCTTGATATGGCTTATCAATTTCAATTAGGCCCTAAGAAGAGGTTTGCCCTTCTCCCCCTTCCAGCCTGGATCGTGGGGCTGGCGGGTCTCCTTGCCATGGGCAGCGGGCTGCCATCAATGGCCTGGGGAGCGGAGCGACTGGTTGTATACTCCGGGCGAGCGGAGCGACTGATCAAGCCGGTCCTCGACGCATTTCAGACCAAAACCGGGATCGAGGTTGAGCTCTTGTCTTCCGGCACGACCGAATTGGTCAATCGACTTCAGGCAGAGGGAGACCGGACGCAGGCCGATCTCTTGATCACCAACGACGCCGGCAGCCTGGAGCGGGCACGGGAACTGGGCTTGCTGCGACCGCTCAACATGCGGGAGATCGAGCGGGCGATCCCGGCGCAGTTCCGTGCGGCGGACAACAGTTGGGTGGGGCTGTCGGGACGCTTTTGGATCGTGGTCTATAACACAACGCGTGTGAAACCGGGAGATATCAAGTCCATCCTCGACCTGGTCGATCCTCGCTGGAAGGACAAGATCGCCATTCCGAACTCGGGGAGCGAATACCTGCAGGCCGGCGTGTCGGTCATCAAGGCAACCCACGGGGACGAAAAGACCAAGCGGTTCCTCCAAGGGCTGAAAACCAACGCCGGCACACAGGTGTATCAGAAGAGCTCGCAGATCGTAGAAGCCGTTGCGAAGGGGCAAGTGGATGTCGGGCTAGTGAACCACTATTACGTCTACCGGTACCTCGCAACCCAGCCCGATGCGCCCATCGCCCCGCTCATACCGGATCAACAGGAAGGGGGCATGGGCGCCATCATGAATGTCGCGGGCGTCGGGATTGTGAGGCACACCCGCCATCTCGACAGAGCGAAACTGCTCGTTGAATTCCTCGTCGCGCAGGCCGGCCAAAAGATGTTCGCCGATCTCAATAAGGAATACCCGCTGCATCCCGAAGTCAAAGCGGATCCCGCCTTGATCGAGCGCAAAACCTTCCGCGCTGCCATGGTGCCGCTGGCCCGGTTGGCTGAATTGCGTGAGCCGACCATGACTCTCATCGAGCAAGAAGGCCTGCGCTGAGAGAATCCGCACCATGACCTTCGCGTTACGACGGGCCTTGCCCCCTCCCTTCCAGGTCGTGACGGTCGGGACCGCCGCCTTATTGACTCTGCCGCTTGCTTATGTGGTCTATCTGGCGGTTGTCGCGGATTCAGTCGTCTGGGCACGCCTGTGGTCGACGCGCATTCCAGAACTGGCACAGAACACCGTCGCGCTGGCATTCAGCGTGTCGGTGCTGACCGTGCTCCTAGGCCTGTCTCTCGCCTGGGTGGTGACGCGATACGAATTCCCCGGACGACGGTGGTGGGAATGGCTGCTGGTGCTGCCGCTCGCCATGCCGACGTACGTGCTCGCGTACGTGTACGCCTATCTGCTCGGGTCCGGAGGCCCGTTCGACCAGATCTGGCAGCATTGGATGGGAGCGAATTCGCACATCTTCTCGGCGCAGAGCTTCCCCGGCGTCACTCTGGTGATGGCCTTCGACACGTTTCCCTTCGTGTATTTGCTGTGCCGCTCGGCGCTGCTCAGCTTGAACGTGTCCTTCGAAGAGGTGGCTCGGATCTGCGGGGTCTCTCCGTGGAAGACCCTTTGGCGGGTGACCCTGCCCTTGATCCGGCCCGCCTTGGCGGCAGGGGTGGCCCTGGTCATCTTGTATGTGGTCTCCGACTTCGGCGCCGTGGCGCTACTTCGGTATCAAACACTCACCTATGCCGTCTACCAGCAAATGACCGGCCGTTACGACCAAGCCGCAGCCAGCATTTTGAGCCTCCTGCTGGTCGTGTTGGCGCTTCTTTTTCTCGTGACCGAACGATGGTTCCGGCAGCGGAGCCGGTTCTATCAGACGACCGGCCGATTTCGCGTCGCTCCAAGGCGGCTCTGTGCTCCATGGACCGCCGCGTTGATCCTTCTGGGCGTCGGGTTGGCGTTCACCGCCTCGTTCGGGTTGCCGGCGTTTTATCTGGTCACCTGGAGCGTCACCGCCGTCAATCAAGGAGCGTTGGATGCACGCTTCGTCGGTTACGTCTCGAACACCGCACTCCTGGCCGGCTCGGCCGCCACCGCCGCCGTGGTCATCGGGTTGCCGCTCGCCTATTTCGCGAGCCGCCGCCCGACCTGGTTGAACCTGACCTGCCTCCAAGCCGCCTACGCGGGGTACGTGCTGCCCGGACCGGTGGCTGCGCTGGCTGTGCTCGTGCTCTTCACGAAATTCGTGCCGATTCTGTATGGCACGATCGCCGTCTTGATCATGGCGTACATCATTCATTTCCTTCCCGCCGGGCTGCAATCGCTCGAGCCGGCGCTCCAGCAACTCACGCCGAACCTGGAGGAAGTATCCAGAACCCTGGGCTTGACCATCAGGCAAACGTGGCGACGCGTGACGTTGCCGATCATTAAGAACGGCTTTATCGCCGCATGGGTCCTGATGTTCCTGCAAACCATGAAGGAACTGCCGGCGACGCTGTTGCTGCGGCCCGTGGGATTCGACACGCTCGCCATCCGGGTGTGGCTCGAGGCCAGTGAAGAGTACTACGAGCTCGCCGCCCCGTCGGCCATGTTGATCGTCTTGTTGAGTCTTCCGGCACTGATGCTCCTGATTGCGAAGGATTGGCGGGCGGCCTAATGACCTCTGCGGCCTAATGACCTCTATGGTGGACGAAAATAAGAATCCGCGTCGCGACGCGGCGCCATCAGGCGACCACTCCGGACATGGCGAGGACGGCGCTCCGCAGGGCAGTCCCATTCTGGAATTGCACCGGGTGTCTTGTGCCTATGAGCCCCGCCATCCGGCTGTCGAGGACATCTCTCTGTCGTTACGCGAGGGGGAAATTCTTTGCCTGCTCGGCCCGTCCGGCTGCGGGAAGACGACGATCCTGCGCGCGATCGCCGGTTTTGAACCCGTCCGTTCAGGAGAGATCTGGCTGTGCGGGCGACTGGTTTCCTCCGAATCGACATGCGTTCCCACCGAAGAACGCCACCTCGGCATGGTCTTTCAGGAATACGCCCTGTTTCCCCATTTGCGCGTCCAGGATAACGTCGGGTTCGGGCTTCGTCATCTGGCCAAAGCCCCGCGTCGCACCCAGGTTCAGGACTTGCTCAATCTCCTCGGCCTTCAGGGTCTTGAGCGACGGTATCCGCACGAACTATCCGGCGGACAACAACAGCGCGTGGCCTTAGCCCGCGCCCTGGCCCAGCGACCGGTCGTCCTGCTGTTGGATGAGCCCTTCAGCAACCTGGACCCGGACATGGCCGGACGCATGCGTCAAGAACTCCACGACCTGCTCCGCCTGACCAAAACCACCACAATCCTGGTGACGCACGATCATGATGAAGCCTTCGCGATTGCGGATCATATCGCTGTCCTGAACCAGGGCCGCCTGGAACAACTCGGCACCCCGGAAACCGTGTATCACTTGCCGTCCACCCCCTTCGTAGCGGAGTTCGTCGGACAAGCGGACTTCCTGCCCGGTACGGTGCAGGACGGATCCGTCTACACGGAAATCGGGGAGTTCTCCAACACAGGCGCGTTTGAGACGGGGACCAAGGTCGTCGTCATGATCCGCCCTGATGACATCCACCTGGCTCCCGCCAAAGGGGCCGAGGCTCGGATCGCGGGGCGCCAGTTCCGAGGGTCCGAGAACGTGTATACAATCTCACTCCCGTCCGGCCAACTCCTCCACAGCAGCGAATCGTCGACCAAGGTGTATCCTGTCGGCACGGCCGTCGAACTCAGGGTCGTCGCGACCCATACCGTCCTGTACCGGTTGGATCAAGTGGCCAACGCCTAGCGGCTCCCCCCGTGTTTCTGGTACGATCTGCTCCACTTTGTCCCCATGTAAGAGCTGGCCTGGTCCAGCCTCTGGTTCGAGCGAAGCGGTCACGACGGGTTTTGCCTACCCTTCTGTGCATCACTTCACAGGATTGAACGGATCATGGATGCGTTAAAGAATGCGGTCGATTACGGGATCATCGGGCTGTTGGTCGCGCTGAGCGTGTGGGCGGTCGCGGTTGCCGTCGAGCGGTGGCTCTTCTACCGCAACGTCGACGTGACGCGGTACACGAATGTCCAGGACCTCGAACTTGCGCTGACCCAGCGCCTGGTGGTGATCGGCACCGTCGCCGCCAACGCCCCTTACATCGGGTTGTTGGGTACGGTGCTAGGGATCATGCTGACCTTTCACACGATGGGCACTTCGGGCACGATGGCGGTCAACACGATCATGATCGGCCTGAGTTTGGCCTTGAAGGCTACGGCCGTGGGCCTCCTGGTCGCTATCCCTTGCGTGGTATTGAACAACGTCCTCCGACGGCGCGTCAGCGAGCTCGTCATCCGGTATAAGTCGCAGAATGGATCGTGAAATCGATCAGATCAACGTGATCCCCCTCGTCGACGTGATGTTGGTGTTGCTCGTCATCGTGTTGACGACCGCCACCTTCATCAGTACGGGACAGATCCCCGTCGATTTGGCCAAAGCGAAGGAGGCAGGCGACCGCAAGGACGTCCCCATCGTGCTCACGCTTACTGCCGAGGGCGGTCTCTACATGAATGACCGCCCCATTCCCATCGATGGGCTGAAGGTCGCCTTGGCCCCGCATGGCCGCAACTCCCACGTCGTGGTGCGAGCCGATAAGGTGACGATGCTGGGGCGGTTCGTGAGCGTCGTTGACGAAGTCCGCGGGTCAGGCTTTCAACAGGTCAGCCTTGAGGTCGTGAGGCAATGAGCGGCGAATCCTCCCATCTCTCCTTGTCACACTGTTCTAGCGGCTGGCTCGTCTCCATAGCCGTTCACAGCCTGATGTTGCTCTCCGGCGTTCTGCTGGTTCAGAGCGTGGAACGCACCTCTTTTCCCAAGGCATTTCAGTGGGATGTCGCCCTCGTCGAAAGCGAGGCACCGTCCACCTCGAAACCGGCCCCGCCAATGGACGCCCCACCGACCGAACATTCGCCTCCGTCACCGACGGCAAGTCGGACTTCCATTTCTTCTCATTCGCCGGCTGTCGAGGCTCGCGAATCGGTCATCGAGCAGCAACGACGGCAACCGGTTTCCACGGAACCGCCGACGTTGACTCCGATTCCCACGACCCAGTCGCCGGCTCCCCAGCCGGAGCCGGTTGAGCGAACCCCCACGCCACCGCTTCAGAACCACGCAGTAGAGCAAACTGTTGCCGCTAGTCAGACAGTGGAGCCGTCTACTGCGCCAACGCCCGCTCGCGCCAGCACCGAATCGCCGAAGCAAGACGCGAAAGCCTCGACTCCGACTCCGATACCCAATTCAACGGAACCCAGTTCACTTGCAGCAGAGCCGGTACCGCCGGCTTCACCGACATCCACCTCCCCGGTTGCCGCGCACGAGGCAAACCAGGCTCCTCAGCCGGATTTGTCATCGAGGCAGCCGGAGACTCTCCCCCATCAATCGCCGGCGGTGATTGAGCCTCCCTCGCACGCTGCGCGATCTGTCGCTGCGCCTGAAATGGGACCCGATCAGGACGTTCTACCCGGGAATAAAGGTCAATCGTCGGATGCTCAGACAAAAGTCGCCTCATTGGCGTCGATGGAAGCATCGTCGCCCTCCTCCGCGGCCGTTTCCCAAGAGAAACCGGACTTTGGGTGGCTCTCGGAGATCATTTCAAAGCGAGTCGAAGAATTGAAGCGTTACCCAGCGATGGCGAGAGCCGATCGTCTCGAAGGGCGCGTGGTCGTTCGAGCGGTGGTCAAGGATGATGGGCATCTGGCCGAGATCCAAATTGCGAAAAGCTCCGGTCACGAGACCCTGGACCGGGCTGCGATGGAAATTTTGCAACAAGCGTTTCCCTTGCCGATGCTCAGAGCGCTGGGGAAACCTCGGGTGACCATTCACGTTCCGCTGAGCTATCGGCTGGATCGATAGCGGGAGCGGGCCAAGCCTCAAAAGCCTCATCCACGCTCAAATACACAGATCCTCTTCTTCCGACTCACGGGCTGCAGGGGTCTTCCTTCCAGTCACGCAGCACGCCCTGTTGATCGAAAATGAGGGTATACGCGCGGCAGCTTCCTCCCGTGACATACCCGCTATAGCTCGCCGTCCCGCTTCCTCGTTCGAAATAGGTCCAGACTTCTCGACCATCTGCAAGACGTTCCAGCCGATGCGGCGCGCCGTAGCGATCCGCCACTTTGACCTGGGTTGCTTCATTGACATGGTCCCGGAAGTGCTCAGCTCCAATCGACTCGCAAGCAGCGAGCATGCTCACCACAAAGAGTGCCGACAACCCTGTCCAAGGAAGAGATCGTCTCCGAAGCCCGATGATGTCCATGCCATCGAACTCCAGCGTGCTACACGCGAACCCGGGGGGGTCAGGAACCCTTCCGGCCTCCCATGGGCGTGGTTCCTGACCCGCTATCGCGGATCGTCAAGGATTCGGACTTTACTCTTAAGTCTTGAAGAGACATGGACATTACCAGCCGCGTCGACGATCACGGCCCCTAATCCGGGAAGCCGTTCTACTAAGGCCATCCCCCGCTCCGGTCCCATCACAAAAATACCGGTGTCCAACCCGTCGGCCAGCACCCCTTCCGTGGCAACGACCGTGACGCTTTGGCAGCCCCGCGCCGGCTGAAGGGTCGCCGGGTCGAGAATGTGATGATACCGTTGCCCGTCACGTTCAAAATACCGTTCGTAGTCACCGGCCGTTGAGATCGCTTCATCTTCCAGATCGACCAACGCGAGCACGACACCGGGCTTTCTCGGATGTTGAATCCCAAACGGAAAGCGGTCGCCCTGCGGAAGCCGGCCGAAAGTCTTGATGTCACCCGAGAGGGCGACGACCCCCGCAGGCGCTCCGGCCTGGCGCATCATCTCCACCACCCGATCAGCGGCATAACCTTTTCCGATCCCGCCCACGTCCACGCGCATCCCAGGTTTGGACAAGAACACAGTGTGAGCGTGGTCATCGAGATGCACCTGCGACAGATCGACCAGCGTCCGTAAGGCCTGGAGTTCCGCGTCATCGGGAATGCGAGCCTGGTCCATCACGCTCCAGGCCTCCACAGCCGGACCAATGGCGATGTTGAAGCCTCCGTCCGTGAGCTGCGCGATTTCGAGCGAGCGCTTGAGGACCGTGAAGGTTTCAGCACTTACTTGAACCGGTTTAATCCCGGCGGAAGCGTTCACTCGGGACAGCTCGCTCGTGGGGATCCATGTGCTCAAGAGCTCCTCAAGTCGACGCACTTCACGGAAGCCCGCAGTGACGGCCGCCTGCGCCATTTGTTCCGTCGGCGCGACCACCGTGATCGTGACCAGTGTCCCCATGTGCATTTGGGACCTCTTGACGACCACGGGCTGGGAGTCAGGCGATACAGAAGCGCAGCCGCCGGAGAAGCCCAAGAGCATCAAGATGGAGGCCCGCACAATCCGGGCAAGGCCTTGCGAGATGAAAACACGTCGTTGAAGCAATTGGCAGGCTCCTACCACCAATGGCGACGAAAGTAGTGGGGATAGCGTGGGTATGGCATCACTTCATACAGGCGAGACTCAGCTTCACTGGGGACGGGCAAGACGGTGGCTACGGTCCGGCCTTCGAGCGCGGGATATGTGGCCAACATCTCACTCACGGCTTCCGCCTGGTCCTTCGGGTTCTGAACGGTCGAGATCACCACCATGCGGCCGTAGCGCGGCGAATCCACGCCGAACCGCCAGGTCCCCAGATAAGTGAGTT
>JBBIJI010000062.1:0-18065 GCA_037446055.1 Nitrospiraceae bacterium
TTCACGTCAGATGCCGGGAGAAGCCAATTTCCACGGAAATCGGGACACAACCATCAGGGACGGTGAAGATTACCGACAGGAGAAGACAAGTTGTTGCTGAAGTCTCATGGGACAAGTATGCGGAGAATATAAATGGAGACAGTAGTGTCCCAACGTTGAAAGCACCGGCTGCGCTAACATGTTGAACGAGCACGACAAACGCATCGTCTTCTCTGGTCTCGATTTGAACCGCAAAAGACGATTCTGTCACCCTCCGACGAATTCTGTGATGGAGGGGATCGATGAATCAGGGCAAACTCGTCTTCGCTCAGGTGATGGAGTATCTGCCACTGACCACGTTTCGCCGTTGCGTGGCTTGCTATCAAGGAGAGTACAAGGTCAAGTCCTTCTCGTGCCTGGATCAGTTTCTGTGCATGGCGTTTGCGCAGTTGACGTATCGGGAGAGCCTGCGCGACATCGAGGCGTGTCTGCGGGCTCAGGCGCCCAAGCTCTACCACATGGGCAACCGGGGCCACGTCGCGCGCAACACACTGGCCAACGCCAACGCGGTCCGCGACTGGCGGATCTACGCGCAGTTTGCCCAGCAGCTGATCGGGATCGCCCGCCGGCTCTACGTGGCCGAGCCCTTCGGCGTCGATCTGACGGAGACGGTCTATGCCTTGGATGCGACGACGATCGACCTGTGCCTGTCGGTGTTTCCTTGGGCCCCCTTTCGCGCCACCAAGGCGGCGGTGAAATTGCACACGCTGCTCGACCTGCGCGGCCCAATCCCTTCGTTTCTGTACATCAGCGACGGCACGCTGCACGATGTCAATGTCCTGGATCACGTGTTCTTCGAGCCCGGTGCCTTTTACGTGTTCGACCGCGGCGATCTAGACTTCGCGCGGCTGGCCCGCGTCGATCGTGCCGGGGCCTTCTTTGTCATCCGGGCCAAATCCAACCTGCAGGCCGTCCGTCGCTACTCGCATCCGGTCGATCGCACCACGGGCGTGATCTGCGATCAAACGGTGGGGCTCAAAGTCTTTTACTCCCATCAAGGGTATCCTCACGGCCTGCGGCGTATCCGGTTCAAAGCTCCCGACACCGGCAAGACGCTGGTGTTCTTGACGAACAACTTCGCCTTGCCCGCGCTCACGGTCGCCCAGTTGTATCGCTGTCGCTGGCAGATCGAGCTGTTCTTCAAGTGGATCAAGCAGCACCTGCGGATCAACGCGTTCTTCGGGACCTCGGAAAATGCGGTCAAGACTCAAATCTGGATCGCGGTCTCGGTCTACTGCTCGTGGCCATCATCAGGAAGCGCTTGGGGTTGCAGGCCTCCCTCTACGCGATGCTACAGATTCTCAGTCTGACCATGTTCGAGCGGATCCCGTTGAATCAACTGCTTACGCTGACCATGCCGGAGGGATTGCCCTCGGAATCCCTCAACCAACTGATTTTGTTTGAGTAACGTTGGGACACTACTGCTTGAGGCGTTTAGATGAATCTTCGTCGGTCAGGGCACTGACGCCTAAAGAATGGGAGGAGAGGTTCAAAAATCTTAATAGCATACCGGATAAGGCTCCGAGTAGGAGTCAGGGGCAAGCTCAACAAGGGACTTCGGGGATTCCCTTGGACCCGAATGCGTGCGCTGAGATCGAATACCTCGGCAAAGGCCAGACGATCTGTCATTTGACACAGAAGGACCGCCTCAAGGATGGCATTCCCAAAGAGATTCCATTCCCCGCACCAGCTCAACGCCTCAATTCGACAGATTGGACCAAGCGATTTGGGGCTCCGCCAGCTTCGCCTACTCCACCTAGTCCGGCTCCTTCAGCGGTCAGCGTTCCACCTTCCTCTCCCAGTGCCTTGGTCGATCCTCAATCAACCGTGCCACCGAACTTTCCAACACCGGACTGGAGCGCACGTTTCGGGACATCAAAAGCACCACCCACCAGTGAAAAGGAATCTCACGACGGGGACGCGTCAGACTCTAAAATGAACGCTAAACAGTCGCTCAAAGACCGACTCTCATCCAAGATCAAGAGCATCAAGGATACGGTTAGCGCAACAGCAGATAAGATCAGACAGGAGACATCCTTGACGGGCATGTGTCAGCGTAGCCGAGCCGAGACCCTCTATAGCAAAGCATATGCAGATTTGAGTGTGTTAGAACAACGTGGAATCGATGTAGAGTGTGCCGCTGTGAGAGTGGACCAGAATACAACAATTGATGGACGAGTCGAATATGGTTCAGGAGTGGTCGAAAGCGGGGGCAAGCTCTTGCACGAAGCCGGGAGGGAGCTCGGGAGTCCTAACGAGCCATAAGTTCTGGATTTTGACTGACGCAAGGAAGAATGATGGAAGATCGTGATGTATATATCTTGACCTTGATGAGCAGCAAGTGACGCAAACGGTGGAGGCGCTCGCGCCGTACCCTCAGTCCGGCAAGCTGGACGGCGCCGCCGCCCAGGTCGAGAAATTCGCCGAAGTCTTCAGCGCGTTCCTCACCCAGGTGCAGGAGATTCGGAAGTAGCGTACTTCGCGTAGCCGCTGACTGAGAGGATTTGAGTCGACTGGTCGCATAATCAGCACGTGCTCTGGCTTAAGGACCTAGCACCGCGGTAACGCATCCGGCGACTCCGTCTGTCTCTCTCGCAGGGGTTCCTGTGAGGCTTTGGTCAGCGCACTGAGGGCAACAAGCTCTTCAGCGCCTCCAAATTCTTCGTCACCATTGCGTCGCCGTTCTTAGTGGAGACCTCTATCCCTTGACCGATGACCTGACGGCATTCCTCGATGCGCTCGAGTTTGTGGAGCGACTGGGCCAGGGCAAAGTAGGCGGCTGAGTATGTTGGCTTGACCGTCACACATTGGCGTAGAGCCTTGGACGCTTCCTCGAAATTCCCATCGTCCATATAGGCTTTCCCCAACCCGAACCAGGCCACCTCATCGTTCGGATCCATCGCCAGGACTTTTTTCAACGGCTCGATTCTCGGATTGGGCATCAGCGCCTCCGGGTACGGTGCTTGCGCGCAAGCGACCGTACCACGCCTTTCCGCCGATTGTCTACGCAGGAAGCGGCATGCTACGATCCAAAGCCGGTGACGGGGCACCCATTGCATTCTGTAGAGCAATGGGTCCCGGTGACAACTGATGTGTTTCAACGAGGAAGGGGCTCCCCCTCATCACGCGTCACCAGTCGCTCGTCACAGGAGTGAAGATGGGCAAGACCGGCCTCGTGTACCATCCAGCCTATCTTGAGCATGACATGGGCGCCGGGCATCCGGAATCTCCCAACCGGCTGCGGGCCATCATGCGGCAGCTCGAACAAAGTGGCACGGCAACCAAGCTCGCTAGGATTCAACCTAGAAGAGCCGAGGATGAGTGGATCACTCAGATTCATAGTCCAACTTATGTGGCCGCGCTCAACAAACATGCTCCGTCGAACGGGAGAGTGTCGCTCGATCCTGACACCTCGATGTCTCCTGGTTCAGTCAACGCCGCCTATCTGGCTGCCGGTGGTGCGTTGGCGGCGGTCGATGCGATTATTGCCGGCGCGGTGGATCATGCGTTCTGCGCAGTGCGTCCGCCGGGCCACCACGCGGAACATAATCGCGCGATGGGCTTCTGCCTCTTTAACAACGTGGCGATCGCCGCCCGCTACGTGCAGAAGCGGTATGGGCTTCAACGGGTGCTCATCGTGGATTGGGATGTGCATCACGGGAACGGCACGCAGCACAGTTTTGAGGACGATGCCTCGGTGCTTTTCTTCAGCACGCACCAGTATCCCCACTATCCGGGTACCGGACGCGCGACGGAGCGAGGGACGGGGCCTGGGGAGGGTTTTACGGTGAACGTACCGATGGAGGCCGGCAAAGGGGATGACGAGTATCGGGAGATCTTCCAGAAGACGTTGGTCCCGGCGGCGGATGCCTTCAAGCCGGACTTTGTGATCATCTCAGCCGGCTTCGACGCTCATCGCGACGATCCCTTGGCCGGCATGCGCCTCACCGAACTGGGCTATGCGGAGCTTACGGCGATCGTCGCGGGGATCGCCAAACGACACGCCGCTCATCGCATCCTCTCTTGTCTCGAAGGAGGGTACAACCTCACTGCGTTGGCCGCCTCCGTCGATCGCCACATCAGGGCACTGCTCGCCGCATGAGTCGTGGATTCAAGATCAGTCTCGGCGTCTTCGTCGCAGGCGTGCTGGTCTATCTCTACTACACCGAGGTCAAACCGGTCGTGATCTTTGGCTTGCGGTCCGACTATGCCCACGCCATTCCGTTTCAAACGGTTCCCGAGGGCCTCACGAGCCTGAGCGCCGAATCCTGCGGACAATGTCACCGCGCGATTTTCGAAGAATGGAAGACAAGCATCCACGCCAAGGCCTTCGAAGATCCCTTCTTTCAAGCCTATTGGAAAAAGGACAAGAACATCTGGGTTTGTCTGAACTGCCACACGCCGCTCGAAAACCAGCAGCCGACGCTGATCAAAGCCATTCCACGCGGGCGGGTGGAAAAGGCGATCCAGGAGCCCAATCCCCACTATGATGCGGACTACCAGAAGGAGGCCATCACCTGCGCGGCCTGTCACGTGCGGGACGGGGTCATCATGGGGCCGTATGACGATTCCGCGGCGCCGCACCCCACGAGGTTCGACCCGGATTTCCGCACCGCGCAGGTCTGCTATCGCTGTCATAATGTCAAGTCGGGGCCTGTCCAGTTCTATCGTGTGGGGCCCTGCGGGACTTATGCAGAGTATGAAGGCAAGTTCTTCATGCAGGAGAGAGGTTTCATCTGCCAGAGTTGTCACATGCCGGAGGTCGATCGCCCCATGGCTGAGGGGGCACCCATCCGACGCGGGCGCCGCCATTTGTGGCGAGGGGGGCACGATCCCGACATGATCAGGCGCGCCGTCGCAGTACAGGTCACCGCCGATCCGTCGCGTCCGCAACCCGGCCAGCGCGTAGACATCACACTCACCCTGATCAATGCGGGGGCGGGTCACAAGATCCCGACCGGCGATCCGGACCGGCATTTTACCATCGAGTTTTCCGTCGAAGATCAACAAAGGCGTATCCTCAGTCAAGAAGCGTCGACGATAGGGCGGTGGATCTTGTGGCAACCGGCCATCCTTGAACTCTATGATAATCGGCCGCTTCCTCTGGCCAGCCGGCAATACCGGTTCGCGTATCAGGTGCCGAGGGAGCCGCAGGGCTTGATCTTGAGGACGAGAGTGCAGTACCACATTCTCACAGACGAACAGCATGAGATGCTGCGATCGAAGTACGGATTGACCGGCGCCGATCCCTATCGTTTTGTGATCTATGAGCGGGAGTTCCCATTGTCGGGCGACCTGACCGCTATGATGGATCAGAGCGATCCGCTTGCTGCATTGAGTAGTCGGCACGAAGGGGAAAGTTGCAAGCTGCACGCTGCCAGCTGACCGCTGGGTGCATGTGACAAGGAGCACTCGTATGGTCCACACCTTATTGATCGACACGGCGATGTTACAAGAGCAATTGGGACGTCCGGGGCTGGTGATCATCGACGTGCGGGGGAGAGCCGCCTACGAGTTCGGAGGCCACATTCCGGGGGCCGTTCATAGCACCTGGCATGAATACAGCGACCCGAATGCCGTCGCGAAAGGCCTGTTGAATCCGGATGTGGGCGCCATCGAGCAGAAGCTCCGAGCGCTGGGTATCAGCAACGAAAGCGAAGTCGTGATCTACTCGAACCCGTTCGATAACTGGGGCGACGAAGGGCGCATGTTCTGGATGCTCGAGTACCTCGGGCACAAGAACGTGAAGATACTGGATGGCGGCTGGGTGAAGTGGGTGGAGGAGAAAAGGCCTTTCGAACACGGTCGTGTGACCCCCAAGCCCGGCTCGTTCAAGGCGTCGCCGATCGCGAGCGCCATCATCCACAAAGAGGAGTTGAAACACGTGGTGCGCGGACCGCATCCCGAGACGACGATCGTGGATGCGCGCAGTCTGGAAGAATTTCTCGGCAAGGAAATCTCCGGAATCCAGCGGGCCGGCCACATCCCTTCGGCGGTGCACGTGGCATGGAACGGTTTCTTGAATCCGGACGCCACGCTTAAGGATCTGGAGAAGATTAAGGCCTCGTTGGATGAGAAAGGACTGGATCCGTCGAAGGAAGTGATCTGTTATTGCACCGGTGGCGTCCGGTCCGCGTGGCTCTATTTTGTGCTTCGAGTTGCAGGTTACCAGCGCGTGAGGAACTATCCCGGCTCATGGTGGGAGTGGAATCGGGACTTTGCTTGTCCTGTGGAAAAGGACTTCAAAGGACTGCAAAAAATTCTCGGCTACGACCAGCCGGCCCGGCCTTCTTGACAGTAGCCGTATCGGTGTTTATGCTGAATTTGCGGCGATAGTTGTTAAGCTTCAATCCGCACAGCCTCGCACAACCTTACAGAGGAGGTTTTCGATGGAGAGAGCAATATTCCATGGAGCGGTCGTGGCGGTGATCATGGCGGCTCTGATCGGTGCTCCCATGTTTGCCGGCCAAGCCTTTGCAGGGAACAAGCACGTGGCCGAAGCCCTCGATCATGCCAAGGAAGCAGCGTCGCACGGTAAACAAGGCCACGCTGATGCGCTCGTCAAACATGCCGAAGGCGCGTTGAAACATGCCGAGGCTGGCGCGAAGGAAGTCAACAGCCCTCATCTGAAAGAAGGCATCACACACTTGAAGGAAGCCATTGAACACGGCAAAGCAGGCCACGCCGACATCGCCACCAAGCACGCGGACGAAGCAGTGATGCACATGTCCGAGGTTAAGTAGTGCTGGACGCGCGCAACCGGTAGCGGGCGGTTGGTAGCCGATGACGAGTCGCGAACGGGCAGGGAAGGTTCCCTGCCCGTTCCTGTTTCTAGTGGGTACGGGAGGGGAGTTGGTTCGGGCCCCCTCCCGTGTCGAGCGCCGCTCGACTCAATAGCGATGGAATGATTCCCGTCGCGCAGCGACCCCACTTCATGGGCCAAGACCTTCATGGCCCTGTGGGACGGCTGGCGCGCCACGGCCCCGGGGCGAATGAACCGGCGGCTGCTGTCGCGCCAAGACGTAGCGGGAGGGGAGTTGGTTCGGGCCCCCTCCCGTGTCGAGCGCCGCTCGATTAGAGGGAGGTGCCCGAGTGCGTGTGGGGTTTTTTCAGTTCGAGCCGGTATTCGGAGAAGTACGGCGCAATCTCGATGTTGTCCTGGCGCGCTTGGAACAGGCGGACTGCGATCTGATGGTCCTGCCCGAGCTGTTCGCCACTGGCTACCAGTTCGTGTCCGAAGAGGAAGTCCACCGATTGGCGGAGCCCGTGCCTGATGGAGACACCGTCAAGCGGCTGGTCGATCTGGCAAAGCGGCGTCACATGTGGGTCGTCGCCGGACTGCCGGAGAGGGCCAGCGATGCGTGCTTCAACTCCGCCGCGGTCGTCGGTCCCAAGGGCTTCGTCGGCTGCTATCGGAAAACCCACTTGTTTGCGGAGGAGACGCTGTTCTTCTCACCGGGCGACAGCGGCTTTCAGGTGTGGGACATAGGGCCGACCAGGATCGGGGTCATGATCTGTTTCGATTGGTACTATCCGGAGTCGGCTCGGACGCTGGCGTTGAAGGGAGCCGACATCATTTGCCATCCCTCCAATCTGGTCCTCCCTAACTGCCCCGATTCTATGCCCACACGCTGCCTTGAGAACCGAGTGTTCGCCGTCACCTGTAACCGGATCGGTCGCGAGGCGCGCGGCGGCAAAGACCCGCTGACTTACATCGGCCATAGCGAGGTGGTCACGCCGAAAGGTCGTATCCTGCACCGCGCCCCGCGAGACCAGGAGGAGCTGTTCGTGGTGGACATCGATCCCGTAGAGGCGAGGTCCAAGGCCCTCAACCCTTACAACGATCTCCTGCGCGACCGACGTCCCCTACTCTATACACGCTGACCTCGGACGGGAAAGCCGATGGCTCTTGCCGACGCGATCGAAGCGACGGTAGGATGAATACTAATGACACCGCTCGGCAAAGGCATCTTCCTGGTCGCGGCGCCGGCCCTGCGCGATCCCAACTTCCGGCAGACGGTAGTGCTATTGTGCGAACACGGACCGGAAGGCGCGCTGGGATTCGTCGTGAACCGTCCGACGGCCGTCAATCTTGCGGAGGCCTTGCCCCATATTCCCGTGTTGGAGAGCCAGCGGCACGTGTTGTTCTCAGGTGGGCCGGTACAGACCAACCAAATCATGCTCCTGTACCGAGTGGCGGAAATTCCCGAAAAGTCCCACCATGTATTCGACGGAGTGTGTCTGGGTGGCGATCTGGAGGTGGTGGAGCGAATTCTGACCGTGACGCCGAGCCACGAAGCGTTTCGAGCCTATCTCGGCTATTCCGGCTGGGGACCGGGGCAGCTTGAAATGGAGATGCAAACCGGCTCATGGATCACCATGCCCGCCGAGCACTCTATTGTCTTCGAAAAAGACCCCAGACGCATCTGGCCCGACATTCTCATTTCCCTGGGCGACGGCTATCGGCATTACGCCGACATGCCCTTCGATCCAAGCTTCAACTAAAGCCAATAGCGAATAGCGAATAGCCAAGCAGCGCGCCCTACCTGTCTTCCCCGATAGAATGACAGATTGCCTCCGTTTTATGTGAGTGGTAGGGTGCTTGCCATGCGACATCTCCTTCTCATCTGTGCAGCGGCCTGGTTCGTTCTTGCTCTGTCCGGCTGCGGCCTGGCCTACACCGTCATCAAGTCGGAGGCGAAGCTCGACCGTCTCTCGGTCCCAATGGCCAAAGAGGGCGTGGTCGAACGCATCGGCCAACCGGATCGCGTCTTGCGGGACGACGGTCGAGTGTTGGTTTGGGAATATTCGCTCACGGCCCGCAAGCAGTGGATGTACGAATTGGCGTTCTGTCCTGTTTCAGTCTGGATCGGCGGGTGTTTGATCTATCCCTTCACCAATGTCGTGACGGAGCATCAGCGTGAGTATCCCTTTCACGTGGTGTTGGTCGACGATCAGCTCTGCGCCTGGGGTCCGGCGGTAGCCATACTCCAAAAACGCAAGGCCTGTACGAGTCCTCCTGCGGAAGGGCTTCGCTTCGGGACGGCACGAGGTGAACCGGTGGTCACGGGGATCGGACCGATCGATCGCGATACGATCGACCGTTACCACACGATGGCGGTCATGCCCTTCGAGGATGCGGTGGGCGCCGCCGGATCAGGGGCGCGCGTCTCCGGCATCGTGACGACGCTGCTGCTCGATCTGGATCTGGCGATCGTCGAACGGACGAAGTTGGAGCAGGTGGTGAAGGAACAGGTCTTGCGGCTGACCCGAGGGGACGACACCGATGCGCTCAAGGTGGGGAAGCTGGCCGGGGCGAACGCGATCGTGGTGGGCGAGGTGCAGCAATGGGAGTCGGACGCGGCGGCTCGCACGTCCCGCGTCTCGCTCGCACTGCGTGTGATCGACGTCGAAAGCGGTCTACTCCTGTTCAGCGGCGAAGGGCACATGGGAGAAGGAGTCGTCGATGACCAAGAATACGCGGCTCGTCTGATCGCCCATCGCATCCTGGCGAGATTCGGGGCCAAGACCGGGCTCCTGGGGACCGGACGGATTGGCGTGAATTGGGAACTGCGCGAGGGCGCCGGCACAAAGTTCTATCTCGTACGGGACGTGCGGCCAGGCATGCCTGCCGAGAAGGCCGGTCTCCAAGTGGGAGACCGCGTGCTGGCCTGCAACGGGAAATCCCTTGCCGGCGTCGCGACAGAACGGGAAGCGAAGCGGCTCTGTCAAGTGGAAGCAGGGCAGTCATTGCGACTCGATGTTCGTCGGAGTGAAGTGCCGATTGAGCTAGCCGTCGTCGCAGAACCACGGCCTGGGTTGTGAGACTGGGGATCGATTGTCGTGTGAGACCAACATGATCCTGCACTCTCCGGTAATTCAAACCGATTTCCAGCCCCGAACCAAATAGACTTCGCGGTCGATGGCGAAACTCGGAGGTCTTAATTGAGGTGGATTGCGTGCCCCGAACGACGCGGTTCGGGCAACGAAAAGGCTGGGACCGTATTCTGATTAAAGCCGATGCTAAAACAAGCGGCCTCCGGGGGGTGACCCCGGAGGCCGATGTTGTCTCACAGGTCGAGAGTTACATGATTTTCCGGCGACGCCACGCTGCGAATCCGGCGAGACCTGAGCCAAGTAGAAGGCAGGAAGCCGGCGCCGGCAGAGAGGCTGTATGGAAGAACGATGCGCCCGTCAGCGTGATCGTATAATCTCCGCCGTGGCCGGCCGAACCGCTCCAGCTAGTCAGGGGAAGCCCACCACCGGGACCTGTCGGGCCGAATACTCCGGTGAAGGGAGTAGATGGAAAGATCAATCCACCGGAACTGAAGGGGTCGCGATTGTACTGGGAAATGCCCAGGTAATACAGGCCGGTTGTCGTCGGGCTGTTTACATGGCCGGCCGGCAATCTGGAAAGGAGGCCGACGCTGTCGTCGTTGGCATAGATGCCGAAGCCGCCGGCATTGAAGAGGAACAGTTGGGTGTCGAAGCTGGCTCCGCCGATCGTAGAAGCCGAAAAGGCGGCCGGACTCGAAATGTAAATTCGGAACAAATCGACATCGGTTCCGGATGAGAGGGTGCCGACGATCGACGTGAGCGATCCGGCTCCGTTCGTCGCTTGAGCGGTGCCGAGCAAGTGCCCTGCATCGCCGATTTCGTTCCACGGAATCGCTCCGGCCGGGGCAGTTGAATACAACAGCGCGGCCAAGGCAAAGGTTGCTGTGACGACACGTTTCAACGAGGTGGTTCGACCCATGACGAGACTCCTCCTCTTGACTGGATGTTAAGGATGTTGGCGGCTATCAGTTGGTTCTGACGCCCAGGCCCATCTTTACCGATGAACCGGCTGCTGTCACTTCCACAGGAGTGGGGTCCGTCCGTCCTTCCGGGGGCGAGTAGACGGGAATCGAACCAAATCGGGGCAAGACTGGAGGGACAAGGAGGGGCGTGAGCCCGCGAGGGCGCGGCAGGGGATGATTTTCGTCCGCGGTGCCTGCGCTATGTCCTTGCTGTTGCTGTATCGATCGGCATAGCGAGAAGTTCGGCTAAGAACCTCCCGGTATGGGAGCCGGCTGTCTGTGCCACCTGCTCGGGCCGTCCCTCCGCCACGATGCGGCCTCCTGCCTCGCCTCCTTCCGGTCCTAGGTCGATCACCCAGTCGGCGGTTTTGATCACGTCCAGGTGGTGTTCGACGACGACCACCGTGTTGCCGGCATCGACCAGCTTGTGCAAGACGGCGAGCAGTTTCTTCACGTCGTCGAAGTGGAGGCCGGTGGTCGGCTCGTCCATGATGTAGAGCATGTCAGGGGACTGGCTCCGCCGATGGCGGTGCCTGTCCCCGTTTGCCGTGGTTTCCCCGTTTGTCCCGTCCCCATGCCGGGGACGCTGATGAGGGGGGACAGTCCTTCGAGGAAGGGGGGCTGTCCCCTTGAACAGTCCCACGCCGGTGATCAGCTCCGCCGCGATCTTGAGCCGCTGGGCTTCCCCGCCGGACAGCGTGGTGGCCGGTTGTCCGAGCCGGAGATAGCCGAGACCGATCGAAGCCAAGAGATGCAATTTCTCGCCAAGCTTGGGGGTGCCGCTGAAGAAGCCGATGGCCTCATCAACCGTCATGTTCAAGACCTCGTAGATGTTCTTGCCTCGAAACCGAACCTCCAGCACCTGCGGTTTGAATCGTCGGCCGTTGCACTCCTCGCAGGTGGCGTAGATGTCCTCGAAGAAATACATCTCGAGTTTCTCGAAGCCGTTACCTTCGCACCGATCGCACCGTCCCCCTGGGGTATTGAACGAAAAGTGCGCAGGGGTGAGGCCGTGGCGCAATGCCCCTCGCTCAGACGCGAAGAGCGAGCGAATCTCGTCGAAGGCCTTCAGGTAGGTGATGGGGTTGGATCGCGGTGTGCGGCCGATCGGCTGTTGGTCGATCAGCCGGACGCCCTTGAGATGTTCCAGCCCCTTGATGGCTTTGAAACGGCCCATCGGCAGAGACTCCTCCCGGAAAGCGCGGGCCACGGCGCGATAGAGCGTTTCCTCCACGAGCGTGCTCTTGCCCGAGCCTGAGACGCCGGTCACGCATACCAACATGCGCAAGGGAATCCGGACGAGCAGATCCTTGAGGTTATGCTCGGAGGCGCCGGCAATGCTCAAGACCTTCCCGTTCCCTGGCCGCCGAGCTCGAGGGAGGGGGATCGTTTCCTCGCCGCGCAGGTAGCGGGCGGTGAGCGGGCGAGGATCTTTCAGGAACTGCTCCCGCGAGGCGGCACAGACGACTTCACCGCCTTTGTCGCCCGAGGAGGGACCCATCTCGATCAGGAAGTCGGCCGTGTCGATGATCTGCCGGTCGTGCTCGACCACGACGACCGTGTTGCCGGCCTGGGCGAGGTCTTTGAGAATGCCCGCAAGGGTGGCAGTATCACGCGCGTGGAGGCCGATGGTCGGCTCATCGAGGACATAGAGCGTCCCGACCAACCGCGAGCCGAGTTGGTTCGCGAGGGCGATCCGTTGCGCCTCGCCGCCGGATAAGGTTCTGGTTTGACGCGAGAGGGTGAGATAGCTCAGCCCCACGCGCTGGAGGAAGCCGAACTTGGCGCGGAGTTGCCGGAGGATGTCCTGCGCCACCTCGCGGTCGAACGTGGAAAGATTCAAGGCTTCGACCCACCGTGCCGCACGATCGATCGTCCACTCAGAAACTTGGTGGATGTCCTGGCCTGCGACTTTGATGTACAGGGCCTCGGGTTTGAGGCGGGCGCCTTGACAGGCCGGACAGAGCACCGGGCTGCGATAGCGACTCAAGAACACCCGCACGTGGAGCTTATAGCGCTTGGTTTCGAGATATTCGAAAAACTGTCGGATACCTTCAAACTCACCCTCTCCCTCCCACAGCATCTTCCGAATCGCCGCGGGTAACTGTTTGTAGGGGCTGTGCAGGTTGACGCCTCGCCGTTTCATGGCGAGGACCATCTGCTTGTGCCACCAATCCGCCCCGGGTTTGCTCCAGGGTTCGATGGCGCCTCCGAGCAGCGAGCGGTTTTGGTCGGGGATCACCAGGTCTTCATCGTATCGCAGGATGTTCCCAAAGCCCGTGCATTCGGGACAGGCGCCGACCGGATGGTTGAAGGAGAACAACAGCGGCCGAATCGGCTCGAACGTGCGTCTGCACTGCTGGCATCGAAACTGGGCGCTGTAGGTCTGTGTCCCGTGACCGATCACATCGACGCGACAGAGCCCGTCGGCCTCGTGAAAGGCCGTCTCGATAGCCTCGACGAGTCTGGATCGGTCACTGGCACGGATCGTGAGTCGATCCAGGACGACGTGAAGTTCTGCCCTCTCCCCCCCGGGGGGAGAGGGAGCGGTGAGGGGGGCGGGCGGCGAGGAGACAGCCTCTTGCAGATCGAGGACTTCGTCGCCGCACTGCAGTCTAGTGAAACCTCGCTTGATCAGCGAATCGAGAAACGCGCGGTGATGGCTCGGAACAGGGGCCTTCACCGGAAAGAGAATCATGGCTCGCTGGTCGGGGAACCGCGCCAGCAGATCGTCCGCCGCCGAACCCGGCTGGTACTCCCGCGCCTCAATTCCGCAATCCGGACAGACCGGCTTGCCGACTTTTGCAAAGAGTAGACGCAACAAGTCGGCGATTTCAGTCGCGGTACCCACAGTGGAGCGTGAGGTCCGAACCGGGTTCTTTTGTTCAATGGCGATGGCGGGTCGGACGTTGATCAGACGGTCCACATCGGGACGGTCGACCTTATCCAGAAACATCCGTGCGTAGGTGGAGAGGGATTCCACATAGCGCCATTGTCCCTCGGCGAAGAGGGTGTCGAAGGCCAGCGAGGACTTACCCGACCCCGACACGCCGGTGACGGCCGTGACGCGATTGTGTGGAATTCGCACCGAGATGTTCTTGAGGTTATTCTGCCGGGCGCCTTCGATGATCAGGTCGCCAAAATCATGAGGTCGTGTCGTAGTGTCGGCCATCGGGGAGTCCAAAGCCCGGAGAGAAATAGACGCATGCTAGCAAGCAGGGAAAGAGATCGCAACCTACAACATCTCCCCATCTGCCACACGTGTCTCGCTCGACGAGATCAATGGTTCGTCGCTTCCTTCAGTGAGCGGCCGTTTCCTTCGCCCGTTCGTCCGGATTGTTGACAGTCTTGAGCCAAGGGGGTAATGAAACGCTTGCGACAAGCACTTACTGATTTGTGATGGCTTGCGAGACTGAACGGAAAGGAGCGACTGATGCGATCGCTTTGCTCCCTGGCGTTGGCGGGAGGTTTGATCCTCACCGGCTGTGCCTCGAATGATTTGAAGTACTACATCTCCATGGGACGGACACCTGGCAGCGAGTCCGGGTCCTGCACCCTGGAGCTCCAACCGCTGGTAGAGGCCGTGTTGAAATCATCCGGTGTCGAGGGCGTTCCCGCGTCGGCGAGTACCTGGACGGTCAGGAGATTGCAGATTGCTTTGGAAAGGCGGATGGAAGACGCAGTCCGGAACCTCACGTGCGCTCACGACACAGAGAACAACATCTCCTTGAGCAAACGGGCCGTGAAATGGTTGGGCGTCTACGCGCTGGAGTCCGGTGACCCCGACCAGGACTTGCGTCGTTTCGAGGAGTATCTCCGATCCCGTGAGCTCACAAAGCTCCTCGTCAAAAAGGTATCCCTCACGGCGGATGAAGATCCGAAAGAAGTCGAACGGCTGCTCGATCCCGAGGAGCAATATGACGTCCGCTCTCAGTGGTGCGGCGATCCGGGCCAGTCGGGAGAGGTCTGTCCGCATCGCCTCTACAAGACATATCCGGATGGGGGCGATCTTGAGAAGACCTTGTGGTCGAGGATTCGGGAGGTTCGTGCGAAGGGAGATCGGGATACGCGCTTTCTCGTGTTGGGTTACGAGATTCCGTGGGATGAAGACTACACGTTGATCCGCTACGGCGTGAGTTTCTATTTCATCGACACCTTGGCGAAAGAAGACGGTCTGTCCGGGAAGACGGCGACAAAGACGGAGTTCATCGGGTATGCCTTGGATTATGCGAATGAAGCCATGCCGACTCCCGCTCTCGCCCAAACGGGGAGGGAACGCTGCGCAGTCGGACAGCCCTGCGAGCGGACTGAGGTCTCCCTGTCAAAGGGCCGTCGTGTGCTCTATGCGACCGGCTATCCCTTTGCGCTGGCGATCGGACTCAAGAATGCGGCATTTGAAGTGGCCAAGATGCCGTTCAGCACGATCGCCGGCCTCTTGTTCGGGCGGGATCAGCCCTCGCTCTATCCGATCGAGAACATTCGCTCAGCGGTAAACGCCATCAAGGTCGAGACCTTGCACTTGCCGAGTTATAGCTTTGTGCCGGGGCTGTTGAACTTCGTCGCCGAGCTGCCGTTCGTGGGGCAGGCCTTTCATCTCAACACAGGACCTGAACACCTCGACTGGGACCAGCCTCCGGACAAGACTGCTGTCCGTCGAAAGATCTTTCTGACGCGGGGCATCTATGGAGGAGACAAATGGGGCCAGGACACCGGCTTGTGGTCGGCCTGGGCGCGGGTGGCCTATCCCGACTACGATGTCTACAGTCCCGCCTACCGACACGGGACCGTGACGGACGTGATCTGGTCCATGTTCAATCTCTCTCACGGTCCCGGCTACAGCGAAGCGGCCTATGTGATGCGACACGCTGGAAAGTTCGATCGGCTGTACCTCTCCGGCCACAGCGGCGGCGTGCAGCGGAGCGCAAGCGCGTCCCGCATCCTGGCCAACCACGGTTATAGTGTCCAGAAGGTCGTGGGGATCGCCGGCCCCAGCGTCGGCCAGGCCTATGTCGATGACCGGTTCCCCAATGCCTTCCGCATCTTCCTCAACGCGGATGTCGGAGCCAACCAGGACGTGACCTCGAAAATCGGTCTTGTTGCCGGAACCTATGCGAGCGTGATGGACGCCCTGCTGATCGGGCCACCGAAGTATGTCTTCGGCGGGTTGGTCGGGGTATTCTCCGATAACGCGCAGGTGGCGGTGTATGAGTTCTTCGACCGCATGGGGTCCACCAATGCGACCATCACGCAGGTGAAGGGAAAAGTCTCGACCCTCCACCAAACGCCGTTCCGGCAATCGTTCGCCGAGCCTATCGTCTTCGACGCCTACGTGCGCAGCGAATTCGTCACGGCGTTCCGCGACGACCTCGAACGGCCGAGCGACGAGAGCGAGTTCTGGAAGGAGAGGCTCAACGAAGCATTCGGGCGAGACTTTTGGGATTTGCCGGGCGACACTCTGCATGACGCTCAGCGGTACGACAAGGAACGGAAGGGGACCATTCCCTGGCAGCGATTGGGCCACTAGGTTCTGAGCCTGAAATCCCCACGAGAATTCTGGGGCTCATTCCCGTGGTCGCCGAATCCTGTCGGCATCAGCTCCAATGCCTCTCGCAGCGACCCTTTCGGCCAGCGCCGGGTGGAAGCCTTCGGGAATTCCTTCGTGGACTCAGTCAGTTCCCGCGTTCCTTCCCGGCCCTGTCTCGGTGGGTCCCGGGTACCCGTTGCTCCCCTCGTTGCAACGGGTGGATTCGGCAAGGTCGCTGAAAGCCGACAGGACCCGACGCGACAAGGCTGACATGGGCACCGAACTTCAGACTCAGGCCACTAGCAGGATGTTTAGAAAAAGGCTGCCAGCCAGTGAAGACCGTGATGCGTGAAGCGTGCAACGTATCTCGTCAAACATGAAAGGGGGACTGGCTCCGGCGCAGCAGGTGCTTGTCCCCCTTATCACCACTAGGACACATCGGCCTCCGAACAACCATGATCTCTACCCATGTGCTCACTCATGGCCTGCGGGGTGTATGGAGCCTAGCCGACGACCTGTGACACTGCTGAAGGATGCGGGGTCTTATACGGAACCTTATAAGACCCTGCGTGGAGATGATGCAGAGACGATCCGCGAAGAAAGCACTTGGACTTAGGTCGCAATCCTGGCAGACTATCACGCGGGTCTTATCGAGCATCGCAGGACTTCTGGCAGCTTATGCGGAACCAGATAATACATAGTTAGGCTTGTAAACGCGATTGATTGCGGAGATTCAGCACAATGGCGTTGACCCATCCAGCGCTGTACGTTGTGTTCGTGAAAGCAGGCGACGTGGCACAGCGCCTCAAGGAGGCCGCCAAGCGGGCCTGGACTGCTCCAAAGGACGCCGGCCCTGGTGACATCGCTCTGTTCTATTTTGGAGGGCCTGGTCGTCAAGCGATCTACGCAATCGGTGGCACAGCATCGATGGCAGCGGCCGGCGTCCCAGGCCGGTGGACCGAAAGCGAGCATGGGTACTTCGCTCGCCACAAGGACATAATGGTGCTTGCGTCACCTGTCTACCGCGACGATATTCGAGCCACATTCCCCGCGTGGAAACGCTGGAAAAACCTTTTCGGGGTCCGCGTTCACGTTGTCCCCACCGAATACCGAAAGGGGATAGCTAAGCTGATCGCCACCAGGAATCCTGCGACTCAACGGTTACTGACGCCTTGGATGCCCCGCCGCAAAGCCGGTTCAGAGAGGCTTCCTTTCATTTCGGACGAAGGGCCCTGGGCACTTGAAGGTCTCCGGACAGAGATAGTCGCTTACAGGCAGGGGCGAAGCCGCAAGCTCCGTGACAGGGCGTTGGCGAGATCCATGGGAGTGTGCGAAGGCTGCGCGGTCGACTATTCCGCTTTGCTGCATGGCAAGGGTGTTCGGGTGTTACAAGTACACCACCGGAGACAGTTGACCGCGACTGACCGGCCTCGCATCACTAAATTGAGCGACTTGGCTGTACTCTGTGCCAACTGCCACCTGCTCGTCCATATGAATCCCAAGAGGGCACTTTCAGTTGAGAGACTGACGACGATTCTGAGAGAAGCGAAAGCCTAACTTCGCGTTCCAGCCGCCGGGTGTCGCCCTGGACTGGCCGTGGCTTGGGCGGCGCAGGTCGCGGCGCCGCCCGCGGCTGAACGCGGGCGTTAGGCAGATATACTGTGGCAAAACGTCCGCTGAAGCTGACAATACGCATTCCTGAG
>JBBIJI010000063.1:0-17099 GCA_037446055.1 Nitrospiraceae bacterium
GCAGGACACCATGCAGCTCGGCGGACTGGTGGGTCGTGTCGTCTTCGAGGGTCCGATCGGTCCGTTTCTGCCGTGGCTGCGGGCAGGCGAGATGACACACGTGGGAAAGGCGACGAGTTTCGGATTGGGGCGCTATCGGCTGTTCGACGCGTAAACCCGATGACCCGGCGGGCGAGACCTGCAGCGCCCCGGTCCCGCCCGTCCCGAGCCCGTTCACACCTTCACGCTGAGAAACAGCGAGGCCCCTCGTCGGTTGATCAGCACGAGCGCCTGGTCGCCCTTCTTCAACTCTGAAGACGCCCGCTCGAAATCCTTGATGGACTTCACGGGCCGGCGATTGATCTCACGAATGACGTCACCGGGCTGAAGGCCGGCTCGCTCCGCGCCGCTGTCCGGCTCGACCTCCGTGACGACCACTCCCTGCACTGTGCCCTTCAGGCCCAGTTCCTTCGCCGTCTCCCGATCCAGGTCCTGCACAGCCACGCCGGCCAGCGCATGATCCGTTCCGCCTGCTTCGGCTCGCGCGATCTTTGTCGGCTCGGGCTGCTCCCCGATCGTGATGATCAAGTCCTTCTCGTGACCATCTCGTACGATCTTGACCTTTGCAGCGGTCCCGACCGGCGTCTTCGTGACAAGCCGCTGGAGGGTCACGGCGTCGTCCACCGGCGTGCCTTGATAGCCGATGATCACGTCGCCTTGTTTCAAACCACCCTGTTCAGCCGGGCTCTCCTCTTTCACGTCGCCGACCAGAGCACCCTTGGAGTCCTTCAGCCCGAATGACTTGGCCAGGTCCTGGTTCAGGTCCTGGATGCCGATGCCCAGATAGCCGCGCACGACCTTGCCGGTTTTCACGAGGCTCTCGTACACGGGCTTGCTCATGCTGGTCGGCACGGCGAAGCCGACCCCTTGATAGCCGCCGGTTTGAGAAAAGATGGCCGTGTTGATCCCGACCAGCTCCCCGCGCGTGTTGACCAGCGCACCGCCGGAATTGCCCGGGTTGATGGCCGCATCGGTCTGGATGAAGTCTTCATACTGCGTGATGCCCATACGGCCTCGTCCCAGAGCGCTCACGATGCCCAGCGTCACGGTCGAGTTCAGCCCGAAGGGATTCCCCACCGCGAGCACGTACTCGCCCACTTGCAGCTTCGAGGAATCTCCCCACGGCACGAAGGGCAGGTTCGTGCCGTCGATCTTCACCACGGCCAGGTCGGTCTTCGGATCGGTCCCGACGATCCGCCCCTGGAATTCACGCTTGTCCGGTAGCGTCACCGTGACTTCGCGCGCGCCGTCAATGACGTGATTGTTGGTGAGAATGTAGCCGTCCGGCGACACGATGACGCCGGAACCCATGCCTCCGCCGCGATGGCCGCGGTCAAAGGGGCCTGGCCCTTGATGGCCGCGGGGACCCCGTGGACCGAAAGGTCCCCAGGGCGCGCCGAAAAATTCCTCCATCCGGTCACGCATGTCGTCCCGCGGATCCCGGGAGCCCGATGTCTTTTCCACAACTTTCGTGGTGATATTCACGACCGCCGGCGTGACCCCTTTAGCCACCTCGGCAAAGCCGGGGCTGGGGAGAGTCGCGACTCCCGTCTGGTTGAGCGCGGCCGATGGTGGCGCCACGTTCGACGCGTGAGATATGGGTAATGATTGGCCACTCACGACCAGCGCCGCCGCGGCTGTCACCGCAAGGGTAAGGGCGGCGAGCTTCAAAAAGAACCGTTTGTCCATGAATCCCTCCTTCTGTGAATGCCGGATGCGTGATGATCCGGCTCGTCCTCGCAAATTCACTCAGGAACGTAACAGCCGCGGATGAGAGGAGGATTAAGGACGGATTAGTTTTCTCTAAGCGGCGGGGGGAGCCAGCGGCAGGATGACCGTGAACTGAGACCCCTGGCCGACGTGGCTCTTCACCTCGATGCGGCCTTGGTGGGCTTCCACAATCCAGGCGCAGATCGCCAAGCCGAGCCCGGTCCCTTTCTTGGTATGGACGCGGGCTTCGTCGGTCCGGTAGAAGCGATCGAAAATGCGTCCCAGGGCCTCTTGAGGGATTCCTATGCCTTGGTCAAGGACTTTCAGCTGGACCTCTCGTCCGTCGACGATCAGGGCGATCTCGACTTTCCCTCCCGGCTTTGAATACTTCACCGCGTTGTCGACGAGGTTGAGCAGCAGTTCGCGCAGCCGGAGTTCGTCGCCCAGGACCGTGGCCGGCATCATCGTGCCGAGCACGACCTGAATGTCCCGGTCCTGTCCCAACAAGCACGCTTGTCGGTGAATATCCTCGACCAACGATTCCATTTTGACCGGTCTGCGATCCATCTTCACTTGCCCCATATCGGCGCGGGACAGGAAGAGCAACTCGTCCACGATGTTCGTCATGCGGTCGATTTCTTCCAGGTTGCTTTCCAGCACCGTCTGGTAGTCCCCGATCGTCCGTGGACGCCGGAGCACCAGCTCCGTTTCACCCTTCATCACCGTCAAGGGTGTCCGCAGCTCGTGGGACGCATCGCTGCTGAATTGACGCACTTGCCGGAACGACGTATCGAGCCGAGAGATCATGTCGTTGAAGGTGCTTGCGAGACGGCCGATCTCGTCCGACGAGTTCATCGTGGACAAGCGTTGCGTCAGATCGCCCGCTGCGATCCGCTGGGCCGCCAACGTAATGGCATCGACGGGCCGGAGCGCCCGGCCGGCCAGGAACCACCCTCCCGCCAGCGAGACGGCTAACGCGACCGGCATCGTGATCAGCAGCACGACCAATAAGCGATGGAGCGTCTCCTCCACGGACTCGAGCGAGGTCCCCACTTGAATGATGTACATCAAGGTGCCGCGGTACACGATCGGCACGGAAATCAGGCGGAGCGGGGGCTCATTGGGGTATTTCGCCGACTCGAAAATGCTCTTCCCCATCAATGCGACGTCGAGCGCGGTGCGACTGAGAGGGACATCATGCTGCCTGATGTTGGGCGACCGAATCGAGATGGTTCCCGAGGGGCTGAAGATCTGAAAGAATTTGTCGATGCGGGCCAGTTCGGGGAACTGCGACAGGAGCTCTTCTTCGCTCAGGAGCGGGAGAAAGCCGCGCTCTTCGAGCGAACGCACCGCCGTCATGGCCGTCTCTTCAAGCGACTGATCGACTTGGTCCCGGAGCCCACGAGCCGTGACCACGTACAGGATGGTGGCGAACACGACGAGGATCAGCGCCAGCGCCGATCCGTACCACAGGGTGAGGCGAAGCCGAAGAGGCATCAGTCGGCCTTCAGCATGTATCCGCTGCCGCGGATGGTGTGAATGAGCTTGCGCGAGCGGCCGCGATCGATCTTATTGCGGAGGTAGTTGACGTAGACGTCGATGACGTTAGTGAAGGTGTCGAAATCTTGGTTCCACACGTGCTCGGAGATCATCGGGCGGGTCAAGACCCGTCCCGCGTGGCGCATGAAGTACTCCAACAGCGCGTATTCCTTCAGCGTCAGATCAATCCGCTGACCGTTGCGGGTCACCTCACGGGTGGCCGGATTCAGGATCAGGTCGTCGACTTGGAGGATGCCCGGAGTTTCGGTCGTGCCGCGCCGCAATAATGCCCGCACGCGAGCGAGCAGCTCGTCGATCGCGAACGGCTTGGTGAGATAATCATCCGCGCCGGCATCGAGGCCTTTGACCTTCTGATCGACCTGGGACTGGGCGGTGAGAATCAAGACAGGCGCGGAGACCTTTTCCCGTCGGAGACGTTTCAGCACCTCCAAGCCGGGAAGCGTGGGCAGCATGAGATCGATGACGATGAGATCGTAGCTGCCGGTCAGAGCCAGGTCGAGACCCTGTTGGCCGTCGGCCGCCAGGTCCACGGCGTAGCTCTCCTCTTCCAGGGCTCGCTTGATAAAGGAGGCCACCTTGGCTTCGTCTTCGATGACCAGCACTCTCATATCGTTGCGGACAGAAGCGGGAGGCCTGGGCGATGGGCGAGTAGACCAGATCGATTCCTGTTACCCGGCGCCTCTGTCCCCTTTCCCCGTACCTTCATTTCGGCTGAAACCGGGTGATCGTAACCGGCACATACTTTAACACGGGCCCGTCGGGAGTTCGAATGGCCAGCGTGTGCTTAAGCCAGTTCAGGTCGTCGCGCGCGGGAAAATCCGAGCGATAGTGGGCGCCCCGGCTTTCCAGACGGGCCATGGCGCTGACGACGATCGTGTCGGCGATGTCCACGAGCGAATGCAGTTCGAATGCCTGGATGAGGTCACTGTTGAAGATCCTCCCCTTGTCTTGGACAGACACCGCCTCCGAACGGGCTCGCAGTTCACGGAGTCGGTCCTTGGCCTCGGCCATCGACTGGCTGGTCCTGAAGATGCCGAGGTTCTGGCTCATGAGCTTCCCGAGGTCGTCCCGCACTTGCCAGGCCCGCTCCGGACCGGGATTAGTGAACAATCGCCGTACCCGGTCCTGCTCGGCTCGCAGGGCGGAGTGCCCGACCGACTTCGGCGAGGCGTTCCGCACATAAGCGCCGGCTCTGCTCCCTGCCCGGCGGCCGAACACGATGGTTTCGAGCAGCGAATTCCCGCCCAAACGGTTGGCCCCATGGACGCTCACGCAGGCGCACTCACCCGCGGCGTAGAGTCCCGGGAGGTCGGTTTCGCCCCATTGGTTGGTCCGGACGCCTCCCATCTGGTAGTGCGCGCCCGGCCGGACCGGGATCGGTGTTTCGATCGGGTCCAGCCCGGCGAATTCCAAGGCCAGCTCGCGGATCTGTGGGAGCCGCTCCAAAATGCGTCCGCGTCCCAGATGCCGTAGATCGAGCAGGACGCAGCCGTCCACGCCGCGGCCTTCGAGGATCTCCCGGCCGATGGCCAGCGACACCGTAGAGCGGGTCGCGAGCTCCATCTGTTCAGGGGCGTACTTCTTCATGAACCGTTCGCCGAGCGTGTTCAAGAGATAGCCCCCCTCGCCGCGCGCGCCTTCCGTGATGAGGATACCGGTGTCCTTGAGGGTCGTGGGATGGAACTGAACGAACTCCATGTCTTCCAGCGGCACGCCGACCCGATAGGCCAACGCCATCCCATCGCCCGTGTTGATGACGGCGTTGGTGCTGGTAAGAAAGACCCGGCCGCTCCCGCCCGTGGCCAGAATCACCGCCTTCGCCCCGATGGCCTGCAGCCCGCCATGGAGGAGATCCCACGCGATCACGCCTCGGCACACGCCGTCTTCGACGATGAGAGAGGTCACGTACCACTCTTCGTAGACGAAACAGCGGCGCTTCAGAAGCTGCTCATACATGGCGTGGAGAATCGCATGGCCGGTCCGGTCGGCGGCGTAGCAGGTTCTGGGGAATCCCGCTCCGCCGAACGGCCGTTGCGCGATACGACCGTTCGCGTCGCGACTGAAGATGACTCCCATCCGTTCCAGCTCCAGGATGTCCTGCGGAGCCTCGCGGCACATGGCCTCGATCGCGTCCTGGTCGCCCAGGTAGAGCCCGCCTTTGGTCGTGTCGAGGGCATGCGCTTCCCAGGAATCATTCTCCCCCAATGCGGCGTTGATTCCGCCCTGTGCGGCGACGGAGTGGCTGCGTACGGGATGGACCTTCGAGATGAGGGCCACGTCGAGGTCGGCTGGTGCCGCGATGGCCGCCCGCATCCCCGCCAAGCCCGCCCCGACGATCACGATATCGTGCGTCTTCATCAGCCTCCCATCCCCTCCGGCCTTCCCTGATAACCGAACAGCCTGTTCCAACGCAAGCGGTGGGCGGGAATGGATGCGTTGCACGTGCGCCTTCATGGGGATCCGATCGCGCGTCGGAGACGGCGGTGCGGCTGTCCGCGGAGATCGTATTGAAGGACGGACCGGAGCTGACCACCGAGCGCTCGATCCGCGCTTCATCTCTCGTGAGAGAGAACTCCGATGGAACAAACGGCGGCCGTTTCAAACGGCACACCATCCTGCTATAATCCGACCACAGTGGTGGAACGGACCCGATCCGCCGACAACCTGAGGGCGAGGTGATTTCTGCAACCTAACAGGCCCTGCTTCCACACGCTTACACTCACCCACTATTCCTCCGCTCTTTCCTCCTCATGAATACACCTGACTTTCTGGAACCGATCGATACCTTCGTCCACCGACACATCGGACCGACGGAAGACGAAATTCGAGGGATGCTGGCGACCTTAGGGTTGCAGTCACTCGACGCGCTGACCGATGCGGTTGTGCCCGAAGACATTCGGCTGCGCCGGCCGCTGGCATTGGCGGCGCAGCGGAGCGAGCAGGCCGTGCTCGCGGAACTCAGTTCGATCGCAGCGCAGAATCGCGTGTGCCGCTCGCTGATCGGAATGGGCTACTACGGATGTGTCACGCCGCCGATCATTCGGCGGAATATCCTGGAGAACCCCGGTTGGTACACGCAGTACACGCCGTATCAGGCCGAGATCGCTCAGGGCCGTCTCGAAGCCTTGGTCAACTTTCAGACGATGGTCGCAGATCTCACGGCCCTGCCGCTCGCCAACGCGTCCCTCCTCGATGAAGCCACGGCGGCGGCGGAAGCGATGGCCATGTGTCTGGCCGTAGCGCGCGGGACCGGGACCGAGCGGAAGAGCTTCTTCGTATCCGACGGCTGCCATCCGCAGACGGTCGCAGTGATTCGAACTCGGGCGGAACCCCTGGGGATCATCGTGCAGGTGGGCTCGACGCGGAACATTGATTTCGCCGGCGATCGATTATGCGGGGTTCTGCTGCAATATCCGGCGACCGACGGCTACGTGGGCGATTATCGCGAGCTTGTCGAGCGAGCCCATGCCCACGGAGCCTTGGTGGTGGTCGCCACGGATCTCTTGGCGTTGACGCTCCTGCGTCCGCCGGGTGAGTTCGGCGCGGACATCGCCGTCGGGTCGAGCCAGCGGTTCGGTGTCCCGATGGGGTTCGGTGGGCCCCACGCGGCGTTCCTGGCGACAAAGGAGGAATTGAAGCGACAGATGCCGGGACGCATCGTCGGCGTTTCGAAGGACGCGAAAGGGAAGATCGGGTATCGTCTCTCGTTGCAAACACGCGAGCAGCACATCAGGCGGGAGCGGGCGACGAGCAATATCTGCACCGCGCAGGTGCTCCTGGCCATCATGGCCGGGATGTATGCGGTCTACCACGGCCCGGACGGCTTGCGCCGGATCGCCCACCGCATTCACGGGCTCACAGCCCTCCTGGCCGAAGGGCTGCGGCGGCTCGGATTCGATGTGGGACCGGAAACGTTCTTCGACACGCTCCGTATCCAAATGGGCAGTCGCCAAGCAGACGCGGTCATGGCCCGCGCGAACGAGCGGGGCGTGAACCTGCGCCGGTATGACGACGGCGCGATCGGCCTGTCGCTGGACGAGCTCAGCACCCCTGCCGAGGTGAAGACGCTCATCGAGATTTTCGTCGGGCACGAGGAGGTCGTCTATACCGTGGAAGCGCTCGCCGAAACGGTGGACGTGGGCTATCCCGCTACGCTCGCCCGGTCGAGCAAATTTCTCACGCATGAGGTGTTCAACCGGTATCATTCCGAACATGAGTTGCTCCGGTACCTGTCTCGCTTGCAGGCGCGCGATCTCTCGCTTGCGCACAGCATGATCCCCTTGGGGTCCTGTACGATGAAGCTGAACGCGACGGCCGAGATGCTGCCGGTCACGTGGCCCGAATTCGCCGACCTGCATCCCTTCGTGCCGCATGAGCAGGCACGGGGCTATGAGGAGCTCTTCCGTCAACTCGAAGGTTGGCTGGCCGAGATCACGGGATTCGACGCGGTGTCCTTGCAGCCCAACGCGGGATCCCAGGGTGAGTACGCAGGCCTGATGGTCATCCGCGCCTATCATCGGAGTCTCGGCGAGTTCCAGCGCAATGTCTGCCTGATTCCCGTCTCGGCGCACGGCACCAACCCGGCCAGCGCGGCCATGACGGGCATGACCGTCGTTCCGGTCGCCTGCGACCGCATCGGCAATGTCGACGTGCAGGACCTTGAAGCCAAAGCGTCGCAACATCGGGATCGCCTGGCCGCGGTCATGATTACGTATCCCTCGACGCACGGCGTCTTTGAGCCGGACGTTCGGCGCATCTGCCAGATCGTCCACACGCACGGGGGTCAGGTCTATCTGGACGGCGCGAACATGAACGCGCAAGTGGGCGTGTGCCGTCCCGCGGACCTCGGTGCAGACGTGTGCCATTTGAACCTCCACAAGACCTTCTGCATCCCGCATGGCGGCGGAGGACCGGGAATGGGCCCGATCGCCGTGGCACGACATCTTGCCCCGTTCCTGCCCGGCCATCCGGTGACGAAGCTCGGCCATGCCCGTGCGATCGGTCCTGTGTCAGCCGCCCCTTACGGGAGTCCCAGCATCTTGCCGATTTCCTGGGTGTATATCGCGCTGATGGGTAGGGATGGCCTGCGCAAGGCCACGCAAGTGGCGATCCTCAACAGCAACTACATGGCCAAGCGGCTCGAAAAACACTACGCCGTCTTATACGCGGGACCGGGCGGCTATGTGGCACACGAATTCATCATCGACCTGAGGCAGTTCAAGGAGAGCGCCGGGATCGAAGCCATGGACGTCGCTAAGCGGCTGATGGACTATGGGTTCCACGCGCCGACCGTCTCGTTCCCCGTTGCCGGCACCTTGATGATCGAGCCGACGGAAAGCGAATCCAAAGCGGAAATGGATCGCTTCTGCGATGCGCTGATCCGGATCAGGGAGGAAATCCAGGAGATCATCGAGGGACGTGCGCCCCGCACCGGCAACCTTCTGAAGAACGCCCCCCACACGGTCGAAGCCGTCACGGCCACGGACTGGCCTCATCCGTACAGCCGTGAGCAGGCTGCCTTTCCCGCACCCTGGGTGTGCGAACGGAAGTTCTGGCCCAGTGTCGGCCGCATCGACGAAGCCTACGGAGATCGCAAGCTGATCTGCACCTGCCCGCCGGTCGACAGCTACCTCTCATAGTCACGGGTTTGCCTTGCCCTGAACAGGCCTAACATGTAAGCTGCCGGCCCAATGAGTGAGCGGCAGAAGGACGGACGATTATGATCAGCCATGCGAAGATGGCGCTGGTGGGGCTCGCCATCGCCGCCTGCGCGGAGGGAATGCTGTGGGCGAGCGAACCGGAGAAGGATCTGCTCAACCAACGGGTGGGCCGCCCGGTGGCCGAAGTCGTCGCGCTGGTCGGAAAGGTCGTGGTCGCTCGAGCTGATGAGAAGAACTCTACGCCGCTTGCCGTCAGCGACGTGTTGTACGAGCGGGACCGTGTCCTGACGCCGGTTGCCTCAAAGGTCAGGATCCGCTTCGCCGATGACACGATGGTGACACTCGGAGAGTTGACGAGCCTTGAGCTCACGACGGCGAAGGTGAAGATAGGATCTAAAGAGGGTCGCCACGTAACCCTGACCATGGCTTCCGGCTGGTTCCGTTCGACGGTCCAACGGCTGATGGACCAGGAATCCTTCATCCTCCGGACGCCGACTGCTGTGGGTGCCGTCAGAGGAAGCGAGTTCGGAGCGGTGGTGAAACTCGACTCAACCGGAGTCTTCGTCAAGCAGGGGAGGGTGGTGGTCAGCCACCGAGACTCAGCCGTCCCGGGCGAAGTCACCCTGGCCGACGGAGACGGCACCGACGTGGCGGTGGGCCAGCCTCCGACGCCTCCCAAGAAATGGGGAGCAGCCCGAATCAATGCGCTGATGGACGCCACGACGATCCCGTAGTCCGTTCGTTCCCACCGGGCATCCATGCTTCTTTCTCCACGTTCAGCGCAATGAGCCACAGCGATTCGGGCGAGGGACGGGACGACGCGAGGCATCGGCAGGTGCCTTATGACGCCGGTCGCACTGCAGGCGCCGGCGTCGTCGGAAGGCTGAAAAACGACGTGGTGATGGAACGATTGCGAGTCCTCCGGCCCTCTATCCCTATCGTCTGGCTGGCGTTGGCTCTCTTGAATGGTCTCATGCCCTTGTGCGCTGCGGGTTCCCCGGTCGTGCAGGTCCAAGCAGGCGATCCGAAGGTCGGTGATGAATTCCCGGCCGGGACGCGCGTGCGCCTTGCAGTGGCCGGGGCCTCCTTCGTCGTACCCAGTGACTGGAACGGCAGTGTTCCCGAGGACGGGGGAATGGTATTCCTGACCGCAACGACCACGATGGGAGTCGGTATGGTGTTCGAGTTGACGGACGTGACGCCTGATGCCATACGCGAGCATTTGAACACTCCCCTCTCTCTCATGCACGGGCTCGTGTTCGAGCCTGTGGGCGAATTGGAGACCGGATCGGGGAGGATGGAACGGTCCTACCGAAGCGAAGCCTATGCGGGCGGAGCGATCGCGGTCATGGGACCGGCTCGGACGTGCGTGATGTACTTCGTGTTCGGCTCTCCTCAGGAGACAGCAGTCCACCGGCATGTCTTGGCCGAGTTGGCCGATTCCACCGTCTTCGAAGTCCGAGCGCAGGTTGGGCCGTAGCGCGACTCGTAGGTCCTTATGCCCGGGAAGCGACGACGACGTATTCTCATCGACACAGACCCGGGCGTCGACGACGCCCTCGCGATCTTGTTGGGGTTCCGTTCGCCGGAAATCGAGATCGTCGGCATCACGACGGTGTCCGGCAATGTGACGCTCGATCAGGCGACGCGTAATCTGTTTCGTATCCTCGGTCTACTCGGCTCTCGTCCCTCCGTGCCGGTCGGGCGCGGAGCCGCCTCGCCGTTGGCGGTTCCTTTGATGACGGCCGCGAACGTACATGGAACGGACGGCCTTGGCGGGCTCGATCAGCTCACCGATCGCCAGGGCGTACCCCGCTACCCAAGTATCGCGGTGCCGAAAGTCTTACCGAGGGCGATCGACCTCTGGGAAGAGCTGACGAAGCAGTTCCCGAAGCAGCTCATCTTGGTGACGCTCGGGCCGCTGACCAACCTTGCGCAGGCCCTGGAAAGTAAACCGCAGATGGTTCGCCGGTTCCGGGAAATTATCTGCATGGGCGGGGCGGTCGGAGTACCCGGCAATGTCACGGCCACTGCGGAATTCAACTTCTACGCCGATCCCCATGCCGCTCAGCGAGTGTTCGAAGCCGGTCTGCCGCTTCGGCTCATTCCGTTGGATGTCACCACTCGCGTCGCCTTGACGCGAGCGCAACTGCGTCGATTGGCACGGTTTGGCCGCGATCCGCTCAGCCGGTTCACGGGCGATGCGACCCGAAGCGTGCTTGATTTCACGGAACGGGTGGAAGGTCGAGCCGTGTTCCACTTCCATGATCCCTTGGCTGTCGGGGCTGCCATCGATCCGAGCCTGGTCCATTATGTTCCGGTTGCGGCATCCGTGGAGACGACCGGGCGGCTCACGCGGGGAATGATCGTCGTCGATCGTCGTGAACGAACGCGCGTATCGAAGCCGAAGGCGAACGTGCGAGTCGCGCTGCGGGTGAGGGCCAAGCGATTTCTTCAATTGTTCGCTTTACGCGTATGCCGAGGGTCATTGTCGTAGGGTCCACGAATGTGGACCTGACCGTTACCGTCGATCATTTGCCGGCACCGGGTGAAACGGTGCTGGGCCGAGAGTTCTACCAGTCCGTCGGCGGAAAAGGCGCCAATCAAGCCGTAGCAGCCAAGAAAGCCGGAGCTGATGTCTTCTTTCTGACGAAATTGGGAAGGGACGCAAACGGCAAGCTCGCACACCGCCGGCTCGTGGCACAGGGACTCCCGCCCGCAGGGTTGCTTCGAGACCCCCACACCCCCACAGGCGTCGCGGTCATCGTGGTGGATCAGAACGGGAACAACCAGATCGCCGTGGCGCCCGGCAGTAACAGCACCTTCACGATCAAGGAAGACCTCAATCGGGCGGAGCGCCTCATCACCGGCAACTCGATCGTGCTTGTCCAACTGGAGTTGCCTTTCCCTGTCGTCCATGAGGTCTTGTCGCTGGCCAAGAAACGAAAGGTCAGGACCATTCTGAATCCCGCGCCGGCAATTCCACTGTCGCCGGACGTGCTGAGTCTGGTCGATATCCTGACCCCTAACGAACAGGAGGCACGGGCGCTGACCGGTCACGAAGATCTTGAAGAGGCGGCGCGTAGCCTCGTCGCCAAGGGAGTGAGGACCGTCGTTGTGACGTTGGGAGCCCAAGGAGCGTTGGTAGCCGATGGCAGGCATCTGCGGCACGTCCCGCCGTTCATCGTCCGATCCGTTGATTCGACCGGGGCGGGCGATGCGTTCAACGGGGTGCTGGCTTGTGCCTTGAGGGAACGGGAGCCCTTGAGCAAGGCGGTGGTCGTTGCAAGCGCGGCCGGCGCGTTGACGACCACAAAACGCGGGGCCCAAGATGCGTTGCCGATACGGTCGGAGATTAAAGCCTTCCTCCGTCGGCATGGATACGATCAGTGACGATCTCGGACTTGTTCACCGTGTCGACATGATTATTCGCTCAGCCACCGGCGAGGAGGATCCGTATGCAAAGTCTTGGTCGGCGTGATTTCTTGGTGCGATCGGGCTTGGCCTTGACTGGCGCCCTGTTGAAGGGCTCGTGGCCCCAAGGACCGAGCCAGGGATATGCGGCAACGCCCGGGATGGCGCTGGACACGTGGTCGAAGGTCCGCAAGCAGTTTGCTTTGGCGCCGGACCACATCCACATGGCGGGGTTCTTCTTGGCGTCGCATCCTCGATCGGTCCACGAGGCCATCGAGCGGCATCGGCGAGACCTCGACTCGAACCCGATCGGCTATTGGATGGACCGCGCGGAACAACTGGAAGCCGCGGTGCTTCAGGCCGCAGCCAATTACTTAGGTGGCGAGCCGACGGACGTCGCGCTCACCGACAGCACGACAATGGGGCTCGGCCTGCTCTACGGCGGGCTGACTCTGCGTGAAGGCCAGGAGATCCTCACGACGACGCACGACCACTATTCGACAGAGACTGCGTTACGGCTGCGGGCCGAGCGGACCGGCGCGATCGTGAAGCAGATCGCCCTCTACGAGAACCTCGAGACCGTCTCATCGGCGGAACTCGTCGAGCGACTGGTCACGAACGTGCGGCCGCAGACGAGGATCGTGGCCGTCACGTGGGTCCACTCCAATACCGGCCTCAAGCTTCCGATCCGGGAGGTCGCCCACGCGTTAGGCAGGATCAATCATAGTCGAGCGGACGCGGACCGCGTGATTTTATGCGTCGACGGAGTGCATGCCTTAGGGGTGGAGGACTTCAGCGTGACCGAGGTTGGCTGCGATTTCTTGATCGCCGGGACACATAAGTGGATGTTCGGCCCGCGCGGGACGGGGCTCGTGTGGGGGCATCCTCGCGCCTGGCCGATTACGAAGGCCGTGATCCCGACGTTTAACGAAGAGGCCTACCGGATCTGGATGAAAGACATTCCGCCGAGGGCGCTTCCACCGTCCGTGTACATGACGCCCGGCGGGTTTCATTCTTTCGAGCACCGATGGGCGCTGGATCAAGCCTTCGTCTTTCACCAGGCCATCGGAAAACGGCGTGTGACGGAGCGGATCCACTCGCTGAACGATCAGCTCAAGGAAGGCCTTGCGAAGATGTCGCACGTAACGCTCCACACTCCCCGATCGAGAGACCTCTCCGCCGGCATCGTCTGCTTCGAGGTGGCGGGCCTCACACCGGAAGCGGTCGTCGAACGGCTGCGTCAGCGCAAGATTCTGGGCAGCGTCACGCCCTACGCGACCAAATATGCGAGGCTCGCTCCGAGCCTGTTGACCTCGCCCGAGGAGGTCGAGAAAACGCTGGCCGCGATTCGAGCCCTTCGCGCTTGACCCGTAACGTTCCTAACGTGTTAGTCGCGCTCTTGCCGTCGCTTTCAGTGAAGCAACGGGTCGGCAGCGGTGGGAGGTGAGTCGAGCGTGTGGAGCCGCGCAAGGGACTGGCACCGCCATGTGACTTCGGTGCGCTCACCGGTCGGAGCGGTGCCCGCCCTCACGAAAGGCGTCTCTCCTGCTCGCGCACTGATCTGTCGCACCGGTGTATCCGAAATCCCCGATGCGCCGCGCGTGGCTCAGGCTGAAACTGCAGCAGCGCTTATGAATACTCAGGGAAGAAGCCGTACCCTATTGAGTCTTTGTGTCCCCTTTCTCCAGCAGGTTTTGGAGGTTCTGCAGCAAATCCTTCATACGTTGCTTCGATTCGACCGCGGGCGAGATCGGCTTCGGGTGTGCCTCCTCCTTCAATTGAAGGAGTGGGGTCTCGCCTTCGAGTGAATAGCTGATCCCGCTCGATTGGCCTGATTTTTCGAGTTCGCGAGAGATCCTGAGGCGGGTCACTTCGTTCTGCAGTTCTGCGAAGCTCTTCGAGATCCCGTACAGCCGGTCCGTGATGCCACTGAGCTTAACGAGCAACTCATCGACTTGCTTCTTACGTTCGGCTTGGACTCGTTCGATGGCCGCCATCCGATCACGCTCCCTCCTGAGCTCGCGCTGGGCGTCCTCGGCTTGCTTCTTGGCCGCTTCGTAGGTGCCACTGCTCACGCAACCGTTGATTCCGAGCACAGTCAGTGCCATCAGCACGACAGACATCACATGAGAGATACGGTTCCAGTTAGACAACATGGCGCGCCCTCCTTGGATATGGGCTATACAGCCGCGGTTCATAAGTGTGGCACCTGTCCAGGGTGCCTATTGTCCTATGGCAGAGCCTGTAATTTCCAGTAGGAGAGGATCGGTCGTCCGGGTCGTAACGTGACCTCGAGGCCGAGAGGTGAATTCGACGCTAAGGCGACGTGGGATCCGGACCCAGAGTACCGAGCTAACCTGTTGTCTTTCAAGGCCGGCTTGACCGTCGAGGCGCTGTCCCCATCGAGAAAAGGAGGAGAGAACCCATCCTTCGGGTCATTGTGGAGTGAGAGGCGGTTCGGTCATAAATGAGCCTCACACAGGGCGGCGAGGGAGAGAAACCAGATGGGACAAATTTTGAATCTCAGCGAGCAAGCCAACGACGACGACGTGCAGTATCTCACCACGATGTTGCTCTACTATTTGGTCGAGCGATGCGGCGGACAAGTGCAATTCAGCGCCGATGATGCTCACAAGATCAACGCGAGCCTCGCCACCAAGATGATCCAAATGCAAATCGGCAAAGACGTCATGCTCAAGATCATCAATCGCGTCCCCGAGTTGCAGTAACTCGACACAGTTCCTCCCTCATCGCAGAGACAGCCTCGACATGCTGCCGAAGAGTTGAGTCTCGCGTACGGACGTGTTCCAATGAGCCCGATGAGGATCTGGTTCACTGGAGCTATCTCGTGCTTGGCCGTGTTGCTGGTATCGGCCGTTCTCGCTGAACGGCCGGATCGTTCGACGGGGGTCTCGCGTCACCGCCCACCTGAAGTAAGAGACCTGCGCGTCGGGGAACGGTACGCGGGCGGCACGCGCGTGCGGTCTCCGTTCATGGGCGTTTCGTTTCTCGTCCCAAAGGAGTGGCGGGCCTCGCTGCCGGCCGGCTCGGTCGTCTTTCTGGATTCGGCTATCAAACCGGGGTTGGGAGTGATCCATCTCCTGGGCGACGTGGGACGGGAGGATGTGGTTGCCGGATTGAGCGAGCCGCAAGCCCTCGAAGCGGGCTTTGTCCTGCACCCGACTGGTGCGCTCAAAGAGGACGGGAACCGACTGTATGCGACCTATGCCGCGGGCGACGACGTCGGCCTCTCCGTGGCGGTCCTGGGACCGGCGCGAACTGCGGTGGTCTATCTCTTGGTTGGAAAGAAGCCGGAGTGGGAACTGTATGAGCACCTGACTCATCAGTTGGCTGAGGTCACGGAATTCATGAGTGAAGAGGAAACCCGCTTGCTCAAGGGCTGGTATGACCGGCTGTCCGGGATGATGCTCGTGCCGAAGCTTTCAGTTGCCAACGACCAGCCCACGGCCTTTCCAACGATTCATCTGTGCAGCGATGGGCGGTTCGTGTCATCCCTCAAGCTGAAGCCGGTACCTGGGCGGGAGACGGAGCAGGGTGAACACCATGAAACCGGCACGTGGCGGATCGAAGCGCTAGGCCCTGATGTCCGCCTGATTTTGACAAAGGCCGCCGGTCAAGATCGGAGCTATCAGGTTCAAGACGAAGGCATCCGTCTGCTGCTCGATGGACAGCACATCGAGCCAACCATCAGCGATCGCTGTTTCTAATCCGGTGGGAAGTTCTCGCCACAAAGGTGGGGGAATCCATCGAATCCTTTCCCTGGCACAGAAATATCCTCGATGCCCGCCGCCGCCGAGTTGCCGAGGGCAAAGCGGTTCTCCTGATGAATCCCATTGTTCTGGCTTCAAAGCGGCTGGGGCACTTCACTGCCTCCGTGCCTCCCGGAACGACCCGCACGGGTTCTGCCAGGCGGAATCCTTCGGAAATTCCCTCGCGGACTCGATCAGTTTCCGCTTTCCTTCCTGGCAGAGCCTCGGCGGGTCCCCGCTCCTCCGGCAATGTCGGCAGTAAAGCACCCCAGCCGCTTGTAGCGACTAGGGCTGTGTGAAAGAATAGCGCAAGGAAATTTTTACAGTTGTAGGCCCTCGATAGACCTAAAATAATCAGGAGCAAGAGAGAAGGGTGCGAAAGTATCCGATTTAGAAAGATCTCTTGGAATTCATACGATATCGATCCTGAAACAGGATATCCGGAAGAGCACGGTTCAATCTATCCTCAAATGCCAGGCTCGAAACGCAGTCCAATTTCTACACGGGATTTTCCCGAATCTGTATCCCGCGTGTATTCAGAGACAGTCGCCGCGTTCAATGGAGGTGCACTCGTATTGTCGGGAGGAGGGTCGAGGGCGATTGTGGAGGCCATTTGTAGAGACCGAAAAGTATCCGGGAAAAACCTTCAAGAAAAAATAGATGACCTTGTTGCAAAGGACTTGCTTGCCAAGCCTCAAGCGGATTTGCTCCATGAAGAACGATACATAGGTAACGCCGCTCTCTATGAAATCTTACCCCCGGCCAAACAAGAAATCGAAGAGGGGCTTGAAATTGTGGAGGGCCTGATGAATGCGATCTACGTTCTCCCGCTACGAGCCGAACGGCTCCGGAAAAAGCGAGAAGATCGCGAGAACAAATAGCGGAGTACGCTGTTGAACCTAAATCCTGCAGCGAACTAGCATGAGAAGCTCTTCAAGGCCACAAG
>JBBIJI010000064.1:0-10109 GCA_037446055.1 Nitrospiraceae bacterium
AAGCGGCCGTTGTCGAAGTCACGCATGAGCTGGAGGACATTGTGGAACTGGTACCCGATCATGGTCGGTTCCAGCTCGCCAGTTAGGAGAATCATCGTATCGATCTCGGACACAGTGAACCCATCGTGACGGCCCGAGGCAAAGAGGATGGAGTAGCCCTCTTCTAATCCACGGGCATAAACTTCGTAGACGAGCCCCAGTTCGCCAACGTCACAGACGGCGGTCTGCACGCGGGCGATCACGCGAGAGCCCACGACGAGCCGACCGTGATAACGGCTGGGATTATCGCGGCCGCTGACAAGTGGGTGTCGTGGGATCATATAGAGCTTCTCGGTGTCTCTCGACGCTAAGCTGAACCTCCCCACGGCTCAAGCCGGGGGCTTGCGGTGGCCTTTTTTCGGTCAGATACTGAGGCAGAGTTGTACTGCCGTGCTCGATCCAAGTCAAGGCGGTTTGGTCCGGGGGGGATTATACATTTTGGTTACTTCGCACAGCGATTGGTCCGAGCGCCTCTTATCCGAGATGCGTTACATGCTGGTACTGGCGAGTGAGGCAATGACGCCGGCAATGATCTGATCGTAGCGGGTGGGCGGCATGCCGTCGTACCCGAAGTAGTAGCGATGGCCGGCGATTTCAAGGACGCGGTTATAGGAGAGCGGGACGAGGAAGTAGAACACTTGCTGCTCTGGTGGCCCATTGTGAGCGGGGAGTTGATACACGACACGCCCAGCGATCTGCGTCTTAAACTCCTCGCGGAAAAAGACCTGGTTGAACTGCGCCCGTTCTCCGGTTAATAGATCCAATGAGATTGTGGGGAGGGACCCCAGTTGGACGTACTCGTGGCCGGGATGAATCCGGTTTTCCGCCAGGACGATGACATTCGGCAAGGCGGCTCGGATGCCGGGCTGCAGATCAGGGCGATCCGCATAGCGAGTGATATGAAAACTCGCCGGGAGAATGAAGGAGAGGCCCGTGGCCGGGTCCGTGTATCGGCTCGGCTCGCCGGCAGGAGACGCGTCGGGGAGCGTGACGGCGAGAAGCACAACGCTTATTAGGGACAAGACAGGGGACATACGATACGCTCCTCTCGTTAGGTAACCGCCGGCACCTGTTCCCCGTACTGCCGGCGCAGGATCCATTCATCAATGAGCGCAATTCGCTGCGCTTCGTAGTGCGGAAACCGGTCGCGCACAAACCGGATCCCTTCCTGGGCGTCGACGGCCGCTTTCGCCTGAGATGCGAGCCACTGCAATTGATCGGACGACAAGTGTGAAACGAATTCTTGGCGTTTGAGCTCCTGGCGCTGGGCATGGATTTGTCGCAGCAGGCTCAGTTGGGTCTCGATCGCCTGAAGATCTTTGGTCAAGTCTCCCAACGTGAGGGCTTCTGGCGTCCGCGTGTACTGTGCGGCAGCACTGCTGCCTTGGAGCTGCCGGACGACGTCCTCAATGGTCTCACGATCGAACGCGAGCTGATAAATGGTGCCGGCGAAGGACTGAGAAACCACGCTGATGAGGCCGTTTCGAAAGAGCCGATGCAACGCATTCCGGCGAATGTGGTCAACCGTGATGCCGGTGCCCTCGTGAAGCCGGGCGTAGCTCATGCGGACAGTGCGATTGGGAACCAAGGGGTCTCGATGCCGATTCAGAAAATCAAGGAGGAGCACTTGTTTGGGATGGAGCTGATGGGCGGCGGTAAGGGCTTGCACCAGCGTCTCTGGCCTTCGGGCGCCGTGTGGGAACGAGAGACTTGGAGCGGTTTCCGACTGAGAAGGAGCTTGCATGACGGCCTCACCGCGTCTGATTACGTATATGTAATCAAAGTAACGCGCCGGACTATAGCGAACGGCTATTCCTGGTTGCAACAGAAAAAGTGTGGGCATGTCACGTTTGATTACGTCGCGGTAAAGGTGTCTCCTTGGAGGCGTGATACAGCTTGATGAGTTGTCGTTTGATCTCGCGGCAGTGGGGACAGTTCACAGGCTTGGTGAGGCGTGTGCGTGAGCGAATGCTGGCTTGATATACATGTTCCGGGTTGTGCGGGCACTGCCACCACACAACGAAGCCCGAGCTGGCAGCGAGCGTGGTGGGGTCTCGGTGTCCGTTGTAGATGGGATGCCACTCCGCCAGGAGGGTAGGATGTGTCTCGATAACGCGGCCGGTCTGGCGTTGACGTGGGCCGGTCTTGCGGACGCGGTGGCCGGCGCAGTACGGGCACCCCCCGCGATGACGATTATTGACGGTGGTATCGAAGACATGGTCGGGGTTCACGTCACATTGCCACCAGGCCCGATACCGCGAGTTGATGCTAACGTCGTGCGGCGTCAGCGTACCGTTTTTCGTGGGATGCCAGGTCGCCGCAATATCGGGCGCTCGCACGGCGAGAGTCCGCTCGCGAAAGTCCGATCCCTCGCGATGCCGGAGCGCTAAGCGACAGCGCCGACAGCCGGTGTGCTTGCTGTAGCGGGATTTAACCGACGCGCGCCAGATATGAGCCGGGACACGCTGACATTGCCACCATACCGGAACGGTCGAGTTGGTAGTGAGTTCATCGAGGCGCAGGTTTCCGTTCAGGGTCGGGTGCCATTCCGCCGCCAGTTCAGGAAGGCGGTCGCTAAGCGTGAGTGCCGATGAGCGCCGGGTGGTCAGCATGGTGCGGGCGATGGTGTCCACTCCATGCTATTACGCTCCCTAGGTCTGACGACAGTACGCTTAAACGGAGAGCCCCTGGAGGATGGTTAGGGTGCGAAAGGCGAGAAAGGGACGTTGTAGGCGACGTATAGAGGATGTTTCGAGGAGGGGTCCCCGTTCACGCCAAGACAAAATAGCTCGACATAGTCTCCTTGGAGGAGAGCGATCACGATATTGGCCCGATTCATCGGCCCGCTCCACAAGCTGCATCGAGGATCGCCACATCGTTCTCGGGCCCGATAGGATCATCCGTTGTATAGAGTGCAGCCGGATCGGTTGAGCGAAGGGCGAACAAGTTGGCGACACGCAGGCCACCATATCCTCCGCTCGCCGCACGTTGTTCGCATCGCTGCACAGTCGCATCGTCGTTGTGTACTGCCCCCGCTGTACTTGGTTTCAGCATGATGAACGTGAGGGGTGGCTTGCTCAGATCCCAATAGCGCCACAGGAGATAACGATAGCGCTGTTCCGGGTCGTTTGAAATTCGGGCACTACACAGGTCCGGGAACAAACTGTTCATGCGACGGCGCCTCTGCGTGGCGGCGGTGTGGACGGCCGCGGGCCGAACGTGACATTGGCGTCACCGACGATGGCCCGCAACTGTTGCAGGCAAGCTTCGGTCGCGGCGATCCGGCAATGCGGCAGAATGCTACTCTCCGCCTGCCATTGGTGGGGAAGAGTAAATCGTAAGGAGACGCTGACTTCTCCCGGATTGCGCGCGAGCACCTGATGTAGCGCCTGCAGGCGCTCGGCCGGCAGGGTGTTAACCGGAATCGTCAGGGTCAGGTGCTGTTGCAACTGCATCTTCGCCTCCTTGAGCGGTTCCAGTTTGGTCGCGAGGAGTTTCACTCCCTTATCTGTTGTATCTACCGTGCCAGTCACCCGCAGTAGCTGGTCTTGTCCTAACAGACTTTGGGCGACCTTACAGAGATCGGGAAAGACGACGATCTCGACGGTGCCCGTGAGATCTTCAAGCGTCACGATCGCCATCGTGTCGCCCTTTTTCGTCGTAATCGGTTTCAGCCCTGCCACAATGCCACAAAGACTGACGGGCTGACCATCGGCGCTCTCCGCTAAGGTGCTCGCGGTGGCCGTGGCAAGCATGAGCAAATCTCGGGCGTATTCCTGGAGCGGATGCGCGCTGATGTAAAACCCGGTCAGTTCCCGTTCGTATTTCAGGCGCGTCGCCTGATCCCAGTCGGAAATGGGGGGTAAAGACATAGTGCGAGGCGCTGTCTCCGTCTCGGCATCGTCTCCAAAAATACTGGTTTGACCTTGGCTCCGCTGTTTCTGCTGCTGCAGTCCCTGTTTCATCGCTTCATCGAGGACGGCCATCAGTTGCGCTCGGGTCCCCCCCGTCGAGTCGAAGGCGCCGACCTTGATGAACCCTTCGAGGACCCGCTTGTTGATCTTGCTGAGATCAACGCGTGCACAGAAGTCGAACAAGGAGGTGAAGGGAACCCGCTCGCGTACCGCCAGCACCGCTTCGACGGCGGCATCACCGACATTCTTGATGGCGGCAAGACCGAAACGTATACGGCCATCAATCACAGAAAAGGTGCGCTGACTCGCATTGATATCCGGGGGAAGGATCGGGATGTTGAGATCGCGGCATTCCGAGAAATACGACATGATTTTGTCAGGGTTCCCCATGTCACAGGTCATGAGCGCCGCCATGAATTCCGTCGGATAGTGGGCTTTCAAATAGGCCGTTTGATAACAGACCAAGGCATACGCGGCCGCATGGCTCTTGTTAAATCCGTAGCCGGCGAACTTTTCGATGTAGGTAAACAGCGTGTCTGCGAGCGTCGGCGGCATCTCATTGCCGATGCAGCCCTCGATGAACTTGTTGCGCAGCTGTTCCATCTCCGCGGGCTTTTTCTTTCCCATGGCGCGCCGGAGGATGTCGGCTTGTCCGAGACTGAAGCCCGCCACCTTGTGCGCGATGGCCATGACCTGTTCTTGGTACACGATGACGCCATAGGTCGGCTGCAGGATCGGTGCGAGCGCCGGCCAGTCGTACGTGATAGGAATCCGACCCTGCTTGCGACCGATAAATTCTGGAATCAGCTCCATGGGGCCCGGCCGGTACAGGGCAATGATGGCGATCAGATCTTCGAACTTGTCCGGCTTGAGGCTCGTCAGCAGGTCACGCATCCCGGAGCTTTCCAGTTGGAAGAGGCCCGTGGTCTTGCCCGTACTGAGGAGGCGGAAGGTCGGCCCATCGTCTAATGGGATATCCTCAATTTTGAATGGCGCCACGTCAGGACGGCCAGTGTTGATCAGGTGCACCGCGTGGTCGATCATTGTGAGGGTCTTGAGCCCCAGGAAGTCGAACTTGACCAGTCCGATTTTTTCGACGTCGGCCATCGGAAATTGGGTTACGATTTCGCCGTCCGTCCCTTTGTACAAAGGGACGTGGTCGGTGAGTGGAGCATCGGAGATCACGATGCCTGCGGCATGTGTTGATGCATGACGCGTCAGGCCTTCTAACGACTTGGCGGTCCGAAAAAGCTCCTGGAGTTGTGGCGTGCTGTTGGCCATCTCGCGCAGCTGCGGCTCCTGGGCGAAGGCCTCGTCGAGCGTAATGTTGAGTTGATTGGGAACGAGCTTCGCCAGGCGATTGACGTCGGCGAGGGGGATATCGAGCACGCGCCCAACGTCTCGGATTGCCGCTTTGGCGCCAAGTGTCCCGAACGTAATGATCTGAGCGACGTGATCGGAGCCGTATTTCTCCACGACATAGTTAATCACCTCTCTCCGCCGGTCCATGCAGAAATCCATGTCGATATCGGGCATGGAAACGCGATCGGGATTCAGGAAGCGTTCGAAGAGCAACGTGTATTGGAGCGGATCGAGGTCGGTGATGCGGAGGGCATAGGCCACCAGACTCCCAGCGGCTGAGCCGCGGCCTGGGCCGACAGGAATGCGGCGTGAGCGCGCGAACCGGATGATGTCCCACACGATCAGGAAATAGCCGGCGAAGCCCATCGTGCTGATGGTGAGGAGTTCTTCGCGCAACCGCCGTTCGTAGGTGTCGGAGGGGATGCTCGTTGGGCGTTCTGTGAGTCGAGTCTTGAGGCCGGCGGTGGCAAGTTCTTCGAGATACTGCTCGCGGGTCTTGCCGTCCGGCACGGCGTAGTGGGGGAGGAATGTCTTATTGAGCGCGAGTTCCAAGGCACACTGCTCCGCGATGCGATTCGTGTTGAAAATGGCCTCAGGTAGTTCCCGAAAGGCCTCCGCCATTTCCTCGCTCGATTTCACATAGAGCTGGTCTGTCTCGAACCGCATCCGATCAGCGTCATGAATTGTTTTGCCGGTCTGGAGGCATAGCATCAGTTCGTGCGCGTGAGCATCCGCCGGTTTGAGATAGTGGCAGTCATTGGTACCTACGAGCGGCAGGCCGAGTGCCTTGTGAAGCGCCACGAGGCCTTGGTTGGCGACGCGTTGTTGGGCAAGCCCATTCGCTTGAAGTTCTAGGAAAAACCGCTCGGGGCCAAAGATGTCGCGGAACTCGTTAGCGACCGCGGTAGCGCCAGCCATGTCGCCTTGGCAAATGAGATAGGGAATCTCCCCCGTGAGACAGCCCGACAAGGCGATTAAGCCGTCCGCATGGCGGCGGAGAAGATCTTTGTCCATTCGGGGCTTGTAATAAAAGCCGTCGAGGTAACTGTGGCTGACCAGCTTAATGAGGTTGCGGTACCCGGCTTCGTTCTGCGCCAGGAGGATGAGATGATAGTAATCGTTATTGGCCAGCGTGCGGTCCTTCATGAGCCGGCTGCCGGGCGCCATGTACGCTTCGCATCCAATGATCGGTTTCACGCCGGTCGCCTTCGCTCTGGTGTAAAACTGAATCGCGCCAAACAGATTGCCGTGATCGGTCATGGCAACGGCCGGCTGGTTCAAGGTCTTCACATGTGCGAGCAGCGGATCCAGCTGGTTAGCGCCATCCAGTAAGCTGAACTGGGTATGTACATGCAAGTGGACGAATGGGGAGCTCACAGGTGTAATCCTTCTTCTTTTTGTTCTTCACGTGTGGATGGGTAGAGTGTGTATCTCAACCTAGTGCAGGCCTCATTAACTTGTAATCCGCACGGAGGTACGTGACGCCGGCGGCCTGTGTGATGGGGCATGCCTGGAAAGTGAAAGTGCGATGCGTCCTGGTGAACTCGTTTGGATTTGGTCCGCAGAATTACGCCGTCGCGCTTTCGGGTGATCTTCCACAGATATGCTGCTAACGCCCTCGCGCGAGCCCGAACGCTTCCTACAGCAATCACTTCAGGCGCCGGTGCGCATCCTGATTGGTTAAAGAACGGCGCGGGAATTCCCGCCCCCTTCAGGGGGCTGGGAGTGTCACGAGAGGGAAGTTAGCGGCATGAGGAGTGCTGTGAATAAGATCCAGTCAACGACTTTCATGGCTCCATGTGGGCGCCGCGAGACCTTCCACCAATCTCCAACACGAGGTGCGTGCCTCAAGGCATATGCGGGCTCACTGTCTGTGCCTGTCCATCCGGGTGAGACAACCTGGCCCAACCGTCATGCGCACGCTATGCCGTGGCGGTCTCCAGCAACGGACAGCGCGGATCCTCGATCGTTCGAAGACGCGCTGCTTCCGCTCATTGGCGGCATAGCCCACCAGACTCTTGCTACTGACATCTAATCCGACGTCCACCATTGGCTGCCTCCTGTCGTTGGTGGTGATGGCTTACCCATGACAGTCGGGGCCTTCGTACCTCGACTGTCGACCAACGTAAAGGGGACCCTATTCATAGGATCTCCTTGGCAAAGAACCACCCTTGTTGATCGACTTCACAGAGGGCAGTCATGTCCCATCCAAACGAGATACCAATGGCCAGTTCGATTCTCCCGTGGCTTCCAAAGCTTGAGATTGTTATGTGATGTTCGAATCCTCTGCGGTGAGGTCCGGGATAAAGCCTTCCGCGGCCTGTTTCACCCGGGCCTTATTATGGACGTACAGCATGGTGGTTTCTATATTGGCGTGACCGAGCATGTCCTGCACTTGTTTGGTCGAAGCCCCGTTCTCCAGCGCGATCGAGGCGGCGGAATGGCGTAAGGAATGAGGGGAGATCGGTCGGCGGTTCTTCGTCTCACCGATCTGCAAATCGCGGAGGCCTGCACGCCCCAAATGCCGGCGCATCATATTCTGAATCGATTTGACGTCCAACGGCTGACAGCGCGCTGCATCCCGGATGAGCGTGGGAGTGGCCATGTGATTCGGGGGGCCGACGGAGACAAAGAGTGGATGGCGATCGAGGTCCTGGCGGCTCTCTGAGGTGTGCGTCTGGTCATGGACATCGAGGTATTGGCGGAGTGGGTCGAAGACCCAGTGTTTCAGGACGACGAAGGTATCTTCTTGGGCCGTGTCGTGGCCTTTCCGGTGCAGCTTGAGAATGTGCTCGCCTTCCTTCATGCCGAGATCGCCGCGCGTGGCTCGAGCAAGCTCGATGCTCCGCATACCGACGGCGGACCACAGCACCGCGATCGCATAATTGCGCAGGCGAATCTCCGTCTCCGCGGGCGTGCCGGGTTGCCTGGGGAAGGTGGCGAGCAGGTGTTTCAACTCGTCGATGGTCAGACTGTCGCGCACAAACCCTTTGCCGACTTTGATCCATGGAATGTCCTGCATGGGATTGAACTCGATGAGGCGCTGCTCCATGAGCCATCGACAGAAGCGTCGCAGAGCGGAGAGATAGAGATTCGCGGTTCGCGGTTTGAGCTGGCCTTTTCGCCGGCGTTGTTTTTCATCTGATGGAAAGAGATGCTCACGGTACTGGCGCAGGAGCTGAATGGAAAATGGGGCCTGCCGGCCGCTGGTCCCCCACCAGGTCATAAACTTGGCGATCGCCCCATAGTAGACCGCTTGGGTGCCGCGACTGCCGCAGCTCGGAATGAAGGAATCCAGGAGATCAATCAACCATTGCTCGAAGGCCGACGACCCGACCGTTATCTGCGTGGGCCAATAGAAGAGGGGTTGGAGGTCTCTCGGCACTGCCCGGGCATGGGCTGTCGGCCGATCGAACACGATCAACGCGTGATGTGTGGGGATCGGCGTACCCGGCGCGTCACCGTCACGGCCGCTGGATCCTACGGAGTGATTGGTTCCCATGGAAATTTCGGCCCTCGTTTGACGCGTTCTCGTCCTGACCGCCCGGCGCGGATCATTCCACATTGGTGGATAAATGTCCAGTTTATCCACCCATGTGGACCAAGAGGCCCCTCAACAGGGATTGACGTAGGGTGTTTTTTAGGGTACTAATTTGGATCTCACTTTGCCGACTGACGCCGGTGGGCCTAAGGTTGCAGGATCTTTCACGTTTTTCACACGCCACCTGATGATGGGCATGGAGACGGACACCGCCGGAATGAAGCCCCCAGAGCATCGGTCAGGCCCTCCAGTGAAGAAAGTCACCCGCGAAGAAGCCGTGGCGGCTGTTCGGGCGATTGCCGAACCATCGGGGTTGGACGGCGGCACCTCACTATGTGAACGCCTCACGCATGTACTCGATCACCGACAATTTCGTCGGATGCCACCCGGCAAGCAGGTGCTCTACCTGCAGCTGCTGCGATGGACGCATGGGTGTGGACGGGAGTTGGTCGAGGCGTCCCGGATGGAAATGTGCGGCTGGACCGGGCTCGCACCGGAGACGATCAAGAAGTACCTGCCCCAGCTGATCGACGAGGGGCTCGTGAAAAAGGTGAGAGAGTCGACGCCGATCAATCCCGCCGCCTACCAAGTGAACTGGTTGCCCCCCCCCTCCCCTTCCCCAGATGAGATCCATCCCACGCGTATCTCCTATTACGTGGATCAGTTGAACGAGAAGGAGCGCATGGAATGTCGTCGTATCGAGCAACTCCTCACCCGAGAAGAGCGCCGTCAGATTCAGAGCATCGTAGCTCAGTCGTTAAGAACTTTAGGGATTCCATGGGACTACGAGCTAATCAAGAAACTCATAACCTGGTACCATCTCACGCATTCTCCATATCTCGACCAGTTAGAGATGGATCATCCTGACTGGTTTGCGACCCCCTCTCAATTCAAAAGCTGAGCGCTGTCTGGGTATTCCGGTCTAAATGGGACATCCATTCCGGTGGTCTTGACCAGCCGTTCCGATTGAAACTGACCATTCGATTCAGAGCATGCACAAATCCAGTCAGGTCACAGTATCTCTAAACACATGTGTCACTTGCGTAGCCTGCTCATAGCCCTCGTGCGCGCACGCTAGCAGCGTGAGGTCGCTACCAGCGGCGCTGCGGGCGGCGCTCTGAGTGTGATCGCCCATTGAGGAAGCACTCTGGGAGGCCAGGAGGAAGCAGGCCATCCAGGCGTTGTCGCAGTACATAAGAACCAGTAGTGGATTTAATGTATTCTGCGCCCCATGATGGATGAGAACGAGGCGT
>JBBIJI010000064.1:10209-16974 GCA_037446055.1 Nitrospiraceae bacterium
AACCAGTAGTGGATTTAATGTATTCTGCGCCCCATGATGGATGAGAACGAGGCGTGCGACCACGGGATGCGGGATCTCGGTCGTATGGGGGGAAACGCTGTTGGATGGAGATACAGCTGAACCGCTCCCTCCCGGCTTGGGCCGCGGGGAGGCTCAGACTCCGTATTCACCTGATCCCCATGTCTTAATTCAGGGACTTGCGGCGGCTGCGTCTGGTCAAGCACCCAGCTGGTTCGGACTCCCATCCAACCTCCCCTGCTCGTCGACGGTGGGCGAGCGAGTCTGGTTCTATCCCCTCACAGCCTTCAATAGTGCCGCGCCGCACAAACGAAAAGCTTGAAAGATTCTGATGTGCCGCGCCGCACATTCCGAGGGCATCTGACCACCTTACGGCCTTCAAATGGGGATCGCTACACAAACGGAAAGATTCTATGGTGCAGCGCCGCACATTTTGACCGTGCACTGATCTTCCCAGAACCCCCGGGCTTCAGCCCTGGGGAGGTTCAGTCCATCTTCTCGCGGCCTTCAAATGGTGCATCGCTGCACAAACACAAAGATTGAAAGATTCTAATGTGAAGCGCTGCACATTTCGAGATCGATCCTGAATCCTGATTCCGTGGGCCGGGCGTCAAGAGCGGTCGTATTGCACTGTCGATCCATGCGGATGTGTGTTTTAAAGAGATGTAATCAACTAATGGAAGACTAAACTTCTGTATTGTGCATCGCTGCACATATGGTCTTGCCACTCTACTACAGGATGGGGGTTCGATTGTCGGAGCCACAACAAAATGACTTGACAGCGATACGTATATTTGCTACATGGTGCGCGCCTGAGGTGTGCTTGTCCTCGTCTGACTCGCTGGTTGCCCTAGGTTATGAAAACGTATCGACGCCCCAAAGAGACCCCAGCTATTCCGATTGGGCAAATCAAACTAGATACGAAGGCAGTGCCCCAAGTCGAGACTGGCGACTATGTGACGATGACCGCAGCGGCTCGGGCATTGGGTGTCCATCGCGATACGTTGAAGCGATGGATCAAAGAGGGAAAGGTCCCCGATGTGCCTCGTAACGCGAAAAATGCCTATCGCATGTTTAGTCAAGACGACATCGAGAAAATCCGCAAGCTTATGAATCGGGAGGGGACAGTGCAAAGGAATGGTAGGGCATGATGACGGGTGGACCAGGCATGGTCATCCACCCGTGTTGAAGAGGGAGGCGCCGACATGATTATCGCTCCTCATAATCAGCGGGGTGGGGTGGGGAAGACCACGACGTCCGTACATATTGCGCAGGCGGCTGCCTTGTATGGGAAACGTGTCCTGCTGGTGGACACGGACCCTCAAGGGTCGTTGCGCAATATCCTCAAAATTCAGCATGACTCGACCTTGCATGATCTCCTGGATAATGGGTTCAAGCTCGAGGAGGTCATTGTCAAAGGTGTCCGGACTGGGTCCGGCAAGGGTGTATTAGATGTCATTATTAGCGATAAGGCGCTCACCGAAACCGAAACGAAGCTGATTCAAGCTGGCAATCGTGGAGAAGCGGTTGGGAAGCTGCGCGAAGCCTTGGCCCCGGTCAAGGACATGGATTATGACCTGATCGTGATCGACAGTCCTCCGGGATTGTCGCCGATTCTGCAGTCCGTCTATCACACGGTGGACAGCATTCTCATTCCGATTGCCATGGACTATATGTCGTTCGTGGGGTCGCATCAGGTCATTGAAAGCCTGAGCCTCTTAAAGCAGGACTATGAGATCAAGGCGACGATTGGCGGGATCCTCCCTGTGGCGGTCGATCATCGGTTGGCAGTCACCGATTCGACCTTGACCAGCATCAAGAATAAGTACGAGAAATACTACCCGATCTTCCCTCCCATCCGGATTGATGCGACGATCGCAAAGTCGGGGATGCGCGGCCAGACACTCTACGATCGCCTATCCCTCCCACTGGACCGACTGACGCCGGATCATCGTGCGGCTTGGGACTATTACCAGGTCATGAAGCTGTTAGTGGAGGGCCCACAACCGCCAGGGATACTCAAGCAACCGGATCTCTAACGACGACAGAGCGGGAGGACATCATGAAGAGATCGTTGGACCGTGAGCCGATCGATATTGGGGAGTCACTCCAAGAATCGGACTATCAAAAGCTCTCTCCTGTCGCACTCAGCCGCCGGCGCGAGGAAGAGACCAAGAGCATGCGGACCTTTTTCGGTGCGGGGGGCCAGGAGCAGGTCGTTGAGATTCCACTGAATCGGGTGGACCCGAGTCCCTATCAGCCCCGTCTCACGATCGATGAAGTCGTGTTGAACGAGTTACAGGAATCGATTCGTGAGCGTGGGGTCATCACGCCCATCTTAGTGCGGGCAGTGGCCAACGGGCGTTACGAGTTGATCGCCGGATATCGTCGCACTCAAGCCAGTCGTGCCCTTGGGCGTACCACCATCCCGGCGATTGTGCGTCAATACTCGGATCAGGATGCCGAGTACCTGGCCTTGATCGACAATATCCACCGGCAAGATCTCGGCGTCTTGGAGCAAGCCCGATCCTTTGCGCGCCTGATCGAACGCTATAAGCTGACGCACGATGATTTGGCCAAGCAGCTCAAGTGTTCGCGGACGCGCATTACGAAAATCCTGAAAATTCTCGATCTCCCGAAGAAGGTTCAGGAGCTGGTCTATGCGCCGGGACAGGAGTTTGGAGCCGTCCATGGCGAATTACTCGCCAGCGTGAAGTCGCCATCCAAGTGTCTGCGTCTGGCGGAGCGGTTGGTGAAGGAAAAATGGAGTACGCGTCGCTTGGAGGAAGAAATCAACCGAGAGCCGCGAGTCCATCGAGGCTATGAATCCGTGGTGTACGAGGAGCGTCCGGACGGATTCAATCTCCGAATCAATTTCAGAGACAACCATGAGTACGACATTGGGCGGTCCGAAGAAGCGATTCGTAAAGCGCTGGCCCGGCTGGCAAGCAGCAAGGCCGCCACTGTCGCCAAGGAGTCCGGGGTGACCGTCCACGAGGTCGGGGCCCAGATGGATGCGTAGCCGGATAGGATGATTGGATCTTTGGGTTCTCCGGCGCTGTTTCAAAAGTTTCGTTCAACTATCGAAGCTCGGCCCTGCAAACTTTCATTCTTTTTGGTGAAGCGTGTCTCCAAAACGAGACAGTCACCAGGAATGAAAGGGGTGGGAGCCACACTCCCACACCTGGGAGTGGCACACCCACCTTGTGGCGGAAGTTATCCACAGGGTATCGATACTTGACCGAAGGTTTCTCGATAGTTGACTGACTGCTTCGATAGTTGACCGAAGCAGAACCTCGATAGTTGACCGAACGGACTCGATACTTTGCCGAACTGTCGATACTTGACCGAAGAACAGCATGTGATAACCCCGCGATTCGTAAGGCGTGGTGAGCGGGATGAGTCGCTGTGTACGTTAAGGACCTAACGAAAGAATAATCTACGTTACGATGAATGACGCTGATGTAAGCCCCGATTCGGAGGGAAGCGAGGAGCAGCACACCGCTGCAGAACTCCTCCCTAAAGACTCCCTCCTCACGGCTCCTGTTCTCCTTCTCGCGGAGCATATTCTGGGGTCGATCCCCCTGTGGGAGGTGAAAAGTAAAAATCGCGCGCGGGGCGTCCGGGAAAAAGAAGTGGTCCGCGAAGTCTTCTACCGCGGGGAGTTACGACGGATTCCCTTGGTAATTTATGCGAGCGGTGACTTGGGGTTGCCGAATTCTGTCGATCTAGAGTTGTTCCGTGGGTTCGAACGTTGGGCGGTCGGCATGTTGGAGCACGCGAAGACGCTGCCGCCGATTGTCAAAATATCGGGATATGATCTGCTGCGTGCGGCGGGAAAGGAGCCGTCGGGTGCGGCTTATGCGGAGGTTGATCGCTTCTTTCTTCGCATGGCGGGCACGATGATCGCGGTGGGTCGGCCGAAGAGTGTGGTGGAGGATGAGGGACAGACGACGACACGGCCAGCTGCTGTGCGGCTCCGGACCAAGAAAGGAATTGCCTTTAAGATTTTTGGGACAGTGGTGTTACCGGGACAAGTGAACGGTCAGGGCGAGCTGGCCGATAAGTACGAGGTCGAATTGCCGTCTTGGTATCGGGAAAGCCTGCTTCTCGGCAACTGTTTTGTGATTGATCATTCTTTGTTTGCCGAGATGAAGGGGTCATTATCAAAGTTATTGCATCAGCTACTGCACAACCTCTTCTATCTTGGCAAAGGACATGCGGAACAACGGTATTCCGACCTCGTGCGGTTCTGGCAAATTAAGCAGTACCAAGCCAAATCACGGGTCATGGAGCAATTTGCAGAAGCGCACCAAGAATTGTCCCGCCGGGGGTTCCTAGAGCGATGGAGCATTCTACCGGTCGGAGAATCAGGGAATAAGGATTTCATTTTCATCTGGGATGCTGGTCCTGCCTGGTGGGAAACCGATTCCAAGCTGGCTGAAATGAGAGCCAAGTATGGATTAGGGGATGGAGCAGCAGTATCCGGTGATGAACATTCGCTGATTGATCCCTTCCTGACCGCAGTTCCTGACCTTCATCAGACGAATACGGCTGAAGACCCGACGGCCGCCGCTCGGCTATTTCATGAAGTCATGGCACTGTCCGGGCGTCGGAAAGATCCCGTCGTGTGGGAGAAGTGGTGGAAGCGGGCGATCGCGGAGATCCCTCATACTCGCATCTGGCTCAGGATTGGTGAAGTGAAAGAGCGAAAGGCGCGTGGTGAGCCTATAAACATGGGCAGTTATCTCGCTAAACTGGTCAAGATCGAGGCGAAAGGGCTCGGATTGGGTTGGGGAGAAGAGAGAGGCCATCAACCACCCCACGGCTGAAGCCGGGGGCTTGTGAACGGCAAGCCCGGGGTTGACCAGCCCAAGTCCGGAGGCCCCCGGCCTTGCGGACTCCGTTATTCCGGTCATGATGCTGCTTGGAGAGGGGACGGTGGCCCCTCGGTGGGAGGGCGGCGTTGCATCAGGTAGCAGATCGCCGTAAGAGCGAGACCGGCTGCGCGTGATCTTCGCCAAGGGCTGCGCCGATTTCGGGGCGCAACTGATCGAGATGGACGGCGAGGACGACCATGTTCACCTGCTGGTGGAATATCCGCCCAAGGTGGCCGTCTCGAATCTCGTGAACAGCCTCAAGGGCGTCTCCAGCCGCCTGCTGCGCAAGGAACGACCCGACATCCAGAAGCGCTATTGGAAAGGCGTGCTGTGGTCGCCGTCTTACTTCGCCTCATCCTGCGGTGGTGCGCCAATTTCCATCGTACGGCAGTACATCGAACAGCAACAGACACCACACTGAAACCGAAAGGCAAGGACGGCTACGCCGTCCGCGCTATCTTTCCCCGCCCTGAACGGCGTGGCTTGTCGCTCACCGGGTCAATGTCGATGCCGTGTCGAGCTCAGTGGGGTCGACGGCGTGTGGGCAGGATTTCGATTCAAGAAGGATGAGGGAGAGCTGATGCTCGATGTCGATCACGGTGAAGCCTTTGAGCGGCTTTGTCGGATCATCGATGGGATACAGCGTCGGTTGCCATCCGATGTCACGAAACGATTGGGCGACGGCTTTCGGGGTGGAGACGTTTTTTAATTCCGTGAACTGTTTGCGCAAAGATAGCAGGGGTTCGCAGTGTCCATCACGATGATAGACGGCCCATGTGGTCTTTGGCGGTGTCTTGCGTTCCGCCGCTGTGGCGCAGAGAGGGTCAGTGATCAGAGTGGCCAGGATGATTAAGAGAGCCACTAATTTCATGGGGCACCTAGGGCGTTGGAAGTGACTGATGGATCGGTCGTTGTCATCTGTGGCTCTTCCACCACTGGACGAGGATCTACGAGGGCTGACAGAGAACTGGGATCGATAATCAAATGACTCTGAAGGACGTGCACGCGTAGGGGGTGGTCCTCAGTGGCCTGCGGCTCCACAGTTGCGGTGCTTTCAATCCAGGGGCGGGTGGAGCCGGTGTGTACGGCTGAAAGGCCAATATATCCTTCCTGGCCTTCGGACAGCTCCCTCACCGTCTTGAGAGGTGAGGGATGATTGATGGGTCTATTGTCCTCGGTGGGCGACAGCAGCCACCCGGTGTGCTGATTCACCAGGATTAGGACGATGAGGCCAAGGCAGAGAAAGACCCACTTCTTATAGCGGAATGGTCGGCGTGTGGGCGTGAGCCACTGCCTGTATTGTGGCGGCTGTTGCGCCAGGGAACGGATGTTCATGCTGCTACCTCCCGGAACACATTCCTCTCCTTCTGCTATTACGATCTTTTTAGGGGGCTTACTTTGTGGTTAGAATGCGCCGGCGGCCCTTCCGAGGTCGATCTTCGGGTGTTGGCGCGTCAGCCAGGGGGTGGGGTTGAGGTGGTTGTGCGCTCATGGCGAGATGAAAGAGGCGGCTGGGGCATCCGGTCCGCCGTTCGTAAGCTTGGTCGGATTCTCCGGGGAGAACCGGTTCAGGCAGATTCCAAAGAGGGGTCGGCAGGACGGCGCGAGCCCCCGTATCAGGATCGGCTGCACTGTAGATTCGTCGTCCATGTATGGCGACATAGTCGATGTACTGTTTGGAGGTCGCACCGGCCGGTAAATGATAGCGGCGGCGCAGTTCATCGAAGGGCAGGCCGTGCGCTAAAAAATCGACGATCACGGTAGCGAGAAAGTCCGAGTCATTGAGCGGGAGGATGGGTACAAGGACGACGTTCTCATTGATCTTCTGAACTTCCGCGACGTTGGCGGGTCGGCAGGTTGGAACGAT
>JBBIJI010000065.1:0-16931 GCA_037446055.1 Nitrospiraceae bacterium
TCCGCATCCTCCTCAAGGGCTGTCGAGCGAACGCGGGTCGTTTCTTGGCTTATGGGGGCAAGGAAACGGTGCCTGGAACCGTTTCCGTTCAGGGCTTGAGCGCTGATGTGGTGGGGACTTCTTCAATCCGGACGGTCTTAGCCCGCTCGGCTGCGACGGTGTCGCGTTCCTCCATGGTCATGCCGGCGTGCTTGAGGAACATGTATAGGCCCTTGCGGCGGCGCCACGTGAGAGGAAGCTCAAGAGACGTTCTTTGCACACCGACTGGGTGCCGGCGGGAGCGTATGCTCTGGCCTGGCAGCCGTGGATCATACTGTACTCCCGGAGATTCGGTGTTGTGGACGATTAGAGGGGAGGGGTCAGCGGGCATCGCGAATCGCGGAGGCGAGGGCACCGCGACTTAGCGAGCAGATGCGGTGCGCGAAGCGCAGGCCGAGGACTGTTCGAAGCTGGGTTCGCGTGAAGCGCAAAAGCCAGCAAGTTCCGCAGGCCAGCAGATGCGATGGTTAGTGCGGTCGAGCCGACGCGTCTGAGCAGGGCCTGCTGACCCGTCCCCCGCTGGGGCACATTGATCAAGAGCAGCCTCTGAAATCGACTAGGCACCTATACAGGATACAACAGCCCCAATCACACAAACCTGGTTCTTCATGGTGCCTTGCCTAAGCCTCACCGAACGCCCCTTGGCCTAGCCGCTTCGCTCTCTGGTACGATACTGACGTCCCTTCGACCCTTCCATGCCTGAGCATCTGAGAGGCGATCCATGGGTGTTCTCTGGATCGTGCTGGCGGTAGGTTTGACCGGGGCGGGTATTGCCTGGCCTGCCTCCAGAGCGCTTGCACAAGGACCAGAGCCCTCCCGCGCCTTGAGCGGCCAGGAGTTGCTGGGGATCGCCGAGATTCACGATGCGCAGAACCACTATCAGGAAGCCCGTTCGTATTATGAGCGGGCGGTCGCCGTGTTCCAGGCCGGGAAGCAGCGTCGCGGCGAAGCGACCGCCCAGCAGAAATTGGGACTGATGCTGCTGCGCCAGGCCAAGTGGGAAGAGGCCTATACGGCTCTCAAGAAGGCAGAGGCGCTGTTGGACCGCTCGGCGGATCACGCGGCTCAGGCGCGTACGGCGCTCGCATGGGGGCAGGCGGCGGCGGCATTGAACAAACTCGACGAGGCCGCTGACGCGTATCTCAAAGCAGAAGCGCTCGCGCGCAAATCCCGCGATGTGAAAACTCGGAACGAATTCCGTCTCCTCTTCGGGTCATTGCGGATCCTGCAAGGTCGGACCGGAGAAGGACGGGCGTTGCTGCAAGCCGCGCTGGAGGATGCGCGGCTCCGACGCGACGGAAGCCAGCAATTGGCCGCTTTTCTGGCTCTCGCGGACGGTGAGAGCCGTGCTCATGACGCAGCGCAGGCCCGAAGGTTGTACGAAGAAGCGTTGTCTCTTGCCGAGGCCGAACGCAATATAAGGAGCGAGGCCGAGGCCCGAGGGAAGCTGGCAGGCTTGAGGTTGACCGAAGGTCGTCCCGCAGAAGGGATCCCCCTTGCGAAACGTGCCCTGGCAATCTATCAGACGTTGAAGGACCGGACCCGCGAAGCAGAAACGCTGGCGCTCCTCGGTCGGCTTCATCGTGCGTCGGGCCAATCGTCCGAGGCCGAGGAGTATAAGAGGCAAGCCGTCACGATCAGGCGAATCTATCACCTCCCGATGGACACGGCAGACTTCGAATGAGGTCCCGCCGATCTCTGCGCGGGTAGATATGCCGAAAGGGGGCAGTTCTGGGAATTAGACCTTGCCGGGCGAGCTGACTTCTTCGATCCGTACGGTCTTGGCCCATTCGGCGGCAACGGAGTCGCGTTCTTCCATGGTCATGCCAGCGTACTTGAGGAACATCTGCGGGCCCTTGCGTCGGCGCCACGTGAGAAAGCTCAAGAAATGTTCTTTGCACACCGACTGGGTGCCGGCGGGAGCGTAGACTCTGGCCTGGCAGCCTTGGATCATGCAGGCTTGTTCACTCATCGAACATCACCAAATCACCAACGCCTCTGGCAGTATGACCAACTGCTGCCTGAAATTTCAAGCGTCCCGCTCGCCCTAGTTATAACTTGACCTACAAGCTCTATTCCGGTATCTGACTGTCCCGCATGAAGCGGAGGCTGTTGAAAAGGTTCGCCAGCTTTGTTCTCGCATCGTTCAGAGGCTCAACGTACCGAGAAACGTACGCCTCGCCTCCTCGCTTGCTGCGGCCGCGCTGGACGTACCTTTTGAACAGCCTCGAGATTCCCAATTTCTTTCAGGGTGCGCGCGGGCTCGCAGCCTGCCTGGTGCTCTTGTCGGCTTGCGCGCCATCCTATCGGGCAGGATTGCCACCGGGCAGTCCCTTCGCTGACGCCCTTCGTCCTTCCTCCGACCTGCTTCCCCTGGGTGTGGCTGTGGGGGACGTGTCGACTACGAGCGCCTTGGTGTGGCTCCGAACGGAGGGGTCGGCGCACGTACAAGTCGCGTTTGCGCCGGTCGAGCTCTGGGACCGCGCCCAGCGGGATGAAAGGGGTGTGATGATAAAGTCGCCGCGTTTCACAACGAGCGCCGATCATGACTTCACCCTGGCGATCCCGCTGGATGGATTGAAGCCGGCTACGCGCTACCGGTATGAGGTGATGGTGGCAAGCCCAGATGCCGATCCGACGTTCGGGAGTGAAGCGCGCGTAGGGGCAGTGGGGGAGTTTGCCACCTTACCGGAAACTTCGACCTCGGTCCCGGTGACATTCGTGTGGAGCGCGGACATTGGAGGGTTGGGGAGGTGTCGGGACGAACAGGAGGGCTACCCCATCTTCAACGTCATTCTCGCGCACCAGCCCGACTTTTTCCTCCTGATGGGCGACACGATCTACGGCGATCATTCCTGTCCTTCCCCGCCGAATGCTCCGGGCAGCGACTTTATCGCCACGACGCTGGAGGAGTATCGGACCAAGCATCGCTACCAACGCGGCTCGTCGGCGCTTCGCAAGCTACTAGCCTCGGTACCGCTGTACGTGGTGTGGGACGACCACGAAGTGCGGAACAACTTCGCCGGCCGGTTTGATGATCAGATGCCGGCAGGGCGCCAGGCGTTTCGGGAATATTGGCCCATTGCCTCGCCGGCGGATGATCCGCAGCGTCTCTATCGAGCCATGCGCTACGGGGCGGACGTCGAGGTGTTCATCCTGGATACCAGAAGCTATCGTAGCCGCAACAGCGATCCGGATGGTCCGGACAAGACCATGCTCGGCCCCGCGCAGCTCGCCTGGTTGCTGGACGGACTCAAACAGTCCACGGCGACGTGGAAAGTCATCGCGACGACCGTGCCGCTTTCGGTCCCAAAGCCCGGGACTCCTGCCATGCCGGGCTCGGATGGGTGGGCCAGCGGGGCAGACGGGACAGGGTTTCATCACGAATTGAGGAAGATCGTGGATGCCATTCTTTCGAACCACCTCAAGAACGTCATCTGGCTGGCGGCGGACGTCCATTATGTCCAAGCCAACGCGTATGATCCCGACGGCGACGGGGTGCCTGATTTTCAGGAGTTCGTGGCCGGCCCGCTTTCGGCCGTCGAGGGCCGCCTCACACCGCCGATCGATACCTTCAAGCCCACGAATCTGATCAACGAAGGCGGCTACTTCAACTTCGGTCTGGTGCGCGCGACAAGGACGTCCTTTGACGTCACGGTGATCGACGACAGCGGCAAGACTCGCTTTTCATACCATGTGCCCGCTCGATAGACGAGGCACCCCAAAACTCACTTGCAATCACCGAGGCAGGCCAGCTACCTTAACGCGCATTATTCATGAACGCTTCTACTGCAATCGCTGAAAATGAGTAGCTGGTAGCGAACAGCGAGCAGCGAACAGCCAGAGAGAAAGAAGCCCTCTTGAGCTATGCGCTACTTACTATTCGCTATTCGCTGCTTTTGCGACGAACCGTCATGAATAATGCGCGTTAACGGCTCTCTTCCAGTTCAGGCAGGATAGAAAATAACGGAGGAACGAGCACTATGGGTGGTTTGATGTCGGCGGATGAGATTTTCGAGAAGGCGAAGGATGCGGCCGTGGAGGCCACGGGACCGGACGAGAAGGCCCTCCAGATCGATTACCCGGCGTTGAAGGAAAAGATTCGCGCCGCGCTCGGCGATCGCAAGGTCGCGCTCTGCCATATCAACAAGTTCCTGCCCGAAGGGTACGAGGACCAGGGCCGATTCAACCTTGTCCTGTTGACGGCGGGCAACGTCGTCTTCGATATGGTCATCGGCGATCAGTATTTTCGGTATGACGTCGTGTCGGTGAACCAGCTCGACAAAGTGCAGGTGATCGACGCGATGTGGGAGAACCGGGAAAAGCGTCGCGAGGAGCCGTTTCTCAGCCTGCGGCTGATGCACGCGGAAGAGACCCACCTGCTTCTTGCCCTCGACGACACCGAACGCAAGAGCGTCCTGACCTTTGCGAGCGCCGTGGCGGCGGCACGAAATCCGGAAAAGTAAAAGGTAGGGGGTGCTTCGTCGCCTATCGAACTTAGGCGCGTGTGTAGAAGGGCAGGGGACATACGGTGGCGGGAACGCGGGTTCCCTCCACTTCAACCGTCAAGCCTGTATCGGGTTTCGCAAAATCGCGCAGCGGGAAGCCGAAGGCGATCACGGATCGTAACTGAGGCGATCGTGTCGCGCTGCTGACCCACCCGACCTCCCGGTCTCCGCTGAACAGCTTGGCGCCTTTGGACGGAATCACGTTTTCTCTTAGAATCAGTCCCACCAGGCGGCGGCGCACGCTACCATACGTGTCCATCCGCGCGACGACTTCCTGACCGGGATAGCAGCCCTTGGTGAGGCTGAAGGCCTTGCCCTCAAGATTCGCTTCCGGCGGAACGATCTCTTCATTCAAATCCACTCCGGCTTTTGGCAGTCCGGCCTCCATGCGCAAGGCCTCGCGGGCCTGGCTGCCGATCGGCTTGATGCCGTGCGGTGCGCCGGCTTCCATGAGCCGTTCCCAAGCGGCGACGAGCCCATCAACCGGCAGGAGCACCTCGTAGTCTTGTTCGCCGGTCTCTTCCGTTTTGATGAGAAGGGCTTGTCGGCTCCCCTCACCCCCGCCCTCTCCCCCAGGGGGAGAGGAGGAATAGGAGAGGGGGATGTCCGCGGTGAGGAAATCCAGTAGGTTAAGGGTGCCGGCATCGACTCCAAAAGCTGACCTAAGCAAGGCCGTTGCCTTGGGTCCGCTCACGAGCAAGAGCCCCCAGTTCTCCCCGCAGTTTTCCATCTTGGCTTTGGTGCCGTAGAGCAGGAACTTTCGGAGGGCTTGAAAGGTGGTCTCGCCGATTTCCCCCACGTCCTCCAACATGACTGCGTCCGTCTGAAGATAAACGCGGAAGTAGGAGAGCATCTTGCCCTTGTGCGTGAGGAGACTCGAGTAGCGGCCTTGCCCTGGCTGCAGGGGGAGAATGTCGTTGCCGATGACGCTCTGCAGCCATTTGACCCGATCCTCTCCCGTAACTCTGATCTTGCCCCGGTGGGACAGGTCCGACAACCCGACGGCTTGGCGGACGGCCGTGTGCTCTGCCGCCATGTCGCCGTAATGGGACGGCATCTCCCAGCCGGCGACCTCTTCGAACGTCGCGCCGAGCTTGATGTGATGGTCGTGAAGTCGGGAGTGTTTCATCTTCGAGTCAGCGAATAGCAAACAGCGAATAGCTGATAGCCCGGAGTTTTGGCTACTCGCTGCTCGCTGCTGGCTGTTCGCCAAGCAGTTCCTCAACCAGTTTCCTCATGTAGGCGGAAAACTCATTTCGCGAGACGATCTTCGTCACGCCGAGGGCCTTCGCGCGTTGCCAGGTCTCCACTTCCTCATGATTGGCGAACCCCAACACGGGAAGTTGTGCCGAGAAGGACTCCTTCCGCACGGTTTCCAGCGCCTTCAGCCCGTCGATCGCCGGATCGTTCAGGTTGAGAACCATCGCCGAAGGGTTCAGCGCCGCGACCTTCTGTGCGACCTCCTCCTGCGTGCGGGCACGTTCGAGCCGATAGGTGAGAGGAAGAAGGGCGTCGCGGAGCTTCGTGTAGAAGAAGATGTCGTTGACGGCGACGAGGATGGTCTTCTGCATAAGAGTACGATTTGGTGATCAGGTGATTTGGTGATTGTGAAATCCGACCGGTCGGCAAATCACTAAATTGTAATCCGCCGAATCGCCAAATTCTTCTCAGTTCAGCGAGCTGATCAACCGTCCCAGCGACTTCTTGGCGAGCGCGTAATTCGGATTGAGTGCCAGGGCGCGCTTGTAGGACGCGATGGCCTCCGTCCACTGCCCTTTGCGCTCGTACACACGGCCAAGGTTCAGATGAGGAAATGCCGGGCTTTCATATCGCCTTGCCTGCATCGCCTTCTCGAACCAAGGGATGGCTTCGTCGAATCGCCCCAGTTCGATCAAGTACGCCCCGATGTCGTTGTAGGGGTTTCCAAAATCAGGGTCGCAGGCGATCGCGCGATGGCACTCATCGATCGCCTCGTCCAGCCGACCCATGAAGCTGTAGGTCCAGCCGAGGAACGTGTGAGCTTCGGCGGTCGGATGGGTCTCGATCGACTCTTTGTACAGGCGCACGGCCTCCTCCAGATCGCCTTTCATTTGATGTTCATAGGCCTTCTGGAACAAGCTCCAGGCCTCGCGCTTATCTTCCTCGCGACCTTCGCCTTGGATTAAGAAGTCTTGAACGTCCATGTCCGTAAGAAAGAACGTCATTGGTCACTAGTCATTGTTCTCGGAGGCTTCCACTCCCTAACTATTGACTTTTGACCGATGACCAGTGACGACTTATTCCTGCTTCAGCTTCTTCCGAATCAACTCCGCCCCGTAGCGTCCGGACAAGAGCATGGAACCGAAGGCCGGGCCCATACGCGGGGTGCCGTACACGGCCGCCACCGCGAGGCCCACGACGAAGCAGTTCGGATATACCTCCCCGGTCCGCTCCATCACCTCTTCTTCCGAGCGCGCCACCCACATGGCGCCGTTGCCTGGAACCGGTTTGGAGAGACCCCGCTTGTGAAGCAAATCGACGACGACGGCGTCATGGCCGGTCGCGTCCACCACGATTTTGCTCTCGAGCGCGATCGGATCCACGTGGATGACGTCGTGCCCCGCCATCTCGGCCGTGGTGTTGTTGACCACGACCCCTTCCAGTAATCCGTCTTTGCGCAGAATCAAGTCCACGACGCGAGTCAGGTTCATGATCTTGGCGCCGCTCTTGTACGCCGCAGCGACGAGCGCGCCGGTCGCGTGGGGAGGATCGACCATATACATGCCCTCGCAATCCTTGATCCTCTTGCAGGGCACCCCGATCTCTTCCAGAATCTCGTTGGCCGGTTCGCAGATCGTGGCTTTGTTCATCAGGTAGCCGCCGGACCAGAAGCCGCCGCCCAGCGCCAGGCTCTGCTCGACGACGAGCGTCCGGAAGCCCATTGAGGCGAGATCGTGGGCGCAGATCAGGCCGGAGGGCCCGGCGCCGACGATGATCACGTCGCTCTCGATGAGCTGATCGAACTCCCTGTAATATTCCCGCGCGATCTGCCTCGTGATGTCCCGCTCGCGCAGCGGCGCCGGCTTAAGCTTGGCCATAATAGAACCTCGCAATTCTGAATGTTGAATTATGAATTCTGAATGAACAAAACAATTCAGAATTCAAAATTCAGAATTCTTCATTTCTCAGAGATAAATCTCCGCTCCCGCTTTTCTGAACTCCTCGGCTTTTTCTTTCATCCCGATCTGGATCGCCTGCTGCTCGTCGATGTGCTTCTGCGCCGCATACTCGCGGACATCCTGTGTGATTTTCATGGAACAGAAGTGCGGGCCGCACATGCTGCAGAAATGCGACACCTTCGCCGCGTCGTCCGGCAGCGTGGCGTCGTGGAATTGCCTGGCCGTGTCCGGGTCCAACGAGAGGTTGAACTGATCCTCCCAACGGAACTCGAAGCGGGCCTTCGAGAGGGCGTTATCGCGGATCTGCGCACCGGGATGGCCTTTGGCAAGGTCCGCCGCATGAGCCGCAATCTTGTAGGCGATGACACCCGCTTTGACGTCCTCGCGATCCGGCAGGCCGAGATGTTCTTTCGGTGTCACGTAACAGAGCATCGCGCAACCGTACCAGCCGATCATGGCTGCCCCGATCGCCGAGGTGATGTGGTCGTACCCCGGCGCGAGGTCAGTCGTCAGAGGGCCAAGCGTATAAAACGGAGCCTCGTGACAGGCCTTCAACTGCTTCTCCATATTGACCTGGATCATATGCATGGGCACGTGGCCTGGCCCTTCGATCATCACCTGCACGTCGTGCGTCCAGGCGATCTTCGTCAGCTCGCCCAGCGTCTCGAGCTCGGCGAACTGCGCCTCATCGTTCGCATCGGCGATGGAGCCGGGTCGCAAGCCGTCGCCCAGGCTGAACGACACGTCGTAGGCCTTCATGATCTCGCAGATTTCTTCAAAATGCGTATAGGCGAAGTTTTCTTCATGATGGGCCAGACACCACTTCGCATGGATGGAGCCGCCTCGCGAGACGATCCCGGTCAGCCGCTTGGCCGTGAGCGGCACATAGGCCAGTCGGACGCCCGCGTGGATGGTGAAGTAGTCCACCCCCTGCTCCGCCTGCTCGATCAACGTGTCCCGGTAAATCTCCCACGTCAGCTCCTCGGCCTTCCCGCCCACTTTCTCGAGCGCCTGATAAATCGGCACGGTGCCGATCGGAACCGGGGAGTTCCGGATGATCCATTCTCGGGTCTCGTGGATGTTCTTGCCGGTCGAGAGGTCCATGACGGTGTCGGCGCCCCAACGGATCGCCCAGATCATCTTTTCGACTTCTTCTTCGATCGACGAGGCGACCGCGGAGTTGCCGATGTTGGCGTTGATCTTCACGAGGAAGTTGCGGCCGATGATCATCGGCTCGCTTTCCGGATGATTGATATTGGCGGGAATGATGGCCCGTCCGCGCGCCACTTCGTCACGGACGAACTCCGGCGTGATCCAGGGGACCGGCTCCGGCCGCGGAACGGGGGCAGTCCCATGGCCCATTGCACCACGACCAGCAATGGGCACCCCGGACAGTCCCCAGGCCGGTGCCTGTCCCCGCAATTCTCGGGATTGATTCTCTCGGATCGCGATGAATTCCATCTCCGGAGTCACGATGCCCTTACGCGCATAGTGAAGTTGGGTCACGTTTGCCCCGGCCTTGGCGCGAAGCGGCTTACGGATATGCTGGAAACGCAGCGCGGCGAGTTTCGGATCCGTGGCTCGCAATCGGCCGTACTGTGAGGTGACATCAGGAAGTTGCTCGATGTCGCTCCGGGAGAGGATCCATTCGCGTCGGAGCGGAGGCAGACCCTTCTTCAGATCGATTGTCACGGAAGGATCCGTATATGGCCCTGAGGTATCGTAAACCGTAATCGGTTCATTAGGGGTCAACTTACTTCCATTCATGGATTTCGTCGGCGTCAGGCTGATTTCCCGCATGGGCACTCGGACGCCGGGACCGATCCCTGTGACGAAGACCTTGCGAGAGGCTGGAAAGGGACCTGTGGTGAGAACGGCGGAGATGGTTTTGTGGCCGTTGCCGGTAACTGTCTCGTCGGCGTTCATGGAAGAGTCCTTTCTGCGGGAAGCTATCAGCCGTCGGCCCCCAGTAGAGACTCAGAAAGCAGATTGCTGAAGGCCCGGCGATGATCGCTGCATTTCTCCAAAATAAAAAAGCCGCACCTTCAAGCCAGGAGTGCGGCTGTACGACTCAAAACCGACGTTCGACTGGCTTCCCTACGCTGGTATTACCCAGGTCAGGTTCTGAGGGTCGTCCGAACAAGCGGACTCTCAGCCGGGTGGCTCCCCTAGCTATCGAGCGAGATCGTATCGTCCACGTTCTGCATTGTCAATCGGCTATTCGGCCTATCCGAGCCTGGAGCCACCGGGCCCTGCGACGCTAGGGCTTCCGTTCACCTGGGGTTCATTGCTTGTATGGCGGACGTATCGTACAATGACGCTCCACCAATCGGGTTGACGTGTTATGACCGAGGTTTCGACGTTATCCAGACCGATCACAGACTACCAGCAGCTTGCTGCTGAAGAGCTGTTCTGCCGCACGGCCGAAGCGAAACAATCCCTCGGCGACCGCGTGATGGTGCTGGGGCATAACTATCAGCGGGATGAAGTGATCGAACACGCGGATTTTCGAGGGGACTCCTTGTTGCTCGCGAAGATCGCGGCCGAGCGTTCGGATCGGCCCTATGTGGTCTTCTGCGGCGTCCACTTTATGGCGGAGACCGCGGACATCCTCAGTCGCTCGAACCAGACCGTGATCCTTCCCGACATGGCGGCCGGCTGTTCGATGGCTGATATGGCGGCGATCGAGCAGGTGGATGAATGTTGGGACGCCCTGGGTCGGATTCTCCCGGTCGAGACGACCGTCATGCCGATCGTCTACGTCAACTCGGCTGCCGTCCTCAAAGCCTTTTGTGGGGAGCATGGCGGACTGACCTGCACGTCGTCAAACGCGAGAGCGGTGATCGAATGGGCGTGGGCGCGCCGCGAGAAGATCCTCTTCTTTCCCGACGAACATCTTGGCCGCAACACGGCCAACAAGATGGGAATTCCGCGCGATCGGATGATCGTCTGGGATCCATATCAGCCGAACGGCGGTCAGACGCGCGATGCGATCCGCCACGCGAGGATCATCCTGTGGAAAGGGCACTGTAGCGTACATCAGATGTTTCAACCGGCTCATATCGATTACTTCCGCAAGCAATACCCGGACGGCAAGGTCATCGTCCATCCGGAATGCCACGAAGATGTGGTGAACAAGGCAGACCTGGTCGGCTCCACGGAGTACATCATCAGGACGGTGACGGCGGCTCGGGCCGGGACCATCTGGGCGGTCGGGACCGAGTTGAATCTGGTGAATCGCCTGAAACGCGATCTCACGGACAAGAAAGTCTTTTTCCTCTCTTCCACCATCTGCCAATGTGCGACGATGTTCCGCATCGATGCGCCTCACCTCTGCTGGGCGATGGAGAATCTCGCTGAGGGGCATGTGGTCAATCGCATCGTCGTGCCTCCCGACGAGAAAGCCTGGGCGAAGGTGGCTCTAGATCGCATGATGGCACTCAGCTGACGGATGGTGAAAAAGGCCTCCAGCTTCGTTCTCGCATCGCTTCCACCCTGCGACGTAGCCGTCACCCGTTGCATACGAAAGAGCAACGGGTCCCCGGTACGCCTCGGATGTTCGCTCGCCGGGTACCCGGCTTTGCGGGTGCTGCTGGGCGGCCTTTTTGACCATCCTTCCAATAGGACTATTGCTTTGCTATGACGAGCTGAAAGCCAAGCCCGATGGACTACAAAGCGACACTGAATCTTCCCAGGACCGATTTCCCGATGAAGGCGAACCTCCCCCAGCGGGAGCCGGAGATGCTCGCCTGGTGGGACCAGCAGCGGCTGTACGAGCGTATCCAAGCAGCCGGGCACGGGCGGCCCCGCTATGTACTCCACGACGGTCCTCCTTATGCGAACGGCCGCATCCATATCGGCCATGCGCTGAACAAAATCCTGAAGGATATCATCGTCAAGTCCAAGACCATGGTCGGCTATCATGTCCCATACCTGCCCGGGTGGGACTGCCACGGCCTGCCGATCGAACATCAAGTCCTGAAGGAGCTCGGCGAGAAGAAAAAACACCTGGATGCCACCGCGATCCGCAAGCTCTGTCGGGATTATGCGGAGAAGTTTTTCAAGATTCAGCGCGATGAGTTCAAGCGACTCGGCGTGCTCGGGGACTGGGAGCATCCCTATCTCACGATGGATCTCGCCTATGAGGCGACCATCCTCCGCGAGTTCGGCAAGTTCGTGGAGCGGGGAGGGGTCTACAAAGGCCTGAAGCCCGTGCTCTGGTGTACCCAGGACCAGACCGCCTTGGCCGAGGCGGAGGTGGAGTACGAAGACCACACCTCCCCTTCGATTTACGTACGGTTTCCTTTGGTGAGCCCGCCCGCCGTGCTGGGGAAGTCGATTGCCGGGTTCGTCTTCCCGCCTTCGATCAAGGCGGTTGCGATCGTCATCTGGACGACCACCCCCTGGACCCTGCCGGCGAACCAAGCAGTCTGTCTCCACAAAGACATCGACTACGCCTTCGTGCAAGTCGGCGAAGAGGTGTTGATCATTGCCGAGAAATTAGTGGACTCGGTGGTCAAGGCCTGCAAGCTCGAAGACTACCGGGTGCTCGGGACGAGAAAGGGCAGCGAAGGGTTCGAGGGACTGGAGACACAGCGTCCGCTGACGACGGGGCTCTCGCCCGTCTTATTGGGAGACTTCGTCACGCTTGATCAGGGGACCGGATGCGTACATATCGCCCCCGGCCATGGCATGGAGGACTATCTCCTCGTTCTTGACCACAATGCGACGGCCTCGCCGGGTGAACGGTTGGAAGTGCTGGCTCCGGTCGATGACGCCGGACACTTCACCGGCGCGATCCCGGAATTCGCCGGCCAGCACGTGTTCAAAGCGAATCCCAAGATCATCGAACGGCTCCAGCAGAACGGCCGACTTCTCGGCGCAGGATCGCTCGATCACACCTACCCGCACTGTTGGCGGTGCAAGCAACCGGTCATCTTCCGAGCCACCGAACAGTGGTTCGTCTCGATGGAGACCAACCACCTGCGGAAAGAAGCGCTGGCTGAGATCGAGCGAGTCCGGTGGATCCCGGCTTACGGCCGCGATCGGATCAACGGCATGATCGCCAACAGACCGGATTGGTGTCTGTCGCGCCAACGAGTCTGGGGCGTGCCAATTCCAGGGTTCACCTGTAAAGCCTGCAAGAAAGTCCTAGCCGATCCGAATGTGATCGAATATGTGGCAAAGTTAGTCGAAAAGCAGGGCACCGATGTCTGGTTTCAAGAATCGGCAGCCGAGCTCATGCCGAGCGGGACTGTTTGTGAGTGCGGTGGTAAGGAATTCGAAAAGGAAAGGGACATTCTCGACGTCTGGTTCGAATCCGGCGTGAGTTACGCGGCCGTGCTCAAGCCGCGCACGTGGTGGCCGGCCGATCTCTATCTTGAGGGCTCGGATCAGCACCGCGGTTGGTTCCACAGCGCCTTGCTGGCCGGGGTCATCACGGATCGTCGAGCGCCCTACAAGACGGTGTTGACGCATGGTTTTGTCGTGGACGGAGCCGGGAAGAAGATGTCCAAGTCGGCGGGTAATGTCGTCGCGCCGCAGGACGTCATCAAACAGTCAGGCGCAGAGGTTCTGCGACTGTGGGTCGCGGCCCAGGATTATCGGGAAGACCTCCGCATTTCGCAGGAGATCTTGAATCATCTCATCGAGGCGTATCGCAAGATTCGCAATACCTGCAGATTCTTATTGAGCAATCTGTATGATTTCGATCCAGAGAAGCATCGTGTGCCCTACGAGCAGTTGCCGGAGCTGGACCGCTGGGCTCTCTTGCGGCTTGGCGAATTGATTCCGCGCGTGCGGCAGGCTTACGAGGATTTCGAGTTCCACACGATTTTCCACGCGCTGAACAACTTTTGCTCGGTGGACCTCAGTGCGACGTACCTGGACATTCTTAAGGACCGGCTGTATACGTTTCGCAAAGATTCACCGCTTCGCCGCAGCTCGCAAACCGCCTTGTACGAAATCCTCGTCGCATTGACTAAGCTGATGGCGCCGATCCTGAGCTTTACTGCAGACGAGCTTTGGCGAATGTTGCCGGAGGCGGCGCGAAAGGAAGGCGACGCCTTCAGCGTTCATCTTGCCTCTTTCCCTGAAGCCGATCCCACATGGAGCGACGCGCAGCTTGCACAACGTTGGGAGCGTTTGCTTGACTATAGGGAGAAGGTCCAGGGTGTGCTGGAGGAGGCACGCAGGCAGAAGGAGATCGGCTCTTCATTGGAGGCGCATGTGGGATTGTACGCCGATGCCGGCACCTATGACTTTCTCAGGCAGGCGGCGAACGATCTGCCGACGCTCTTCATCGTCTCGCAGGTCTCGTTGGAGCGCAGCGACGATGCGGAAGCGCCGCTGACGGTGCGGGTCGCGAAATCAGAGGCTGCCAAGTGCGAACGCTGCTGGAACTATCGTCCGGCGGTGGGCTCGTTCGCCGACCATCCCACGCTGTGCGATCGTTGCGTCGAGGCGGTGCGTTGATGTGGCGGGAGACACGGTATCTCACGCTCGGAGCGGTCGGCGCGGGCGTGATGGTGCTTGACCAACTCACGAAGGTCTACATCATGGAGACGATGCGTCTTCATGAGTCGATTCCCGTCATTCCCAATCTGTTCAGCATCACCTACATCCGAAACCCGGGCGCCGCGTTCGGCTTGCTGGCCGGAAGCAGCAGCGGCTTTCGGTTTGCGTTCTTCGGCGTGACGTCCATCTTCGCGCTGGTGCTGTTGGGGGCGATTCTGCTCCGTATGCCAAGAGAAGATTGGCTCGGTCAATTGAGCATCGCAGGGATCTTCGGCGGCGCGGTGGGGAATCTACTCGATCGGATCAGGTTCGGGGAAGTGGTCGACTTCCTCGATGTCTACGTGAATTCCTATCACTGGCCCGCCTTCAACGTCGCCGACTCGGCGATCAGCATCGGGGTCACCTTCCTGATCATCCACTTCGCATTCGAAAAGAAACCCGCCGAACCGGTCCTGTCCGAAGACCGCACCTCCTCGAGGTAATGCCCTATGACGGGAGCGGCAGGATGAATCCGCCCTTCTCCCGGAATTGCTTCTGCTGGTCGGCCGAAAAGAAGACGAGCGGTCCACTGTGGCAGACCGGCATTCGTTGACGGTGAGGGTCGCCTCCTCCTCGCCGATGTCGGCGAGATGCTGCTTGACGAGCTTCAGCGCCGTGCCTTAATCGGAGGTCATCACATCGAAGTGGAGGGTGCCTTTTTCCCCCTGAACCCAAGTGTCGAAGACATGGACGGTATCGAACTGCGGTTGAGACATCGAAGCCCCCTGGTTTGTCAGCGGAAGACGATCAGAACGACGGCGCCAAGAACGATACGGTAGTAGGCAAACACGCAGAGAGTATGGCGCTGAACGAACGACAAGAACGCAGCGATCACGACCCACGCGACGAAAAACGACACGATCAAGCCCAAGGCCAGCGCGATATAGTCCTGCTGGCTGAATACCGCGCTGGCTTTCAACATTTGATAGCCGGTCGCGGCGATCATCGTTGGGAGCGCCAGGAAAAAGGAGTATTCCGTCGCGACCTTTCGGTCGAGACCGGTCAGCAGACCACCCACGATAGTCGAGCCCGATCGGGACATGCCGGGAATCAGGGACGCGCACTGAGCGACCCCGACCCAGAATGCGGATCGCAGGCTGACCTGTTCCATTTGCAGGGTCCGGGGCTGAGTCCGGCGGTGTTCGACCACGAGGATCACGATGGCCCCGACGATCAACGACAAGGCGACCGTCTGAGGGGTGAAGAGGTGGCCCTCGATCCAACGGTGCGCGAGAAACCCCACTATGGCGGCGGGAAGAAAGGCGACTCCAAGACCGATGAGGAACCAGAAGTTCAGATGTTTCTGCGACGAATCACGAAGGACTGCAGCCCACGAGTGCCCGCCGGCACTCGCGACCATGGCGCGGAGTTCTTGCTGCTCCTGCCAGGCTTGTGAGAGCATCGCCACGATTTTCTGGCGTTCGTAGGCGACGATCGCGAGAATCGAGCCCAGTTGGATCGCGACATCAGCACGAGCGGCCACCTCGCCGGTAAAACCCAGCGCGCGCCCTACCAGGATCAAGTGACCGGTCGAGGAGACGGGCAGAAACTCCGTGAGTCCTTCTACGATACCGAGGAGGATGGCAAGTTCAGGACCCCAGGTATTCACTTGAGTTCTGAGTTATGAGTGCTGAGTTGCGGGTTGGAAGCTTAAGACTAACGGATCATCACAGAGTCGGTCCCATTCGTCAAGCAACCGCACAGTTCATGCTCGGTCACACCCTGTCGGAGCGCATTGACCGAGCTTCTCAGAAAGGTTGCGGCTATTGACAAAGCCCAAGGCATGGCATACACACATCGTACGGGCCGCTAACGCCGGCGAGCGCCGACTGCGGCTCGGCAAGCGCTTGCGACGCTACGATCAATGGAATCATCTCCCTGATATGGAGGCGAACATGAGTCGGTACTGGGTCGTTGGATGGGCGGTCATCGCGATGTTGGCATCGAGCGGGTGCATGGTGAAGGAAAGCACCTACAAGGCGTCGGTTGCCGAGGCGCAAACTGCGAAAGAAGAACTTGAGCGGACCCGGGCGCAGAAGAATGCGTTGGAGCAACAAGTCAAAACGCTGAAAGATCTGAACGTGAAGTTCGGCAATGAAGCACAGGCCGCCCGGGACGAGCTGGCCCGTATCGAGCACAGCCGCGATAAAGAGCGGGGGGTGGGCGAGGCTCGCACGAAGGAGTTGGAAGACAAGGTCAAGCAACTGAGTGCGCAGAATCGAAGCCTCAAACAAGAGTATGAGGACGTAAAGCGGCATAATGAAACCTTGAGATCGCTGGTGGCGCGGTACCAGAAGGAGTTGAAAGAGCGCCCCCGTGCCGCCACCGTGACTCCGTCTTCGCCGTTTGCAGCCGTGCCGCCCGCGCCGGCCGTACCGTCGGCACCGACGGCGTCGGTGGTGCCGACGCCGCCCGCGCAGACTGCGGCGGCGCCCATGAATCTCAACAAAGCCTCAGCGAACGACATGGTCCTGTTCTTGGGACTCTCCAAAGACGTGGCTGACCGGATCGTCAGCAATCGGCCGTACCGGCTCAAAGGAGAGCTGGTCGCGAAAAACGTCGTCCCGAAGGAGACCTTCGACTTGATCAAAGATCGCGTCACGGTCAGTCCGTAGTGGGTACGGGAGGGGAGTTGGTTCGGGCCCCCTCCCGTGTCGAGCATCGCTCGACT
>JBBIJI010000066.1:0-15649 GCA_037446055.1 Nitrospiraceae bacterium
CTGAAGATTGAGAAACTCAGACCGTAGATGGAGCATTTTTCACGCAGGATTTAGGATTATGAATTCTGAATTATCAGCGGCAAGGATGCATGCCACTTGCCAACCTGTACGATTCGCTATTCAGCATCCCCAATTCATAATTCAGAATTCCTAATTCAGAATTCGGTCTGGCGCAGCCCCTTGCCAGGATCGATTTTGAGCCACAGAATTCCCCCCAGGACCGCGATACCCGCCGCGGTTCCCAGCGAGAGCCCCCAGCCCCACTGATCAGCGAGCCAAGGGGTGAGAGTGGGCGAGAGAGTCCCGCCCAAGTTGGCTCCCGTGTTCATGAGTCCGGAGAGCGTCCCGGCGTGCGGTTTCGAGATGTCGCTGGTCGAGGCCCAGTAGGCCCCCACGGAGAAGTAGAGCCAGCCGGCGCCCAACGACAGACAAGCGATCGCCAGGAGAGGAGAGGCCGCCGCGGCGCCGACGGCGATTGCAGCCCCGGCCGAAAGCATGCCGGTCATGCCGATCCACCGGCGTCCTCTGGTGAGACCCACTCGCGCGACGAAACGATCCGTCATCCATCCGCCGAGCGGACAGAACGCGAGGACGGCGAGGAACGGAGCCGAGGCAAACAGGCCCCCTCGCAACTCATCGAACGCTCGTACGTTGACCAGATAGAGATAGAACCAGGACATATACACGTAGGCCACATAACCCAGACAGCTATAGCTCGCCACCAACCACCAGATCGACGGTGTGCACACCACAGCTCGCCACGGCACCGGCATCCCTTGGAGCCTTTGTGGTTCCGCTTGAGCCAGGATGGTTCGATGTTCCGCTTGGCCCACCCAGGGATGCCGAGCGGGATGGTCTCTCGCGAACATCCACCACACAAGCGCCACGGCCAGACCGATTGCCCCAGACCAGTAGAAGACGCTCTGCCACCCCCAGTTCACCATGATCCATGCCGCGAGGGGAGGCGTGAGGGCGGAGCCGAGGCCGAGACCGCCGATCGCGACGCCGATGCCGAGTCCCCGCTCGGAGGGCGGCAACCAATCGGTTACCGCCCGGTTGAAATTCGGCAACGCAGCTCCCTCGCCCATGCCCATCAGAAAGCGTACGGCAGCCAATGAGCCCATAATGCCGATGACGCTCGTCGGAGGCAGCGTCGCCGCGACCGCCGTCAACGTCGTAAAGACGGACCACCAGACCACCGCACCCGTCAGCACCAGGCGAGCGCCCCATCGGTCGCCGAGCCAGCCGCCGGGAATCTGACAGAGGGCATAGCCCAAGACGAATGCGGAGAACACGTGTCCCATTTGCTGGTCGGTGAGACCGAGCGCCGGCATCATCTGACGAGCGGTCACGGAAATGTTGACCCGATCGACGTACGTGATCACGCTGATCAGGAACAACAGCGCCAGAACGCCCCAACGAGCGCGGGTGGGCGTTGCGGAAACAGGCGGGCTCACGGACGAGCCACCGCGGGTAAGCAGAGGGGATACGTCATCGGCACGGATTATACCGTGCCGTCACACCGCACTCCATTTCGTTGTCGTTCTTCTCGCCACACCGCGCTTTTCTGGATTTTCATCCACCCATTCAGTAAGATGGAATTACACTACCAACGTGCGGGTCGTCGTGGAGGAGGCGTGGTCCGTCCCCGGATTTTCGTTTATCTTGTCCTGGCATTGGTCATCCTCGGCGCCACCTTCTTGCTGTTTTCCCGGTCGCTGACAGGCCAGGACTACCTCAAGGACTTCTTCCTCCTGCAGCTCGAGGACAGCCTTGGGCGCAAAATCGATGTCGACCGGGTCAAGCTCGTTCTTTTCCCCAGCATCCGACTCGACCTGAGCGACGTCGTCATCCACGATCGCGACCCCGATCAGGTTCTTTTGACGGCGAAGCGCGTCGATATCGTCTTGCGACTGCTTCCGCTCCTGCGCAAGCAGGTCGTCGGCAAGCGGCTGTTGATCGACCGGCCTCAACTGCATCTCCGTCGTTTTCCCAACGGGACATGGAACCTGTTCGGCGACGCCGCGGGCCCTTCCCCCGAAGCGACGCTTCACAACATCAGACAAACGTTGCGCATCAAAGAAGCGAAGATCTTGAACGGGACCATCACGATTCTGGACGAGACCCGGCCGGACGGTCCGCGCACCGTGCAGCTTGAGCGCGTGGAAACGCTCCTTGCGATCAAGCCGGAACGATCGCGGGCTGAGCTGCGCGTCTCCGCGACATTGCCTGCCGGCGAGCGGACATCCGCCGTGTCGTTGACCGGGCTCATTACCCGAGGTGAAAGCAAGGGTTCCTTCCCCGGCGACGAACCGGTTGCGGCAAGGAGAACGTTCCAGTTCGAAGGGACCATGGAGGCCGCCAATGTACCCATTCACGACTTGGCGGATTTTCTCGGCCCGCGCCCCGTGCCAAAGGGGGTGCGAGGCTTCGCCAACCTGCGGGGCCGCCTCCGCTTGACGCCGGGCGTCGCAGGCTACGACGCAGTCCTCACAGAGATTGCCGCCAATCTCGACCGAGTGACATTGACCGGCCAAGCGAATGTGTCGGGACTGCTGACGGCTCAACCGACGTTTTCCCTGACGTTCTCCTCCGCACCCGCCGCCTTGGGCGAGATCCTGGCCAACGTGCCTCCTCAATGGATCCACCCGCAGCTCCCGGCGATCATCGCGGACCGCCAGATCGCCGGCACGGTCGAGGCCGTGTCCGTCACGCTCACCGGCTCCATAGCGGCGAACCTGCAGCTTTCCCTCACGGGAGAATTCAAGGTGGATAATGGACAGGCGTTGCTGGGAGACGACCGCGTCCCGACCCAGAACCTCTCCGCCACGGTGTTCGTGGAAACGGGCCGTGTCCGTGTGCAAAACATCAGCGGCATCTACGGGCCGATCCACATCTCCGACGGAAAAGCCATGGTCTCGTTCCTGGAAGCCGGGCCCTGGCTTGAGATGGAAGTCGGCGGCGACATGGCGGCAGCGGAGCTCTTGCATTTCTTGGCCCGGAACATGGCGGCCGGCCGCTTGGCCACGTTCCTCGCCGACGCGAAACATGTCGAGGGGATCGCTCAGCCGACGTTCCGCCTCGTCGGCCCGCTCAACCAGCCGGGCGGCATCACGTTTGTGGGCGGGGAGGTCACGGCCCACAACGTCAGCCTCAGCAGCGCGTCGTTACCTGAACGGATCTCGGCGCTCCAAGGACGATTGATCTTCTCTCAGGCCGGCACCCGAGTCGATCATGTGAGCGGGTATCTGGGAACCGCCCAGTTCCAACTCCAGGGAATGATCACCGGCGGGGCTACCAGCGAGTTCCAGGAATTCGTGGCTCGCGCCAGGGGAGACGCCGGCGAGGTCCGGCGCTTCCTGCCGGAAGGAACGTTAGCGGCGGACGCGGTCCAAGGATACGTATCTGCTACGGTGGTGATTTCCGGCCCGACCGGCTCGCCTCATCTGCGCGGCGAGGTGAATCTGACGGAGTCACGAGTAGTGATCGCCGACGTCGCGGAGAAACCGGCCGGTACGCCGACCGCGCTGGAATTCGAGGGGGACCTTGCGCCGGCAAACACCCTGACCGTCCGCCGAGTCGACCTCGTGGTGCCTCCGTTACGCCTGCCCGTGAAGGGCAAGATCGCGCTCGGCGAACGGTTCAGCATCGACGCGTCGCTCGCCACCGGCACGGTCTCGCTGTCGGCGTTGCCTGAATGGCTCGCGAAAGGCGGGTTCGAAGCGGGGAACTTTGAGGCGTCGCTGGACATCAAAGGAACGGACCGCGACTGGAAGCACTGGCGGACCACCGGATGGGTGGCGTTGACCAACGGACTCATGCTCGCCAAGGGGATCGACGGTCACGTCAACGACGTCTTTCTCCGCATGAAACTTGTCCGCAACGGAGCCGAGCTGAAGCGCCTCTCCTTCCGCGTCAACGACAGCGACGTGGAGATAACAGGAACGGTCAAGAATTGGACGACCAAACCCGTCATTACGGCCAAGATCGAATCCTCGCATCTGGATATCGCCCTGCTGATCCCCAAAGGGGAGCGCTCCCCGCTGCGGGAATTCCTCGAAACGCTGGCCGCCACGAGTCGCGTCAGCGCCGTCGCGACCATACAGCGGGGCATCTACAAACAGGTCAGGCTCGGCGGGTTGAGCTGCCGACTCACGATTCAGGACGGCGTGCTGGACATCGATCGCATCAGCGGGCAGTCGGACACCGGCCAGCTCGCCGGCCGTGTCGTCGTCCAGCTCCCCAAACAACGGCCGGCGGAGACCGAAGCCTCGATACGACTGACGGGTATACCGGTGGAGGAGATCCTCCCGCTGCTGGGAAGCAAGAATGACTGGGTCGTGGGCGATGTCCGCCTGTCGGGAACCTTGCGCGGCCACGGGAGGAACCCTCACGGCATCCTCCCGACCTTGGCTGGCCGAGCGTCCGTGCTCCTTCATGATGGCCGCGTGTTCAAAGACGAGAAGAGAGCGATCTGGAAGGTCCTGAGCATCCTGAACCTTCCCGCCGTGCTCCAGGGCAAAGTGGATTTGGACAAGGACGGACTCGCGTTCAAGAAGGTGTCTGCCACCCTGAACATCCGCGACGGGCTCATCGAGACGGAAGACATCGTGTTGGACAGCCCGGTGATCAAAATTACGGCGGCAGGGAACTACGATCTTGCGACCGATCAACTCGACATGGTCTGGGCGGTGAGTCCGTTCGGATCGTACGCCCAATTCATCAAGACCATTCCGTTGTTCGGCCGGTTGTTCGCCGGAGACCGCAAGGGGATTGCGACCGCGATGTTTTCCGTGAAGGGGTCGATCGAAGATCCCGAGGTGACGTACATGCCGATGAAATCTTTCACGACCGGATTGACCGGCTTGGCGCAACTCGCTTTCGACGTATTGAAAAACACGGTTACGCTCCCGTTCGATCTTGCGACACCGGATGAGGACAAATCGTCGACAGCCGAGCCGGGCCATCCGGCACCCGCGCCCGGCTCGCCTTGACGTTTCGCCGGCGCCCTTCGATTCCTCGACCATGCTCGGGATCGACCCTAAGCGAGGTCGAAGGGCCGACGGGCTCAGGGCGCCGCTCAGCGTCGATCCAGAGCAACCCCCGCTCAGACTTTGGCGAGCTCGGTCGAGCCGTGGTTCGACAAGCTCACCACCCCGAGTCGAATCGAGGGGTCGAAGGATTGACCGTCCCCGGACCACGTGTTAGAAGGACACGCATGACCGCGACGGCCCAACCGCCACACTGCGCCACGGTGCTCATCGCCGCCAGCGAAACCGACTCCAACCTGTATTACGCGACGAGGTTCATCGCGCCCGATCCGTTCATTTATCTGGAATTCAAAGGCGAGCGACTGCTGGTCATGAGCGATCTGGAGATGGACCGCGCGCGTAGTCAGGCCGCCGCGGATCGGGTGCTCTCGTACTCGCAGATCGAGCGGGAGGTGCGGGCGCAAGGTGTGGCCGATCCGGTCGCAGTCGACATCGTCCACCACATCCTTCGCTCCAGCGGAGTCACGCATCTGCAGGTCCCGACGAACTTTCCCTTCGGCCATGCGAAACGGTTGCAGGATCTGGGTTATCAGCTCCAGGCGAAGCGGGAGCCTTTCTTCGAGCGACGCGTCGTCAAGACGGCGGAAGAGATCGCCCACATCGAGGAGGCGCAGCGCGCGACGGAAGCGGCGGTGGCGGCGGCCCATGCCGCGCTGCGGCGCGCGGACATTCGCGACGATCTCCTCTGGCTCGACGGCGCGCCGGTGACGTCGGAACGGATCAAGAAGCTCATCAACCTCGCGTTGATGGAGCGGGACTGCATCGCGCAACACACGATCGTCGCCGGCGGCGAGCAGGCCTGCGATCCTCACCAGGAGGGGAGCGGGCCGTTGGCCGCCCATCGCAGCATCATCTTCGACGTGTTCCCTCGGTCGGCCACGAGTCGCTATTTTGCGGACATGTCAAGGACGGTGGTGCGCGGCACCCCCTCGGTCGAGCTCAAGCGGTTGTACCAGACCGTCCTTGAAGCTCAGGAAGAAGCGATCGGCCGAGTGCGTGACGGGGCCGACGGCAAGAAGATTCATGAGTCTATCTGTGAGCGATTCGAAAACGCGGGCTACAAGACGGGGCTTGTGAACGGGCGCATGCAGGGCTTCTTCCACGGCACCGGCCATGGTGTCGGCCTCGACATCCATGAAGCGCCTCGGATCAGCCGCACCGGTTCAATCCTCCAGGAGGGCCACATCGTCACGGTGGAGCCGGGTCTCTACTACCCGGGCCTGGGCGCCGTCAGGATCGAGGATATGGTGCTCGTGACCCGCGACGGATGCCGGAATCTCACGAACTACCCGAAGACGTTCGTCTTGGAATAAGTACGATTTGGTGATTTGTGCTTTGGTGAATTGTGATTGGGTGATTTTGGGTTTCGTCTTTTGAAAATCACTCAATCACCAGATCACTCAATCAGACTTTCTTCATGAGACTCACCTTCACCATCCAACGGTTCAACCCTGAGACGGATCAGGCTCCGCACGAGGAGGAGTATCGGCTCGATGTGAGCCGTGGGATGACCGTGCTGGAGGCCTTGATCCGGATCAAGAATGAGCTCGACGGCTCGCTCTCGTTTCGCTACTCCTGTCGCTCGGCAATCTGCGGTTCCTGCGCGATGACGATCAACGGCGCGGAGAAACTGGCGTGCCGGACGTCCATCAGAAAGGAACTGGAGCGGCACGGCCGCATCACCGTGGCACCGCTGCACAACATGCGGGTGATCAAGGATCTGGTGGCGGACATGGCCCCCTTCTGGGGGAAAATTCGCGATGTGACGCCGTGGCTCTCCACGTCGTTTCTGCCGGCCCGTCGGTACGGCCCAACCGCGCAGCTCACGATGCTGCCGGAAAGTTTTCAATTTCACAACGTGGACGCATGCATCATGTGCGGAGCCTGCGTTGCGGCCTGCACGACCCATGAAGCCTCCCGCGAGTTCCTCGGCCCGGCGGCGCTCGCCAAAGCGGCGCGGTTTCTGGCCGATCCTCGCGAGCCCGAGTCGGCCAAGCAACAACGTTTGGCGCGATTGCAGGAGGCCAACGGCATCTGGGATTGCACACGCTGCAATTTTTGCGTCCAAGTCTGTCCGAAGGACGTGAAACCGATGGAGGCGATCATCCGGCTCCGCCGTGCAGCCATTCAGTCCGGGCTCACACAAAGCGGCGGGGCCCGGCATATTACCGGCTTCGCCCGATTGATCGAGAAGGACGGCAGGCTCAACGAGGCCGTGATGCCCTTGAAGGTCGTCGGGCTCAATCCCGCGCGACTCCGGCGCGTGGCGCCCTTGGGACTCCGCATGCTCTTGAAGGGGAAGGTACCGATGCCGTTCGGCCATCAGCTTCCCGGGATCAACCAGGTCCGGGCGATCCTCCACCGTGTGCGACGCGGGGCGATCGCCTCGCAGGCGAAGTAGATGGCCGGCACGTTTCGATGGCTGGAGGATGTCGCATTGGCGGACGCCGCGTTCGAAGCGAGAGGCCAAACCCTCTCCGAGGTCTTTCAGGCCTCAGGGCAGGCGGTGATCGACGCATTGGCGAACCCTCGGACCGTCCAGCAAAGCTGGCGGCGGACCGTCGATCGAGAGGCGCCCGATCCGGGCACCCTGCTGTTCGATTGGCTCTCGGACCTCGTGTTCTTTAAAGATGCGGAGAGTGTCGTATACCATTCGGTGAGCGCGGAAGTCGGTGAGCAACCGGGTGGGGCGGGATGGCGCCTTCGGTCAACCATCACGGGAGCCCCGATCGATTCGACTACGCAGGAGCTCCGCGCCGATATCAAAGGAGTCACAAAGCATCTCTTCGACCTTCGGCACGATCAAACCGGTTGGACGACGACGGTCGTCCTTGACCTATGAACCTGCAAACCACCATGAAGGTCGAACGGATCTCGGATGAAGTCTGGGAGATCCCGACCACGGAAAAACCCGGCATGCTGGTGCCCGCCCGCCTCTATGCGACGGAGCGCATCCTGCAATCGATGGATCGGGGCGTGTTCGACCAACTCACCAACGTCGCCTGTTTGCCCGGTATCCGCCGCTATGCCCTCTGTATGCCCGATGGTCACTGGGGATACGGGTTTCCGATCGGCGGCGTCGCGGCCTTCGACGCGCAGGAAGGAGTCATTTCTCCCGGCGGTGTCGGCTACGACATCAACTGCGGGATGAGGCTCATTCGAACGAACCTCACCTTCCAGGCGGTTCAGCCGAAATTGGAGCCGTTGATTACCGAGCTGTTCCGTAAAGTCCCGGCAGGCGTCGGCTCCCGTGGGTTCGTTCGGCTCACGAGAGCCGAATTCAGGGACGTCATGCGCCAGGGGGCCGGATGGTGTATCGCGCGGGGCTACGGCTGGCACCAAGACCTCGAACGGATCGAGGAGTGGGGGTGCCTCGCGGGAGCGGATCCCGACCAGATCACGGATCACGCGATCGAACGCGGGATACACCAGCTCGGGACGTTGGGATCAGGGAATCACTACTTGGAGATCCAAGTCGTCTCGAACGATGGGGTGTTCGACCGGGCCACGGCGGCCGCGTTCGGCATCACCGGCCAAGATCAGATCGTCGTGATGGTCCACTGCGGCTCGCGGGGGTTCGGCCATCAAGTGGCCAGCGACTATCTGAAAGTGTTCGAGAAGGCCATGCGGCGATACAACATCACGGTCAAGGATCAGCAATTGGCCTGCGCGCCGTTCCGCTCGCCGGAAGGACAAGATTACTTTGCCGCCATGAACTGCGCCGCGAACAGCGCGTTCGCCAACCGTCAGGTCATTACCCATCAAATTCGGGAGGCCTTCGCGAGCGTCTTCGGTCAGTCGGCGGAGGAACTCGGTATGGAGATCGTGTACGACGTGGCGCACAACATCGCCAAGGTCGAACGGTATGCCGAAGGAGAGTTGGTCATCCATCGCAAAGGTTCCACGAGAGCCTTCGGCCCTGGCCGCCCCGAACTGCCCGCGCTGTATCGCGCGACCGGCCAACCTGTCATCTGCGGCGGATCGATGGAAACCGGCTCGTATCTCCTGGTCGGCACCGAGCAGGCGATGCAGGAGACATTCGGCTCGACCATGCACGGGTCGGGACGCACGATGTCGCGCACGCAAGCCAAACGGTCGGTCCGAGGCGAACAATTGCAACGGGAGATGAAACAGCGCGGCATCATCGTCAAAGCCGTCTCCATGTCGGGGCTGGCGGAAGAAGCCGGCTTTGCCTACAAGAACATCTCCGATGTCGTGGAGACGGTCGATCGCGCCGGAATCACAAAAAAGGTGGCGGAACTCCGGCCGATCGGCAATATAAAGGGTTAGCGCCGATCGAGTGTCCTCACACGATGGGAAAACGCCAGCATCCCCGCTTTCCGGTCCAGTTCCGCAGCTCGTTCACCTCGGCGAGCAGGGTCAGCGGGGAAGGGGACGTCATCGACCTGTCGATCCGCGGTTGCCGGGTGTCGAGCCAGGCCGAGGTTTCCCCCGGCGCCGCCGTCGAGCTCACGATTCATCTCGCCGCTCCCGAGCCCCCGCTATGCGTCACGCAAGCCGTGGTGCGTTGGTGCCGGACCAAGCAATTCGGGCTGGAGTTTGTCGCCCTCCAGCCTGAGGCATGGGCGCAACTGCACGCTCTGGTCACGAAACTCGAAACCCAGCCCTACCTGTGCGAACAGCGGGCAGCCCATAGCAATGAAGCGAACAGCAACTAGAGAGCAATTGGCTGATTTCGCGGCGATCCGTCACGAATGAAGCGGGCTAGTCTTTGAGGCGGTATCCGTACAAGAGGGTGATGTTGATCCGGCGGGAGGTGTACTCGTCCCGAAAGGTGATTTCGTCGCTCTCGTGAAAGAGATCCGAGTTGAAGACGACCGCGCGATTGGACCGGTAGGGAATCCGTACCGTCTGAGCGCCGACCTCCCGCAGCCACTCGAGAATCTTCGGACGGTTCCGTTCGCTGTTGTAGGTCTTGAAGTTCCAGTGGCGTGGAGCTTCCTTGTCCCAGACCACGAGTCCCCCCGCATTCGGGTTGAGGTTCGCGTCATCCGCCGTGATCCAAAAATTCACGTTCACGGCGGCCGCGTCGGCATGGATGTTAAGGCCTCGTCTCGTGCTGTCCTGCTTGAAGGCCCACGCTTGCGTCAGGCGATGGCCCTTGAAGATCCGGGGAAACTTGAGCCGCAACTCCGTGGCGATCTGAAACAGCAGAGGAGTGGCGAAGCCATCGCCGAGAAAGGCGCCGATATAGCCGTTCTCGTAGTCCTTCTTCCAGATGGTCGATTCCCAGCAGAACTGCCGCAGCCGGTCCAAGGCCTCGGGTTTCAGCAAATGGTCGATAGAGGTGACTTCCGGATGCTTTGAGAAATATCGTTGTTCGACCGCGGCGGTGTCGAGCTCCGGATTGAGCGCACCGTCAGAAAGGCGCTCGCACGGGACCACGTGCAGCAGGGTGTTGAACGAGGGGGCCACCGGCGTGAGCAGGGACGGGGAGATCGGCACACGATTGCCGGGAGCCGCCAGGGAATCGACTTCCTTCCGTAGCCGCCGCAATGCGTCGCGATAGGAATCCACTTCGGTGCCCAGCACACCCTGCCGCTGGAGGTACTCAATCTGCTCGAGATCGTGCTTGAGACGGGATCGATAGACGAACGACTCGGTCACCTTGCCCCGGTAGTCATGCTTCGCGCGCGCCGCTTCCTGGAGCAAGGTCACCGCACGATCCTCATGGCCCGCCCACAGGCACGCGAGTCCCAAGTTATAGCGAGCGGCCGAATAGTCGGGTCGGAGTGAAAGCGCCTGTTCCAACGATGCGATGGCCGCCGGCACCTGCCCGGCTTCCATCAAGGCCAGGCCGAGATTGTTGTGCGCTTCGACATGGGAAGGCTTCGCGGCTAAAGCTCGGCGATAGCAGGCGATCGCGTCGTCAAGGCGGTCGAGTTCTTTGTACGCGACTCCCAGGTTATTAAGAACCTCGGGGCTCGACGGCATAATCGCCGCCGCCCGTTCGTAGGCTTCGACGGCGGCCGACATCTCGCCCTGATCCCTCAAGGCATTGCCGAGGTTGGTCCAGGCTTCCGAATATCGAGGATTCACCGCGACCGCCCGGCGATACGCCGCGACCGCCTCCTCCACCAGGCCGGTCCGATGAGCCACGACCCCGAGATTGAACGCGTAGAGGGGATTCCGCGGCTCCCGCTCGAGCGCATCCTTCAACAACTCGATCGCGCGGGGGCCGTCTCCCGCTCTGTACGCGAGCAAGCCCAAATAGTGGATCGCCTCCGGATGGCCGGGACGCATCTCCAACACGTTGTGGTACGCGCGCTCGGCGTCTTGAAATCGTCCCGCCTGATGGAGGGTCTTGCCCTCGTACAGCAACGACCGGATTGCGAGCGAATCACCCGGTCGAACGGTGGCCCGCTCGAGCTTCGCTTGGCGCCGGCGTTCTTCTCGATTCATCCTGGAGGCTTCCCTGGAGACCTTCTGAAGGTCACGACGAAAAGCCTAACGCAAACGGAACGACCGGGTCAAAGGCGCCTGCGGAGGCGCTGGGGAGGAGCGAAACAAGCAAGTGGGTTGAGGACTCTATCCGCCCGTCTCAGTTACGATAAAGCGATCAAGAGCGGGCGGCACGCGCTAGCGAGGTTTGGAGGGGGTTAGGCGGCGACCGCCGAGATTGCTCGGCGGCGACGTTGTCCGAGAATGTCGAGGGCGGCGACGCGGTAGGCCTCGGCATACGTCGGGAAGTTGAAGATGTTCTCCACGAACAGATCGACGGGAGCACCTTGCTGCAACGCAAGCTGAGCCAGATGAATCAGTTCCGTGGCGCCCTCGCCGATGATCTGGACGCCGAGCAAGGAACGACCCTCCGGGTCCGCGACCATTTTCAGCAGCCCTTCGGCGGTCCCGGCGATTTGCCCCCTGGCCACTTCGTTGAAGCGCGCCCGACCCACGAGGGGGGTTCGATACCGCTCGCTTGCCGCGTCCTCGTCGAGTCCGATGGCGGACATCTCCGGCAACGTGTAGATGCCGACGGGGACCTGCTCTCTGGAATTCCCGACCGGCAATCCCAGTGCGTGCGAGACCGCGCGGCGGCCTTGTTCCATCGCGGTTGCCGCCAGCGCGGGAGGGCCGGTCATATCTCCCGCGGCGTAAATATGCGGCACGCTCGTCTGGCAGAAATCATTGACGCCGATCACACCCTTCGGGGAGACGGCGATTCCGGCCGCAGCCAGGTTCAAGTCCTCGACATTCGGTTGTCGCCCCAGCGCCACCAGCATTTTTTCCGAACGGACCACGCGTCCGTCATCCGTCGTCGTCACCACGTGCTGGACACCATCCCACGCGACCTGTCGTATGGCTTGCTTGCCGATGTACCGCCCTCCCTGCCGCTCGAAGTACTGGACGAAGTGGCCGACGATCTCCTTGTCCAGGAACTGCAACGGTCGTTCAGCCTTGTCGATGAGCGTGACCTCGACACCCAGCAGGGCAAAGATCGACGCATACTCGCAGGCGATGACGCCGCCTCCCAACACGGTCAACGACTTGGGGAGATAGATCATGGAAAGCACCGAGTCGCTGTCGAGGATGTGTTCATGATCGATGGGAATCTCTCGCGGAGCGCGTGGGCGCGAACCCGCCGCGAGCACGATGATCTCCGCGGAGAACCGCTGGGTGATCCCGTCCACGGACACCATCTCGACGTGATGCTCCGACACCAGCCGCGCTCGTCCGTGGAGATAGGTGATCCCGTTGCGACGGAGCTGATCGCTCATGTATCCGTCGTGCGCACGCACCACTTCGTCCACTCGGTGGAGGAGACTTGACAGTTGCGTTTCCGGCTGCAGGCGAAATTGAAAGGCGGCGCCGAGGCGGGCCATGCGAAGGAGTTGTAAAGCGCCTTCCCTGAGCGTCTTGCTGGGGATCGTGCCGCGGTGGACGCAGTTTCCCCCGATCCCCTGCTCGCGCTCGATCAGGCAGACGCGCTTGCCGGCCTTCGCCCCTTGGATGGCGGCTTTCTGTCCGGCCGGGCCGCTGCCGATGACCAGAATATCGTAGGCGGATGCAGCGCTCACAGATTCATCGCCTCCACGAGCCCACGAACGCGATCTCTCGCAGCGATCAACGCATCCACGTCATCGGGATAGAGGTTCAGGTCCACTAAGACGTGTTCCTCCCGGAGCTGCGCTTCCTCGATCTCAGCGGGCGTCAACAAATAGGTCGCAAAGCGGTCCGCCAGGTAGGTGAGCGCGCATTCCTGCTTGAACTTCGGCGCCTGTTCGTAATGCAGATAGAACCCGATCGATTCGGCGACCTGCTTCGGCAAGCCCCACTTCTCCGCGATCAACACGCCGACGCGACCATGGTACCCGTCGACCAGCCGCAGGAGCAGCGAAGGCTCGACGGTCGCTCTTCGCTGGCATCCGATCGTGACGAGGGTTCGCAGCACGACGGGCTTCCCGATGCAGTGGAGCAGCCCGCACAAATAGGCGCTCTCGACGTTGTAGCGGCGAATGCGGGCGATCTCCTTGGCGTAGGCCCCGCTGGCCAGCGCATGGTGCCATAGGTGTTTGACGAAGGGCTCATGGCCCGGAACCTGGAACGTTCCCGCCTTGATGGAGGCCGTAAAGGCTATCTCCGACAGGAGGCTCATCCCCAACATGGCCACGGCATGCTGGAGCGACATGATCGGACTGCGCGGCATATAGGCTGGAGAGTTGGCGACGCGCAGAAGGTGCGCGGCCAAGGCCTGATCCTGATGAATCAACGCTGACAACTTGGCGGCATCGGCTCGGGGATCGTTGACCAGCGTCAGGAGCTGGCCGGCCACCTGAGGTAAGAGCGGCAACTCCATCGCGCCCTGGTCAATCCGTTGCGACAGTTCTTGCTCCAGCTCAGCCGTGGCGGTCTCAGCCTGTGATGGACTCACCGGATGCCTCGCAGACCAGTAGGGAGAGCGTCGTTGCTGTGCATTGCGCGCGAGTACACTCCCTTGTCGGTTGAATCCGGTTGAAACCTTAACTCTGAGCCGCATCTGCGGCATCATCCCGGAACACACTTGTGTGGGAGGGTTATGGCTTGATAAAAGAAGCGAGGAGACATTCGACGGGACCGACCCGACCCTTGCTGCCATGCCGTTAAAGTTTGCGCTATATCCAGGCTGTGCGGCCAAAGGCGCCACGCCGGAGCTCTATCAATCCACGATGGCGATCATCGGACGGCTGGGGATCGAAGTGGTGGAACTGGCAGCGGCCTCGTGCTGCGGCGCGGGCGTGCTCGGTGAAGCTGATCCGTATGCCGCTTTGGCCCTGAACGCGAGGACTTTCGCCCAAGCCGAGCAGCTCGGCTTGGATATCATGACCATTTGCGGAACCTGCCAAGGGGTCATGAGCGCTGCCAACCGCCGGCTCAAATCCGAGCCCGGCGTGCGGGACCGCATCAACGCCTTGCTGGCTCCCGAGGGGATCTTGTATCGGGGTACTATCCAAGTCAAGCATCTCTTGTGGATCGTGGCGCGGGAAATCGGGACGAGAACCCTCACCGAAAAGGTCCGGCGACCGCTTGCCGACTTCCGGATCGCTCCATTCTACGGCTGTTACATCCTACGGCCTTCGTGGGAGCTTGGCTTTGACGATCCAGAAAATCCGTCGTCCCTGGAGAAGGTCATTCGGGCTGTGGGAGGCGAACCGGTTGCTTACGCCGGCCGGACGAAGTGCTGCGGGTTTCCGATCATCCTGGAGAAGGAAGCCATTGCGGTCGCCATGGCGGGGAACAACATGAAGGAAGCGAAGGAGGCCGGCGCGGATTTCATGGTGACGCCCTGCCCGCTATGCCACATGAGCCTGGATATCTACCAGGATCGGGCGGCAAAGGCAGTCAATGCTCCTCTTCAGCTCCCCATCCTCCACCTCCCTCAACTGCTTGGTCTGGCTCTCGGCGTCCCTGCAAAGGACCTCGGCTTGTCCCGGCACTTGGTTCCCGTGACCTCGATCACGAGGAAAATAGAATCGGTCGGCCCAGCACCCTCACAGCCAACCAGGAGTCCAGCTTCATGAAGGTCATTAATCTGTCGGAGTTTCAGCGATTTAGCAGCGAGAAGATGAAGAAGAACAATATCTTTCAGACCCCACGCTTTTTCTGCGATGTCTACTGTTTCGAGCCTGGTCAGGAACAGAAAGGTCACGTGCACGGCGAACAGGACAAGGTCTACTTCGTGTTGGAGGGGCAGGGCACCTTTCAGGTCGGCAACGAGAAGCAGGTCCTGGGTCCGGGGCAAGGAACCATGGCGCCTGCCGGGGAGGAGCACGGGGTCCTCAATCACACGGACGTCCGGCTTTCCGTGTTGGTGTTCGTGGCGCCGAATCCTTCTTAGTGTCCCTCCTGTTCGTCCGCGATCTTCTTCAAGCGACGGTCCAGCGCAAATCGGGTCAGGCCGAGGTACTTGGCCGAGAGACTCTTGTTGTGGCCTGACAACCGCATCACTTCGTCGATAATGGCCTGTTCCAACTCGGCCAAGGTCTGCTTCCCCAATTGCATCTCAAGCCTGATAAGGCGGTCCTGACCTTGAGTCACCGACACGGCCGCCGGCCTTGCCGCTTCCCGCAATTCCAACGGGAGGCAATCCGGCGTTATGG
>JBBIJI010000067.1:0-15634 GCA_037446055.1 Nitrospiraceae bacterium
ATTGAGAAACTCAGACCGTAGATGGAGCATTTTTCACGCAGGATTTAGGTTGAATACTCAATCCAATCGACCACGAAACCGGCCGCAATATGCTCATGGCCTAAAATGAAAGGTAGATTGCATCGCTAGCAACAATGCCATTCATCTCATCACATCTTTCAATCTCCGATTCCGAAATCGACATCCACGCGGTGAGATCGCAGGGGCGGGCGGGCAGAACGTGAACAAGGTGTCGACGGCGGTGCACTTGCGGTTCGATATCGGGGCCTCGTCCTTGCCGCCGTTCTACAAGGAGGAGTTGCTGAAGCTAAGAGATCACCGCATTTCAGAAGATGGTGTGGTCACGATCAAGGCCCAGCAGTATCGGACGCAGGAGCGGAATCGGGAGGACGCTTTTGATCGCTTGCGCGCCTTGATTCAGGGTGTGGCGATCCCGCGCAAGACACACAGGGCTACGAAGCCGACCAGGAATTCGCAGCGACGACGGTTAGAAAGTAAGACGAAGCGAGGGCGTCTGAAAGCCCTCAGGGGAAGGATCGAATAGGCGCTGGAAGTCGTGAGGCGCGGAAGAGTACACAGTGATCAGTTTTCAGTTGGCAGTTCCGGAAACTGACGAGTGATAACTGACAACTGTATACTCTTCAGGAATAACGAATGATCTTTCATTCCACCGGCGCCAGCGAGCCCAAGATATGATACCCACCGTCCACGTAAATCACTTCACCCGTAATGCCGCGGGCGAGGGGACTGATGAGGAAGAGGGCGGTATCGCCCACCTCGCTCTGCTCGGTGGCCCGACGCAGTGGCGCCGCCTCCTTGTGGTGGTCGACCATTTTGCTGATCCCCGCCACGCCGCGCGCGGCGAGGGTCCTAATCGGTCCTGCGGAGATGGCATTCACGCGGATGTTCTTGGGCCCCAGATCGTGGGCGAGGTACCGGACCGTTGCTTCCAACGCAGCCTTGGCGACTCCCATGACGTTGTAATGGGGAACGACGCGCTCGGCTCCAAGGTAGGTCAAGGTCACGATCGAGCCGCCCTCCCGCATCAATGGAGCGGCCGCACGAGAGACCGCCACCAGCGAGTAGGCGCTCACGTCCAGGGCCGCGGCAAACCCCTTCCGTGAGGTATTGAGAAACTCGCCCGTCAGTTCCTCTCGTGGCGCGAAGGCCACCGAGTGGACGAGGAAATCCAGTCGCCCAAGCTCTCCCTCCACCTGCTTCATCAGCGATTCAATCTGCCCGTCGTCGCTCACGTCGCAGGGAAAGGCCTTGGCCCCCGGCATGGTTCGGACCAACTCTTCAACGTTCTCGCGCAACCGGTCGTTCTGATAGTTGAACGCGAGCTTCGCTCCTTCCCGCCCGGCCGATTGGGCGATGGCCCACGCGATGCTGTGCTTGTTGGCCACGCCCAAGATGAGGCCTTTCTTCCCACTCAGTACCATAGAGGCTCCTGCTTCTGCCTTTTGATGCGTGCTGTCATTAGTCAACGGTCATTAGTCACTCGAGAGCGAGGAATCAAAGCGAAGCTGCTTCCTGACCAAATGACGAGTGACCGATGACCTTCAGGGCGCTCAAGATAGCACGATTGGCGGACGCTGAAAAGAAGGGGAAAACCGGAAGGATTGCTGCGAGAGAAAGGCTAATTCGCTTTGCCGGCCCTGGCGCGCAGTTGGGCGAGAACCTGGGAGGCTTCGGGTATGAAATCCTCGCGATGCTGAGCTTGAGCGAGATCCAAGGCTTGCGTCGCCAAGGCGACCGCCTCGGCGTGACGGCCTCGCGCGCAATAGCTCTTCGCCAGACTCAGGCGCGCATTGACGGCCTGCGGTTCCTGGTTGATGACGTAGCGAAGCAACCGCTCACCCTTCTCCGCATCGCCGCCGAAAAGTCCCGGAAGGCGAACTAAGAATGTTCCCTTGGCCGAGAGGGCGTCCAGATGCCCAGGGGCCAGTTCGATCGTGCGATCGAGCTCTTTCATCATCCGCCGGAAGCCGATCACAGAAGAGATACTCACCTCGCCGTCGATCCGCATCAATTCGCCCAGGTTGCAAAAGAGAGCGAAATGGGCTTCAGCCGACTGATCGTTTAAGCGAACGGCCTGTTCGCCGAGGGCCTGTCCCCTCTCAAAATGCGCGATCCGGGCCGCACGCTCTTGTAAGACGCGACCCTGATGGCATTCCTTCATCGCTCCTTCGATCAGAGGCTCGGTCTCGGCCTGGGCCAAGAGCTCGGATGGGGCGGAGATGGCGAGGATTCCACCGATGAGCATGCTGAGCCAAATCGAGGTTTTCATTCTAAGTCGTCTTTCTCGACTGTCCTGCTCTTCGAGACGATGGAGCAACGGACATGCCATGGCACGGACAGACAACCGTCTTGCGAACCAATTGATTTGCCAAGATCTCACTTCGATGCCTGGCGTGTCAATCCTGTTGGGGTCTACAGGGTTCCGGCTCGGACTGTCTCCTTTCCTCAACAGCGGGCTCGCATTCGGTCCACCTTCGCCGATGGCCGCGCGACCGTCGGCGCGATCGTTCGCCGTTTTGGTGGGAAGAGGGAGGCGGTCCTCCCCAGAGCTCGAAATGATTTCAGCATCACGCGATACGAGTAATGGGCGTTTCGTCCGCTGGGATTCGGCAAAGTCACGACCGGAATCCCCTCCAGCCAGCGCGGTGGCCGCCCAATGCGCCGTGGCCGGTTCGGTGGATCATGGGGAAAGAGGGTATCGTGGATCGTCACGCCCAGCAGGACGATGAGCCTGGGACGATAGCGGCGAATCTTGGCCAGCAATCTCATACGTCCCCGCCGGTAGTCCTCGGGGGTCAATTGGTCGATCCCGGCGGTCGGGCGGGCGATCAGATTCGTGAGTCCGAGCCCGAACTCCGGCAAGTGCCAGTCGTCTCGATAGGTCAGCGGGCGAGGCACAAGGCGCGCGTCGCAGAGGAGTTTCCAGAAGCGATTCGAGTAGCCGGCGAAGTGATGGCCGACGTGTGCTGACCGCAGGCCGGGGTTGATGCCGACGAACAGAATCCTGAGGCCTGGGCGTACATAGTCTGGGAGGAGGGCCTTGACTCTCATACTGTGCAGGAGCCTCCAGCCGAATGATTGAGGCACTTTAGCCGAGGCTCCACCATTTCGCCACAGGATATCGCAGGAGATTCCATTCGCTCTTCGATGAGTCAGACGTCGCAACTTCCTGATTTGCAACGAGTTGTTTCATCGAATCGAATACGGCACCAACCTTGCTGACTAAGCCGGTGCCTTCCAGAGGCAACCAATTCCCAACAGATGAGAGGAGGTGACAATCTATGAAGCGCATGCTGATGGCGTTCTTGGCCGTTGCAGTGTTGGTCGCGTTCAGCGCCCCGTCCTTCGCCGGAGAAGGGAAGAAGGAGAAGAAGGATAAGAAGGAGGGGAGCAAGCTCGTCCAAATGCTCAACGCTGAAGAGAAGAAGAAAGACGAGAAAAAGAAGGACGAGAAAAAGAAGTAATCAGGGTCATCTTGGCGAGGCTAGCTGGCTTGGGAGGGCTCCCGCCTCGGCGGGAGCCCTCTCGAGTACCCGTCCTCATCGCATCGCATTCCCGATGTAAACCGCCGCCAGTCCCACGATGGTTTTCGCATCCCGAATCGCTCCATCCTGAATCCTTCTGATCGCTTCCTCCAACGGCATCTCCGTCACCTCCAATACCTCATCGCGATCGAGCTGTTGTCGACCTGGTGTGAGACCGGTGGCCTTGTAGATGTGAATGACCTCATCGGTAAAGCCCGGTGCCGTGAAGATGCTCGAGAGCAATTCGAACGAGGCGGCGCGGTAGCCGATTTCTTCTTCCAACTCCCGCGCAGCGCAGTGCAACGGATTCTCGCCTGGATGGAGCTTGCCTGCGGGGATCTCATAGATGAATCCGCCAGCCGCGTGGCGGAACTGACGGATCAGCACCACCGTCCCGTTCTCTTTGAGCGGAACCACGGCGGCGGCGCCAGGGTGACGCACGACTTCCAAGTCGACCGTGACGCCGTTCGGTAGCGTGACGGCGTCGACGTTGAGCGTGACGACTCGACCGGTGTAGATGTTCTTTGTCGACATGGTTAGAGGCGAGAGGCCTGGATCAAGGGGACCAGAACCGAACCACGGTCGGAGTTCCTAAGCATCGCTCATCCTCTCGCCCCTCGCCTCTCGTCTCACGTCCACGCAAGACTACGCCTTGCGCTTATAGAACGGCGGCATGATGACGACGGCCGGGAGCGTCTTGCCTCGGATATCGATGAGGAGCGCGGTGCCGGGCTGCGCATAGGTCGAGGGCACATACGCCAACCCGATGCCCTTCTGCAAAAGGGGTGAGAAATTCCCGCTCGTGACATCGCCGATCGGCGCGCTGCTCCCCTGGGGAGCAAGCACCTTGCAGCCGTGCCGGGGGACTCCTTTCTCCGTCAGCTCGAAGGCGACGAGCTTCCGCGTGACGCCGTGGCTCTTTTGGATAACCAGCGGGTCTTTCCCGACGAATGATTCTTTGGCGAAGGCGACCGCCCATTCCACCCCTGCCTCGAGCGGGCTCGTGCTCTCATCAATATCGTTCCCGTACAGCAGGTAGGCCATTTCCAACCTCAGCAGGTCCCTGCAGCCAAGGCCGGCCGGCTTAAGCCCGTTCGCTTTTCCACGCGCGAGGAGCTCGCTCCAGAGGCGTTCGGCGCCCGAAGCGGGGACATAGAACTCGTATCCCAGTTCGCCGGTGTAGCCGGTCCTCGCCACGAGCGTGCTGACTCCCAGCAAATCCACCCGCGCACAATGTCGAAGCTGGATCGAGAGGGCTGCCGGAGCACCAAGCGTTGCGAGAATCTCGCGTGCGGCCGGTCCCTGCAGGGCGATCTGAGCCAGCGTATCGGAATGATCCTCTATGCGGCAATGAGCCCAGGCGCGTCCTTGTTCGACAAGCCAGGAAAAGATCTTCTGCCGATTCGACGCATTCACGCAGACAAGATACTGGTCGGCGTCCAACCGGTACACGAAGATATCGTCCTTGATGCCTCCTGCGGGGTTGCACACGAGCGAGTAGTGAGCCCGTCCGATCGCCAGTCGCGCGACGTCGTTCGTGGTCACTTGCTGGAGAAAGTCCAGAGCGCCCGGTCCCGTCACGAGCAGCCGGCCCATGTGGCTTACGTCGAATAGGCCTGCTTGCCGACGCACGGCCTGGTGTTCATCCAGCACGCCGGAATACTGGATGGGCATTTCCCATCCGGCAAAGTCGACCAGTTTGGCGCCGAGGGCCTGGTGGGCGGCAAAGAGAGGCGTGCGGTTCATTCTGGTTACCGGGCTGATCGGATGACGAGGTGAGAGGCTGACGAGAACGGAGCGCTCTCGCCGGTCAGCGATTCAGCTTGTCATTTGTCAGCGGTGTTATTTCAGGTCCAAGAGTTCCACGTCGAAGATCAACGTGGCGTTTGGGGCGATCACGTTTCCCGCGCCGCGTGTGCCATAGCCGAGGTCCGGGGGAATGATCAATTTGCGCTTGCCGCCGATGTGCATGCCCATGACCCCTTCATCCCAACCGCGAATCACCCGACCAGCGCCCAGTCGAAAGTCGAACGGCTGTTTGCGGTCGAGGGAGCTGTCGAATTTGCGCCCGTCCTCAAGCCAGCCGGTGTAGTGGACCGAGGCAGTGTCCCCCAATTGGGCCTCATGTCCTTTCCCGACGATGAGATCGATGTAACGCAACCCCGAATCGGTCGTGACCTCTTTCGCCCCGGCCGGATTGTCTCCCGGTAGCGTACCGGCGGTTTCTCCGATTAAGGCAAGGCCGAAGAAGAGGAGCGCGGTACAGATGATCAACTGAAGCACCATGAGGCTGCTCTCCTATGTGCGGCGTTCGTGCAGAACGATGAACCGCTCACCCCGATTCGCGGCCCGGCTCGCTGAACAACGCGATGCTGGCCGTGTATCCATGGACGAAGTTCTTCTCGCCCACAGGTCCGATCTCTCCCTGCGCGAAGAATCCGGCGGTGGGTATGGTTCCCAGTCGCGTCCTGAGTACTGTGATGTCGTGGTGAGGTACGCCGAACAAGCCTTGTCCACGCCCGCAGCAGCTAAAGAGCAAGGCTCCGCGGGGCGGTAAGTGTCGGCGCCGGGTATAGGCGGCCAGGAGCAGGTTCAAGTCTTCGTCGGCCGTCCGTCCATCTCGGAGATGGAATTGGATGGTCTGCCCTTCTCGCACGGACTCTCCGATCGCGATCGACCCGGTCGCCTGGTCGGCACCGATCAGGTTTCTGATGAGAAAGTCGCCTCGTTCGAAATGGGCGCGGTGTTCGTCGATGACGATGCCCACGTGCAGCGCTCGATGGGCGGTCCGCCGCTCGTGTTCGTCCAGCGAATCGAATGAGGCCTGAAGTCGTTGAAGGGCCGGCTTCCCGCCCAGCTCGTGGATGACGTTCTGCTCGGCCCGAGTGACCACGTAGCGGTCCCCGATCGGCCGACAGCCCTGCGAAATGATCGTTTCTATGGTGACGGGGCCGGCCATCATGACGCCGACGGCGCCGCCGTCGTAGGCCTGTCCGGCCAAGATCAGCCGATTTTCTCCCGCGCCGCGGCCTCCCCCCGCCAACCCACCGACAATGGGGACACCGTGATGCTGTTCCGCGAGAATGTTGAGCAATTCCTGAACCGGTGTCGTGAACGGATCGGCCAGGAGGATGATCGAGCCCGGGCGATTCGGGAGCTGGGTCACGGTGGAGGGCGAATCGATGGCGAACCGGTCCAGATCGGACGCAAAAGTAATCCGCAACGGAAGCAGCTCGACCTGCGGCAGATGTGCGGTCCACAAGGCTATCGCCGGCTCCCGTTCATGTTCTTCCGATTCCCCGATAACTCCCTCTCCAGTGCAGCCAAGCAGGAGCGCGCCCGACAATTCTTCCGCCAGACTCTCGACAAACTCCTCCAATCGCGGCGCATAGTGCGGTGAGCAGAAGAGGAAGGCGAGATCGATGCGATCCTGGTTGAGCCGTGTACGGGCTTCCCGCGTCAACGCCGGCGCGGCCTCTCGCAGGGCGGGTGAACGCAAGAGCACGGAGGCGAACCGAAGCGTTGAGGACCGAGATGCCGGCATGCTGATGCTCACAACATCACACCTTCTCGCCGTGGAGAGTCAAGATGGGCGGCCTGTACGGTCGGTCGCTTTAGCCGCTGGGATTCATGCGGTCCGCCCGTTCTTTCGCCAGCTTCTTATAGTAGCGCCACATGTACGAGTGGTAATCGTCCAACTGAGCGAGCAGATAGTGCAGCTCGGTCGGGTCTTCCGCTTCGAGAGCGTGGGTGAAACGCGACTTCAGAAAGTCGGCAAAGGCCCGCGTCTTCTCGATGGCGGTCATGAGCCTGAGCCCGCCGCCGATTTGGTAGTCGTTCATGAGACCTCGAAAGCCTCCGATGACCTAGGCACGCCAGAATACCGACGCGGCTCCAACAATTGCAAGTGAAGAGCGCGGAGGGATCCTCCACCCTATTGACTTGGCGGTGGCGATTTCAGTAGCGATCGCAAACGGGAAAGCGAAATCTCCTCCGCGACGTGACCATCCCGTCCGACCACGGTCGTGGCCATGGTCAATGCGTTCAGGATGGCTTCCTCGGTCGCCTCGACCGTAGCCGTGATGAGCGGGTTCAGATGCGTGTCCGCTAAATGCGTCAGAGTGAATGTTCGGCTTTCTGGGTAATGGGGAATTGTATTGCCCGTTGAGAACGCCAGCATAAAATCCCCGCTGCCGTGCCGCGCAGTGGAACCGGTTCTAGCCAGGCCAAGCGCGGCCCGCTTCGCCAAGCGCGTGAGCTGCCGGCCATCCAACGGGGCGTCGGTTGCGATGATGACGATGATCGACCCGTCGCCGTTTACCGATGACCCCGCTTGAGCCGAGGGCGCAGCACCCTCATAGAGTCGGCCGACCGGCACGCCGTGCACGATCAGCTCCGGGCGTCGGCCGTGGTTCGCGTTGACCAAGACGCCTACCGTGTACCCGCCCTCCGCTTCAGGAAGACGGCGCGACGAGGTTCCGATTCCGCCCTTGAATCCGTAGGAAACCATGCCGGTTCCTGCGCCTACGCTGCCCTCGGCGATCGGGCCACCGACGGCCTCATCCAACGCCTTGATCACGTCTTGTTCCGAAACGTGGCGGCCCTGAATGTCGTTGAGGCGGCTATCGTCGCATTCGGCGACGACCGGCGTAAGCGTGTCATCGGAGATCCCGATTTCGGGATATCGACGGATCATCCAGCTCATGACCCCGTCGGCGACGCGCGGCACGTTCAAGGTATTCGTCAAGGCGATGGGATATTCGAGAAATCCCGCCTCCGCGACCCACGCCAAGCCGGTCATTTCCCCCGTCCCGTTCAAGACGAACGCTCCGGCGGGGACCTTCATGCGCCACACATCATCCCGCGGTATGACGACCGTCACACCGGTTCGAACGGGACCTTCACCGGGCTTGAGCCGACCATCGCCACGAATCAGAGTAGTGTGTCCGACCTTCACCCCCGCGACATCCGTGATCGCGTTGTGAGGACCTGGCTGATACTGTCCGATGATGATGCCCACCTCGCGCGCACGGAGCCGAGGTTCCTTCGGCTCCGTACCGCCGGAGAGTGAGGAGTCCAGCACAGTGAAGGCGAGCGCGCATGACCACAAGAGGCATACCTGTGCTGCACTTCGCGTGCGATGCTCGATCGGGGCCATCGGTCTATACCTCATGGACGCTTCCTCGATGGGGAATCTGCACCTCGACTCCGGGATGCTCGGCTTGGATCGCCGCACCTAACGACAGGGCCTGTTTCTCCTCCCCGTGCACGATGAAAATCTTGTCCGGCAGTGGATCGATCGCCCGGACGTAGGCCAGGAGATCGTTGCGATCCGCATGGGCGGACAGCCCGTTCATTTTCAGGACCCGCGCGCGACGCGGCGTGGGTATGCCGAAGATGGGCACCACGTCCCAGCCTTCCACCAACTTGCGCCCGAGGGTGTGTTCGGCTTGAAAGCCGACGAACACGATGACGTTGGCCTCGTCCTGAATTGCGTGCTTCAAATGGTGGAGCACCCGTCCGCCCTCGCACATGCCGGAAGACGCGATGATCATGCAGGGGCCTTTCATTTCGTTCAGCCGCTTGCTCTCTTCGACCGTCGAGACGAACCGGATGTAGCGGGCTGCGAACGGATCGCCGTCGGACGCGAACGTCCGATAGGTCTCCTCGTCGTAACATTCAGGGTGTTTTCTGAAGATCTCGGTCGCTTTGGCGGCCAAGGGGGAATCGATGTAGATGGGCAAGGGATCGATCCAGCTCTCTGTGACCAATTCCTTGATCCGCATGACCAGCTCTTGCGTGCGGCCGACCGCGAACGCCGGCACGATGATCTTGCTTCGATGGGTCTTCGCGTGAGCGATCAGCTCCTGCACCTTTGTCTTCATCTCTTCGCCTGCCTGCTCATGGAGGCGATCGCCGTAGGTCGATTCAAGGATGAGGATGTCGCAGGGCGGCGGCGGCTCCGGATCTCGCAGAATCGGCATGTTGGAGCGGCCTAAATCGCCGCTGAACAGCACCGTGGTCGTGTTCCCGCGCGCGGTGTATTTCACGCGAACGGCGGCCGACCCCAAGATATGTCCGGCGTCGTGGAAGGACGCGGTGATTCTGGAATCGATCTTGACGGCATCCCGGTACCGCGCGCCCACGAACCGGCGCCCGATCGCGGTCACATCCGCGGAATCGAAGAATGGCCTGATGCACCGCCTGCCACGACGCTGCTCCTCCTTGTTCACGTAGGCGCAGTCGCTCGCTTGAATCTGCGCCGCATCCTGCAACATGATCGCGGCGAGGTCTGCCGTGGCCTGGGTGAGGTGCACCTTCCCCGAAAAACCGTGCCTTGCCAGCACCGGCAACGCTCCGGAATGGTCGATGTGCGCATGAGAGAGGAATACGGCGGAAATCGATTTGGGATCGAACCCGAGATCGCGATTCTGGCGGGCCGCCTCCTCGCGACGGCCTTGGAACAGCCCGCAGTCGAGCAGCAGACGGCAACTCGGCGTCTCGATGAGGTGCCGGCTACCCGTCACCGATCGGGCTGCGCCATGAAAGGAGAGGTTCATGAACGGGGTCTCATGCCGTGGTTCCGCGAGATGAGGTCCCACGTTTCCTGAGCCGTTTCGGTGTAGTGGAACAGTTGCAGATCCCCAGGGCTGATGAGCCCGTGCTCGACCAGGGCGGTCCAATTGATCACCTGGTCCCAGAAGGCCTTTCCCACGAGCACCACCGTCACCCCGGTCACCTTGCCGGTCTGGAGCAGGGTCAGCGTTTCGAAGAGTTCATCCATGGTGCCGAAGCCGCCCGGGAACGCGACGAGCGCCTTGGCACGCAGGAGAAAGTGCATCTTGCGCAGCGCGAAGTACCGAAACTGAAAGCACAGTCCCGGGGAAATGTAAGGGTTCGGTTGCTGCTCTTGCGGCAGCGTGATGTTGAGGCCGATGGACTTGGCGCCCACATCGGCGGCTCCGCGATTGGCGGCCTCCATGATGCCGGGCCCGCCCCCCGTGACGATCACAAAGTCGCATCGACCGTCGGTCTGGCAGGTGGACGACACCAAGCGTCCGAATGCGCGCGCTTCATCGTAGTAGCGCGCAAGATCGAGTTGGCGGCGTGCAACCGCGACCGCCTGCTGCCGGTCGGGGTCCTCCGGTCTTCGAGCGGCCTCAGCTTTCGCCTCCTCGAGCCGCTGTTTCGCGAGAGCGGGTTCCACCAACCTGGAGCTGCCGAACACAACGATCGTCGATCGAATGCCCTCCTCCTGCTGGATCAGTTCCGGTTTGAGGAGTTCGAGTTGGAGACGGACGGGGCGAAGTTCATCGCGGTTCAGCAGTTCAAGGTCTTGATCTGCCCGACGGTAGGCCGCCGATTGGAGCACGGCCTCTATGAGTTTTTCAGGATCTCCGGATGTCCTACCCACAGGCGCGCATTATAACGGGAGGAAGAATGAGCGAACAACTGGGCCGCTCGTCGCCTACTCGCCGAAGGGCCAAAGTCTGAACCGTGAGGAACTGACGTGGAACGCGAACGCTTTCTGTTGCACGACCATCTGTGAATCGCATGCCACCTCGAATACATCGCTTCCGAACCCCCCTCCCCCCAGCACCATGTCCGGCGAGAAGAAGGGAATAAGAAAGCGCAGGCCCCAGCCGAAGTCGACGCGAAAATACTTGCCGTCACTGAAATGATACCGAGCGATGATCTGTTCCTTGGTTTTGAGGATCTCGTCGGGCGCGCCGAGTTCGGCCGCCACGTCGGAGAGGTGCGTTTTCCCCTCCTGGATGAAGGCGACTTGCCCTCGAGTGATCGGTTGGTTCAGAGACACGCGCTGCCACGCGATTGGGCCACGGAGGCAGCCGGAGAGGGCCGGCACGAGGAGGCAAAGAACGAACACACTGAACGGGCCTGCGGTTCCCGCCCGAGGCCTCCGCGCGTCCAGGTCAGTCACCGAAGGGCCAGAATTGCATTTCAATCTCAGGCTTCTTCTTGCCGGCCACGACATCTTCGACGATCCCGTTGCGATCGAAGAACACAAAGAGGTCGTCGCTCTTGATGTTGGTCCGCGAGAAGATGAGGACGAGGCCGGACTTCATATCGTAATGGTAGTAGTGAAAGATCTCGTGCCCGTTGGCCTCCACAACACGCTCGGGAGCTCCAAGCAGCGTGGCGACCTCCGCCCGCGTGCTGATTCCCTTCTTGATTGCAGACACGTCGATCTGTTTCACTTCCTCGCCGTAGTTCCCGCGCACGAACGCACAACCTTGCGCCGAGAGACACCACAAGCACAAGACCATCGGGAAGATCACGGCTCCTTTCACGAGGAGATACTCCTTTAGGCATCCGTACACGGCGACGTTCCCCCTATCTTCCGCCTGCCTTGTGCCGAGACAAAACGAAATCGTATTCGAACACTTGATAGGTCGACCGCGTCATGCCGACCCGGTCGTAAACGTGCTTTGCTATTTCGTTGTCTCCCTCCACGTAGAGCCGGATGCCGCACACGTCTTGCCGAGCCTTGGCAAGATCAACCACCGCCTGATGCATGCGGCGATAGACTCCCCGCCGGCGCCAGGCCGGGTCTACGTACACGCTCTGGATCCACCAGAAGCGTGCGTTCCGCCAATCGCTCCACTCGTAGGTAATCAGCAATTGCCCCACGAGGCTCGGAGTCGCGCCCGGCATATCCGCCACCATGAAGAATCCGTGTTCAGGATGCTCGAGCACGGTTCGCGTCCCACGCCGCAGGCGGTCGCGATCCAGATGGCGGCCCTCCGTTTCCAAAGCCATCGCGAGGCTGAAATCGACCAGTCGATCGAGGTCGTTGAGCGTGGCCTCGCGCACCTGCACCCGGTCCAGCATGGTGGGATCAACGGTTTCTGTGCGGGCTCGCCAGCCACCCCGCGCGCGGCTTGTAGAGGCCCGCTGAAAATTCCATCTTCATGGCTTCCTCAGCCGGCAGATTGATGAATCGAAGGTGAACATCCGGGACAAACGCCAGGTAGCCCGTGAACGGATGAATCGCCGTCGGAACAAACACCATGACCAGCGGAGTTGAGACCGCCCGCTGAATGGCGGCAGGGGCGGCGCCCATGACGAGCCCCAAGGCCCACAGGCCCTCACGAGGGAACGGGAAAGCCGCCACCGCGCGGCGGCCGAACCGCGAGCGGAAGTTCAACAGGTCGGTCATTCCCTTGAGCGTGGCATAAATGCTCCGGACGAGCGGAATACGTTCCAAGGTCGATTCAGCCCATCGGACCAGGCCCTGGCCGATGACATGGGTGGCCGTGGCACCGGTCACGATGATCAGTCCGAGGAAGAGGAGCCAGTCGAACCCTGGAACGGACGATCGGAGATGAGGTCCGAACACATCGCTCACGATGCCGTTAATGGTGCGAAACAGAGCGGAGAGCACCAAGAAGGTCGCCCAGGTGGGGAGCAGCAAAAGCAGTCCGGTCAGGCAGTAATGGCTGAGTGCTTTCAATACCACGTTAGGCGTGCTCCGACGCCGTGAGTCTAACAGATTTGGGACTACGAAATGAACAAAGTCCGTTGATCTGCTTGACCCTCAGCCGTGGATTCTTCTAAGCTAGGCGTTGGGTGCCGCCAACGAGGAGTGATCGCAGGATGAATCAAGACGCTCAACCGAGGAGAGTCAACGTCGACAAAGATCTGGTTGCGATTCTTTGCTGTCCTGAGACGAAGCAAGCTGTGTCGCTCGCCGACGAGGCGCTCATTGAGCGATTAAACGGCGCCATCGGACGCGGTGAAGTGAGAAACAAGGCCAAGAAGCAAGTCACGGAGCGGCTGGACGGCGGGCTGCTCCGCGCCGACAAGAAGGTCCTCTACCCAATCCGCGAAGATATTCCCGTCATGTTGATCGAGGAAGCCATACCGCTCGATCAGCTTTCCTGATTCACCTTCCTTACGCTGCGGTCCGACACTGACTCCACGCCTGTGCACTTTACAGCGGCTCGGGTGCTGTCGATTCTCCGTTTTCCGACCGGCGAATCAGCGGGCGGTGCGTGGACGTGGGAGGTTGCCCGGCCATCTACTTCCATCACGGACGAAGCAGTTGGATGGCGGAGCGTTCCGAATCGGTCTTGGAGCCGGTGGAGGTTCCGCACTCCATGCAGAGGTACTCATAGAGGTTGCCAGACGGTAGGACGAGGAGGAGCCGTTCCCTCGTCGGTGTGGCCTGCCGGCATTTCGGGCAATACAGCAAGGAGGCGCGAAGCGCGCCGAACTGATCACGCGGTTGTGCCCCAGTGTCGCCACCCCAAGGTCCTGACCGCGGAGTGGACAGCGCCCTGGGCCGTCCTGGGAAAGGTGGTTTTCTCGGCCGGTCAGACATCCGACCCATTCTATGGGCATTCACGGAAGGGGTCAACTGGGTAGCGATCCTGGTATCCTGAGTCTCAAGTCCTGCCGCGAACTCTGAGGTTCGTTCCCCTGGTCCTCGAGTCCTGTCCGCTTGCAACAGGTGAATTTGGTCAGGTCGCTCGAAGGGGTTAGCGCGGGTGCGACGAGGTCTGATATACGCGACGAATCTGCTCAGGACGCTAGAAATCGAGAGGGGGATCCACTCCGCTTTCCCTGCGACGCCGGTGCGCGAGCCGCCAGAGCGACCTGGTCGCCTGAACGAGGCTGTACACCAGCAGGCCGAGCAGAAGTCCGGACAGGCCGGCTGTCTTCCAGGGCCATAGCTCAGGCGCATGGAGGATCACCCCAAGCGCGATATGTCCCCCGACACCCAAGCAGAGCGCAAAAATAATCCACTCGCGGATCATGTTGGCCGGGTCATTCGATGAGAGCCCTCCTCGTCATCCTACGACGGCGCGAGCAGGGGCCGCAAGGGCCGAAGCTCTCCCGAGGAGGAACGGGGCATGGTGACGAGGTCTCTGCCGGGGAAGAGACGAACGTGGACGATGCCGCGATGGACTGACTAAACGGAGCTCTTCGCCGACTCGATTTCGGTCGCGGTGATGAGGCTGGACAGGTAGTCGGCCACGAAGTTCAAGGCCTCCTCCCGACCATCGGCCCGTCGCCCCTTCTCCCGACGCTGCACCGACAGCTCGTGATCAAGGTCGGATTTCACGTCGGAGAGGATCCGCTGGAGAGAGGAAGGGGTCAGATTCGCGTCCGTGTCCTCGAGTTCCTGGCACCGATCGAGCACCCAGTTGAGGCCTTCAATCCGTCCGGCGTAGTGCTCCTGCTCGGCCGTGTCGATCCTCGCCATCGCTGTGGCGAACGATTGGGCTTCGTAGATCAGATTGTAAAAGCTCGTGACAGCGCGCTGTAATGAAGGGTTCATGCGACTCCTTTTGTCAGGCAAGTGCAGCTATTATACCTGAGATCGCCTGAGCAACAAGGAGTTTTTTCAGGCAATTCGTTGTCCTATGTGAATAGAAGGGAGTGAAATTCGTTCATGAAGCCGTAGTACAGGGGAGCGAAGTGCTTGAGACTCTCGGGGCTGTTCTCCTTGAGTCGTTTGAAGAACAAGACCTGATCGCGTGGGTCAAGCTGCTCCAGGAGTTTGCTCAATTGAGCCATCGTGTAGCTGTCTGACGGCACGCTGAGGACATAATGCACCAGTCGTTCTACGAACTGCTGCCCTACATATTCGCTGGTGATCAACCCTTCGGGGACTTTGCCCGATGCGAGAAATTCATCGAAGGGAACCGCTTGTGCGGCGAAGGGGATTTCCCTTCGTGAGGGAGGCGTCACGCAGACTCTCTCCTGGAACCATCAATGGCCCATACCACGTCCCTCACTGTACTGAAGCCCTCTCGCATCGTCAAGTGCTCTGTGGAGGCGAGTGCTCGGCTGAAGCAGGCATGTGCACTTTCCGCTCCAGGAAACAGAAAGGGCAGGGCCAAACAGAGCTTGCTCGTACCGCTCGCCTACCTAATTGAGGCGAGCGGATAAACGCCTCAATCGGTAGGCGAAAAACAGAAAGGGGCGGAGTTCCTCCAGGAACTCCGCCCCTCGCCGAAGCGACCCTGACTTGGATTACAGCCAGGTTACGCGCTCAGCCGGTCGGATGTAGATCGGCTCTTCGACCTGGATGCGCGCCACTTCCTTGCCCGACTTGTTGA
>JBBIJI010000068.1:0-15538 GCA_037446055.1 Nitrospiraceae bacterium
GATCGTCCCGATGTTCACGTGCGGCTTCCGTCGCTCAAATTTCGCCTTCGCCATACCCGATCCCTCCGATTATGACAGCGGTGAGCCCTCTACTCCCCACGATACTTGGCGATGATTCCCTCGGCGATATTGCGGGGAACCTGTTCATACCGATCGAATTCCATGCTGTATGTGGCCCGTCCCTGGGTTCGTGACCGGAGATCCGTCGCATATCCGAACATTTCCATCAGCGGGACGGCCGCTTCGATCGCTTGGGAGCCCGCTCGCACTTTCATGCCCTGGATTTTCCCGCGTCGCCCGTTGAGGTTGCCGATGACGTCCCCCATGAATTCCTGCGGCACCAACACCTCGACTTTCATGATGGGCTCCAGCAACACGGGGTCCGCCTTTTTACACGCATCCGCAAAACCCATCGATGCCGCGATCTTGAAGGCCATCTCGTTCGAATCGACCTCATGATAGGAGCCGTCGATCAACGTCACGCGCACGTCCCGGAGAGGGTATCCGGCGAGCACCCCGGTCTCCAGCCGCTCCTTCACACCTTTCTCGACCGCCGGGATGAATTCCTTGGGAATCGCCCCCCCCACGATCTTGTTCACGAACTCGAACCCCTTGCCCGCCTCTGACGGCTCGACCGTCAATACCACGTGCCCGTACTGCCCGCGCCCCCCGGTCTGCTTGATATACTTCGATTCTGCCTCCGCCTTCTTGCGAATCGTCTCCTTGAACGCCACCTCAGGCTTGCCGACATTGGCCTCGACCTTGAACTCTCGCAGCAGGCGATCGACGATGATTTCCAGGTGCAACTCCCCCATCCCCGCGATGATCGTTTGGGCCGTCTCTTCATCCGTGCGGACGCGGAACGATGGATCTTCCTGCGCCAGCTTTTGGAGGGAAAAGCCGAGCTTCTCCTGGTCTTGCTTCGTCTTGGGCTCGATCGCCATGGCGATGACCGGCTCGGGAAACTTCATGACCTCCAGCAGGATCGGCTGTTTGTCATCCGACAAGGTATCGCCGGTGGTCGCCCCTTTGAGGCCGACGGCCGCCACGATGTCGCCGGCATACACCGCATCGATCTCTTCCCGCTTGTTGGCATGCATCTTCAGGAGACGGCCGATGCGGTCCTTCGTTCCTTTGGTGACGTTCAAGACCGCCGAGCCCGTCTTGAGGGTTCCTGAGTACACGCGGAAATACGTCAACTGTCCGGCAAACGGATCGGACATGATCTTGAATGCCAAGGCAGCAAACGGCTCGTTGTCCGCTGGCTTCCGCTGAATCTCTTTATGGGTGTGGGGGTCAATGCCGATCACCGGCGGGATATCGAGCGGCGAGGGGAGCAGGTCCACGACGCCATCCAACAGCTGTTGCACCCCTTTATTCTTAAATGCGGACCCGCACAGGATCGGGGTGATTTTCATCGCGATCGTGCCGGCCCGGATCGCGCGTCGCACTTCCTCTTCGGTCAACGCCTGCCCATTGAGGTACTTTTCCAGGACCTGCTCGTCGAACTCGGCGACCGCTTCAAGCATCTTTTCTCGATAGTCTTTGGATTGATCCACGAGGTTTGCCGGGATCTCCTCCACCTTGTACTTAGCTCCCAGCGTTTCATCGTCATAGAAAAAAGCCTTCATCTTGACCAGATCGATGGAACCTCGGAACTCCGCTTCGCGCCCGATCGGAATCTGAATTGGAACCGGCGTGGCGCCCAATCGGTCGATCATCGTCTGCACGCTCGCATAGAAGTCGGCCCCGACGCGGTCCATCTTATTCATGAACGCGATCCGTGGAACGCGATACTTGTCGGCCTGACGCCAGACCGTTTCGGACTGAGGCTCGACGCCTTGCACGGAATCGAAGACCGCCACAGCGCCGTCGAGCACGCGCAAGGAGCGCTCCACTTCGATCGTGAAGTCCACATGACCCGGCGTATCGATGATGTTGATCCGATGATCACGCCAAAAGCAGGTGGTGGCGGCGGCCGTGATGGTGATGCCGCGCTCCCGTTCCTGCTCCATCCAGTCCATCGTGGCGGCCCCTTCATGGACCTCGCCCATCTTATGGGTCATTCCCGTGTAAAACAGGATGCGCTCAGTCGTCGTCGTCTTGCCGGCATCGATGTGGGCCATGATGCCGATGTTCCGTGTCCGTTCCAACGGTGCTTGACGAGCCACTGAAACCTCCCCAAAAACACACGTGCTGCACGTCGAGCCGTAGACTCAAGCTGCGACTCAGCGGGGGCTTCCGCCTGCAATCGCAGCACGGCCCAACTGCAGCACAGAACGACGTTACCAGCGATAATGGGCAAAGGCCTTGTTCGCCTCTGCCATCCGATGCACGTCTTCCCGCTTCTTGACTGAAGCCCCTGTATTGTTCGACGCGTCGAGCAGCTCCGCCGCGAGTTTTTCCCGCATGCTCTTTCCCCCTCGCAAGCGGGCGAACTCGGCGATCCACCGCAGTGCCAGCGAGATGCGACGAGTCGGACGAATCTCGACCGGTACCTGATACGACGCGCCGCCGACGCGCCGAGACTTGACCTCGACCACCGGCTTCACGTTGTCAATGGCCGCGCGGAATACCTTGAGCGGATCTCCGCTCGTCTTCTGTTGGACCAGGTCAAACGCCCCGTAACAGATACGCTCGGCAGTGCTTTTCTTACCTCGCGTCATCAGCGTGTTGATAAACTTACCGACCAACTTGTCACGATACCGCGTATCGGGCAAGGTCTCGCGCTGACCAAAAAATCGACCGCGTGGCATAGTTTCCCTATTGAATCATCTTCCCATTACACCATTGAATCATTGATCCAATGATCCAAGTCGTCAATCCAACTATTTTACTTGGGCCGCTTGGCTCCGTATTTCGAACGTCCCTGTTTCCTGTCCGCGACGCCGACCGCATCGAGGGAACCTCGGACGATATGGTATCGCACGCCCGGCAGATCCTTCACGCGGCCTCCTCTGACGAGGACGATGGAGTGTTCCTGCAAATTGTGACCGACACCAGGAATATAGGTCGTGACTTCCATCCCGTTCGTGAGGCGCACACGCGCCACCTTCCGCAGCGCGGAGTTCGGCTTCTTCGGCGTCGTCGTGTACACGCGGAGACAGACGCCGCGCTTCTGGGGACACGACTTCAGGGCCGGGCTTTTCGTCTTGGCCTTGACTAAGGCCCTTCCCTTACGGACTAGCTGATTGATGGTTGGCATCTTTGCGCCCCGCTAGAGAACCCAGACGAGCGTTCTCGATGGAATTCCGACCAAAGCCGCCGGATTATAATGACCGATATTCACCCTGTCAAGGGTCGGCCGCTCCTCACCCCTTCACTGCCTCGACCGAAACCCCCGCTCCCTCTCCGACTGAAGGGACGGGTTTGTCGTTCGCCGCCGGCAGCACCGGCTCCGGCTTGGCGCTGATGACGAACGTATCCCGGTAATCCTCGAACCCCGTCCCTGCCGGAATCAAACGGCCGACGATGACATTTTCCTTCAATCCTAGGAGCGTGTCCTCTCGCCCGTTGATCGCCGCCTCGGTGAGCACGCGCGTAGTTTCCTGGAACGACGCGGCCGAGATGAAGCTGTCGGTCGTGAGCGCCGCCTTGGTGATCCCCAGCAAGACCGGCTTGCCAAGCGCCGGCTTTCCGCCCTTGGCGAGAATGCGCTCGTTCTCTTCATCGAACGCCCATTTGCTGACTTGGCTGCCCGGCAGGAACTCCGTATCCCCGGGGTCTTCGATCCGGACCTTGCGGAGCATCTGCCGGACGATAATCTCGATGTGTTTGTCGTTGATCGACACACCTTGCAGACGGTACACGTCCTGGACTTCGTCCACGAGATATTTCTGGAGCTCTTTCGGACCCAACACATCGAGGATGTCGTGAGGGTTCGCCGATCCGTCCATCAGGGGTTCACCCGCGCGAACCCAGTCTCCCTCGTGGACATTGACGTGCTTCCCCTTGGGGATGAAGTATTCCTTCACATCGCCGACTTTATTGTCGACCGTGACTTTGCGCATCCCCTTCACGAATCCACCGTAGGAGACCTCGCCGTCGATCTCGCTGATAACCGCCTGCTCTTTGGGTTTGCGCGCTTCGAACAGCTCAGCCACGCGCGGGAGACCACCGGTGATGTCTTTGGTCTTGGTGGTTTCCCGGGGGATCTTCGCTAACACATCGCCCGGATAGACGGTCGCACCCTTTTCGACGAGGATGTGTGCGCCCACCGGCAAGAGGTACCTGGCCACGGTCGCGCCGGCGCCCGATACCTTCGCGGTCTTCCCCCCTTCGTCCTTGATCGACACGCGAGGCCGCAAGGCGGCACCCGTGTGCTCGATCACCACTTTGCGCGAGAGGCCGGTCACCTCGTCGAATTCCTCCTTCATGGTCACGCCTTCGATGATATCTCCATAGGCGACCTTCCCGCCGACCTCCGTCAGGATGGAGAGGGAGTATGGATCCCATTCGACGAGCTTCTGCCCCAGCTCGACGCGATCGCCGTCCTTGACTTTGATCTTCGCCCCATAGACGACCGGATATTTCTCTCGTTCGCGGCCCGTTTCATCGACGATGGCGATCTTGGCATTGCGGTTCATGACCACCCACTCGCCTTCCTTGTTCCGGACCGCGATGCCGCTGTTGTGGACGTCGGCGTTTTTCTTGGCATCGAAGCTCACGAACTTCATGTGGCCCACGTGCTTGGATTCGAGCACCGTTTGCTCGACCACCTTGCTCGCAGTTCCGCCGATGTGGAAGGTCCGCATGGTGAGCTGCGTGCCCGGCTCGCCGATCGACTGCGCCGCGATCACGCCCACCGGTTCGCCTCGCTCGACCATTCGGCCTCGGGCCAGATCGCGTCCGTAGCAGGTCCGGCACACGCCGCGCCGCAACTGGCAGGTGAGCACCGACCGAATTTTCACGCGGTCCACGCCCGCTTCCACGATGGTCTTCGTCCGCTCTTCGTCTATTTCCTCGTTCGCACTGACGATGATCTCGCCGGTCACGGGATCGCGGATGTCCTCGGCGGCCATTCGGCCGAGAATCCGCTCCTCGATAGGCTGAATGATTTCGCCTCCTTCCACGAGAGCCGTCACGATGATCCCGTCCGTCGTGCCGCAATCATCCGCGCTGACGATGACATCCTGCGCGATGTCGACGAGCCGGCGGGTCAGATAGCCGGAGTTCGCGGTTTTCAACGCCGTGTCCGCCAACCCCTTGCGTGCGCCGTGAGTCGAGATGAAATACTGCAGCACCGTCAACCCTTCACGGAAGTTGGCCGTGATCGGCGTTTCGATGATTTCACCGGATGGCTTCGCCATCAACCCGCGCATCCCGCCGAGCTGACGGATCTGTTGCGAACTGCCGCGCGCGCCCGAGTCCGCCATCATGAAAATGGGGTTGAACGATTCCGCTTTCGCGGGATCGCCGCCTCCGCCCAACTCCTTCATCATTTCGCCCGCGACCTGCTCGGTCACGTGCGCCCAGATGTCGATGACTTTGTTATAGCGTTCGCCGTTCGTGATGAGCCCTTCGGCATACTGCTTCTCGATTTCGTTGACTTCACGCTGCGCCCTGCTGATCAACTCTTCTTTCTTGGTCGGGATATGCATGTTGTCGATGCAGATCGATATTCCCGCCTTCGTAGCGTATTGGAAGCCGATGTCCTTGATCTTGTCGAGGAACATCACCGTCTCTCGGTGGCCCGCCTGGCGATAGACCGCGTCGATCAGCTTCGTCATCTCCTTCTTGGTCATCACCTTGTTGGCATGGGCGAACGGAATCGACGGGGGGAAGATTTCCCACAACAAGACACGGCCGACGGTGGTGTCGACCAGCGTCCCGGCAATCCGCACCTTGATGCGTGCGTGCTCGACGACTTCCCCCGCATCGTACGCGATGCGCACTTCGTCCGGCGAGCTGAAGATCCTTCCCTGCCCCTTGGCGCCGACACGTTCCTTCGTCAGCCAGTAGCAACCCAACACCATGTCCTGGGAGGGAACGGCGATCGGCTTTCCGTTCGCCGGCGAGAGGATGTTGTTGATCGACATCATCAACACCCTGGCCTCGACCTGGGCCTCGACGGACAAGGGCACGTGGACCGCCATCTGGTCCCCGTCAAAGTCCGCGTTGAAGGCCGCGCAGACCAACGGGTGGAGCCTGATGGCCTTCCCCTCGACCAGGACGGGATCGAAAGCCTGAATGCCCAGCCGGTGCAACGTCGGAGCGCGGTTCAGCAGCACCGGATGCTCGCGGATCACCTCATCGAGCACGTCCCATACTTCCGGGCGCTCCTTTTCCACGAGCCGCTTCGCGCTCTTGATCGTCGTGGCGGCCCCGCGCTCTTCCAGCTTGTGGAAGATGAACGGCTTGAACAGCTCAAGCGCCATTTTCTTGGGCAACCCGCACTGGTGCAGACGCAGCTCCGGACCGACGACGATCACGGTACGGCCGGAGTAATCGACCCGCTTGCCGAGCAGATTCTGGCGGAAGCGTCCTTGTTTGCCCTTCAACATGTCGCTCAATGATTTGAGCGGTCGTTTGTTGGGACCCCGAATCGCGCGCCCGCGGCGCCCGTTGTCGAACAGCGCGTCGACGGCTTCCTGCAGCATCCGCATCTCGTTGCGAATGATGACCCCGGGGGCCTTCAACTCGATCAGGCGCTTCAACCGGTTGTTTCGGTTGATGACCCGGCGGTACAAATCGTTCAGGTCGGACGTAGCGAACCGACCGCCGTCGAGCGGCACCAGCGGGCGGAGTTCCGGCGGGAGCACTGGAATCACGTCCATGATCATCCACTCGGGCTTATTGCCGGACTTCCTGAACGCCTCGATCACTTTCAACTGCTTGGCGTACTTCTTCTTGAGCGCCGCCGAAGTCGAAGCCCTCGCTTTTGCTTTGAGCTCCTCCCACTTGGCGTTGATGTCGATCTTCCTGAGCAGGTCTCGAATGGCCTCGGCGCCGATGCCGGCCTTGAACGCTCCGCTCCCATACTCCTGCTGCAGCGATCGAAGAGTCTCCTCCGTCACAAGGTCCTTCTCGGCGAGCTTCGTGGTTCCCGGATCGACGATCACGTAGCTCTCGAAATAGAGGATCTTCTCCAATTGCTTGAGGCTCATATCCAGCAGCGTCCCGATGCGGCTGGGCACTCCTTTCAGGAACCAGATATGCGCCACCGGCGCAGCTAACTCGATGTGTCCCATGCGCTCTCGGCGTACCTTCGATTGAATCACCTCGACCCCGCACTTGTCGCAGACGATGCCGCGGTGCTTCATCCGTTTGTATTTGCCGCAATTGCATTCCCAGTCCTTGATGGGGCCGAAGATCTTGGCGCAAAACAAACCGTCCTTCTCGGGCTTGAATGAACGGTAATTGATCGTTTCCGGCTTTTTGACCTCGCCGTACGACCAGGATCGAATTTTCTCCGGCGACGCGATGCGGATCCGCATCGAATCGAAGGAGACCGAATCTCTCGGCTTCTCAAAGAGTGTGTAGACGCCTTCCAAGGTAAAACCCTCCCTTGTATAAGGTAGGCTGTCAGCTTTCGGCAATGAGCCTTCAGAACCGACTTCGTCTCGGATCCAGGCTGACCGCCGACCGCTACCGGCTGATTGCTATCGTCACTCCTTCGACTTCACCAACTCGACGTCCAACCCCAGGCTCTGGAGCTCTTTGACCAACACGTTGAACGATTCCGGAAGGCCCGGTTCGAGAAAAGGCTCACCCTTCACGACTGCTTCGTACATCCTCGACCGTCCCGGGACGTCGTCGGACTTGACGGTGAGAAATTCCTGCAACGTCGACGCGGCCCCATAGGCCTGCAGCGCCCAGACTTCCATCTCGCCCAACCGCTGCCCCCCGAATTGCGCCTTCCCACCGAGGGGCTGTTGAGTCACGAGCGAATAGGGCCCGATCGAACGAGCGTGGATCTTGTCGTCCACGAGGTGATGCAGTTTCAGAACATACATGTATCCCACCGTGACCGGGCTCCCGAACGGCTCGCCGGTCTTGCCGTCGTACAAGACCGTCTGCCCGGACGATGGCAGCTTCGCCTTTTTCAGGAGGTCCTTGATCTCTTGTTCCGCAGCTCCATCAAACACCGGACTTGCCACGCGAATCCCCAATGCCTTGGCCGCCCAGCCCAGGTGAGTCTCGAGGATTTGGCCGACGTTCATACGGCTCGGCACGCCCAGCGGGTTTAAGACGATTTCAACCGGCGTACCGTCCGGCAGGTAGGGCATGTCTTCTTCCGGAAGCACTCGAGAAACCACGCCCTTGTTGCCGTGGCGGCCGGCCATCTTGTCGCCCACCTGGATTTTGCGCTTCATCGCGATATAGACCTTGACCAGCTTGATGACCCCGGGCGGCAATTCATCGCCTCGCTTCAAGCGGCCGACCTTTTCGTCATAAAGGGTCTGGAGAATTTCGATCTGTTCCTTGGCGCGTCGCTCGACATCCTCCAGCTCTTTCTGCTCGTCCGGATCGCTCAAGATGATGTAGCGGACCGCGTCATCCGACAACCGCCGCAGAACGTCGGCGGTCAGCTTGCCCTTCTTTTTCAGGATCACCTCGCCGCTCTCGGCATCCATCAAGTCGCGTCCGACCACTTTGCCGAGCAAGAGCTTGCGGATTTTCTTGGTTTTTTCTTCCTCGATGATCCGAAGCTCTTCCTGGTGGTCTCGCGCCATCTTCATGGCGTCCTCGTTCTCGATGCTGCGCGAGCGCTCATCTTTGTCGAGACCCTTGCGCGAGAAAATCTTCACGTCCACGACGATGCCCTCGACCCCCGGCGGCACCGTGAGGGACGTATCCTTGACGTCGCCGGCTTTCTCCCCGAAGATCGCCCGAAGCAATTTTTCTTCTGGCGTCAGTTGGGTTTCACCTTTCGGCGTCACCTTGCCGACCAGAATGTCTCCAGGCTTGACCTCGGCCCCGATCCGGATGATGCCGCTTTCGTCGAGGTTGCGGAGGGCCTCCTCGCCGACGTTCGGAATGTCGCGCGTGATGTCTTCCTTTCCCAGCTTGGTATCCCGAGCCTCGACCTCGAACTCCTCGATATGGATCGAGGTGAACGCGTCTTCGCGGACGAGTTTCTCGCTGACCAAGATGGCGTCTTCGAAGTTGTAGCCGCCCCACGGCATGAAGGCGACCAGCACGTTCTTGCCGAGCGCAAGCTCGCCATGGTCGATGGCCGGGCCGTCCGCCAGCACTTGTCCTTTCTTGACCGGCTGACCGATCCGTACCACCGGCGTTTGCGTGATGCAGGTGTTCTGATTCGATCGTTGGAACTTCACGAGGTCATAGACGTCAAGGCCCGTGTCCTTGCCCTTGCGGCTCTCTTTCGAGTCCGCGCGCACGACGACACGGGTCGCATCGACGCTCTCCACCACTCCGGCCCGCTTCGCCTGCAGTACATAGCCGGAATCGCGGGCGACCACGGCTTCCATCCCCGTGCCCACCAGCGGGGCCTCGGAGGTCAACAGAGGTACGGCCTGGCGCTGCATGTTCGATCCCATCAGCGCGCGATTCGCGTCGTCATGCTCGAGGAACGGCACCATCGCCGTCGCCACGCTGACGACTTGTTTCGGCGACACGTCCATGTAGTCGATGCGATCCGGGGTGGCCGTCACGAATTCGCCGCCGTGGCGCGCGGAGACGGTTTCCGAGACCAACCGCCCGGAGCCGTCCACTTTGGAGTTGGCTTGGGCGATCACGTAGCGGTCGCCTTCGATGGCCGACAGGAACTCGATCTCGTCGGTGACTTTGCCCTTCACCACCTTCCGATACGGGGCCTCGATGAACCCGAACTGATTGATGCGGGCATAGGTAGCCAACGAGGTGATGAGGCCGATATTGGGCCCTTCCGGCGTTTCAATCGGACAGATACGGCTGTAGTGGGACGGATGGACGTCGCGCACCTCGAAGCCCGCTCGCTCGCGCGTCAAGCCTCCGGGACCCAACGCGGATAAGCGTCGCTTGTGCGTGATTTCAGCCAACGGATTGGTCTGGTCCATGAACTGGGAAAGCTGGCTGCTGCTGAAAAACTCCTTGATCGCCGCGACCACGGGCTTGGCGTTGATCAAGTCGTGCGGCAGCACGGTTTCCATGTCGAGCAGGTTCATCCGTTCCTTGATGCTCCGTTCCATCCGGACGAGCCCCAGACGGAATTGATTCTCCAGCAACTCGCCCACCGAGCGAACGCGTCGGTTGCCGAGGTGGTCGATGTCGTCGATGTCGCCCTTCCCCATCTTGAGATTGACGAGGTAGCGGATGACCTCCACGATATCCTGGGCGGTCAAGGTCCGCTGCTGGAGCGGGAGATCGAGCCCCAATTTCGTGTTCAGCTTCAGCCGTCCGACCGGCGAAAGATCGTAGCGCTTGGGACTCAGGAAGAGGTTGTCGAACAGAGCCTTGGCCGTGTCTATCGACGGGGTTTCCCCAGGACGGAGCCGGCGGTAGATTTCCACCATCGCTTCCTCTCTCGATCCGGTCTTCTCCATATCCAAGGTATCCAGGATGACCGGCGTGGCCGTGGCGGTGTCGAGATAAATGACCTTGAAATCCTCCAGGTCGCTCGCCACGATCTTCTCCAGAATCTCCGCCGTGAGACGCTGGTTTTTCTCCGCAATCTTTTCCTTCTTGCCGGGATCCATCAGGTCCGTCAGCACGGCGCGCCCGACCAACTCCGCCGGAGGAACGGCGATTTCTTTGATCCCGGCCGCCTTGAGCTTCGCGATCACCGCCTTGGTGAGCCTCATGCCCTCGCGGACGAGCGTTTCCTTGCCGCTCTTGTCCGTCACTTCCGTCGAGCACCGCAAGCCGTGGTGGATATCCGGATCGAGTTTCCGCATCAGCTTGCCGCGGACCACTTTGATCTCCTCGACGGGGTAGTACATCTTCAGCAAATCGTCGCTGGTGTACCCGAAGGCTTTCAGCAGAATCGTCGCCGGCATTTTTCGTCGCCGGTCGATCCGCACGTAGAGGATGTCGCGCGCGTCGAATTCAAAATCCAGCCAGGAACCTCGATAGGGAATGATCCGGGCGGAGTACAGCACTTTGCCGCTGGCGTGCGTCCGCCCCTTGTCGTGCGTGAACGAGGCTCCGGGTGACCGATGGAGCTGGCTGACCACCACGCGCTCGGTCCCGTTGATGATGAAGGTGCCGCGATCCGTCATCAGCGGAAGCTCGCCGACGTAGACCTCCTGCTCCCGGACGTCGAGCACTTTCTTCTTCGGCCCCTTGTCTTCCTTGTCGAACACGACCAGGCGAACCCGGAGTTTCAGCGGCACGGCATAGGTCATGCCCTGTTCCAGGCATTCGCGGACGTCGTATTTCGGAGTCCCGAGTGCATAACTGATGAATTCCAACACCGCCGTGTTGTTGTAGTCGGCGATCGGGAACACCGCGGCCAAAGCTGCCTGCAGGCCGACGTCCTTCCGACGCTCCGGCTCGACCTCCATCTGGAGGAATTCCTCGTAGGAACTCTTTTGGATTTCGATCAAATCCGGGATCTCGATGCTGGTCCGGATCCTCGAAAAGTCCTTCCGCTCGACGAACTCTGTCATCGTCGTCTCGGCCATTCGTTACTCCCTCTTGGTTGAATCGCCATCTTGCTTGCCCTGGCCATCTGCCGCGGGTCGGTCGCGATCACCGACCGACCCGCGGCGATCGACCGACGACCGGCCGGCTACTTGATCTCCACTTTGGCGCCGCTCTCTTCGAGCTTCTTCTTCATGGTGTCGGCCTCTTCCTTGGGCACTCCGGTCTTCACCGGCTTCGGCGCCCCCTCGACGAGATCCTTGGCTTCCTTGAGGCCGAGGCTGGTGAGTTCGCGCACGACCTTGATGACTTGAATTTTCTTGTCCGCCGGGGCGCTCGCAAGGATGACGTCGAAAGCCGTCTTCTCTTCAGCCGGAGCGGCCGCCGCCCCTCCCGCGGCCGGAGCAGCCGCCACGGCGACCGGCGCCGCCGCCGTCACCCCGAAGCGGGTCTCCAACCCCTTCACCAGCTCCGAGAGCTCCAACACCGTCATGCTCTCGATCGCCTTGATCAAGTCTTCCTGCGACAACTTCCCTTCCGTGACTGGCATGTCCTGTTCTCCTTTCCGTTTGTCCTGAATGGCTGCAATGACCCGCACGAATTGCGACAACACCGCGTTGAGCGTATAGACCACGCCGCGAATCGGCCCCTGCATGGCCGACAGCATCATCGCCAAGAGAACTTCTTTCTTGGGCAGCTTGGCGACGGCCGCCAGTTCAGCCGGCTGTAGAATCTTTCCTTCCAGCACCCCGATCGCGATCTTGAACTTCTCTTCCCGCTTCTCAGCCGCAATAAAGTCCCGCAGAATTTTCGTCGGCAGGACCGGATCGTCATAACCGATCACGAGCCCCAAGGGGCCCTTGAAGCGTCCCTTGACGTCGAACAGGATCGTGCCGTCGGCCGCGCGCGCTGCCAGCGTGTTCTTAACGACTTTGTATTCAGCCTTGGCGCCCCGGAGTTGCTTGCGCAGCTCGGTGAGTTGATTCACCGGTAGCCCGACACATTCCGTCAGGATCGCGAGTCGCGCCCGTCCAAACTTTTCGGCCAGCTCCGCAACCGCTGTCGCTTTCTCTTCTTTCTTCATCGCCGCCCCTCTCCTGCCCGTCGCCGCTCATGTGTCTGAGGCCGACGGGTACCTGACGCCGCTCCCAACCGACGAATGACTCATGACGAGTGGCGCCTTCCTTACCCCCACATCTTGGCCAAGGCCACCGTATCCAGCTTGACCCCCGGTCCCATCGTGCTGGAAATCGTGGCGCTCCTGAGATATCGTCCCTTGCAGGAGGCCGGCTTGGCCTTCATCACCGATTCAAACACGGCATGGGCATTCTCATACAGCTTGTGCGCATCGAATGAGACTTTTCCCACCGGCACGTGGACGATCCCCGCCTTCTCGACTTTGAATTCCACGCGGCCTTTCCGGATGTCCTGGACGGCCTTCGCCACCTCGAAGGTGACCGTGCCGGTTTTGGGGTTGGGCATGAGGCCACGCGGACCGAGGACCTTGCCCAATTTGCCGACCGACGCCATCAGATCCGGGGTCGCAATGGCGCAGTCAAAGTCCATCCAGCCCCCTTTAATCTTTTCCATCAAATCATCGGCGCCGACGAAATCCGCCCCGGCCTTCCTCGCCTCTTGCTCCTTCTCGCCCTTCGCAAAGACCAGCACACGGATTTTCTTGCCTGTGCCATGGGGAAGGACCGTCGTGCCACGCACCATCTGGTCGGACCGCTTCGGATCGACTCCAAGCCGAATCGCGAGGTCGACCGACTCATCGAACTTCGCGAAGGCCGCTTGTTTGACGGCATCGACCGCCTCGCGCAATGCGTAGGGACGAGCATCGAGCTTCGCCGCGGCCGCCTTCATTTTTTTTCCCATGGTTCCACTCTCCCGGTCTTCCCGCTCTCCGCGGGCCTTGTCATTGCTGTACGACGATTCCCATGCTGCGCGCGGTCCCTTCGATGATGTTGATCGCACCTTCGAGATCGGCCGCGTTCAAATCGGACATTTTTTTCTGGGCGATCTCGCGCACCTGCGCTTTCGTCACTTTCCCCACCTTATCCTTATGCGGCACGCCCGATCCCTTGATGATACCGGCCGCCTTCTTCAACAGATCGGATGCCGGAGGTGTCTTGAGAACGAAACTGAAGCTGCGGTCCTTGTAGACGGTGATGATGACGGGAATAATGCTGTCCCCTTCCTTCTGCGTCTTGGCGTTGAACTGCTTACAGAACTCCATGATGTTCACGCCGTGCTGGCCCAGCGAGGGGCCGACCGGTGGGGCGGGATTCGCTTTACCGGCCGGGATCTGCAGTTTGATCTGTGCGCTGACTTCTTTGGCCATGCTTCACTCCGCAAAATGGGCTCGCGGCTCCGGGCTATCGGCTCTGGGCCGGATACGTCGTTCTCGTTCTTCCCGTTGCCGATTGCCCATCGCCCATTGCCTGTTTTCAAATCCGTTCCACTTGCAAGAAACTCAATTCCACGGGAGTCGACCGCCCGAAGATGCTGACGAACACCTTCACTCGACTGTGGTCCTGATCCACTTCATCAACCACACCATTAAAGCCGAGGAACGGTCCGTCGATGATGCGGACATTGTCTCCCTTAATGAAGCGGACCTGCTCGCGTGGCCCGGCCGCTCCCGCATCCACCTGCTTCAAGAGCGATTCGACCTCGTCCGTCGTGAGAGGAGTAGGCTGCGCACCGCCTCCCACAAAACCAGTCACTTTGGGAGTCTCCTTGATCATCAGGAGGGTTTCTTCCGTCAGCGGAGACTCCAATTCCACCAGCACGTAGCCTGGAAAAAACTTTCGACGCGAAGTGCGACGCTTACCGTCTTTGATTTCAATCACATCTTCGGTCGGGACCAAGACCTGCCCCACTTTTTCCGCCAAGCCCATTTGATTCGCGCGTTCCTGCAAACTGGTTTTCACCCGGCTTTCGAAGCCCGCATAGGTGTGAATGACGTACCAGCTCCTGCTCATCCTTTCTCCCTCAGCTGACAGCCGCCGCCTCGGACCCTTCTAGCCGCGACCGGCGGTCCCCTACGCTCCCGCCTCATGCCGTTTCACGCAAGGCGCAGCACTTTTTTCATCAGCGCGCCCAGCATCATATCGACACCTGAAAGGTACAGAGCCATGATGATGCAAAACACGATGACGACGGTCGTCGATCCGACCGTTTCGCCCCGAGTGGGGAATGAGATCTTCTTGATTTCCCCCCGAACGTCACTGAAAAACTCTTTGACGGAAGCCCACGTCTGAGTCAGCATCGCTCGCTCATTCCAAGGTGTTTATCCCGTCGCCACCGGGAGGACAAAAACCAGTCCCTCTTAGGGCGCTTATCCGCTCGACACAATAGAGAGCCTCGCGGTCGAGCGAGCTCTGTTTGCTCCGGGTCGAGCAAGCTTCATTCAACAAGATCAGCGACCCACTCACCAAGGTGTTCATCCCGTCGCGCACATCTTTAGCGCTCCGGGTCGAGCAATTGATCCAACTGAGAACCCACCACAAGGGTTTCATCCGGTCGCCAAGAGTCATCTGTATTGGCTCCCGGTCGAGCAAGCTCTGTATGGCAGGGGCACCAGGAATCGAACCCGGACCTTCGGTTTTGGAGACCGACGTGCTAGCCGTTGAACACCATGCCCCTGCGGCGCAAATTCTGAATGATGAATTGCAGAAGCATGCATCCCACCATTCAGAATTCAACATTCACAATTCAGAATTTTTATTTCACTTCCTTATGGGGCGTGTGTTTGCGACAAAACCGACAGTACTTTTTTCGCTCCAAGCGGTCCGGATCGTTTTTCTTGTTCTTGGTCGTCGAGTAATTTCGCCGCTTGCATTCCTGGCAGGCCAGATCAATGATCTCACGCATCTCTCAACTCCTCATGACCGGTGACCAGTGACGCGATTTCTTCTCCCTCGCTCGCCACGCATGATCCGTCACTGCTTTTCACGCCAGGATTTCCGTGACGACGCCGGAGCCGACGGTCTTGCCGCCCTCCCGA
>JBBIJI010000069.1:0-15486 GCA_037446055.1 Nitrospiraceae bacterium
ATCTGTCAGAACATGCTCAACCAGACCCCCCAAAGTCAGGCCTACTACGCGAACACTTATCAAATGTTGATCGGCCGCATGCAGCAGATACGTGCCCTGACGACTCGCATCAACCAGACCGAGGACGCCAAGGAAATCCTGGAGCTCAATGGTCGCATCGCCGCCGAGCAGGCCCAGGTGAGCAACGACACAAACCGGATCATGACGATGAAGTCCATGATCGAGGCGGAGGAAAAGGCCGCGCAGCAGGAACATCAGGAACGGGTCCTCAAGATGTTGGCCCCCGGCACCACACGAACCTTCGACCACATGGCGCCCTGGACACCGTAGTGTTGCAGGTCGGTCAAGAAGCAAGCGGCGAGAGGCGAAAGGCAAGAGGAAAGATACGATGACAGATCCATCGGTAGTCACATCGGCGGAGGAACCACAGTTCTACGATCAGGGCCGCGACTGGGATACGGACTGGCGTGAGCGACTGATGGCGTCGGAACGAAAGGCCTGGTGGGTCGCGGGAACGGCCTGCGTCTTAGCCTTGATCTTGGGGATAGGACTCGCCTGTCTGGCTCCCTTCAAGACTACTGTGCCCTATGTCTTCGCCGTCGATCGCGCTACAGGCAACGTCGAGTTGGTAAGCGCAGCGGATGACCGGACCGTGCTCGGCTATCAGGAACTGCTCGATAAACATTGGACGCAAAAGTACGTCATCGCGCGGGAGTCCTACTATTACCGGCTGCTCCAAGCAGACTACGACCAGGTCCTGGCCATGAGCACGGACGAAGTCGGACGCGACTACGCGAATCTCTATGAGGGGACAAACGCGCGAGACAAACAGTTGGGAACCGGCATCGAATGGCGGGTGACTGTCTTGAGTGTGACCGTCCACCGTGACGCGGTCGGACAGAAAGCAACGGTACGGTTCGAGAAAACTGCGAAGCGGACGGATGCCCACACCCTCGACGCGCCCCAATATTTCATCGCAACGGTTGCCTATGAATATCACCAGTCGATGAGAGGGCAGGAAAAGGACTTGATCCAGAACCCGCTGGGCTACAAGGTCACCAGCTATCGGGTGGACGCAGAAATCGGGACGCTCACGCCCCCGACCTCGGTGCTGTCCATGGTCGAGAAGAAATAGGAAGAGTTGAAAATGAATATTTTCAAGCGACCGGCTCTGTCGTGGTTGTCAGCGCTCATGCTCATGTTGCTCTGGTCCATCGCGTCATCGCATGCCGCAGAGATTCCGGCACCGGGTGACGGGGATCAGCGCGTGCGCTACGTGACCTATCATCGTGATGAAGTGACCAAAGTGACCGTGCGTCGTGGCGTCGTGACCCGCATCGTGCTGGGCGACGACGAACGCATCGTCATCGCCGGCAGCGGCTTTCTCGCTGACTGTGCGAAGCCAGAGGCGGAATGGTGCATCAGGGCCGATGTCGGGACGAACCAAGTCTGGGTCAAACCCAAGGACCAGGCGACCCATAATAATCTTGAGATCCGCACCGACAAACGAGATTACAGCATCGAATTCACCGTCGTGGGCAACAGTCGTTCAGCGCAAAAACATAGACCAGGACAACAGGGAACAGAGGAGCCGATGTATCGCGTGATCTTCCGCCATCCGCTAGTCCCACCGAGTCCCGCAGCGGTGACGACGTTGCAGGCCTCGGCCCATCGGACGAAACAAGCACGCGAGAAGGCGGACCTCCTCACCGAGCGTTTGGAGTCCTTCACCCCTGAGCCACGCAATTGGAAATATTCCATGGAGGTGCTTCCGGGAGGAGAAGATATCGCCCCGGCCCTCGTGTTCGACGACGGCCGCTTCACCTATTTGTCGTTTCCACCGAACCACGAGATCCCCGCCATCTTCTTCCTCTCACCCCTGGGCGAAGAAACCCGCATCAATTTCCACATGGAGAAGGGCCTGGCGGTGGTACAGCGATTGGGAAGGCGGTTCGTGTTGCGATTGGGCGAAGCCGTAGTCGGGATCTGGAATGAGGCGTACGACAGTACCGGCGTGCCCACGGTCGAGGGGACGACAGTCTCTGGAATCACCCGAACGTTGCGCTGAAGAGGAAGAGGATGAGTTCACCACAAGACTCAGGTAGCAAAACCGAAGAGAAGGCTTCCACCGTCGATCAAGGCATTGTCTCGGTCAACCGTCACGCCAGTGGAACGAACCAGACGGCCCGCCTCGCGGTACTCATCGTGATGGCGATCGTGGTGGTACTTGGGCTCGTCTTCACGGCCAATACGTTGAACGCGAAACGCAAGGCGGAGGCCACACAAGAGGAACAGGCCTCGAAGGTCGAGAACAAACCGGCGCAGGTGGGACTGAGACGGGTCTTCGAGAGCGAGCCCCTTCCACCTTCCAATACGGCGACGCTGACCAGCGCGACCAGGACCACGAACGTCTCGACTCATCATGGGGTGCCGCATCACATCGATAACAGCGCAGACATGAGCCGTTCAATAGCGCTCGATCCAGCGAGTGAACGGCGCAACGCGCCATCATTAAGTCGACCGTCATCGAGCCGATTTGGTGGCGAGGTTCTACTGACGAACAACACTCCTGGCCCAACCGTGGCTCGCACGTCACAGGCCACCACCGGACCGGAAGCGGCCATCTCCCTGGTGCGCGAGCTTCTGGCCGGTACGAGGCAAGCGGACGGCATAGACCCGAATCTCATGCTGAATGCATCAGGAACTTCGACTCCGACTGGTGCGATGACAGTGGCAGACCCATTGAGCGCCACTCCCCTCTCGGTCGGATACGGACCAACCGGCACTCCGACGATTGGCATCACCGGCGTCGGCCTGCCCGCCCCACCCGGTCCCTCAGCAAGTGGCGCAGGTTCGATCGGCGGACTCCTGACGCCATCGGACACACCAAAAGTCCAAGCCGGTCTATTGGGCGATCGTAATTTGATCTTGCCCAAGGGTCGTGCGATCGACTGTGCCTTGACCGTCCGGGTCATCAACGAAGTGGCGGGTATGGCGACCTGTGTGCTCAACAGCGATGTCTATAGCGACAATGGTCGTGTCGTCTTGTTGGAACGGGGCTCGGAAGCAGTCGGTGAATATGCGGCGACGATGGCGCAGGGGCAGCGCCGGTTATTTCTCCTCTGGACGCGAGTCAAGACACCCACCGGAGTCGTCATCAATCTGAATTCGCCCGCCGCCGATGCCCTGGGCACCTCCGGGTTAGTGGGCTATGTCGATAACCACTGGTGGGATCGTCTCGGTGCAGCCTTTATGCTGTCGCTCGTGCAGGACGGAATCGGCCTGGCGACGGCGGCACAGGCCAACGCGAGCGGCGCACAGAGTTTGGGAATCTACCAGCATTCCGCCACGACGGGCAACCGCATGGCGGAACTGATTCTCCAATCCACCATCAACATCAAGCCGACCCTCTACAAGAACCAAGGAGATCGCGGGACGATCTTCGTGGCGCGGGACCTGGATTTCAGCACCGTCTATGAACTGCAGCCCCACTAACCTGCTCGCGCACGACACGATGGTGCGCGAGTTGTTGCGTCCCCTACTCACCTACCTGGCTCGACCCGGCGTGACCGAGATCGTCGTGAATCGACCGAAGGAAGTCTACATCGAGATCGGTGCTAGCTGGCAACGTCACCTCGCACCGGACCTGACTCTGGATTTGCTCACGTCGCTCGCCACCGCGATTGCGACCTCGACGGAGCAAGCCATCGGCCCGCATAAACCCATCCTCTCGGCCATGTTGCCAGACGGCGAACGGGTGCAGATCGTCCTACCCCCGGCGGTGGAACTGGGCACCCTCTCTGTCTCGATCCGCCGTCCCAACGCCTGGATCAAGAGCCTCGCCGAGTATGACGCGGAGGGAGCCTTCAGCCGCTATGTCTGGGCCAGGTCCGCGACGATGGATGAACGAGCTGCCGAGCTCGATCCTGTTGAACGACAGTTGGTGGAGTACCTCGGCACTCGCCAGTTAGGTCCGTTCATTCACGCGGCGGTGTTGGCGAAGAAGAATATCGCCGTTGTGGGTGATACAGGCTCGGGCAAGACCACCCTCATGAAATCGATCTGTCAGTCGATCCCAGAGCAAGAGCGGCTGATCACGATCGAAGACGTGCGCGAATTGCTGCTACCGCAGCACGGGAACCGTGTTCATCTCCTGTACGCCAAGGGTGGCCAGGGCACGGCGACCGTGACTCCCTCGGAGCTGATCGCCTCTACGCTGCGGATGAAGCCGGACCGCGTGTTGCTGGCCGAGTTGCGTGGTGGCGAAGCCTTCGACTTCTTGAAACTCCTCACCACCGGCCACAGTGGGTCGATCACCTCTTACCATGCGGAGTCCTGCGCCCTCGCGGCAGAACGGTATGTCTTTATGTGTAAGGAGCATGAGCAGGCAGCGGCCTACGATGTGCCGACCCTGAAGCGTCTCGTGGCCCTGACCATCGACATGATCCTCCATGTGGTCGCGCAGAATGAGTACGACAAGGAAGGACGGCCAATCAATAAAAAGCGCTACGTGGCGGAGGTCCACTATGACCCGATCGCGAAACTCGTGGCGCGATTCGGAGAAGCGACCCTGGTCAGGGCGTAGGAACACACATGTCTCGCACCATGCTGATCGCGGTGGCCTTACTCCTGTATCTCCCGCTTGGGCTGTGCGGAGCGGATGCACTCGCTGGCGCCGTCTTCACGCTCGCCAACAAACAGATGCCCGAAGACCTCTCTGACCAAATGGCCCTCCTCCTGGCAAGCGTATGCAGAGGAGCCGACTCAGCGAAAGCGACTCCAGTTGTCGGCTGCCGTCGGAGGATTCGTCTGGTTCGGGATTCCAGTATTGATGGGACTGTCCCTGCAGCAACGACGAAAACCGCTCCATGGCGAGGCCCGGTTCGCCTCCCCCGCTGAGATTCAACAGGCCGGACTCTATGGCGAGCGTGGGGTGATTATTGGGAAAGTGGGCAAGCGGTACTTGATCTATGGAGGTCAAGAATTTGTGTTGCTGGCCGCGCCAACCAGATCGGGCAAAGGCGTGAGCATCGTGCTTCCGAACCTGCTCCATTACGACGATTCGGTCGTCGTCTTGGACATCAAGATGGAGAACTTCGCCTATACCTCCAAGTTCCGGCAGACGCACGGGCATCACGTCTACCTGTTCAACCCGTTTGGATCAGACGGCCGCACCCATCGCTGGAATCCCCTCGATGCCGTCGATCGTGATCCCAACCGCCGAGTGGGAGAGATTCTCACCATCGCCCAGGTGCTCTATCCGACGGAGCACGTGAAAGACGCCTTTTGGAACGAGACCGCCCGCAACCTCTTTCTCGGTCTGACCCTCTCTATAATGGAGACTCCGTCGCTGCCTTCCAGTCTCGGTGAAGTGCTCCGGCAGGCCTCCGGCAAAGGGCAGCCCATCAAGGACTATCTGCAAAGTCTTATCAGCACGAGGGCCAAGACTGACGCCCCGCTGAGCGACGACTGTACGGCAGCCCTCCACCGGTTCTGCACCACCAGCGAGAACACGATGGCGGGCATTCTCGCCACTCTGACGGCTCCCCTCACGATCTTCAGCAATCCCCTCGTTGATGCCGCAACGAGCGCGACGGACTTTGACCTGAAACAGGTGCGCGCGCGACGGATGTCGATCTATGTCGGCATTCCAGCCAATCGCCTCAGCGACGCAGCGCTGCTGGTCAACCTGTTCTTCTCGCAGCTCATCCAATCCAATACCGTGGACCTGCCGGCCACGAACCCTCGGTTGAAGCACCAGTGCCTCGTGATCCTGGACGAGTTCCCCGCCATCGGGCGGGTCAACATTCTGGCCAAGGCCGTCGGCTTCATCGCGGGCTACAATCTGCGGCTGCTCCCGATCATTCAGAGCCTCTCACAGCTCGAATCGGTCTATGGTGAAAAGGACGCACGGACCATCGTCACGAACCACGCCTGCCAGATCCTCTTCGCACCTCGGGAACAACGAGACGCGCAGCACTATTCCCAGCTGCTCGGGACCTATACGACAGAAGCCCTCTCCACCGGCACGAGCCGACCACTCGCCTGGGGCAACGGCAAACAGGCGTCGTCCAGTTCCACCCGCTCGGAACAGGCCCGGCCCCTCCTGCTGCCTCAGGAAGTGAAGGAACTGGGAGATCAGCGGGCGATCGTTACGCTCACCCATACGAAGCCGATCCTCTGCGACAAGGCGCGGTTCTATGCCGATCCGATCTTCACCGATCGGTTGAAAACGATCAGTCCGTCGCTTGCGGCAGTGGGACGTCGGATGCCCACTCAGGCTGAACTGGAAGAGGCCGCCTTCGTACGTCGGGAGCTGGCTATCGAGATTCCCCAGCTCGACCTGGAGCCTCATCGCGCCAAGGTGGAACAGCGGGTGCGTCCGTTGCGAGCGGATGAACCAGTCGAGGTCTCGCGGCTGGCAATCGACCCCACACGATTACCGCCGGTCGTGGCACGCGACCAACCAGCCACCGAAGAAGTGACTTCGTTGGTTGATGCCTTCTTTGCGCAACTGCAATGGACCAACAAGACAGAAATAGGAATAAGCGATGCCGAGTGGCAAGCACGCGAACCGCAGCACGACGAACGAGCGTTGCCTGAACAGGCAGCGAGTCGACTGAGTGATCAGCGACGGCTGGATCGAGACAAGGAGGAACGGGACGTATGACGACATCCATCAAGAGAGCGAGACCGCAGGCACGGCTGATAACGCTGGTGATCGGCCTGCTCTGCGCTGTGACGGTTTCCTGTGCACCGAAGCCGGTGGTACCGTCCGGGGCCAATCGTGTGCCTATCAACAGCGACGAAATGATCTCTCAGTACCGGGAGCGAGTGAAGATCGAGCAGCGAGAGAAGCTGGAGCGGAATGTCCTCACGCGGCACATAGACGCGCTGAGGCAACAGGTCCAGGACCTAAGTACATCGGTCACAGTCTTGCAGCTCCAGCAGCAGGAAATGGCCAAGGGCAGGTCCCGGTCCAGTCAGACAATCAGGGCTGCCTTCCCATCGATCAGCAGCCTCCCCGCAAATAAGCGTAGAACTTTTCCCACCAATGAGTCTCCATCGGGTGAAGAAGGTCCTTCTCCTCTTGAATCGCCACAGATCCTGTCCTCAACGCTGGCAGCCGAGCAGCGAGACACATTGGAGCCGGTTGGCTGCCTGGTCGGTGGGTCGTCCAAAACGCCACAGGATGCTCCGATGAAAGAGGAATCGACCAGAGAATCGTGGACAGCCCGGATGATCAAACTCGGTGAACGGGAACAGGTCGAGCTCCATCGCCGCAGCGTCATCTTCCGCCTCTCTCAACGGACAGGTCGTTCTGAATTTCGTCCGAGCACAACTCTGCAGGCCTATCTGAAACAGGCGATGAAGCTCGGGCATTGTCTCCAAGTCCGTGGCTATACGGACGGTGACAAGGATCAGTGGATCGAACGAGCAACAGCCACACAGCGGGCGCAGAAGGCCCGTGCCTACCTGATTCGACAGGGGGTTCCACCCAACCACATCCGGATCACCATCGTGCCGATCGGTGAACATGTAGCGGATAACGCGACGAAGCAAGGGCGGGCGAAGAATCGACGGGTCGAGATTGAAGTGAAAGAGCAGAATCCAGCCACCGTCTGGCCGCAGTGGTACGGGTAGGAGCAAGGAGGATCACCCGATGAATCACATAGAGGTCCATGAGGAACCAGCGATCAAGCAGACAGACAACCCAAAGACGGCTCAGAGGGACCAGACCGAGGCTAGCGAGGAGCCGCGACTCAATCAGCGCTGTGACGCAGCCGACTCGTTGCGGAAGCGGTTCCTCGAAGCGAGCGGACAGTTTTACTACCGCACGGCGCCAGGTGAACCCACGAAGGTGGCCTTTACCGACCACGGGAAGCGCTTGATCACGGAACATGACGACCCCAGCGTCATTCACGGAATGGTGCTGAGGGCACAAGAAAAAGGATGGACAGTGGTCCGGGTAAGCGGGACCGACGAGTTCAAGACCGAAGCCTGGGTCCAAGCAACGATCGCCGGACTTGAGCTCGAGGGCTACACCCGAGTGGAATCGACCTGGCGCAGCGGGAAGATCGACGAGACCAGCGCCCTGTGCGCCGTCCAGCCTCGAAAGTCCAGGGTGATCCAGAGACTTCGAAGCAAGAAGCGAAGGGTTCTGCTCAGCGATCGGACAAGACCATGAGCGATGGGCAACAGGTCGCGCTGGCGACACTCGAAGCCATCCTACGCGCGCGCGGGGACTCCCCCGCGATCATCACAGCGGCCGTTGAAGAAGCGAGGGCTCGCTTGCAGGGCGAACGAGTCGTAGTAGGCACTGTCGTGGACCACGGCATCGACCACTATGAGCATGATGCTCAGAAGGACAAGAGTTACTTCGTGAAGGTGGCAACAGACCGTGGTGAACGAGAGATCTGGGGCGTCGACCTACGCCGCGCGTGTGAACAGGGGAAGGTACAACGGGGTGACGCGGTGGCCCTCGTGCAAGAGACACAGGAGCCTGTGACCGTCACAGTTCCGGTACGGGATTGTTCCGGCGCATCAATCGGCCCCACTTCGCAACCAGCGCATCGCAATCGCTGGGAGGTCATCAAGCTGGACTCCATAGGGGTCCGTGAACAGCACCATCTCAAAGAGGCGGCGCGGGTCGGCACCCAGGAACCAGTGGTGCCACGATTCGATCACACGGCGGCACGAACCGATCGCACGCCGCATGTCCCGAGGAGCCCAGCCTTGGAGCGGACCAGAGGTGGCCGGTGACTCATGTCATCGGGAATAGGTAACCAGATCTTACGGAGGTGAGCCCATGAAATGCTGGAAGAGACGCGTCTGGATCGTGACTTTTGTGGGAGTGGGTTTTCTCGTCATTGCCCATGATGTGCCAGCGCAAACGGCACCTCAACCTTCCTTCTTGGAAGGCGACACCAGGCTGGCCTGTGAGTGTCTGCTCTGCTTAGCAGCAGGCCCACAGGCGCCAAAAGAATGCCAAGCCGCACTGACAAAGTACTTCATGATCCAGGCAGGGAGCCCCTTCACAACCATGGTCATGCGAAGAAACTTCTTACAGCTCTGCCCCAAAAAGTAGGCTTGTTAAAACAGGTCTGGCTGGAGCGATAGCACGGTTGCCAGGCTGTCCGACGGTGCTACATTTAACTTGGTGCGGCGCTTCCAGACGCAGTGCCAAGGATTAACCCTCTCCCCAAACAAGCTTCCCTTCCACCCTACCCGCCTTTGCATATAAAACATACATATTATTCAAACACTAGTGTTTAATTATTGATAATTTATACCTACATTAGTGTTACATACTTCAGTTCTTCCCTCTTGCGTAGAACCTCTCCTACCTCAAGGGAATGGTCTCAAAACCTGTCCTTCTTCATAAGTACCAGGGTGCCACGCGCCTCCTGCGTCTCCTGTCAGGGCAACGACAGGGAGCAGAGAGGCGCTCGTGTGGTGAGAGAACTCGCGAGTCAACCCATATCGGAGGAAAGGAAGGACGCCCCATTATGCAGAAAGATCGATTGGCGACGCTCACGATGGATATTCTTATCAACCATCCGACCAAGCGCATGGTCCTCGAATCAGTCCGTTCGAGGCTCAGTCCCTGGGCACGGGCCGAATGGAACCGCGCCCGTGATGGTGTCTCCATCACCGAACGAGCAGAGCGCCTTGGTCAGTCGATCCGGGAACAGCGTCGCTGCGACGAGAGTCTGATCGAACACATCTTTGCTGCCCTCGACGGACGAACCTTCTTGGTCCTTGACGCCACCTATTGCTTCATGACGCAACGGATGCTGGACCGGAGAACGGGACGCCGCATCCCTCTTGACGCAGTGCGGCGCTTTGCGTCACAACCTATTGCGAGTCTGCTCCTCAACACCCGCGCGCACCAGGATCTGAAACAGCGTGGAGTTCACACGATCGGCGACCTCCTCCCCCATGCCTATGAATGGTTATCGCCAAAGCGCTTAGCACCGGGCAAACCGGTGATGAACGTGCGGCTTTCGGTCCGACGGTGTCTACGGATTCTCGGTGTGGAGATCGTCTTTCCTGAGATCAGACAGCGGGCGATCTACTGTCCGTGCTGTGCGCACCGCGAGACGGATGTGATGAAGATCGTTGCGTTGGCCGGCGTGTGAACCATAACAAGGAAATGAAAGGGGCCATGGTCCGAATTAATCATGGCCCTTGAAGAATGAGAAGAAATCAGAAGAATACGATTCTTTGATCGGCAATCTCCGAAAAGCTTCTCTGGTATTTGAGACTGGCAAACCAGGTCTGGGCAAAGGCCTCTCACTCTGATCTTAAGGATTGGGCAAGGTTTTTCCGGTGAAAAAACGACCATCCTGAGCAATTACACTCGGTGGCCTTTGAGATAGATCGCTGGTGGCATGATGCTAACACCGTTGATGGTCTGCCCATAGAAGCGACCAAACGCCTTGAAATCACCGCTCAGCAAATGGGACGCCCGTACACTGATCGCCGCCCACAGAATGGGACGGTCGTTCTCTGGGAGTTTCGCCAAGATCGACAGCGCTCCCTGTGGCGGCAAGACCGACACCACCTCGACGGAGCGGCACAACCGTTCTAACTCTGCCTGTCGCTGCTCTGATGAGAGATTCCGTTTCGCTTCTTCCAGGGCATACGCCGACGTTATCAGCTGCGCACGCGGCATTGTAAACAACGTGCGAAGAGGAGTCTCAATGCGGTAGGCCGCAGAGAACAGCACGTTGGCATCAAGAAAGACTCGGTCCACGGATTAAGAACGAACCGGCTTGTAGTGAGGGATCTTTCGGACATCGAGGCCCATCTTTCGCACGATCTCTTTGGCTCGCGCATAGTCCTTGGGGCCGACGGCATTGGAGAGGAGAAACTCCGCTTGCCGTTCCGGGGTATACATCTCGAGGGGAAAGGCCGCCGCCGGTCGAATCAGGACGCCTTCTGCTCGTTCTTCAGCAATCACGAGCGAGCCCTCCGTGATCCCAAAGCGGCGCCGCAGCGAGGCCGGAATCACCACCGCCCCTCGTTTGCCGACCTTGCTCGTTTCTGCAGGCATGACGCGCCTCCATCCCTACGTGAGAAAATCAGACTGTCTGAATATCAGGCACTGTTCAGTGTAGCCCCGTCATGGAGGAAACGCAAGCGTCCGTGGCTCCGTCGGTCTGACCGACTTCGGAGTCGTTGTGGTGCGGCTTTCAGGTGATCGGCCCTGTGCCGCTCCGTCGAGCGTCACTGCCAGTCCCCCTTATCGTTCACGATCTTTCCCTCGCTCCCTCTCAGTCTCCGGAATACGATCAGGTCCCTTCAAATAGTGGACTAACTCCGCGGCCAGTTGCCGGTCCTCGCCTCGCTCGGATCGTGCGAGTGTCTTCATGACCTGCTGGTAGTGCTGCATCACTTCCTGCTGCCTCTTCGGCAGGTAACCCTGTCGTTGCTGGCGATCAAGCACCTTCGCCTTGGACCTGCGATCACGGAGATGCTGGACTTTCCACCGCTCATGCGTGGTCCGGTGAATCCGACTGGTCGTCGTGGCCTCAATACCATGCTCCCGCAACGCCTCTACAAACCCTTCTCGCCAACGCTGGAGATCCGTCTTTCTCGGATTCAAGCGAACCCCGTCGAGACCGGCAGCCTTCACCGTCAAATGGACATGTGGATGTGGGGACGGGTGTGGGTCGGGATCCGTCTCGAACGTGTGAAGCACCATGGCATATTGAAACCCAGAGAACTCCCGCTTGGCGAAGTCACGAGCTGCTCGTTGAACGGACAGTGGATCGGTCCGTTGTGGCATGGAGAGGACGAGATGAAAGGCATCGCGCATCGTGGAATCCGCCGCAATCGGCATTCCCCCATCGCGCCATTCGGCTTTCAGATCGGCCACGGTCTCCTTTCCCTGAATCACCTGACCATCCTGATCCTCGATCTCGAGAAGCCCATCCCGCGAAATGTACGTGAGGTTGTTCGAGATGCCCCTCATCCCTTTCGGTGCCCGGACGAGTTTCACCACGACTTGCGGCGAACGGCGGACCATGGCTTGTAATTTCTGCCGCACATAGGTCGTCCGAGCTTGTGGCGTACTGAGCCGTCCGCCTGAACTTACAGGCTTAGGGGAACCAAGCGGCGTGCGCTTACTGCGCCGCGGTCGAGATGGGGTGTCCTGTGAGACGTTGAAGAGCCGACTCCCCCATTCGTCCAAACGCCCATCGATACTGATGCATGGTGCGCTCATTGGAGGTGCCAGCGCTCCACCGTCCCACGTAAGACATCCGAGACCTTGTCGGTATGGGTGCGGATCACGCGGGAGAGTTCGGTGATGACCTCGACCCGAAAGGCGGTCCGGTTCTGAGGGGCGGAATTCAGGACCTTGGCAATCTGGTTCAGGTTCCTCCCTAAGACAAGGAGTTGCTGATTCGACCGGGCCAAGGTCTCTAATTCCGGCTGGCCAACATGGGGCGCCCCAGTCAACTTGGTACGGATCATCGCGACCACCCAGGCTGTCGGCTGATAGCCCTCGTGCCGGGCACAGGTGCGCAACGCGGCAAGTTCCGAGGGCGTCACATTCAGTTTCATGCGGGCGGTGGCTCGTTCTCGTCGCCGAGTGACGCGCGGCCGAGCCGGAGGAGCCTGGGTCGCCTTTCGATCCATGGCCTGCCGAACGGCGTTCCGCAGGGCATGGCTCGGGGTGATGCCGCGGGCCTGACACCAAGCCTGCCAAGGCGCTTTCAGGTCACCGAGATCCACTGTGATCGTCGTGGTCCGTTTTGCAGAGGAGGCAGTAGGCATGGGACTGGGAGTATACAACAGAATCAATATATATAATAAGACAAATGGGGCTCATAGCCATATCCTGCCCAACCTCTTAAAATTGGTCTTACATTAACCTCTGCCGACACGGATCCAAGGCCACAGGTCAACCGTTCATGCTGCGAAATAGACGGCAGAAGCGGGCCCGGATCGGCCGGTCGGTGGAGCCTCCGGCCAGCTAGGTATCCCTGAATCGCCGGTCTGCTGGTCCGGTTTTCAGCAATATGGGGTCCCCATTTAATGGGGATGATCTTCTTGGTATCCTGGGACAGAGGCCCCACGCTGTGCGTTTCCCTCTGGCGTTAAGTAGACCCCCCCATGCACCTACCCTGTATAAACGGTCTTCGAGGCCTTCTGGTCATCTGCTTGATGGGTGGCCTTGTGGCCTGTGGCAGCTTCGCGAACTGTTTCAATAGTGGGTTCGCTCCCGTCGCCTGTGGTGGCGGGTACGGCGATCGCGACGTTTCTTGTCTGCTGCTGTCCACCGCCCCATCGGCGGAAGGCCGTTGGACAGGTACGACTCCCACCGGTCGCACCCTCGTTGGACTGGTCCTCGAGGACGGCACGTACTGGTTGTTCTATACGGCAAGAGACAATCCCCATGTCCTGGCTGGACTGGTTCACGGAACGGGCACGTCGCACTCCGGCTCCTTCGGTTCCTCGAACACCAGAGATTTTAATGTGGAAGGCGCTGGCATTCGCGCGGCCACGATGCATGGCAGCTATGTGCCGAACCAGAGCTTTCACGGGACGATCGCCTACGTCAATGGCGACACAGAGACCTTCACGAGTACGTACAATGGGGACTCTGAGTCGGCCCCAAATATGAATCTGGTGGTCGGGACCTATGCTGGACTCCGTGCCGACCATCACACGGTCACGGTGACCGTGGATGCAGCCGGGACGCTTTCGGGTCATTCATCAGATGGATGCGCCGTTGCGGGAACCTTGTCTCCTCGGGGTAAAGGAAATGTCTTTCATACCTCGGTGACATTCGGAGGGGACGCCTGTCGCCAGGGAATCAAGACGGTCGCTGGGGTGGCGTTTTACGATGCCGCGACCAGCCGGCTGTTTAGTGCGGCGCTCAACCCTGCCAGGACCACCAGCTTTCTCTTTCTCGGCACGAAGCGGTAACCCTCACCGGTTCAATGTTCTGTAAGAGTTTCCTTTTTTGACGGGAGCATGATCGCAACACATCATGCCCCGTCAATGGATCGACGAGATCACGGGGAAATCATCTGTCGAACAGCGGTGGGTGCAAAGAATCCCTGGTCCTTCAGATTGGCAAACCAGGTCTGGGCAAACTCTTTCAAATCCTCTTTCAGTGATGGCACGACGTGGGTACGCCTGCCCGCCTCGTCACACCGATAGACTTCTTGCACGATCCCCAAATAATCGTTCCTGTAGGACACCGGTTCGGCTGCCGCACCGTCGGGCAAATCAGTGACCATGAACACCAGATCGGGATCGCGCATGAGGTCGCCGTTTTGTTCGCCATACTGACACAGGGACACCAATCGATGTCCGTCTGCACTGGATCCAATCTTTTCGACCGACAGTGGCATGAGGCCGGACACGGTGATCCGCACGGCCTGGACACCGCCAAGCAGGTGATCGAGATACTGTGCAAATTCCTGATAGTGGTTCATCATCATGTTCCTTTCTTCGGATGAAGGAAGCCCCCGGCGCGAGGGCCGGAGGCTTCCCGTGACGTTCAGCGACCTGAACGCTCCGTGATCCAGATCTTCGCCTGTTGAGCGACAACCAGGAGCGCTTCAAGGTCCGCCAGGCCGAAGGAGTCGGAATTCTTCCAGACTCCATCCTGGTCCTTGTACGAGCGGGCCACGGTCACGTTGTAGAACGGACCTTTCATGCCCTCGTTCTTCCAGATGCTCGCCTTGATGCTGCTGCAACGAAGCGTGGTGACCGGCTTGGGTTTTTTGTCTTGAGGTGCCATGGTGTTGTCTCCTTTAGTTAGAGTTGATGTGTTGGCCTCTCACCAGGCGTGGAGGCCACACAGCGACGACAAAGGAGACAGAAAGGACGCCGCCACCTGGCGGGCCAGCGGGCGCGATGCGGAGGAATGACCGCGAAAAGGAGCCGCCTCAAAGGCGGCGCGCGGGCATGATCGACGTAGCCCGACGGCGAAAAGCCAGGGCGACGGCCGGATGCGCACAGGCACCGGACCTGAAACCACAAGCTGGTCCCCGCTCATCACCAGCACGGCATCGCAGAGCAAATTCAACGGACGAGGCGAGAAAGTCCTGTTCACATAGACCGAAGAGACCACGCCCATTCGCCACGGTGGAAGAGAGTCAACGAGTCGGCTTCGAGGCAGTCTTGAGCGTGACGCGGTTGTCGTTCATCAGGCGACTATGCACATGTCACGGAAGTCGCTGAACGCAGTGGAAGGCGGAACGGCTCTCGCGGGGTGGCCAGAGAAGCTTCACCATTGTGGTGAAAGAAAAAGGGCAGAATCAGAGACGAGCGGCGTAGGAACGAAGCGCCGCCATGAACTGTGTCAAGGACTGGCGTTCAAGCGTCTCGAGGTATTCGGCCTTGGTCTTGGGAGGGTGCTTGAGTCTCGCCCGATGTGCTCTGACAGCGGCGCAGACAATGCTGGGGGCTAGGAGCCTGTCCGACATTGATCTGAGCAAGCCAGAATCATAGCCAAGGAGA
>JBBIJI010000070.1:0-15015 GCA_037446055.1 Nitrospiraceae bacterium
GTCAGTGCCTGCACACAAGTGCGTTGGGCCTAATGTCGGACAGGCTCCTAGATGACACAGATTGACAAACTTCCCAGGCACCTTCTGCCGGAGAAGATCGGATCCCGTTCTTCAGGGCCCTGAAGAACGCCCAACCCCTTGAGTGTCAGGCTCCGGGAGGCGGAACGCGACAACTACCCGATCTTCCCCGCACAAGGTGCAGGGCACACATTCGACAGCACAGCGCTGAAACTCAAAGACTAGAAGTGAAAGGAAGGAGGACCTCGAACAGAATCGAAAGAGCGGACAAGAGATTGGACAACGAGTTCGTGAGGAGGTTGAATTGTTATCAGCAGTGGAAGAGAGACAGGCGGAGGTGTAACGGAATGGACCCCGGCGCTGGCCGCATGGTCCAGCCAGGCACAGACATCCTGATCTGAGTGTTCATGAGAAGTGCCAGCCGCAAACGTGTGTTCCAGCAATAATGGCTGCAGGATCAGAATCAACAACACATAGCCCACGACAAGTGCCCATCGGCCAGCGGCACGTATGATTGGCTTCATCGGCATTGTGGGCACCAGCCAAAAAACTCCAACGCATGGCCGTCTACGGCAAACTTGGTTTGCTCTTCGATGAGCTTCGTCAATTTCTTCAACGGACACAGCATCAGATCGATGATTTTTCCACAACCTCGACATTGAATATGGTGATGATGCGCCCGCCCATGGCAGACTTCGTAGCGCATCTGTCCTTCGTGGAAACCGACGGCATTCACCAAGCCCAGCTCCTGAAGCATCGCAAGGTTCCGGTACACCGTGACGAGATCGGCAGCCGCGTGCGATTTGACCAAGCCTGCGTGCACTTCGGCCGCCGTAATGGGAAGAGTGTTCCGTTCAAGAACCGCGAGAATCGCTTTTCTCGCTTTCGTCAATTTCTTTCCGCCCGCTTTGAGGCGGCTGACGATGGTCGTCGCCATTGGCATCACCTCTGCAAGTTACTTGCATTTACCACCCAGACCTCGACCGTGTCAACAGCCGGTTACGAGAGTTCGAGATGATAGCGGTCCAACGTCGTGGCCTTGTGACGCGCGAGGTTGGACAGCGACTTGTTGTAGTCGATGATGGCCCGCAACTCGTTCCCCTGGGCCGTCGCCAGGTCTCGCTGGAAATCCAGGACGAAACGCGTGGTGCTGAGCCCGACTTTCAGCCGTTCCTGTTCGGTTCTCAGCTGTTTTTCCGCCAAAATGCGCGCCGATTGCGTCGTTTCGATGCGTTTAAAGTCCGTCTGGACTCGGCGCACGGCCTCGCGAACGCCGAGGATAATTTGGTGGCGGAGGCTCTCAAGGGCGATTTCGGCATTCTTGGCTTCCAGCTGGCGCCTCGTGTATGTGCTGACAGCGGCGCGATTGCCGAGCGGGTAGCTAAACAGCAGGCCCGCTCCGTAGTTATAAAAGTCCCCGCTGAAGTTTCTGGTAAACGAGCCGCCGTAGTCGCTTCCCAATCCGGACAGCCCCATCGTTCCTTGGACGGTCAGCATGGGAAGCAACTGATTGCGGGCGAATTGCTTATTGAGCTCGCTGGACTCGATATGCTTTTTGGCTTGGACGATTTCCGGACGCTGCTCGATCGCCGTATCGATGGCCGCTTCGAGGCTGATCGGTTCAAGATAGGTGACGGGGGCGTCGATGGGCGTGACGCGCACAGTTTTCCGCAGCTCGGCTTCGCCCGGATTCAAGATGGTCCGCAGTTGATCTTCTTCATCGCGAATGGCTTTCTCGGCGATCAAGACCTGCTCCACTCTGGACGCGACGGCGGCCTCGGCCTGAAGCACATCGACAACGGACATGACGCCGCCCTTGGCTTTGGCGCGATTGCTTGCTAAGAGTTCTTCGGCCGCCTTCAACGCGGCTTGGGCGACCTTCACATGCTCCTTTGCAAAGACCAGTTCCCAATAGTTTTGTTCGACTGATGCGATGACGGTCAGGACCCGATCCCGGAAAATGTGCTGCTCCACGACCGCATTGTTTTGGGCGATCTTGATGAAGGTCTGATTGACCGCGATCCCAGCATTCCTGAGCAGCGGCTGGCTAAACGTGAGCGCCAACCCGCCCGTCCAGGCCGGGTTGAACAGAAATCCTTCGGCGAGATCCTGATTCACACTGTTTCGTGCCGGTCGATAACTCACGTCGACATTGCCGCCCGTGATGAGGTTGGTCGCGGCATCGACGCTCAGCACATGGTTGCGCTGGTCGAACCGCGTGATCTGATTCAGCTGAAACCCAGTCGCCCCGAATACGGGGCGATTGAGAGGATCGACCGTCCGGAGATATTGACCGTTCACACTCACCGCGGGATCAAACCTCGCTTGTTCGACGACGATGTCGGTCAACCGGCTCTCCTTGGTGCGGCGGCTGATGCTGATGTCGAGGTTGTTCTGCAGCGCGCGAACGGCCGCCTCGGCCAGCGACACCGCTTCATGCCGTTCCTCCGGAGGAGCCGGTTGGGTGACATCCGCGCTCCAACTCCGAGATGGAGACACAAGGCTGCACATTCCAACGATCATCACCGCTGCGAGCCCCTGGTGAATCGAAAATCGACAATCCATAACACCCTCCCGTAAACAGAGCCTCTGCCGGAGAACCGACGTAACATCGGCCTCACAACGTTGATAGGCCACTCTCTCCATAGAGACCTCCCGTCTCACTCCGACTGTTACGAGGCCACCCGACCTTATGCTACGTCGTCCCGTCGGTCTCAGGAACCTTCGCGCCTGCAGAAAGGATCCTATAGCCGGCCGGAACCAGTATCAGCGTCACAAGGGTTGACACGACAAGCCCTCCGATGAGGACGACGCCGATCTGGCGGCGGCCGGCTGCTCCGGCACCGGTGGCCAACGCGAGAGGTAAGGCCCCGAGGATCGTCGCGCAGGTCGTCATGAGAATAGGACGCAGTCGCAACGCAGCCGCTTCGCTCACCGCCCGTGACACATCGAGCCCTTGGTCGCGAAGCTGATTGGCGAATTCCACGATGAGAATCGCGTTCTTCGTGACGAGTCCGATCAAGATGACCAACCCGATTTGACTATAGATCGTGAGGGTTCCATCGATCGCCGCCAGAGAGAGCAACGATCCCGACAGGGCCGGGGGCACCGCAAGAAGAATCGTCCATGGATGCCGGAAACTCTCGAATTGCGCCGCCAGCACCAGGAAGATCACCGCCAACGCCAACACGAACGTGACATACAGGTTTCGATTGCTCTCGGCGAACGTCTTTGACTCTCCGGCGTAAGCCGTCCGCATGCCCGGTTTGATCACGTCACGCGAGGTGTCATCCAGATAGTTCAAGGCCTGCCCCAGCGTGAAGCCGTCGGCCAGGCCCGCGCTGACCGTGACGGCGCGCATGCGATCGAAATGGTTCAAGGCTTCCGGAGCGGGCACCTCCTTGATCGTGACGACATTGTTGAGTTGGACCAATGCGCCTTCATTGCCCCGCACATAGAGCCGACTGATGTCCGACGGTGTCTCGCGTTGCCGGTCGTCGATTTTGACGATCACCTTGTACTGCCGGCCGTTGTGCATGAAAGTGCTCACCGGCCTTCCGCTGAGCAAGGTCTCGAGCGTCCGCCCGACAGTCATGACCGATACGCCGAGGTCCGCCCCCTTGTCCCGATGCATGTCGACGGCCACATGCGGAGTATTCAACGCCAAATCCATTTCGGGCGTGACGAATCCTGGGTGTGCGGCCAGCCGAGCCGTCAATGTGTCGGCGGCCTGCTGCAATTCCTGATAGTCCGATCCTCCGAGGACGAACTGCACGGGCGTCTTATCCGACCATTCCCCGATGGACGGAGGATTCAGCAAGTAGGCCTTCACGCCGGCCAGCTTGCCGAGTTCCTGATTCAAGCCGGCGATGATCTCCTGCACGCTCCTGGTGCGATCGTTCCAATCCTTCAAGGTGATCCAACTCTCGGCGCGATTGACCCTCGTCGGACGGTCGCCACGGGCCACCACCGTATAAATGTGTGTAATTTCTGGTACCGTCTTGAGCATCGATTCCAATTCCTTGGCGTAGGTATCGGTATATCGGAGCGTGGCGCCCTGAGGAGCGGTGAGAAAGCCGGAAAACCACCCCGCGTCTTCGAGAGGTGCCAGTTCGGACGGGAGTCGATTCACAATGGACAGGCTCGCGAGGCTCGCGCCGATCGCGACGATGACGATGACCACCCGCGCGTTCATGGCCCATGCCAATCCACGACAATAGCGTTGCACGACATCGTCCGCCAGCCGTGCCGCCGATTGAAACCGGGTCGCCCCAATGTCACGGCAAAGCAAGCGTCCGCACATCATCGGCGTGAGGGTCAGCGCCACAAAGCCCGACAACAGCACGGCCGACGTGACGGCGACGGCCAATTCGGCGAACAGTTGGCCCACGATCCCGGTTAGAAACGCGATGGGGACGAAGACCGCTACCAGCGAGATGGTCGTCGCGACGACGGCAAAGGCGATTTCGTTCGTGCCGTCGATCGCCGCCCGGAGAGGCGGCATGCCGGCGGCGATCCGTCGGTGAATATTCTCCAGCACGATGATGGCGTCATCCACCACGAGCCCCATGGCCAGCACGAGGCCGAGCAGGGTCAGCACGTTCAGCGAACAGCCGGTCACCGCCATGACCGTGAAGGTGCCGATGATCGAGGCCGGAATCACGACGGCGGGCACGAGCGTGGCGCGTACGCTGCCCAGGAAACAGAAGATCACCAACACCACAAGAATCAGCGACAACCCCAAGGCCACATACACTTCATGCAGCGACTGTTCGATCGGCGTCGAACTGTCCCACGCGAGCGTCATTTGCATGCCGTCCGGCAGTCCCGCCGCGATGGCCGGAAGCCGTTCTTTGACCGCGCGCGCCACGGCCAACGTATTGGCCTTCGACTGCCGAGACACGGAAATGCCCAAGGAGGACTTGCCGTCGAATCGTCCGAGCTTGCGGGTATCCTCCGCGCCGAGCTCCACGCGCGCGACGTCTTCCAGCCGGACCGGGTACCCTTGGCGGTAGGCCACGATCAGCGATTCGAACTCCTTCGGCGTATGCAACGTGCCCTTCAGCGACACGCCGAATTCCATTTGATCGCTCTCGATGCGGCCGGCCGGGATCGAGGCGTTCTGGTTGCGGATGGCCTCTTCCACCTCCTGAACGGTCAAGCGGCGAGCGGCGAGCCGCTCGGGATCCAGCCAGATCCGCATGGCATAACGCCGTTCGCCGTCCAAGTAGACTGCCGACACTCCGGGAATCATGACCAACTGCGCCTTGATGAACCGATCGGCGATGTCGGACATTTCCAGCTCGGAATGGCGGTCGCTGGAGACGGCGATCCACAGGATTTCCGTGTTCTCCGCCGCGGCTTTTTCGATATGCGGTTCGAGAATGCCCAGCGGCAGCAGCGTGCGTATCTGGGACACGCGGTCGCGGACATCGTTGGTCGCCCCGTCCAGATCGCGCCCCAATTCGAACTCAAGCGTAATCAACGACGTTTCATCGCGGCTGGCCGACGTGATCGTTCTGAGTCCTTGAATGCCGCTGAGCGAGTCCTCAAGCGGCGTGGTCACGTCCGACTCGATGACGGAGGCGCTGGCACCCGCGTACACCGTCCGCACCGAGACGATGGGCGGCCTGATGTCGGGATACTCGCGCACCGGCAATTGGAGAAAATTCAAACATCCGAACAGGATCAGCAACAACGTCATGACAATCGCGAACACCGGCCGACGGATGCATGTCTCGGAGATGTTCACGCCGACACCCGATGGATCTGGGAGGTCACGCTCATAGCAGGCTGGATGGTCCGTCGCTATTCGGATGAGGTGATCGAGACGAGCGCGCCGTCGTGGAGCTTGTGGGTCCCGGTCCGAACCACCTGATCGCCCTCGCGCAAGCCCGATCGGATCTGGACCATTCCCCGTTCACGCAGGCCGACGGTGACTTCCGTCAGTCGGGCGGTCCGGTTCTCGACCCGAAATACCACGGCTTTGTCGTGCCGCATAAATTCCGCCTCTTCAGGGACCAGCAACGCATGGGTATGCTCGCCTACGGTCAGCTTCACGGTCACGAAGAGACCGGGGCGCAGGGTACCGGCCGGATTCGGAATTGCCGCGCGAACCGCGACCGTGCGATTGGTCGAATCGACCCGCGGGTCGATCGCCGTCACACGCCCCACGAACGTCCCGTTCGGAAAGGCCTCCGTCATGACAGTCAGCTGCTGGCCGACATAGAGGCGACTCAACCAGACCTCGGCCACCTTGAAATCCACATGGAGGGTGCTCAAGTCCTCCAGATTGACGATCGCTTGCCCCGGCTGGACGTAATCTCCGACTGAGACGCGGCGAAGCCCCACGGTTCCGCTGAACGACGCGCGGATGACGGTTTTCTTCAGGCGGGCCGCATACAGCAGGCTGTTCGCCGCCGCCGCTTGCCAAGCCATTCTCGCTTCATCGATCTGTTGAGCCGGCACAATGACCTCTTGCTGATCGTTCAGCCGTTTCAACCGTTCGTATGTCACCTGCGTCATGTTTTCTTCGGCCGCCGCTTGATTCGCTTGTGACTGCAATTCTTCCGGGTCCAATTCGACAAGGGGAACCGCGCGCTCGACGAACTGGCCGTCCTTAAAATGGATCCGGCGGATCACGCCCCGCACTGTGCATGAGGCAGTCGATTTCGGCAAGCCGGTCGGCCGCGAGGCGCTGTAGTGAGCCGGCGCGTCTATGTGCCGGATCGTGGCGACATCGTCTGGCTGCAGTTCAACCCACAAGCGAGCCACGAGCAAGCAGGGCACCGTCCGGCACTGGTATTGTCTCCTGCCGGCTACACCCGTCTCAGCGGGGTGATGCTGTGTTGTCCGATGACCAGTCAGCGGAAGGGCTATCCATTTGAAGTCGTGGTAGATGATGCCCCAGGCCGCACGAGCGTTGTTCTTGCCGATCAAGTGAAGAGTCTCGATTGGAAAGTCCGGAAGGCTATCAAGAAGGGGACGGCGTCGAACGATGTCATTGCAGAGACGTTGAGCAAGCGCCAAACCCTCCTGTAAAGACCATTGGAACCAATGGGCCGCTTTTGTCCCGCACACGATATTCCGCAGTTTGATTGTATCGACTGCAGCAGGACCGCAAGCATCCGCCAAGCCGCCGTGGACGGCCGCATCGAACTCGCATCCACGGTCTTGGTGGATGCGCTGGAGTCGTACGTCGAACAGGTGTTGGAAGCACTCGGTCATCCGGAAGCTCTGGTGACCGATCTCAGTACAATCGGTGACTTCGGTTTAGAGGACGATGAACGGGCTGCCGCAGGTGCTGCGTTAGGACTACCTTTGACGGATGATGACTCTATTTATGAAATCGCGCGGCTCCTTCGTGATAAGACGCGAGGGGAGTGAGGGGGCCCTGTGGTTTGGTGGCTGTTGAGCGGCTGCAAGTGACGAAACAATGGCCTTCAGTGAACTTGAACTCAAGCGAATCGAGCAGGCGCCGGCGTTTTTGTCGAATGCGGAGCCCGGCACATCTCCAAGACAAGTTGCGGCTGGAATACAGGGTCAAAGAGCATTTGGGGCAATGTTTGATCGCAAGACTTGACCCCATTGGGGTGCTTAGCGCGCTCCAAGATCACTTCGTCCGAAGCGTGAGCTAATCCCAACTCAACAGCATGCACAGCATCATGACCTTGTTGTCCCAGCCAGATAGTCAACTCTGGTGATAGTGGCATATCAATGAGAAACTTCACCGGGCAAACTCCACCGTCTCCTCTTCGGCAAGAAAAGCGGCATAGCGCAAGGCTTCATCAATGTCCTCAGCCTCTAGATAGGGATACGCCTTGAGAATCGTTTCCTTCGTCTCTCCTGAGGCCAACAGTCCAAGCAAGCGTGAAACAGGGAATCGAAGCCCACGGATGCACGTCTTGCCCGTGCAAACATTCGGATCGACTGTAATGCGTTCAAACTTCATGCTTTTTTCACCTCCAGATTTTCCGCCCAGATGTTACAGTCTACTCTGTTCCTGTGATCTTTTGTAGTTCTTTAAGCTTGCATGAAGGCACAAGTGAGGGTCAGGTCTTACAATCATGCATGCCCTGCTCTGCCTGCCTCAGGCGCCGACTCACCGTCACCTCATGCACGCCCAGGTGGTCGGCAATCTCGCGCGTAGCCGATAGCCGTACCGTCGATAGGCCAGCGCGATCCGCTGGGCCTCACTCCCTCGGTGCTGAAACAGGTCCTTCAGCGTGGGCCGGTATGCCTGCGTCTGTCGCCGGGAAATGTCTCGAATCACCCGATCCGGCTGATGTTCCGCAATGATCGCCTCGGAGCCGAGATAAATCTGTCCCTTGAGCTGCTCCCACGGCCTCGTCCCCGCTCGCCCGTCCGCGACAAACTGGCGATAGCGTACCTGTGCTTCTCGCTGCCGGGCACCAAAGTGTCCCAAGATCCAGTCGATCCACAGCCAGGTCGGCCCGGTCCGCTCGCCCGCCGTCGCCCGATAACTGCTCCACGCCCAACGCCGTGGATGGGGCACCAGCTTGGCCCGGACCGGATTGAGGACGACGTAGCGACAGAGTTCGAGGAGAGACGCCTCCGGCTCCACCAGAATCGCGGCGAACCGTCCTTGAAACACAGGCCCCACCCGCTGATGCCGGCGATTGACGGCCTGGGTGTACGTGCCAGTCAGCTGCCGCATGCCTCGTGAGAGATTCGGTTGCGGGGTTGCGATCAGCAGATGATAGTGGTTGTCCATCAGGCAGTCGGCGTGGCAGCGCCAGCCAAAGCGATCGATGACGTGGGCGAGCCGCTCAAGGAACAGCGCGCGGTCTCGATCCTCGATCACGATGGGCTGCCGGGCATTGCCACGACTCGTGACATGCGATCTGATCTCTACGATGGCGATGATTCGCTGAGCAAAGAGGTCCAGCCTCTTCCCCAAGGCCCAAACCGCACGTTCAACGAAGATAGCAAGGTCGGATGCATGCCTTCCTGACTGCGGTACCAGATCATCGGCTGGCATGCACGGTTCAAGATCCGAACCCAATCTCCTCCCGCCCTTCTTGGTGCTTTCTGGCAGAACAGCAGTTAGGGCTTCGGAATCTCCAAATCCTTGCAGATTTTCTGAGCGAGGAAGTCGTTGATTTCTCGGTGGCGAGGAATCGTCGAGGTCTTGCCGGTGACACGGTTCACATACACGCTGTGACTGCCACCTTCGCGGAGAAACTGGGCGCCCTGGCGTTCGAGGTGACGGATCAAGTCGATCCGCTTCATGAAATAGAGGCGAGCGGCTCGCGGATCACGGTCTTGTTCTTGAGAAGCTCCTCTGCGAGCGCACGGTTTGCTTCCAAGACCAATTGGACCGCTTCGTGAAGATTCGTTCGGGCTTCCTCAAGCGTGTCTCCCTGCGTGTTCGCACCGGGCACTTCCTCAACAAAGGCGATGTAACCTTCCGGCACCTGTTGAAAGACAGCCGTGAGTTGTTCGTTCATGCTACCAATCTCCTCACAACGGCAAGTATACCAGACCGGAGGATGAAAACCCACATCCCATCATCCGCTTTGTACTCATTGCGCGCCGACACAACGTGTCTCGTCCGGCCTGACCGGACACACATGGGGTGAGGGGACCGTGGGGCGACAGCAGAGACCGGCCCGCACAACTCAAGACCAGCCCCCAATCTCTCCATGTCTCGCAGACATACTGACCATGATCAGCAGGCACTCATGATTGTCCAGATAGCAAAGCCAGACCCCATTGACCCCTCCGAACAGTTCTATCCAACACGGTCTCTTGAGCACCGCTTGACCCACCCTCCCTGACGTGTTACAAAACCTCGGTACTTATCAATATCATCCGAGGTTTCGTCACATACATGCGCGCGACTGTTAAAGACAAAACGCTTCGACTGGTGCGCCGAGCCGGTGTTGTGCGTCCAAAGGACCTGACCCGGCACGGGATTCCACGAGAACAACTGCGGCGCCTCGTTCGCGAAGGCCAGCTGACGCGTGTGGGAACCGGTCTGTATAGCGTTCCCGAAGGGTCGGCCACGGAGCACCGGACGCTGGTGGAAGTCAGTCGACGAGTGCTGCGTGGTGTCGTCTGCCTGCTCTCCGCGCTCCGCTATCACCAGCTGACGACGCAAAACCCCGCTGAAGTGTGGATGGCGATTGGACCGAAAGCCTGGCGTCCTAAGGGTGAGGGGCCGCCGCTCCGCATTGTGCACTTTTCCGGCCTGAGTCTCTCAAGCGGGGTAGAAGAGCACCTCCTTGAAGGGGTGCCGGTGCGGATTTTCAGTGCGGCGAAGACGGTTGCCGATTGTTTCAAGTTTCGGAACAAGATCGGTCTGGATGTGGCCCTCGAAGCGCTGCGCGATTATCGAACAAAGCACAAGAGCGGCATGGACGACCTCTGGCGCTTTGCGAAAATCTGCCGCGTGACGGCCGTGATGCGTCCCTACCTGGAGGCGCTGTCTTGAAGGCAAAGCCGCCGGGTGTGATCGTGCTGGCCGGCCCAAACGGTGCCGGGAAATCCACGACGGCCCAAAAACTTTTGAAGGGTGCTTTGGCAGTGGCGGAATTCGTGAACCCGGACATCATCGCGCAAGGCCTGTCGGCGTTTGCTCCGGAGCGCATTCAGCTTGCTGCAGGCCGTATCATGTTGAGGCGGCTTCATGAGTTGGCCCGACAGCGTGAGACATTCTCATTCGAAACGACGCTGGCCAGCCGATCCTTCGCACCATGGTTGAAAGGTTTACGCCGAAAGGGCTATCGGGTTCATCTTGTCTTTCTGTGGTTGGCAAGTGCCGACCTTGCGGTGAAACGCGTTCGGGACCGTGTGCGCCTGGGGGGACACAACGTCCCGGAAACGGACATCCGCCGTCGCTACGTGAGTGGCCTGAAGAATTTCTTTCGTCTGTATTTGCCGCTCACGAATACCTGGCGCTTTTATGACAATTCTGATCCTTCAGGTCCACGTCTGATCGCACGGGGGAAAGGGTTAAGAACCACTGCAGTAATCGACGAACATCTGTGGGCGCACATTACCCGGGAGGCCAAGCATGCGCGCTAAGAAGCAACGACGGGATCTTGATCAACTCATCGAAGATGACCTTCTCATCGAGTCTGCCTTACGGGAAGGTGTTCGGGAGGCGCTGCGCCGCCACAAGGAAGCCGGACTACCAGTGGCTGCATGGCGGAATGGTAAGGTGGTGTGGATCCCGCCACAGAAACTTACGATCAGTGCCAAACAACGCGGTGAACCGAAACAAGGCACGCGCCGAAGGTTGAGCGCGTAACGATTTGCGGGATTCGAGCAACGCCGATGGATATCTCTGAAAAGAACTTTGAACAGACGATCGAGGCTGTCCTGATCGGCGAACTGCCACAACAGCTACCCGGCGGCGCGAGTCCGGTAAAGGAGCAAGGGGCGGAGTATGGTCTCATCAAGCCCGGCGGCTATGGCAAACGCAGTTCGGACGATTACGACCCTAATCCGGACGTAAGCAGCTCGCGTAGTCCGGGGAGCCTCAGCCACACCACACTGGAGGCGGGCGCACGCGAGCCACCACTTTTTTTCCCTGTGCACCTCCCCGGTGCATCGCCGTGGTGTATCATGCGGCCTCATGAAGACACCCAACACCACCCCCACGCCGTTGCTCCCATTCCAGCTCGATCCCGAACCGGCCGCCGAGACACGGACTGCCTTTGGCGGCCTGCCGTTGGTCGCCCAGACCTGCCGGTCGCTCGGCCTGCCGCAAAGTGTGACGCGGCATCTCCGGCTCAAGCAGCGCCAGCGCGGCCTGGACGAGGCCACGATGGTCGAGAGCGTCATTCTGCTGAACGCAGCGGGCGGCGACTGTCTGGAGGACGTTCGTCGCTTGGCGGAGGACCCCGGCCTGCCGACGTTGCTGGGCCATGCGCTGCCCGTGCCTGATGCCGTGCGCACGTTCCTGTACGCCTTTCACCGGGAAGACGCCATCGTGACGGCGCAGACACAGCGGCCGGCGGGACAGAGTGTCTTCATTCCCGAGGAGACCGAGCCCTTGCAGGGCCTGGCCCAGGTGCAGGTCGATCTGATCCGGGCGGTGGCGGCCCGCTGCCCGGACCAACGCATCGCCACAATCGATCAGGATGCCACGATTCATGCGAGTCCCAAGCGGGAGGCCTTGCCCCACGATGACGGGGGCCGTGGCTCTCAGCCGATGACGGCGGTGTGGGCGGAGCTCAATCTGGTGGTGGCCGATCAGTTTCGAGACGGCAACGTGCCGGCCCACTTCGCTCCGTTGCCGGTCGCCCAAGCGGCCTTTGCGGCCTTGCCGTCGACGATTCAGGAGTACTTCTACCGGGGCGACTCGGCTTGTCACGAGTCCGAGCTGCTCACGTGGCTGCGCGATCCTCACCGGCCCCACGGGCCGGCAGGCCGCATCGGCTTTGCGATCAGTGCGCGGATGAGCCCGCCCTTGGCGGCCGCGATCCAGGCCCTGCCGGAGACGATCTGGCAGCCGTATGCCGCACCGGGCCAGGAGCCGGATGAACAGCGGGACTGGGCCGAGGTGCCGTTTGTGCCCAGCGAAGCCAGTGAATCGCGGGACCGCGAGCCCCTCCGGTACGTCGCCGTGCGGGTGCGGCCCCGACAAGGGGAGCTCTTTGCCGACGGCACGCCCGTCACACACGTCGCCGTGCTCTCGAACGTGTGGGAGTGGGATGGCGCCCGGCTGCTCCAGTGGCATCGGGAGAAGGCTGGCACGATTGAGCACGTGCATGATGTCGTGAAGCATGAGTTGGCGGGCGGGGTGCTGCCCTGCGGCCGCTTCGGCGCCAACGCGGCCTGGTTGCGGCTCGCGCTGCTGGCCCACAATGTGTTGACTGCGCTCAAGCGCCTGGCTCTGCCGCCTGAGTTGCTGACGGCCAGGCCCAAACGGCTACGGTTCTTGGTGTTCACCGTGCCCGGCCGGCTCATCACCCATGCGCGACAACTCTGGTTACGGCTGGCGACGACCCGCGACCGGCTCGCGCAGTGGCTCGACGCCGTGCAGCTCTTGCCCGCCCCCACCTCACCGCCGGCCGACGTGGTTCTCCAGCGTACCTCTCCCGATTCCTCACCCACGAGGTCTGTCTGCCGCCGCCGCTGGACAGGCCCGACGGCCACGCGACGACGCGGCGGGAGGCCTCGTGAATGCGGAGCTCCACCCCGCGCCGCCTGTTCGCCCTGTGTCGTGGTCATCGCGGGCCGTGTGTGACGGCTGAGGCGTCCCGTCACGTCCTTACGTCCGGATTAGGGATGGGGGTATCCGGTTGACTGCGGTGACCACAATGGGTAGTCTTTTGGCCTTATGGAAAGAGTCTCGATGGAAGACTACCCGAGAAATTTGCTCGAGTTCGAGCGGCGCTTTGGAACCGAGGAGGCGTGTCGCTCCTACCTCGCTGCGCTGCGGTGGCCAGCCGGCTTCCGTTGTTCTCGTTGTGGGTCGGACCGGGCATGGCCTCGGAGGGGTACCGATCTCATGGAATGCGCCCGCTGCGGGTACAAGGCCTCGGCGACGGCGGGGACGATCTTCGACCGCACGCGCCTTCCGCTGACGCGCTGGTTCCGCGCCATGGGGGTGGTGACGAACCCGAAGACCGGGGTGAGCGCCCTCGGTCTTCAACAGCAGCTTGGGCACGCGATATGAGACGGTGTGGACCCTGCTCCATAAGCTGCGGCGGGCCATGGTCCGTCCGGGGCGTGATCGGCTCAGCGGGACCGTGGAGGTGGACGAGACCGACGTCGGCGGCCACGAGGAAGGCGTTCGTGGGCGTGAACCCTCTACGAAGGCCATCGTGGCGGTTGCGGCAGAGGAAGATGGAGAAGGAGGGGGACGCATCCGGCTCGCCACCATCCCCGACGTGTCTGGCCCTAGCTTGCTGGCCTTCGTGGCGGCGCACGTCGAGCCAGGTTCCCTCATTCACACCGATGGCTGGGAAGGGTACACGGCATTGAGCCTGCAGGGCTATCGGCATCGGGCGACGACCCTCAGCAAGACGCGCAGGACCGCTCATGAGGTGATGCCGCGTGTTCACCGCGTGGCTGCACTCCTCAAACGGTGGCTGCTCGGCACGCACCAGGGGGCCATCCGGCCTCTCCATCTGGACTACTACCTTGACGAGTTCACCTTCCGGTTCAACCGACGGACATCTCGATCCCGAGGGAAGCTGTTCTATCGCCTGGTACAGCAATCCGCTGCCGTGCCACCCGTGTCCTGGCAGAATGTCGCAGCGGCCGAACGGGGCCCTGACGACAACCGGTAGGGGCTACCGCAGTCAACCGGATACCCCCTTTGATTTATTGGCTGAGTGAGGCAGGGCGAACGCCCTCCGCGAATGAGGTATAAACAATAGGTGTGGAAATAGGAAGAAGGCGGTGGCAACCTCACGGGTGACCAAACCCGGCCGGGCGGATCCCGGTACAATGAAGGAGGAGACTGTCAAGACCGAAGTTAGTTGTCCACAAAACACCGATGTGAGATGTCCACTTTTCACCGAAAAGATTGTCCCGTCTGTCTGGTCAGAGCACGACATCCGTAGTGTCCTCCCTGGGTTCGGCGACTGCTCGGCGGCCGAAGAGTCCGGCCTTCTTTTTTTCCCGTAGCCGATAACTCTCACCTTTGATGTTTAACGTCGTCGCGTGGTGCAGGAGCCGATCCAGGATCGCGGTGGCCAAGACCTGATCATTGAAGACCTCCCCCCAGTCGGTGAAGCCTTTATTGCTGGTCACGATCAAACTGCTGCGTTCGTAGCGGCGGACCAAGAGCCGGAAGAACAGGCTGGCCTCCTCGCGTGAGAGCGGCAGATACCCCAACTCATCGAGAATCAGCAGGCGAGGCGCCGCGAGTTGCTGGAGCATCCGCTCCAGCCGGTTCTCTTGCCGCGCCCGGATCAGCCGGCCCATCAGCGTCTCCAAGGTCAGAAACAGCACGGAGGACCCCGCCTCGATAGCTTTGATCCCGAGCGCGACCGCCAGATGGGTCTTGCCCACACC
>JBBIJI010000071.1:0-13991 GCA_037446055.1 Nitrospiraceae bacterium
CGGATTGATCGGTCAGTATCTGGTGAACACCGCACCTCGGTGGGCGCCGGAGTGGGGCGTGCGAGGCCTCACCCGCGCCGACGCGGACCTGACCGACTTCCCTACTGTCCGGGACGTGTGGCGGGCGCTCAAGCCCGACCTCGTCATCCACTGCGCAGCGCTGAGCCGGACGAAGGACTGCGAGCAGGATCCGGAGAAGGCGCGCCGCGTCAATGTGGATGCGACGGCAGAGCTCGCGCGCTTGTCCGAGCGGATTCCCTTCATCTTCCTTTCAAGCGGGGAGGTGTTCGACGGGCGGATCGGCTGGTACAGCGAAGTCGACGAGCCGAAGCCGATCAACGTCTATGGCAAGACGAAGCTCGAAGCAGAGCGCATCGTGCTGAAGAACCCACGCCACACGGTGCTCCGGATCGTGCTGACGGCCGGGACTTCCCAACACGGCGACCGAAGCTTTGTCGAAGACATGTGCCGCCAGGCCAAGGCCGGCAAAGACATAACGCTCTATGCCGACGAGTTTCGTTGTCCGCTCCCGGCGGGCGCGATTGCGCGGGCGATTTGGGAGCTGATCGAGCACGACAAGCCAGGTCTCTATCATCTCGGCGGGCGTGAGCGACTCTCCCGCTGGGAAATCGGCGAGGCCTTGCGGCCCTGGTATTCCAAGCTCGAAGGCCGTCTCGTCCGGGGGTCGAGCCGCGATCACGTCGGCGCTCCGCGACCGGCAGACCTCTCCCTGCGCTGCGAGAAGATCCAACGCCTCCTGTCCTTTCGCCTTCCGGGATTTCGCGAGTGGCTCGCCGGGCGTGCGAGCCGGGGTCACGATCTGTGGGACTACGAACACCCGTGACGGCTCGACGCTGCTCGCCGCAGGCGCGCGACTCGAAGGCAGGCGAGGTCAGTTGAGCGGACCTGAGTCGATCGGAGGTGATCCGGCACGCGCATGGTCGGAAGGACGATGATGCGATGATAGGGTCTGACCCACTTGCCCTTGTCGTGACCGGCTACCTTGCGATGGTCACACTCATGGCGGGCTTGTGGGTTCTGCAGCTCCGTCTGCGGAACGCTTCGATTGCGGACGTCGGCTGGTGCGTCGGCCTGATCGCGGTCGTGCTGTGGTATGCCGCGCAGTCGCCCGGCGATCTCGAGCGCAAACTTCTCGGCGCCGCGATGGTCACCGTCTATGCGGGACGGTTGGGTCTCTATATCCTCTTCGGCCGAGTGCTCGGCAAGACGGAGGATGCACGCTATCGCCGCTTGCGCGAGGCGTGGGGCGCTTCCGAAACCATCAAGATATTCGCATACTTTCAACTCCAGGCAGTCGCTGTGGCGGTCTTTTCGCTGCCGTTTCTGGTGGTCATCCAAAATCCGCAGCCCCCGTTCAGCCTGAGCGAGCTGGCCGGGTTCACGATCTGGCTCATCGCGGTCACGGGCGAAGCCACCGCGGACTGGCAGCTTGCCCGTTTTCGCGCCAAGCCGTGGAATCGCGACCGCGTCTGTCGCGAAGGGCTCTGGTATTACTCACGCCATCCGAATTACTTCTTCGAGTGGCTCCACTGGTGGGCCTATGTGGTGATGGCGATCGGGGCGCCTGGCTGGCTGCTCACCTGGATCGGGCCGATCGCGATGGGGTGGGCGCTCCTGAAGGTCACCGGCATTCCGCTGGCGGAGGCTCAAGCGATCGCCGCCCGCGGGGATGAGTATCGCGCGTACCAGCGGACCACCAACGCGTTCTTCCCGTGGGTTCCCAAGCGGAGGTTGTGACCGGCCTTAATGAGGACGGCCGGTCCTGATCGCGCGACGTCGGTCATCAGGCTTGGCCTTTCGACCCGGTCTCTCGCCTTCTCATCACTGCAAGCGGGCACGCTGGCGCGAAGTCGGAGGAGCGCACCCACGAACAACCCGGCTGGTCGCGTCGCGGCTCACGCGAAAATCTTCCGCCACAAATTGCTTCCTCGGACGGCTTCTCGAGTCTGATACGACCGCCCCCTGAGTTTGTCCCAATCGACGACAACTTTCCCATAGGTCGCCTCATGTTGTCGTTTCCAGTTTTCCAGGAGGTTGAGGCAGGCATGGTCGATGTGGCGGAGCGATTCGAACCGCACGTGAAGCTCGGCGTAGGGCGGCACTTGCTCCAGCGCCGTCGCCAACCGCGGCAAGCTCACGAAGGTAGCGATCCCCTGAAGATGCAGCGTAAACCGACCGGTGTCGCGGTCATGGGAAAAGAACGCTTCGAGGTTCTGGGTCGTATAGAGGAGCTTGGCCAGGGCGAGTCCGACACCGATAAGCACCCCCGTGAGCAAATTCGTCGCCACGATGGCTCCCATCGTGGCGAAAAAGATCACCACTTCGCCGTGACCGTGGGATTTGAGCTCACGAACCACCTTCAGGTCCATCAGTTTGTAGCCCGTATAGACCAGCACCGCGCCGAGGCTCGCGGTCGGGATGAGTCGCAAGACAAACGGCAGTAGCGACACGAACAGCAGCAACCAGCCTCCGTGCATGATCGCCGAGGCGCGCGTCTTGGCCCCAGCTTGCACGTTGGCCGCACTGCGGACGATCACGCCGGTCATCGGCAACACCCCAAGCAGCCCACAGAGGGAGTTGCCCACTCCTTGGGCGAACAGCTCACGGTTGTAACGAGTGCGTGGGCCTGTGTGGAGCTGGTCGACGGCGGTCGCGGAGAGGAGGGTCTCCACGCTGGCTATGAAGGCCAGCCCCAGTGCCTCAGCCATGACGGAGGTGTCGAGCAGATGCACGAACTTGTCGGGCGAAGGCAAATGGACCACCCATACGAGGTCGTCCCGCACCGTAACGTGGCTGATGGGAAGTTCTAACATTGTGGCGGCCGTCGTTGCCGCGGCCACACCGATAAGGACCCCCGGGAACACGCGAAACCGCCTAGGGACCGCAGTCGTCCAGACCACGATCGTGAGGATGGTAAGAATCCCGATCCACGCTGCCTCCTGATGCGGTGTGGAAGTGGCTCCGTCAGGCATCACGGCTTTCAGGATGGCGCTAGGGAGCGTCAGGATGTTGGCAAGCCCGCCGCCCTTGGGCGTGTCGTCGATCATGATATGGAACTGGCTGGCGAAGATGAGCGCGCCGATGCCCGCGAGCATGCCGTGAACGACCGCCGGCGACACGGCCCGAAACCACTGACCGATCTGCAGCCAAGCGGACAGCAGTTGAATCAGCCCAGCCGCGAGCACAATCACACCGAGCGACTCGAAACCATGCGTCTCGATCAGTTCCCACACGATCACCGTGAGACCGGCGGCAGGACCACTAACTTGCAACGGACATCCCGCCAGCCACCCGACCACCAGCCCCCCGATAATGCCGGTCATGATGCCCGCCGCAGGCGGTGCTCCGGAGGCGACCGCAATGCCCATGCAAAGGGGAAGGGCGATGAGGAAGACCACGAAGGAAGGAAAGAGATCCGCTTTGAGAACTAGTGCCCGGTCGATCATCTCCCTCACTTCCAGATCGGTGAAATCCCAAGAGGCTTGCGCCAAGGTCTTACGGTATCCAAAGGCGGAATTATCAGAAAGAAAATTAAGAAAACCGGCGGGAGGTTCGTTGTGACACTGTGAGCAAGGTCAAGACGTTTTGGGTCTACCCCGGATGTTTCTCAGGGCTACTTCTGTTTGCGTTCTTCCAACTGAATTCCGTAACGCGGCGGGGTGATGCCTTCTGCCCGGCATCGGGGACAGCGGCTGGGACATGTAAGGCGACGACGGTTTCGAAAGACGTAGCCGCAGGTGGGGCAAGAGGACGGTTCGAGCACGAATCGGCGCGTGCGGTCGTGCGCAAGCGTTTGCACCACATGCGCAAGGTGCTCTTCGACTTGACGCTCGGGGATTCCTATCCGCTCCGCCAGTTGGCGAGACGAAAGCAGCGTGCCTGTGATCAACTCCATGATGCGTTGCCGAGGCGTCCGTTCAGGCCGGAGCATGAGACATGGTAGACGAGTCATTACTTGGAAACCAAGAGGCCCTGGACTGTAGAGGGTTGCATAGACTTTTCGGGTTGGTCATCATCTTCTCGGAGCCATCGGATCCCGACCATGAAATTCCTCGCCGTGCATCCGGGCCCGTTGATGTATACCAAGATCTACCTGCGACTTGAGCCGCTCGGGCTCGAGCTGGTGGCGCAGGCGGTCCGGGAGGCCGGTCACGAGGTCCGCATCGTCGATCTGCAAGTAGAAACCGAGAAGGACTATTTCGGAGTCGTCGACGAGTGGCGGCCCGATGTCGTGGCCTTCTCGTGCAACTATCTGGCGAATGTACCGGAGATCGTGGACCTCGCCAAACTGACCAAAGAAAAACTGCCCCGCTGCTTTCTCTTCGTGGGCGGACACAGCGCCTCCTTCGTGGCAAAGGAGTTTCTTGAACATGGGCGGGGCGCGATCGATGCGATCCTGAAAGGAGAAGGGGAAGCGAACGTCACGCAGCTCCTGTTGGCGATCCAACATGACCGCGACGCGCTCACCAAAGTGCCGGGCGTGGTCGCGCCGGCGGGTGAGGGGCCCGCCCCGCAATTCGTCGAAAGCCTCGACGATCTCAAGCCCGCTCGCGAGCTGCTGCGTCATCGTCGCAAGTATTTCATCGGCGTGTTGGACCCCTGCGCTTCCATCGAATTCGCGCGGGGGTGCCCCTGGGATTGTTCCTTTTGCAGCGCCTGGACGTTTTACGGACGCAGTTATCGAGTGGTGAGCCCGGACAAGGCGGTGGAGGATCTGCAACGGACCAAGGAGCCCGGTATTTTCATCGTCGACGATGTCGCGTTCATCCAAGCAAAGCATGGACTCGAAATCGGCGAGGCGATCGCCCGAAAGAACCTCAAGAAAGAATACTACCTCGAGACACGCGGCGACGTCCTGTTGCGGAACAAGGAAGTCTTCGAATTCTGGAAGAGGCTCGGGCTGAAGTACATGTTCATCGGCGTGGAAGCCATCGACGAAGACGGGCTGAAGTTGCATCGCAAGCGCATCTCGCTGGGCAAGAATTTCGAAGCCTTGGAATACGCCCGCTCGTTGGGGATCACCGTAGCCATCAACCTGATCGCGGATCCGGATTGGGACAGGGAACGGTTCGAAGTCGTCCGCCAGTGGTGCCTGGAAGTCCCGGAGATCGTGAACATCAGCGTGAATACACCGTATCCCGGGACGGAGACTTGGCTCACCGAGTCGCGCAAACTCCAGACGCGCGACTACCGACTGTACGATATTCAGCACGCGGTCTTGCCGACGACGTTATCGCTTCCGGAATTCTACGGCGAATTGGTCAAGACTCAGCAGGTCTTGAATCAGAAGCATCTCGGCTGGGCAGCGCTGAAAGGCACGGTTAAGATCGCCGCGCGACACCTCCTGCGGGGTCAAACGAACTTCATCAGGATGCTCTGGAAGTTCAACAGCGTGTACAACCCCGAGCTACAGCTCTCGGACCATCAGCGCCCGGTGAAATATGAGATGACCTTGCCTCCGGCGCATCAGGGCAGGATCAACTCGAAGCTTCTCTATATTCTTCCGCCGAACGGGCGGCAGGGCCGGGCGATCGACGATGCGACGGAGCAATTCGTGGATGCCACCCGCATGGGCACGACAGTCTAACTTCCCTCAGTCCGATCGTCGCCAAAGAGCGCCGGCATCCTGCTATACTACCGCCGGCTGACGCTTCTGATGTTCCCTGTCCTTCGGCATGAGCACGCCCGATTGGAACGACCTCGCTGAGCTGGCCTTGAAACGTGTCCGTGCATCCGGTGCGGAGTACGGCGACATCCGCGTGATCGACAGCGCCATACAGACGGTCCGTGGAGAAGATCGACGGATTGCGAGCGTCAAGGAGATCTGTGACCGCGGATTCGGGATCCGTGTTCTCTACCGTGGGGCGTGGGGGTTCGCTGCCAGCTCGATTCTCTCGACAGAAGAGGTGCCGCGCATCGCCGACCTGGCCGTCGAGATCGCGAAGGGATCGGCCTCATTGGCCATCGACCGAGTCCGCTTGGCAGAAGAACCTCGGCACCGAGATCGCGTCGTCACGGTGTGCCAATTCGATCCCTTCAGCGTGCCGTTGGAAGACAAGACCACGCTCCTGCAGGAGGTGATGGAGCGCGTGCACCGCCAGGCCGGCATCGTGCGGAGTCATGCCGAGCTCTGGGCCCGCCGCGACAGAAAGCTCTTCGTGTCGACGGAGGGCACGCACCTCGACTTCGACCTTTTGGCGACGCAGGGAGAAATCTCCGCGACGGCGGTACACGATGGGTATTTCGCGACCAGACATTTCCATACCCCGCACCTTCGCCAGGGCTATGAGTTGATCACGGAAGCGAACTTTCTGCTGGAAGCGCCGCGCATCGCCGCCCAAGCCGTGGAAATGGCGAGAGCGCCGGTGGTGGAGCCCGGTGTCTACGACCTGGTGCTCGATCCAGAGCATCTCTCGCTGACCATCCACGAGTCCTGTGGGCATCCCAGCGAGCTGGACCGTGCCTTGGGCTACGAGGCCAATTACGCGGGCACGAGCTTTCTCACACTGGAGAAGCGGGGTACCTTTCGGTATGGTTCCGCGCAGGTCAATCTGCTCGCGGACAATACGGAGCCTGGCACTCTTGCGGCGACCGGGTACGACGACGACGGTGTCGCCTGTCAAAAATGGGACGTCGTGCGCGAGGGGATCTTCGTGGGCTACTGCACGAACCGAGAAATGGCTCCCAAGATCGGGGAGCCGCGATCCCGAGGCTCCAATCGCGCCGACAGTTGGGCGAGCGTTCCAATCGTGCGGATCGCCAACATCGGGCTCGAGCCGGGTGCGGCCACACTGAGCGATCTGATCGCCGACGTGAAACGCGGCATCTACATCGAAGGGCACGGATCGTACAGCATCGATCAGCGGCGCTACAACTTTCAGTTCGGAGGCGACGCGTTCTGGCTCATCGAGAACGGCCGACGCACGCACATGCTCCGCGACGTGATCTACCACGGTATCACGCCCGAGTTCTGGAGCAGTTGCGACGGCGTGGCGGATCGGGCTCATCGCCGACGGTATGGGTTCATCACCTGCGGGAAAGGTCAGCCGGGTCAGTCCGGTTGGATGACGCATGCCGCGCCTCACGCCCGCTTTCGACGAGTGCAGGTGATCTCTGGCGAGGCCCGCCCATGAGTATCTCGACCGTGAAATCCTGGCCCAACATGACGAGTCGCGAGGAGGTTCGCTTTCTGGCCGACCTTGTCTTCAAACGATCCTCGGGTGACCACACCCTCGTGACGGTTCAGGATCACAACGGGGGGACCACCAGGTTCGCCAACAATCAGGTGATCCAGAATGTAAACACTCGTCGTGGAACATTGACCGTGATGGTCGCCTGCGGACGGCGACACGGCGAAGCCAGCACGTCTGACTTTACGGCCGGAGCCGCGCTGGAGACCTTGAATCGAGCCGAGAGGATCGCGCGGGTCTCTCCCGAAGACGAAGAGTTCCTTCCCCCGCCGCTTCCGCAACGTTACCCGATCGTGAACACCTTTCTGGAGGAAACGGCTCTGGCTGGACCGGCTCGCCGGCTGGAGTATGTGCAGGAAGCGATCGGACAGTGCCGTATGGAGAACCTGCAGGCCGCCGGCATCGTGTCCTCGTGTCATACCGCCATGGGCGTCGCGGCCTCGAGCGGCCTCTTCGCCTTCGAGGACCGCACGGACTCGCGCTTCAGCATCACCGTTCAAGCAGCCGAGGCGACGGGATGGGCCTCTGCGGCCCATCGGTCGATCGATCAACTCAAAATCCAGGAGCGGACCTTGCAGGCGATTCGGAAGGCACAACGAGGGAGTGGAGCCAAGGAAATCCCACCAGGCCGGTATCCTGTGGTGCTGGAACCGGCGGCGGTCGCGGGGCTTCTGACCTGGTTCATGTCGATGCTCGATGCAAAGGCCTATGAGAAAGGGACGAGTCCCTTCTGGGGAAAGCTTGGGGAATTGGTCATCGATCCACGGCTGTCCCTCCTGAACCGACCTGACCACCCCGACCTGCTCGGACTAAGTTTTGGCCCGGATGGTCTCCCTACGACCGTGTTCCGGTGGATCGACCACGGCAGCCTCAAGTCACTCGTCCATGATCGCTACTCCGCGAAAAAACATGGCATCGACCCCATTCCGACACTGGAGTCTCCGGTCCTGGAAGGGGAGGAACCTACAAGTCCCCGAGTCGAAGACCTCATCCGAACCACTGAACGAGGTCTCCTCATCACGAACTTCTGGTATATCCGCGCGGTCAACCCCAGCGACCTGACCCTGACGGGCATGACCCGCGACGGCACCTTCTTGATCGAAGACGGGCAAATCACCAGGCCTGTCCGTAACTTACGGTTCCACGAGAGCCCACTCAGGGTCTTCATGCTTGTGGACGGGTTCACCAGGCCGGCGGAGGCGGTGACCCCCGAGACCGGTAAGCTCCTTGTCCCGGCCATGAAGATCCGAGAATTCACTTTCACCAGCGTGACGCGGTTCTGAAGGCGTTCGCCTCCGCCTGCACATTAAAATCAAAAAAACCCTCCGTGCCTGTTGACTGAAGAAGACCATCGGAGTTAGACATAGTGCAGCGTCGATCTGATCGCGTTGCACATGGAACGATTACTCCGACTCTACGTAGGCCCCGCCGCACTCCACATCGACTCGAACCTGACACGCGTTTCCATCCACTGGCTCCTGTCCGAAGATTTTTGGAGGTGTCGTTATGCGCCGTGATTTTTCGGATGCTCCGGTCAGACTCATCCGAATCCTCCCCGCTGAGTGCAAGCCTCCGCATCCGCTCAAGCCTTCGGGGTTGCAGTGGTTCAACGAGCGCATATCGGCGATGACCCGTCGTTGGTCCACCATGTTAGAGGAAATCGGCATCATGAAGCGTGCGGTACGGGCACAAGTCAGATCCCTCTCGGAATTTGGCTCTAAGCTGGCGAGTCTGGCCGATCGCCTCTGGGTGAAAGCGTGCTCCTCCGGTCACATACTCGCGGCCGAGATGTGCGTAGCGAAACAAGAAGGGGGCAAGCGAATGAAGACAGGGTTGGCTTGGCTGCAGCAAGCAGGGCGGAAGTGGGTGCGCGCGTCATGGAAGAGGGCGAGACGGACCATCATCCGATCCAAGATACGGATTGTGAGATGGAGTGAAGAGTATCGGCGCCTTCGCGCGGAAGCTCACGTACTTGCTCCCCAAACGGTCGAGCGCAAGCCGGACGTATTGGAAGAGATGAGGGCGCTCCGATCTCAGATGGCTTCGCAACAGCAGGAAATGTGTCGGCTCATGTCGCATGTGGCCGAGCTTCAGGCGCAAATGTTGTCCCAGCAGCAAGTTCTGATGTATCTCGGCAAAGAGATCGAAACATTGCACGTCCCCGTTCTCGGTCTGAAGGAAATCCCCGTGAAAACCAAGCGGCGGCTGTCTGCCAAGAAGAACGAAAAGAAACAGGCATCGTCGCGTAAGGCGCAGGTGACCCCGGAGGCTAGTCTCTGAAGTCGAAACCGAGCGGCGGTTCCGAGCCAGGTACGGATGGATAGGTGGCCGCTCTGGACGTTTCTCTTCCTCGCAGTGACGACCGGCGCGCATCGAGGTTTCGCAGATACCTCGGCGCCGCTCTTTGACAATCTCGGGACCCTCCATCATTCCATCACGACCAGATCTCCGCTAGCCCAACAGTATTTCGATCAAGGCCTCCGGTTGCTCTATGCCTTCAATCACGAAGAGGCCGTCATTTCCTTTCAAGCAGCGACGCAGCATGATCCCGATGCTCCCATGCCCTATTGGGGCATGGCGCTCGCGCTCGGACCGAACATCAACGCAGCCATGAGCAGGACCGCTGAACGGCGCGCGATCGAGGCAATCCGCCAGGCGCGGGCGAGGCTCGCGCTGGCCTCTCCGAAGGAGCGAGCCTACGTCGAGGCACTCTCGAGGCGGTACGCCACCGGGTTGAAAAACTCACGAGAGAAGCTCGATCGCGCTTACGCTACGTCCATGCGCCAAGTTGTGCGTAACTATCCAGACGATCTGGATGCCGCCACCTTGTATGCCGAAGCGCTCATGGACCTCTCGCCCTGGGAATACTGGACACCCTCGAGGGCGCCTGGGCCCAATACGCTAGAGATCCTCGCGACACTCGAAGCAGTGTTGAAGCGGAATCAAGATCATCCCGGCGCCTGCCATTACTACATTCACGCGGTTGAAGCTTCCTCCCAGCCAGAACGAGCACTTGCTTGTGCGGAACGGCTCCCAGGCCTTATGCCGGGCGCTGGGCATCTCCTGCACATGCCGGCCCATATCTACATGCGGATGGGACGGTATCACGAGGCGTCCGAGCGTAGTGCACACGCCGCTTCGGTCGATCACAATTATTCGGACGGGCGCAAGTTGACCGGTACATACCCCACTGGTTACTACGCCCACAACCTCCACTTTCTTTGGGCTTCGTTGGTGATGGAAGGGCGCAGCCAGGAAGCCATAAGGCGGGCGCATGAACTCGTGGCCTCTCTCGATGCGGCGAGCCTTGGCAAAGACCCGGCCGCCGAGCTGTATCTCCCAACCCCGCTGTTCAGCCTCGCCCGGTTCGGCAAGTGGGATGACATCATACGAGCGGAACCACCTGCGAAAGAGTTCCGCTACGCGACCGGCATGTGGCGCTTCGCGCGCGGGTTGGCCCTGGCGGCGACAGGTCGGGTCAGCGGTGCGGAAGCCGAGCTCCGGGTACTCGGCGAGATGATTAAGCTTAAACGCTTCCCGCGGGAGAAAACCACCGCACAGAAGACAATGCGAATGCTCCTCATGGTCGCCGAGAGAGTCTTGATGGCGGAACTTTCTGCACGCCAGGGGCGGTACGAAGATGCGGTGCTCATGTTCAAGGAAGCAATGCAGTTGGAAGATCGGCTTCCGTACTCAGAGCCGCCTCTCTGGTACCAACCGGTTCGACACAATCTAGGTGCGATCCTGATTGCGCAAGGGAGGGCCGTTGAAGCCGAGATAGTGTACCGCGAAGACCTCGCCCGCAATCCAGAAAACGGCTGGGCCCTCTTTGGGCTTGCTGAAAGCCTCGAAGCCCAAAACAAGATGGAAGAAGCGACCGCGGTCACATCCCGGTTCGAGGATGCGTGGATGCACGCGGACGTCACACTAACCGGTTCTCGTTTTTGAGAGAGGCCCAGTTCCTTCAGGTCCAACCAAGCTCCCTAACGCGCATTATTCATGAACGCTTCTACTGCAATCGCTCATTCGCTGCTGGGCACCCATTGCTCCGGGATTGCAATGGGTCCCGGCTCGCATGCGGGCTTCGCGGCATGCCGGCTGGCGGGCTCGCCGCTCGGTCGGTCGACATACCGGGGACCCGTTGCTCCGCAGCTTGCAACGGGTGATTAGTATGCCTCCCTCCCTCGCGGCTCCGCGCGTCCGTCTCGCACCCCCACCCTTCCCCTCCCCCATAGTATGGGGGAGGGATGGGAGGGGGGTCGTCACGAACCGTCATGAATAATGCGCGCTAGGGAGCGAGTGAAATTGCTCGACCGATCACATCACAAGCTGGAGGTAGAGAGATGGATCACGCAGCGTTCATCCAGGCACCAGAGAGGGTCGCAATCGGGCCGCGCGAGCAGCGACGAATCCACCGGCATTGTCCTTCGACACCTGTCTGCCTGATGTATTCCGGATGGGACAAGGGTGAGATGATCATAGGAGACGGAGTCGTCGTCGATCTTTCCGGCAAGGGGCTGGGCCTCTATGGAGATTATCCCGTTAGACTCGACATGGAGCTCACGGTCTTTGTCTACTTTCCCGATGCTGATGAACCGCTGTTTACGAGCGCTGCACGGGTCGTGTGGGTCTCAGGGCGACGGTTCGGAGTGGAACTAGTGGGGATCGAGGCCAGGGAACGAAACCGGCTCCTGCGATTTCTAAAAGGCTTGACGGACAGAGGATCTACCACTTGCTAGGTCTGAATGGCGCCTCGTCGATATCGCCCGATTTGTAGTCTGCGGGGTACTGACTTCATTGGGTTTTCTGATTCCTGCCCGCCTAGGGGGCTCTTCTTTCCTGTCGTTCCTGCCAAAACTCTCAGCTCGGGCGCGAGCGATCCCTTGCTGAGGAGCACTCCGGCACTTTCCAACGACAGCCTCCCCCCGTAGAGATTAAATGCCCGGTGATGGTGTGCGATAGAGCCGGGGCTGGTGTTAAATTGAGGGAACTGGCAAATCACCTCGGAATGCAGGAGAAGGCCTCGGCTAGCGGCTGGAATCGATCATCACGGACTACGATCTAGGCCAAGGGGTAGGCCACGGGATTGCTGAGAGCGCAGGGCGTGAGCCGACCCACTGAGTATGTAAGCTGGAGGGCGACCATCCGACTGAGAGACAGGAAGGGAAGTATTATGAGGAACACACGCATGTTCGGACCTGCGGGCCTGCTGGCCCTGGTGGTAAGCGGGATAATCGGCACTGGCTCCGCAAAAGGGATAGCCGAAGCGGAACCGTTGCTGAAAGCGATCTTCGCGGGCGGCTGTTTCTGGTGTATGGAAGAGGCCTTTGAGAAGGTGGACGGGGTGGTCTCGGTCACGTCCGGCTACACAGGCGGGCAGGTCGCCAATCCGACCTACGATCAGGTGTCGGCTGGCCGGACCGGTCATGCCGAGTCGGTCGAGGTCCTGTATGATCCAGTCAAGGTGAGTTATAGCCGACTGCTGGATGCGTTCTGGCACAACGTGGATCCGCTCACGCCGAATGCGCAGTTCTGCGATCACGGGACGCAGTATCGTTCGGCGATCTTCTACAGAACAGAGGAAGAAAGGCGATTAGCTGAAGAAACTAAGGGGGCCATCGAAAGGTCCAAGCGTTTCAGCGAACCGCTGGTGACAGAGATCGTGCCGGCCGGAACCTTCTATCCAGCGGAAGAGTATCATCAAGACTTCTATAAGAAGAATCCCATCCGCTACAAATTCTACAAGTACAGTTGCGGTCGTGCTCAGCGGCTAGAAGAACTGTGGGGGAAATAATTACGCGCCCTTGGCAGCAGGCTCCAGAAACGTCCCTCATGTGCATATGTGTCCCATAGGTGTCCCGCTTCACGCCATCTGTTTCCTGTGTGTCATCAGATAGTTGGCAGACAGTGCACTGCGGCACGGATCTTGAGGGATATTGAGAGAGGCGAGAAATTCGGTGAGTGGAGCGCTGTCGATCCGGTACATGGCCTACAAGACCACAATCAGACCAGGTGATTCATTTCGCCACGTCATCCGGCTTGGATCGTGTACCGGCCTCCTCGCCTGTGTGCTCGTGGTCGTGGCCGTCACGCCCACAAAGTCTGATTACGACGGTAACGGTCCACGCTACACCAAGCAGGAAATCCGCCGAGCCATCGACTATTACGCCAAGCAGTACCGGCTTGACCCTGCCCTCTTGCGAGCTGTCATCAAGGCAGAGTCGGATTTTCGTCAGCACGCGGTTTCCCGCAAGGGTGCGGTCGGGCTCATGCAGCTCACGCCCGGCGCGGCCAAGACGCTCCGTGTGACGAACCCCTATGATTCCATTCAGAACATTCGCGGTGGGGCAAAGCAACTTCGGCACTTGCTCAATCTATATCGGGGCGATCTACCCTTGGCTCTGGCTGCATACAACGCTGGCGTACACAGGGTCAAAGATCACAGAGTCCCGCGTATTCGAGAAACCAGATCCTACGTTCGAAAAGTGCTGCGCTATTATCATGCCTTCAGGGCTGTTCCCCATCCTCATCACAGAACTCACGAGAAATCCCGGCGACCGCCTAACCGTAAGGCCGCTTAAGGGCGCGTAACTTCCCCTCTCCCAACTCGGGACCATTCCAGGGGGATGGACTCACCCCCTTTTATAGGGGTGTCCTTATCAACGACATTGTCAAGCATTCATTAGACGCATGCGCTGGGCTTTCGAGAAATTCTCGATCCCATCCTGGGTGGTGTCCCTCTTCTCGTGGAAAATTAAAAGGCGTATCCTCCCGGCGACA
>JBBIJI010000072.1:0-12395 GCA_037446055.1 Nitrospiraceae bacterium
ATACGAGATACACCGGAAGCGAGATGGCGATGTCCAAAAGCAGACATATCGTCACGGCGTTAATCATCGCCTTCGTCGTCTGCTGCGGAACTTCGGTATACGAGGATCGCACCGCCAACCCGTGATAGCAGCAGATCGCCGCCACGGCAAGCCCGAAGGACAGCGGCTTCAGCGCGGTGAGTCCCACGTCTCGAAACGACAGCGCGCGCGCGATTCCCTGAACGAAGGCATCGATGGGCACCGTCAGCTTCAATTGTGCGAACATGAACCCGCCCAGCACGGCCACGGCGTCGAAATACAGCGTCAGGCAGGTCATCGCTATGACCATGCCGATGACCCGTGGCATCACCAGAAAGCGGGTGACCGGAATCCCCATCAACGTAAGGGCGGCGATCTCCCGCCCTACCGACATGTTACCGAGTTCCGTCGTGATGGCCGCGCCTGAGCGACCGATGACGATCACCGCTGTAATCAGCGGCCCGAGCTCTCGGATGACCGTCAAGACGATGATGTTTCCTACGAGCCCGCTTGCACCAAGCTTCGGTAGTTGAGTCCCGGCCTGCATGATGATGATCATGCCCAGCAACAAGGCGATGACACTGGTGACCGGCAAGGCGTCCACACCGGTGAACAGCACCTGCCGTATGATGACCTGCAAAGCGGCGCGGCCTCCGCGTTGCTCCGGACGGAGAAAATTCCTCACGGCCTCGACGATCAATTTCCAGATGGCCCAGACGTAGCTCAACCCTTCGAGAACTTGTCGGCCCAACCATGCGATCATTGCATCACCCGCCGAAGGAATCCGCCGCGATTGTACGAGAAGGCTGTCACCAACGCAATGACGAGCCGGCTCTGGGGTAACATTTCAACTGAACAGACTTGCCAACGGAGCGAGGCGGGATGAAAGAAAGCTTATTGCTGAGATTTCTTGAAGATTAGCGCTAGAAAGGCCCTGTCACCACCTGGCGAACCGGTGAGGGGTTGCACGAGTTGCCACCCATTCTGGCTGTACGCGTTCCCTTGGATTTCCAGTTGCAGCCTCGTGGCTTCGATCACGGAAGGATCGCCTTTGGTGGAGAACTCGGCCACAATCACCTTGTAGGCCACGGTCTTCACGTTCGCAGGCTTGACGAAGGTGACCAAATGAAGCGTGAGACCGCCGACTGCAGGTTGAAGCGCGAGGATGGCGTCCCACCCGCGCTGGCCCAGCTCATTGAGCGAATGTTCCCACTTGAAGGGATCGCTCGGGAGCAAGAGCGTGTAGCGTTCCCCGGAGGGAGGGGGAACTTGAGCCTGCAGTGAGAGAGGAGCCCAGCAAGCCAAAAGGACCGCAATGATACCGGCGAACGTCCTCGGAGAGATCATGATGTCGTGTGATGAATTCTTCTAGCACCGGACCGCCCTCACCGTCCACGCTTAAGACGATTTCGTGCACCACCCCCTACTTTTGAGGGGTACTCGACCTCCCCGCAACCCTTTGCCTGTGGCGGGTCTCCCGGCGCTTGTGCCGTGATCGTTTCAACCAAGAACAACAACGGCTTGCACACGAGACAATGAAATGAGGCGGAATGAAACACTGAATCGAGCCCCCACCAAACCGTGATCCCACGACCCGGTGCCGCACATTGCACCAGAAAACTCTGCTATAGAATTGCTCCGGAGTGACCCGTTAGAGGGTGGGAACTCGACTCGATGTCTGGGTGTCCCGCGTCAATTGGGCGCGTTGCTTGAGGACATGCATGACCCGCAGATTCCACAAGTCAAACAATTTCGGCAACACCGCCGTGGACAAATGGAGCCTGCGGTCAACAGACTCGAACAGCCGGTTCAGGACTCGAACCGGAGGCGTGGCGAGGCCGGCCACAATGCGCGAACCCGCACGAAAAGAACGAAGCAAGGCGAGTTTCTTGGGAAGAAACAGCAGGAGGGGCACCACGCGAGTTTTCTCCAGCCATGTTCGCTTGGTCACCGTTTCGATGAGACAGCAGAGCAGGTACAGCGGATCCATCGCGAGCCCGCGGTGACGGTAGATCTTGCAGAGGGTGAGAAGGAGCCTGAAGGGTGTCCGTTGACCGAACTTGATCATCGCCTTGATCTGATTGAGCTCCTCCCCGCCGACCCGCTCCATCCCAGGTTTTTCACGGCCTGTTGCGGGATCGAAGACAAGGGCGTGAATCTCCGACCCTTCCGGCACCCGCAGCCGGTTTGTCACGAGGCTGTCGACGTTCCATCGGCGGCCGAACTCCAGTGCTTCCATCATATCGGCCCGCGTTTCCCCCGGTGATCCCAAGAGGACGTTGCACACGAGCAGGATATTGGTCTCGTTCATCATCTCCATGGCTCGTTCAACTTCCGCTCTCGTCTGGGCCTTGCGGTAGAACTTGAGCGTTTCATCCTTGAGCGATTCCACGCCGAAGGCGAGTGCAAAGAGCCCCGCCCGTTCAAGTTTCTGGAGCACAGACACGGAAGTCTCCAAGATGTGGTCGGGCCGGCCCGTGCCGATGAGAATCTTCTCGACTCCATGCTCGATCAGGAGATCGGCCAACTGGTCCAGCGCCCGCATGTCCGTCGTCATGTCGTCGTCGACCCACAGAACGATCGGCGCCTCGATCTCGGATAATTCCTGGAATTGGCTCGACGGTGAGCGTCCCTGCCACCGAAGGAAATTTCCTTCCGTGTCTTTGCCGTACTGATAACAGAATCGACACCGATAATTGCACCCGATGGCGGCACGGACCAGATCGACCGGAATGCCGATGAACCGGTACTCGTACCGAGGGTTCCGAAGACTCCGCTTCGGATAGATTTCGTTGGACAGCGGGTGGACGATGCTGGGAGTCCGCACGAATTCCGCGCCTCGACGGTAGACGAGGTTTCTGACCGACTCAGGCGAGCCCGCTTCGAGCAACTCCTTGATGGGTTCGTTCGGAATGCCTCGAATGATGACATCGATCTTCGGATAGGCCTTCAGCGCTTCTTCGGGATTGGAGAAACCAGTCCCTCCCGCGACGACAGGAATGTGTGAGGGTACGAGATCGAGCACTTCACGGATCACATGAATCCCCCACTTGCCGAAAATCGAGCAGTCTTCGAAGAACCCGTACAGACACACCAGGTCAGCTGACTCGATGTGTTGCGTGATATCCTTCTCGTATCGCATGTCGAGAAGCGTGGATCGCCTGCCGGCCGCGAGCACGCCGGCTTGCAGGTATTCGGCGGCAAGAGGAGGATAATTGGCCAGCGGATTGACGTAGGTGAAAGGGTAAACGATGAGAACGTGGTTGATGTCGCGCGTCTTTTTGCTGAGGTATGTGATCTGGGTCGTCACGCAGCCGTACCGTACGCCGACTCTCCTAAGAATTCAAGCCTTCAGGCCTTCCGGCGTCGGCCGATACCGGAAGGCTGCGTCTGATGGTCTGATCCTGCCTACAAAACTCCCGTTGAAAGCTTGACCGGCGGGTGAAGGCTCACTGGAGCTGCTCTGGCCGGGAAGCATTCTTCGATCAGCGGCGCCGGCTGACGCGCCGGCTGCGGAACTTTGCATTTGACTCTCCACCGGTGGCGTGTTAGGGTGCATCACCGTACGAGCCCCAGAAACATCCCTCCCTTTCGTCCTAGCAATTCTGAGCCCTGCGTTGCTCTTACGGTTCCACCCCTCCTTCGCCGAGCGGCAGCGGGAAAGGCTGGGCGGATCGGTATCCGTGCTTGTTCTCCTTGATGGAGAACGTGGTGGGTTTTCTTGCCATCAAGGAGCACAACCAGCTCTCATCAGGAGTGGACCATGAAGATTTCACTTGGGTGGAAAGTCGGTAAGGCCGCGCGCAAACGGGTTCTCCCCTCGTCCAAGCCCAAGATTCGGTGGGCTGTCTTGGGGCTCCAAGATCCGGCCGAGGCGGCCTCATCCCTATCCATGGAGGACATCCGGCGCCAAGTCAGCTCCTTAGCCAGCCGGGGGTTTGGTGCCGGGACCAGGTCCCGTGCCATTTCCAAGGATTCCGAGCCTCATGAAACGCACGAGCCGAGTCTTCAAGAGCGGAAACGCCGGCGAGGGGCCACGGAGTAAGTTGCACTCCCAGAGCCGTGTTCCGCGGTCGCATGACCCGGCAGGCTATCCATCAGGGATAGTCGATCACACAGTGTCTTGAACAGAAGGAGGCCGCCATCGGACGCGCAAGCAAGACCACTCTCGCAAAGCGGGATCGCGAGAAGGCCCGGCTACAGAAAAGACAGGAGAAAGAAGCCCGCCGCGCACAACGCAAGGCCGAAAAGGCAGCTCGACCTCCAGTCGCTGAGGGCGAAGACCCCGATTTGGCAGGACTGCGCTGGGGACCACAAGCCCCTCTGTACTAACGCTTAGCAGAGTGCCTCGGCCAAACGTAGTGGCCAGCCGACTCTCAGCGAGCGTCGCGAACCGGTTCCGTAGCACCACCCCTTTCGTCTCTCTGCTCAAATTCAGCGAGAGATTTACGACCGCGCCACCAGATTCTCATTACGCGATCTTTGCTCGCCGCAAGACGCGATTCCCACAGTCCGGCGATCCACGCGCAAAAGGCAACCGGAGCACGCCCCCCCCACACGCCCCGGCTGTCGAGCGCTTGCCGAATTGAATTACTGAGAGGGTGAAGGAGAAGGGGCTTCCTTTTCGTCGTACTCTTCCCGGAACCACTCGCGCAGGTCCGCAATCACGTGATCGGACATACGGACAACGCGCCCGAGCTTGCCGTCGATCACGCTGATGCCTTCCGACTCGCTCACTCTCACCGCCTGGGACGGATCCTCCGCCAGTCCCCGTACCTCGATGGTTCCCTTCAGCACATGGAAACACTCACTTCCGTTCTTGGCGCAGTAATGCTTCGCCGTGTGAGGACCCGGCACCTCAGCAATGACGAAGGTGCCACGGACTGAGGCCACCGCATGCGGCGTCTTGATTTCGAACCCATTGCCCGCGCTCACCGCTCGGCGAAGCACAGTGAGGCCTAAAGCACCGCCGCCAACCTCCACGCGAACCTGATCGGGATCCCCCTGGAGAGTCATCGTCGATAACTCGCGGACGGTCACGATCGCCGAGGAGCCAATACGGACGCGGACCAGTGATTGAGCGGCGGTGCTGATCTCGTCGCCACGATACACGTCGTCGCGAACCTTCAGCGGCGTGACACTCGGATGGACCGGCCCACTGACGTTCGCCAGGCCGGTGAGACTCGCCACACTTCCCGCGCTCTGCTGGGCCGGAACTGTTGAAGGGATCGTTAGACTTGCCCCCAGGAGCAGCGTGATGAACCAAAGATGCGGGAGGAGCGTGCTCCACCGAGTCGCGTGCTCTACCGAGATCATGACATCCTCCAGATATTCCACTCGCCCCTCCCGCCGGGTGCCTTCCTCAACCGTTCCCTCGGAATACATCGAGGGGAAGGCCGAAGGCTGTGACTACCGGACCCAAGGCGGTGGGACCCTCGGCGGAGGCGTGATCCGATCAATGGGGCTCGGCGGTCGACTCGGTAGATCGGGTCTGAGCGACCGGCCCTCCGGACGCGCATCGAGGTTGAGACGGACCACGAGGGCACCCATCACATCCCATCGCTGGTAGTTGCGTCGCGTGGCCTTGGGGTGCTGATTGTGGCAATCCACGCACGATTGGACGAGGGCGAGATCGGCGGAGAGCGCCTTAAACTAACCGCCCTCCACGAAGGTCGCGATCGGCCGTTCGCGATTCTTCATCAACTGGATCAACGCGTCCGCTTCCGCCTGGGTCTTGGAGACAGTCGCTTGATTCAGCGGATTCAATCCAATCAAGTCGATTTCAAAGTTCTCGATTTGTTCCGCCGCCGCTTTGACAAATTGAGCGGGGAGCGGAATGAAATGCGCGTCTCGTTCCCACTGTTCATTCGGTCGGATGCCACCATCCCTGGCATGCTCGACCACTTTCAGTACATAAGCCGTGCGGAATGCCTTGGCGACTTCGAGAATGTACCGGGCCGTCAACTCGAAGGAAGGTTCCGCGGCCTTGACGGTCCAGGTACCGAACGTCAGACAAGTGGTGAGGAACGCAACGGCAGCGGCTCGTCTGTAGCTCATGCAAGGCTCGGGTCAGAGGATGGAGGCTAGCCGATCGAGCCTCGTGCCGTCAATGCGGCAGAGAGATCGACATTGATGACAGCCTGCGAGCCATTTTCGATCGCTCGATGGCTCAATCTGCCGCTATTGCCCCACCTCGTCGAACCTCACATCAAGTCCAGTCCGAGGCCATTTGTATGGAAAGCGGTATCTGTCTTACCATCAAACAGGATGCTGGATGACAGACTGATCCTTCCGACTCTCACAGGCGGCTTGAGTCGCCGGCGATACCACGCGGTTCTCGCGAGTCCGGTGTCTGAATGCGGCGGATCGACCAGGCCTTCTGTGCTCAACCCTGCCATAATCGCCTGCTCCGCTGGCTCGAACGTCCGCAGGACGTGTGCTCCCCACGGCCAGTGGAACTGCTTGCCCTAGGAGCTTTTCGATCGCACGCAGTTGTTCATGGTCTTCAGCGGTGACGAAACTGGTCGCTCGCCCCGTCGCGTTCATGCGGGCCGTCCGTCCGATCCGATGCACGTAGTCCTCCGGGCAATTCGGCAAGTCGTAGTTGACGACGTGGCCGATATTCGCCACGTCGATCCCCCGGGCCGCAATATCCGTCGCGACCAACACGCGGAACGTGCCGCGTTTGAACCCATCCAGCGCCGCTCGCCGCTGCGGGAGGGTGCGGTTTCCATGAATCACGGCAACTCTGTGACCGGCGCTGCCCAGTACTCGCCCCAGCTTATCGGCTCGATGTTTCGTCCGTGTAAAGACGAGCACGCTGTCTTTGTTCTCCCCCAGCAGCGAGATGAGGAGATTCGTCTTGTTGTCGTGGGTCGTGTGGTGCACCGCTTGTGTCACGCCGTCGGCCGTCGTCGCCGGGGGCGCGACCATCACCCGCACCGGATTCTTCACACTCGCCCGTGCCAGTTGCGTCAGATCCGCGGGCATGGTGGCAGAGAAGAGGAGCGTCTGTCGCTCCTCCGGCATCGCGTCCAGAATTTGGTTTATTTGTGGGGCAAAGCCCATGTCGAGCATGCGATCGGCCTCATCCAGCACAAGGATCGTCATCGCCGCAAGATTGACCGTACCGTTCCACATGTGATCGAGCAGGCGTCCCGGCGTGGCCACCAGAATATCCGGTCGTTGCCGTAGCCCGCGCACCTGTGCCTGCATGTCGGCGCCTCCGACGAGGGTCGTCGCAAAGATCCGCGACTCGCGGCCCAGTTGATCGATCACGCCATGAACCTGGATGGCTAATTCACGGGTCGGCACCAGAATCAAGGCGCGCGGGTGGCTTTTCGGCATCGCCGCCAGTCGCTCGATCATGGGAATCACAAACGCGGCTGTCTTGCCCGTGCCCGTTTGCGCGCATCCCAGCACGTCGCGTCCTACCAGCGCATGCGGGATCGCTTGCGCTTGTATGGACGTGGGTTGAGTGAAATTGGCCCTGGTCAGGTCCCGCAACAGCGGTTCAGATAGACCAAGGGCATGAAAACTCGTCTGCACAGTCGTAGACACAGAACTATCCTTTCAGTGAGATCGCATTCACTACGGGATCAGAGAACCGAGGGGAGAGAGAATCAGGAAGGAATCCGCTCTAGCCTGGACCTGGTCGCGATGCGATCGCGAAGTCCGTTATGGTTGACCATCATCATTGCCGGACCGAATACGCTGATGACGTATGTCCACTCTACAGGATGACTCTTCGTCCGTCAATGTGTATTACTCAGAGGGCAAGTTCTAGCGGGCTTGATGAGTCATCTCCACTTTGATCGGCTCTAGACGCTTCCGCATAGCTCACACCTTGTCGGTGGTATACTTGAGTTCGAGGTACGGAGGCGACTATGTCTCGCATGAGGGTAGGAGTTCTTCTCTTCCTGCTGAGCTGCTGGCTCATGACGAATAGTCATCTGGCTTCGGCTGAAGGTCAGAAGACCGAGGGGAGTAAAGGGATCACGGTGGAAGACCTCGGGCGTGGGTTGAAGAGCGCCGCACAGAACGTGGAGAAGGAAATCCCCAAGATCGGCTCCGCCATAGGAAGGACCGTCAAGAAGATCACCGGGAAAGACTCAGACAAACCTGCTGAAACCACATCCAAGGACAAAAAATAAGATTCCCAGCAGCTCGCCCACGGTTCATCCCCCTCGCTGCACCCAGTCTTAACCTCAATCCGAAAATAATTTCGGCATTGATTGGCTCTCCCGCGGGTCCTGTCGCGGCGAACAGCCCCACCGTGCTCACTCCACCCATCCCCCAGTGGGTCCCTTCCGTTGCGCGCGGTGGGGCGCCCGTTCGCCGCGCCACCCGCTGTGATTTCCCCTCAGTACGTCGAAATTATTTTCGGATTGGGGTTCAAAGTACCGGAGGACAACACTGAATTTGGGCTGTTGATCGTCCGCGAACGGGTTGAGCGAACCGTCTCTTGCCCAGCAGAGATGAAGTCCCGCGCCCGCCCGGGCCTCCACCCCGTTTACGGAGGGCTGCCGGCCGTCTATACTCGGCGCTCTATGGCTCGGGCTCAGAGCATCTCGATCGCAGGAGCCGGTCCTGCCGGCTTAACGGCTGCCATCGCCTTGGCGCGTGCTGGCTATCATGTCGTCGTTCATGAACGCCAGCCTGATGTGGGCATGCGCTTCTGCGAGGACTTTCAGGCGTTGGAGAATTGGACTTCGGACGAAGATGTCCTGGACACGATTCGCCGCTTGGGCGTCCAGACTGACTTTTATTACCGGCCGATCAACCGTCTCTCTTCATATGGGCCACGGAGCGCCGCGCACGTACGATTTGCAGAGCCCCACGGGTATCTGATCCGACGAGGCCGTCAGGGCGGCGCCTTGGACAGCACGCTGAAACGGCAAGCACTGGAGCTAGGGGTGGACATTCGTTTTGAGAGTTTCTTGAAGGAGCCGGAAGCCGATATCGTCGCCACGGGGCCGCGCAACGCGTGCGCCATCGCGGTCGGCTGCGTGTTCGAGACGGATTTGGACGAATGCGCAGCCGTGATACTGGATGACACTCTGGCCCCAAAGGGGTACGCCTATCTGCTGGCAGCAGATGGGCGAGGGACGCTGGCCACCGTACTTTACGATCAATTCTCTCAGGGAAAGGCGTGCCTGGAGAGAACGACGCGCCGCGTTCAGGATCTTATTGGATTACAGATGCGCAATGTGGAGCATTTCGGCGGCTATGGAACGTTTGATCTGACTCGCCCTCTGACAAATGGCAGGCAACGCTATGTCGGCGAGGCGGCAGGCTTGCAGGATTACCTCTTTGGGTTCGGCATTCGCCACGCAATGATGTCGGGCTTTCTGGCAGCTCAGAGCATCATCGAAGGCACGGATTATGATCGGCTCTGCCGCAGGACATTGGGTCCCCACCTGCGCACCTCGTTGATCAACCGCTATTGGTATGAGTTCATGGGGCAGACGGGTTATGACCTTCTGGTGACCCTCAGCAGCCGGGCCCGCAATCAGAGAGCGTTCTGGGCCAAGATCTATACCAAGCCCATCTTGCGGATGCTGCTCTATCCGTTTGCGCTCCGAGCCGCTGGACGAATTCAGGCACGGTAATCTCTTTCTCGGTCCTGGCCACGCGGTCACCCCCTCCCCCCCCCCTCCCCCCATTCCTATGGGGGAGGGGAAGGGTGGGGGTGCCTTGGACTCACTGTGTGCAACCCGTTGCACACAGAGCAGCGCAAAGGGTCCCCCGGCAATAAGAGCCCCAGCAGAAGCGTTCATAATGCGCGCTAGTCGGGAAGGTGCACCGCGAGAAGCTGTTTGACAGGGATGTCCACGAGGGGATTCCGCAAACAGTTGAGCCCTTCCCGGCAATAGCCAAGCGGCAACCACCGGCAACTGCCGCAAATGGAGGGCAGATCCTCGCCGCTCACTGCGATTCTGATCCGCGTGAGAATGTCTTGCCAACCGAGACGATCGCCCACCTTGAGTCCGAGTCTTCGAAGCACCTCATGATCTTGATCCCTCATCTCCTCCTCGGACCGATCGCCGTTCAAGGTGCAGCCGATCGGGTGCCGATGCGGACAGGCCCCGCACACCGCATCGGGAGAATCCAGAACCTCGACCGTGGTTTCAGGACGATCGGCGAGAGATCGGTGGATCGCGGCCATGTTCTCGACAAACTCGGGGCTGTACCCCTCCCCGCGGAAGCCTTGCAGGCACAAAAGGGTGTGGGCCCTGAGACGGACCGGAGTACCCGGATCGTCCTTCATGAGAATGGGATCGGCCATGGCAGCAGGATATGCGGGATTGTGCCAGTGCCAGCCCTGTAAGTCAAAGCCCCTGCAGTGCCATCCATATCCTCCTGCTGTACTTGCACGTCGCAAACGACCGCCCCAATTTGTATTCCACTGGGAGATTCGCTCGACGTGGGAGGAGATGCTCCATCCGGGAGCACAGGAGATCGATCAGACTCCATCGGATGAGCAGGCCATCAATCATGCCTTTGGCCGGGGGAGAGCGCAAATTTAATAGGTCCTCTTGGTCTCTTTCTTCACACGGTCGAGGTACTTGCATGTCGCGATCTCGACGAGGATGGTATCGCCTGGCTCGATGAACTGCGGGACGAGAATCACCAGCCCGTTCTCCAGCGTCGCATCCTTCCAGATGTTCTCACCTTGTCCTCGGATACCCGGCGCGCAGGCAGCAACCACAACAGGATGGCTCTTCGGCAGGTCCAGGGAGACCGGCGTGGCGTCCAGGCATTCTACCTGGATCAGCTCGCCTTCTTTGAGGAACGGCAGCGCTTTCTCCAGCCCCGCGCGCGGGAGAGAGACCTGCTCGAAGGTCTCCGGGTGCATGAAGAGCACGGAGTTCTCATCTGCATAGAGGTACTGCATTTTGACCCGATCAAGATGGACATCCTCGATCCGTTCGCCGGGATCCCATCGCATCTCGTGCTCACGGGCGGTCTTGAGATGGACAAGGGTCGCCCGAATCATCCCCGAGAATTTCGCCGTGCCGGCCTGATGAATCACAGAAAGCACCTTGTACAGTTCGCCGTTCAGCACGACGACTTGACCGTCCTTGAGCTGCTGCGCCGTTCGCATGGGGATCTTCCAGGCCACAAGCCGCACGACCTGCTTATATAGTAAATAGAGCCGCTCAGGCCGTTCAAGATAAGCCGGAGTGGGCAGCAGCAGTCCCACCCTCCTCGCCGCTGATCGCTATAGGTTAGGTCGGATATCGAAGGGAAATGGCTGACACCTAATTTTCTTCTCTCGACCCCTTTGGTTTCCCTACTTGAAACTGGACAAGCTCTCGCGGCCCCCGCAGGTGGGTACTCCAGAATTCTTTAGGGGAGCGCGCCCTGACACCCTGTTGATCTCCGTCCGCCGTCACGGGGGCCTTCCCGCCCGTCAGCGAGGGTATAGTCGGCGACCTGGCTTGCTACGTGGCTGTCGCTGCGGCGGAAGAAGGTGCAGCATGAGCACGGCTTCAACCAGCACCCGGCCAGCTTTCACTTTCGGTATAACGTCAGCCCGCTCAGGAATTGTCCATGGGGTCCGCTCTTCCATGGGGTCAACCTGACCCCGCTTTTTGTCCCTGAACAACCAGCGCAGTCCCCCGCCTCACCGTGCCTATTCCGACGCCACGCGCGTAAGCTTCCTTCCAACGAGCGCGCCCAGCCAGGCCGTGAGCATGGAGGGAATCGCCAGGATGCCGAACACGATCACGCCCAGCGGCAGGAGATTCCCCGGCCCTTCGGACAACAGCATCCAGCAAAACTGCCCGGCCAGAGGAGCGACCCCCCATCGCCACGGCTTGTTCGGCTCACTAAAACCGAGCACGGCGGAGACGACACAAACCACCGGCACGCCGACCATCCAATACCACTGCGAATCCCACGCCTCCCTCCTGTGGGAGACCTTGGAGACGACGACCCACACGACAATCCCAACCACCACCGCCACTCCGTACAGCCAATACTCCTTCTTCATCGGCTATGCGCCCCCGCCCCGCGAAACGGTTCCTGACACCTTACTTCAGTCACGGGTCGGGGTATCAGATTCGTGCCTGTAGAAACGAAGGAACAGGCCTTTGCGGATGCACCATGTTTTCTTACTGTCAACTGGCAACAGAATTTGCCTGAATGAAAATGTTACCCACAAACGGAACTTGAACGATGTCAGGCTGTTTCCCCACAGGAAATCACTCTTGTCCAAATTAGATTGTCAAGGGTCACCCAAATTTCCCCAGTTATGGTCATCGAAAATGCCCCACCCGGTTTAGGTTGTCGATGACACTTCTTCGACCCGCACCAAGCCCGCTTTGAGCTTCTCGCGAAGCCGGTAGCTCTCCCCTTTGATGTTGATCGTG
>JBBIJI010000073.1:0-12139 GCA_037446055.1 Nitrospiraceae bacterium
CGCAGCGGCGAATCCGCGATTGCAGCAGAAGCGTTCATGAATAATGCGCGCTAGCAAGGTTCAAAAACCGGTGAAGACGAAACGACCGACCGAAAAACCCCCAAGGTCAACGTCTGCGGGCGTCGCCGAAGTCCTCGTGGAAATCGGCACGGAAGAACTCCCGCATCAATTCGTCCCGCCCGCGCTCGCGCTGCTCAAAGAGTCCGCCGAAGAACTGTTGAAAGAGTATCGACTGACCTGGCAAACGGTGAGAACCCTCGCAACCCCGCGGCGGCTGACGCTGGTCGTGGAAGGCTTGAGCAAGCAGCAGGCCTCGACGATGAAGGAAGTGATGGGACCGCCGAAGTCGGTCGCCTACGATCAGGCGGGTCAGCCGACGAAAGCCGCGCTCGGGTTCGCCGCAGGGCAGGGAGTCTCCCCTGAAGACCTCCAGGTGCGTCGGACTCCGAAGGGCGAATATCTCGTCGCCGTCAAGCACGAGCAGGGCCGGCCTGCCAGGACGGTATTGGTAGAACTGCTTCCACAGGTTGTCGCAAGACTTTCCTTCCCGAAGGCGATGAAATGGAACGGCGCAGGGATTCGGTTCGCCAGACCGGTGCGCTGGGTCCTCGCGCTCTACGGCGGGCAGGTGTTGCCGATCGAAATCGCGGGTCTCAGGGCGGGGAATCGGACATGGGGCCATCGGGTGCTCGGCGGCGACAGGCCGATCATGGTGCGCGACTTTCGATCCTATAGCGCCGCCCTGGAACGGAACGGCGTCATCCCGGATCAGGATCGACGGCGGACCCTCATCGAAAAACAGATTGCGGCGCTCTCCCAGAAAATGGGATTGCTGGTCCACGGCGATCCGGAATTGCTGGAGCAGGCTGTGTTCAGCACGGAGTTTCCCGTCGTGATCCTCGGGTCCTTCAAACCGGCCTATCTGGAAGTTCCGGAAGAAATCTTGATCACGTCGATGAAGGAGCACCAAGGGTTCTTCTCCGTTCGCGAGAAGAAAAGTGGATCGCTGGCCCCTCATTTCGCGGCGGTGGTCAACAACAAGCCGCACACGATGGCGCAGGTTCGCGCGGGCAACGAGCGGGTCTTGGCCGCCAGGTTGGCGGACGCCAGGTTCTTCTACAACGAGGACCGCAAGATCATGCTGGAAGAGCGAACGAAACAACTCTCCCAAGTGACCTTCCATCAGAAGCTGGGGACGATGTGCCAGAAAACCGAACGAGTGGTCGAGCTGGCGACCAACTTGGCAGAGACGCAGCACGACCACACGCTCGTCGTGAACTGTGGGCGAGCCGCGCTGTTGAGCAAGGCCGACCTGCTGACGGGGATTGTGGGAGAATTTCCCACGCTCCAGGGCATTATGGGTGGAGAGTACGCCAGGCATGACGGTGAACCGGAAGCCGTCTGCCGGGCGATTCGCGAGCAGTACTTGCCGCCCTCCCTGGAGGGACCGCTGCCCAAGAGCCTCGAAGGGAAAATCCTCTCGCTTGCCGATCGTCTCGACACGATCGTCGGATTCTTCCGCGTCGGGATTATCCCGACGGGCTCCGAGGATCCCTTTGCGCTCCGCCGGCATGCCACCGCGCTCGTTCGCATTGTCGTCGATTTGAACTGGACGTTGGACCTCACCCAGTGGGTCGCGGCCGCCCAAGAGTTGTTGAACAAGCAGGGCGTGGCCGCTGCGGGCGGCTCATCCGAATTCGGCAAGGACACGGGCGACAATCCGATCGGGTTCATCGCCGAACGCCTGCGCTTTTTCGGAAAAACGGTTCACCGTCTGCGCGATGACGTGATGGATGCTGTGCTTAAGTCGGCGGTCCGGGGTCCGTTCGACCTGGTGGAGCTTCTCGAGAAGATGAAAGCCTTGCAGGCCATCGCGAGCCGCCCCGAGTTCGATCCGCTGATCGTCGGGTTCAAGCGGGCGCATAGGTTGACTGAAAAAGAACAGTGGGATCGCGGAAAGGTGGACCCGGCGAAGTTTCAACACGAAGCCGAAGCGGAACTGCACAAACGAGTCGAGGACGGAAAAGAGCGCTGTGCCCAGATGCTCAAGCGTCGTCAGTACGGCGAGGCGTTGGATCTGCTGGTGGCCCTCAAGCCCGCGATCGACGGCTTCTTCGGCGCCGTCATGGTGAACGCGGAGGATCCGGTGATCCGAGGAAACCGCCTCTCGCTCTTGAAGGCAGTCGATGATCTGTTCCTTTCGTTCGCCGACTTTTCCCGAATCGTTGTGCAGAACCAGTGAAAGCGGGGTGCCATCCGATGATCCCGGCGTCGATGAGACCGAGCGAGGAATCGGAACAACGGGCGCGACGGGTGTCTCGGTTTTCGACCGGTGTCACGCTCCTGATGATCGTCGTCTGCAACGCGATGTTGCTGTTCGGCGTATGGCTGAGCGGGGTGAATCTCGACCGTCTCATCTCGATCCCCGACCGGTTCAATCCGACCCAGGACATCTGTCTCCGGACTGGATGGCATAAGGTGGTGGGCTCGGCTGAAATGGTCAAGCTGTGCTCGGAATGGATCAAATTATCGGATCGCTCCGGCATCCCCCACGAGTTCGCCCAGGAAACGGAAGTCAAACAAGACGCCCAAGGGCGCCTCTACCTCGACTCCGGCGCCCTGGTGGATTACCGCCTGTTCGTGCTGGTGGGGTACGTCGGATTGATCGTCGCGTTCGGCGTCACTGCAAGACGGTATCTCGTCGGCCGCTATCGGCTTCGATTGGAGGCCGCGGCGGCGAAGCATCCCTCATCCGTTCATTGACGGCACGGAAGAAAAAAGGAGAAAGCCAGCGTGGGCAAGAAATACGTGTACTACTTCGGCGACGGCAAGGCGGAAGGCAAAGGCAACATGAAGGAATTGCTCGGCGGCAAGGGCGCCGGGTTGGCGGAAATGACCAATCTCGGCATTTCAGTCCCGCCGGGATTCACCATCAGCACAGAGGCCTGCGTTGAATATTACAAGCGCGGAAAAAGTTTCCCTCCCGGCATGTGGGAGGCCGCGCTGCAAGCGCTGAAGAGAGTCGAGCGGTCCATGGGCTCGCGCTTCGGCGACCCCTCGAACCCGCTGCTGGTCTCGGTCCGGTCGGGAGCCCGAGCGTCGATGCCCGGCATGATGGACACCGTGTTGAACGTCGGCCTGACGACTCAAACCGTCGAAGGATTGGCCGCCAAGACCCGCAATGACCGGTTCGCGCAAGACAGTTATCGCCGGTTCGTCTCGATGTTCGGCAGCATCGTCATGGGAGTTGGCCGTGAACATTTCGAAGTCATTCTGAAGCACAAAAAAACCGAGCTCGGCGTCGTCCATGAAACCCATCTCGACGCAAAAGCCTTGAAGGAACTGGTCGCGAGCTACAAGGCGCTCGTCAAGGAACAGACCAAGAAGGATTTTCCCGACGATCCCTTCGATCAACTGCGCATGGCCATCAATGCCGTCTTCTCGTCCTGGTACGGCGCGCGTGCCGTCACATACCGACGGTTGTACAACATCCCGGACTCGTGGGGGACGGCGGTCAACGTCGTGGCCATGGTCTTCGGCAACATGGGCGAAAGCAGCGGCACCGGCGTCGCGTTCACGCGCGATCCCGCATCCGGAGAGAAAATCTTTTTCGGGGAATGTCTCATGAACGCTCAGGGTGAAGACGTCGTCGCCGGCATCCGCACGCCGTTGCCGGTCAGCGCGTTGGCGAAAAACGTTCCTCACGCCTACAAAGACCTCGAGCATACCTACCGGAAACTCGAGCGCCACTACCGCGACATGCTGGACCTGGAGTTCACGATCCAGGAAGGTAAGCTCTATATGCTGCAGACCCGCGTCGGCAAGCGTACCGGCATCGCCGCCGTCCGCATCGCGGTCGACATGGTGGACGAAGGGCTCATCTCGAAGAAGGAAGCCGTTCAACGGATCGGGCCCGATCAAATCGCGCAATACCTCTATCCAATTTTCGATGTGGATAAGGAGTCGCACTGTACTGCGCTGGGGAAAGGACTGCCGGCCGGTCCCGGCGCTGCGGCCGGAAAGATCGCCTTGACGCCCGATCGCGCCGTCGAGATGAAGGTTTCAGGGGACCGCGTCGTGCTGGTCCGCCAGGAAACCAGCCCCGACGACATCCATGGTATGAACGCAGCGCTCGGCTTCCTGACCGCCCGCGGCGGCATGACCTCGCACGCGGCGGTCGTCGCGCGACAGATGGGCAAGGTCTGCGTCGCCGGCTGCGACGCGGTGGATGTCATCGACAATCAATCGGTCCGGATCGGCGCCAAGGTGTTCCGGGAGGGTGACTACGTGTCCATCAACGGCTCGACCGGCAACGTCTACGACGGCGACATCCCGGTCGTCGAGTCCGAAATCATTCAAGTCCTCCAAGGAAAGCTCGCTCCAGGCAAATCGGAGAAGTATCAACGCTTCTCGAAAGTCCTCCAGTGGGCGGACGAGTTCAGAGTCCTGCGCGTGCGCGCCAACGCCGACGTGCCGGAGCAGGCGACCATCGCCAGAGGGTTCGGCGCCGAGGGGATCGGCCTGTGCCGCACCGAGCACATGTTCTTCGCCGAAGACCGCATCCCCATCATGCAGAAGATGATTCTGGCGCGGACGAAAGAGGAGCGCGAAAAGTTCCTGGACCAACTCTTGCCGTTGCAGAAATCCGACTTCGTCGGCCTGTACCGGGCCATGAAGGGCTACCCCGTCACCATTCGTCTCTTGGATCCCCCGCTCCATGAGTTCCTGCCAAAACGCGAGGAGCTCATGGTGGAGATCGCACAGCTCGAGCTGACGCACGCCGACCAGGCGAAGTTGGATGAAAAGCGGCGGCTGCTCGCCCGCGTGGAGGAGCTGCATGAGTTCAACCCGATGCTGGGGCTGCGCGGGTGCCGCCTCGGCATCACGATGCCGGAGATCACGCGTATGCAGGCGCGGGCCATCATGGAAGCCGCCTGCGAAGTGGCGAAAGAAGGGAAGCAGATCGTGCCGGAGATCATGATCCCGCTGGTCGGCATGTTGTCTGAGATGAAAGCGCAGAAGGACCTCATCCGCGAGGTCGCGCAAGAAACGATGAAGCGCTACAACGTCAAGCTGACGTATCTCATCGGCACGATGATCGAGCTGCCGCGGGCGGCCGTCACCGCCGACCGGATCGCCGAGGAGGCGGAGTTCTTCTCCTTCGGCACCAACGACCTCACGCAAACCACGTTCGGCTTCTCGCGTGACGACGCCGGCAAGTTCGTCGACTTCTACAAGGCCAACGACATCCTGGCGGCCGATCCCTTCGCCGTCCTGGATCGGGAGGGGGTCGGCGCGCTCATGAAGATGGCGATCGACGCGGGGCGCAAGACCCGTCCCGACATCAAGCTCGGCATTTGTGGCGAGCACGGCGGCGAGCCGAGCTCGGTCGAATTCTGCCACCGAATAGGCCTCGACTATGTGAGCTGCTCGCCTTATCGTGTGGCCATCGCTCGTCTGGCGGCGGCGCATGCCGCCATCGCGGATCGTAACGCGGCCCGCGCCTCGTCGAAAGCCCGCTCCGCGGGGCGGCGTGCCTCAGCACGACGCGGTTCCTCTCGTCGGCGCAAGGGGACGCGCCGCACAAGGTGAAATTCTCCGCCCAGGACCGGCGATTCATGACCTTAGCCCTGTCGCTGGCAGCGAAAGGGATCGGTCTGACGAATCCCAACCCGGCCGTGGGCGCAGTCCTCGTGGCTCAGGGCCGCGTCGTCGGTCAAGGCTATCATCGGCGGGCCGGTGGCCCGCATGCCGAGATCTACGCGATCACGGCCGCAGGCGAGAAAGCGGTCGGTGCCACCCTCTACGTGACGCTCGAACCCTGCAGTCATCTGAACAAGCGTACACCCCCGTGCGCGCCGGCCATCATTCGGTCCAAGATCCGCCGTGTCGTCGTCGCGATGCTCGATCCGAATCCAGCCGTGAGGGGGAGAGGAGTGGCTCTGCTGCGGCGGACCGGCATCGATGTGTGCATCGGGCTCGCCCGGTCCGAAGCGGAGTCGTTGAACGAAGCCTACTGCTATCGCATGCGGACCGGACGTCCGTTCGTCATCCTGAAAGCGGGTATGACGCTCGATGGAAAGATTGCGACGGCGACCGGCCAGTCCCGCTGGATCACCGGCCCGCCGGCCCGCCGGCACGTGCACCGTCTCCGGCGCGAAACGGATGCGATAGTCGTCGGCCTCGGGACCGTGGTGCGCGACAATCCGAGCTTGACCACCCGCCTGTCTGACCGGCCCCTGCGTCTGGCGCCGAGGCAGCCCTTGCGTGTCATCCTAGACAGTCGCCTCCGCATTCCTCTGACAGCCGAGGTCGTGCGGACGGCGCGCCACATTCCCACCCTCGTCGCCACGACGGCCTCGGCCCCTCATCTGAAACGAACGGCCCTTGCTGCCAAGCAGGTCGAAGTGGTGAGACTCCCGACCTTCAAGGGAAGGGTCTCGCTGCGGGCATTGCTGTCGCATTTGGCTCGCCGCTCGGTCAACGGGCTGCTCGTCGAAGGAGGGAGCGAAGTCAACGCCGGCTTTTTGGCCGAAGGACTCGTGAATAAGGTGATGCTGTACATCGCCCCGATCCTCATGGGTGGACGCAACGCCAAGGGGCTGATCGGGGGACGCGGGCCGTCGACCATGAACAGCGTGGCCGCGCTCGAGCGTGTGTCTGTGACTCCACTGGGCCGGGATTTTCTGGTGCAAGGCTATCTCACCCGCTCCTGACATCAGATGCCGATCATTCGTCTCCAGACCATCGCGATCACCCTTCAGGCGGGGGTGCTGGCCCTCGGATGCATGTTGCTCCCTTCAACCGAACTTCCCGCTGAGAGTACAGGCCCCTCGACGCTGGTGGCACTCGTGGAATCCTTTCTTCGGACGGAAAACGGGGATGAGGCCGCCTCACTCCTTGATCGCATTGTTGCGCATCCCGAGGCCAACCTCGCCTCCGTGAGTGCGGCGATAAGGACGGCTCGTTCCTACAAAGCGCAGCCGGTCGGAGCGCAGCTGGATGAGTCCGTCACAGTCCGCGACCGCCTCTATCACTATGCGCTGTTCGTTCCTCCTTCGTATGATTCGAGCAAGGCGTATCCGCTGTTAGTCTGTCTTCATGGCGCGGGCTTCACCGGGGACGCCTATTTGGATCGGTGGGTTCCACGAGTCGGGGAGGCCTACATCCTTGTCTGCCCCACCTATCCCCAAGGCGCCTGGTTCACCCGACGCGCAGAGGAGTTGGTGCTGGAGGTCATCCGTGCGATCGAACGCCGCTACCATATCGATCGGAACCGAGTCTTCTTGACAGGCATGTCCAACGGCGGTGTCGGGGCCTGGCTGATCGGGATGCACCACGCCTCGACCTTTGCCGGCATCGCCCCGATGGCCGGCGGGATCGACGACGTGTTGTTTCCGTTTCTGGAGAATCTTCGCGCAACCCCCGCTTACATCATTCACGGGGCACGCGACCAAGTCATGCCGGTCGAGCTGAGCCGCTCGGTTAGCCGGGAACTCGCAAAACTCGGAATCAAGCATGTCTATCGAGAACACGATCGGAGCCATCCCATTGCCGGCGGCCACTTTTTCCCACGGGAAGAACTGCCGGACCTGGTCAGATGGCTCAACGCGCAGCACCGTCAGCTCTTCCCGAAAACCATCACAGTCGTGCGGGACGCGAGTCACCTGCTGCCCTTCGGGTGGGTCCGCATCGACGGCACGGACGAGATCGCAGCCTTTTCCGAGGATCTGATCGATCGGAGCGATGAGGCGATTAAGCAGCGGCGTTACGCGAAGCTCACCGCCACCGTGGGCGACGGCCAGCGGATCGATGTGAAGACCGAACGGATCCGGCACTATACGCTCCTGCTGAGTCCTGACCTGATCGATCTCACCAGACCCATCACCGTCATAACCGACGGCCGTCTTTCCTTTCAGGGCCTGGTCGCTCCCGATCTCCGCATGTTGTTGCGGCAGGCACGCCGCGACCAGGACCCCGAGCGTTTGTTCGTGGCGCAAATCCCGATCACCGTGGGCAAAGACCATGACGCCGCTCCATAGCTACATCTTGCTCTGCACCATCGGGATGTTCTGTTTCATCAGCTACAACCTCGTCCGCATGCCGGTCCTCTCGCTGTTCTCGCAATCCCTCGGCGCCACCACGGCCGAGGTCGGCGTGATCGTGTCCGTGTCGACCATCACCGGCGTGCTGTTGAAACTTCCTTCCGGGGCTCTGTCGGACATCTATGGGCGGCGCTATCTCCTGCGCGTCGGGGTCCTGGCCTTCGGTCTGCCGCCGTTCGCCTATCCATTTGTGCACGATCTCTCTGTTCTCACGGGCCTCCGATTCGTCCACGGTCTCGCCACGGCGATCTTTGTCCCGAGCGCGCTGGCCACCGTCGCCGATTTGTATCGAGAACGCCGCGGCGCCGCCCTCGGCACCTACACGGCCTGCACGCAAGCCGGAGCCTTGCTGGGGCCGGTGCTCGGAGGCTGGTTGGTCTACGCGACGAATTTCCCTGCGACGTTCGTCACGGCCGGCATCTTCGGCACGATCGGGTTGATCCTCTTCTTCAGCCTCCGCTTGAAACCGCCGCCGCCGCTTCGGCATGGCAGCGGCTTCGTCCCTGTGCTGGCGGAACTGTGGAAAGGTTTTGCCCTCGTGGCGAAGAATCCACGCGTGCTGGTCACGAGCTGCACCGACGCCGCCAAGATGGTCGCCAACGGCGTGCTCCTCGCATTCCTTCCCCTCTACGGAGTCTCGGCCGGGTTGAATCCGGGCGAAGTCGGCCTCCTCTTCGGCATTCAAGGCGTGACCTCGTTCTTCTCGAAGCCGATCATGGGGCGGGTCTCGGATCAGGTCGGTCGGCAGCCGTTGATCATTCTCGGCCTGCTGATCTGCGCCGGCACGTTCACGCTGATCCCCCATGTGGCCAATGTCTGGGTGCTTCTGCTCCTGTCGGCCGGCTTCGGCTTCGGAGAGGCGGTCGTGTCCTCATCTTCCGCGGCACTGGTGGCGGACAGTTCCGAGCTCAAAACGTTGGGCGCCGGCATGGGTATGCAGGGAACGATCATGGATATCGGCCATGCGAGCGGACCGTTGTTGGGCGGAGTGTTGATCGCCGCGATGGGTTATGCATCTGCCTTCGGCGTGATTGCCAGTCTGCAACTGCTGGCCGCGGTGATTTTCTGGTTAACGATGAGGAAGGCGCCGCTCTTTTCTTCCGGCGCGCTTGCAGGGGAAACAAAAAGATAGGTCGCTCGAAGTGGGTGCCGCCGATGGCCGGCTTCACCATCCTCATGATTGCAAGGTATAATCCGGCTCCCATCATTCCAAAGCGACTGGGATGAAGCCGGAAATCGGCACAGAAGACGTCGTTGTCGGCATCCTGGCGGCGATCGGCATCGTCGTCCTCATCGTCGTGTTCGTGTGGGTCGTGCGCGAAGTCTTGAAGAAAGAGTCATGACTGAAAGCTGATCGCTGACAACTGAAAACTGACAACTGAAAACTTCTCCATGTTTACCGGCATTGTTGAAGAAATGGGCGCCATCACCTCGATCGAGAAGACCCTCGGCGGGACGAAGCTCACGATCCTCGCTTCGACGGTCATGAGCGATCTCAAAATCGGCGACAGTGTCAGTGTCAACGGTACGTGCCTCACCGCCGTGGCTCGATCGGACAAAGATTTCACCGTCGATGTGTCGCCGGAAACCCTCTCAGTGACAACCTTGGGAGGATTAGGCAGCGGCGCTCCCGTAAACCTCGAACGAGCGATGCGACTGAATGAACGGATCGGTGGTCATCTCGTCGCAGGTCACGTGGACGGCGTCGGCGTGCTCCGCAGCAGGCAGCAGGAAGCGAACGGCGTGATTCTGGTGATTGAGGCGCCGAAGGACGTGCTGCGCTATTGCGTGACGAAGGGCTCCATCACGGTGGATGGTGTCAGCTTGACGATCAACGAAGTGACGGACAAATTCTTCTCGGTGTGCATCATCCCGCATACGGCGCAGGTGACGACGCTCGGCCTGAAACAAGTCGGCGACAAAGTGAACTTGGAATCAGACCTGATCGGGAAGTACGTCGAGCGCTTGCTCCAGGACCGTGGCCAGCTCCCTCCCAAACCAACTCCTACCATCGATAAAGACTATCTGCAGAAGCGTGGGCTGATTTAAGGGGACGGCCTGGATAGTCCCCCTGTGCTCGCGCAACGCGCACACGACAGGTTGGTGGACTGGCACCCGCATTGGCTCTTTGCTCCCGGAGGCCGCACCCTCGGTTAATCAGATCTGCAAATTAAGGGCGGTGCTCCCTCGACGGCCGCAGTCGAGCCAACGCGGGCACCAGTCCCAGAAAGGGAACTGGCGAGCAAGCTTGGAAGGTGGATTTATCTCGTTGGACGCGCGCAGTTGGGGACCAATCCAGGCCATCCTTGGGGAAAGGCAAACGAGCGAGCTTGGAAGGATCATTCAGTACGATCGCTCGCTGCGGCCTTGCACGCGAAAGGCGCGTCTCGGCGCGCCGAGCCCTGGCAGACAAAGCCAACGGGCTTTTTGAGGATCTCACCTGCTCAAGCACCCCGGCCCTAAAGAAATAGGAGTATTTCTCAGGCCTGTCATCCTAGGTGCTCCTTGACGGAACCAGCGAATCGGCCGGGAATATGGCGCGCGCGGTGCCTCCAGGAGTCATTCTTCGCAGCCATAACGGAATTATGCAGGTCGGCATAGCACGCCGACGTAGGATCGCGGCGAGCGTTGACAAGTGATTGAACGACCAAAACAATCGTGTTCTAGTTTGAAGGTTGCCGGTGCGTACTATACCGGTCAGCATACTCAATAGTTCGGCCGCCAATCGAAGCGGAGAACATGAGGGAAGGTCGGCAAGACCAATGAACAGGCCCAACGAGCTGAAGGGGTGCCCGCTTCTGGCAGGAATTCAACCAGAAGACCTCCGTCGCGACTGTCCGACGGCTCGGATTGTGGCGATTCGGCACCGCGGCACGATCTACCGGCAAGGCGAGCCCGGGCGAAATGTCTTTTGCGAAACAAGAGATGAAAGGGTCAGGTCTTGACTTTGCTACCTGAACCGCTTACGCTACGGCGTCGTGGCGCGACCTTTACGACTCGCATTTGCGGGCGGCGTCTACCATGTCACCGCGCGCGGCAATGAACGGAAGGCGATTGTGCGGGACGATGCCGACCGGGCCCGCTTCGTGGACACCTTGGCCGCGATGGTGGACCGGTATCGGGTGCACTGCCATGCGTGGGTGTTGATGGACAACCACTATCACCTGCTGCTGGAGACGCCCTCTCCCAACCTGTCGCTCGCCCTCCGGCATCTCAACGGAGTCTACACCCAGGCCTTCAATCGGCGGCACGGGCGCGTGGGGCACCTCTTCCAGGGGCGGTTCAAGGCGATCGTGGTGGAGAAGGACGCCTACCTGTTGGAACTGTGCCGATACGTGGTGCTCAATCCGGTGCGGGCCGGGGTGGTGAGGCAGCCGGCTGCCTATCCATGGAGCAGCTACCGGGCCACGGCGGGGCACGCTGATGTCCCGCCCTGGCTGACGGTGGACTGGATCCTGGAGCAGTTTGCGCGCACCCGGCGGGTGGCGCAGCAGAAGTACCGGCAGTTTGTGATCGAGGGGATCCGGCAGCCGCCGGCGCCCTGGGCGCAGGTGGTCGGTCAAATCTACCTCGGCGACGAGGCCTTCATTCGCCGTGCACAGCGGGCTAGTCGGCGGATGGCCGACCCGGAGATTCCGCGGCAGCAGCGCCAGCCGGTGTGGCAGTCGCCCGAGGCGGTCCTGCAGCGCGTGGCACGAAGCTACGGGCTCGCGCCTGCCGATCTCGTGGAGCCTACGCGGCGGCCCAGCGAGGCCCGGCAGGTGGCGTTCTATGGGTTACGCCGGTGGGCCGGCGAAGGATTGAACGCCATTGCGCGCCGCATGGGGGTCAGCTACAGTGCGGTCAGTCGGCGGGTCAGTGCGGTGGCGCAGCGGCTCATCAAGGATCGGAGTTTTCGCACCCGGGTCGAGAAATTGTCAGATGTCAAAGTCAAGACCTGACCCACTCTTTGCATGCACTCTTTGCATTTCATGACCCAATCTCACTACTGTCCGACAGGTTTCTGGGTCAACAACTGAAACACAAGAACTGGC
>JBBIJI010000074.1:0-10852 GCA_037446055.1 Nitrospiraceae bacterium
CCGGATCGTAGCGCGAGCCGACGTAATGGGTCTGCACATCGAAGATGAAATAGGGGTCCCCTTGTCGCTCTGCGAAGGCGGCCGCCTCGACCATTTCGACCGCCAGCACATCGAAGAACTTGCCGAAGACCGAATTCATGGCCAGGAACGCAGCGGCATAACCGCCGGTGGTCCGCAGGAAGTCACGCCGCGACAGGCCGACACGTCGTCCAGCACCTCGCCCAAGCTCGCCGATGAGCCGCTCGACCCGCTTCTGGGCGGACGTCTGCGGGGGCGGGTCGAATTCCTCATTCGACACGACGCGGGTAGGAACGGGAGAGCACGTGGTGAGGCCTTGCCTCATTCCCGGCAGAGGCACAAACCCGAAACGTCGATCCATCGTGAGATCCTTGTGGGAGCCTGGCCGACATTACACATTCTGCTGCAGCGCAGGGTAATACCGGCGAGGCTCCTGGGCGATGGGATTGTGTGGGAACGCCCCACTCCTGTCAAGCAAGCCCGACCTCACCTCACGCCCGACACCTACGTAGTCGATCGCTCCTTGACGCCGGGAACTTTCGGGAGCATGTTGACTGGTGGGTACGGGAGGGGAGTTGGTTCGGGCCCCCTCCCGTGTCGAGCGCCGCTCGACCGAGATTGAGGGGGGCGTACCATGAAACCGGGGTAAGCCGATCGGCTCCGTTCCAAATCTCTCCACGCGACACACCCTTCTTGTGCCTTCTTGGCCGCAATCCGAGAAGGCTTTTTTGTTTTCATGAAAGGAGGATTCTCATGAAGACCTCACTCGCTTTGTTAAGCGTGGTCATCATTGTCGGTGTCGTGGTCTCGCTTGCTCTGGCTAACCCGGCCATGTTGCCGAAGCATCCGGGGTATCCCATGAGCAAAGCCGTGGATCCGGTCAGTGGCCAGTCTCTGGCGAATGATCCCGGGGAAACCAACGTCTTCGGTGAAAAAGCCATGTCATCGGCAGCGGTCTTTGACGATTCTCACACGACGCAGAACCTGACAAACCCTGAGGATCGCAGGATTCTGGAAAAGCCCGGCGCGGGACTTCTTCCGAAAGTCCAAGGTCCTGACATCAAGATTGAACCGCCCGTGAAGGAAGCCACAAAGGCCTCGGCCGCACCGTGACCATCGTTGTGCCCTTCGAGGGAATGTCTCTGTGCTAGAGACCGCGCGGCGGGGGCGATAGATTGAACTCCGGTCGATCCTGGCCGAATTATCGTCGCAGGCCGCAGCGAACAGGAAGGGAGGTTACAGCGCTCTGACTTGGTTGACGGGTTTGCTTCTCAGTGTTGAGTCCGGAGGGATCGCAACGATCACGTCGCGGGCGGGGTCTGCGCCGTCGTCCTTTCTATTGGCTCCGACGCTGTATAAGACGCGTTCCCGTTGATTGATCAACATCGGCAAGCCGGTAAAGGGGTCGTAGAATGACTGCCCGGCCTGCGCGACCCGTGCGGCCAGGTCGCTGCTCTCCGTATCCTTTCGAATCCACGCCTGGAGACTCACGAGCCGTAGCCGCGCCTCCATCTCGAAGATGCGGTTACTGTACGGGTCCCATGCAGGAAGTGGTTTCACGCCTAGCAAGAGCTCGATGGGATTGGCCAGGTAATCCGTCCACCGCTCGGCCGGTGTTCTGACATAACTCGATAGCTTCGGCAAACTCTGCCGCGGAAGCTCCGAAGCGATCTTCGCTGCCGCTTCGTAATAGTCGGCGTACGCGTTGAGGCGCCGCTGCTTGGGCAACGGCATCGCTGAGACCACGGCGACGTACCACGGGCGCTCGCCTTGCGTGTCCGATCGGATGGCGGCATGGACCGATCGGGCGGCCGCCACGAACTCGCTCTGCATCGGCCAGCGGAGGGATTGCTCGCTCTGATCCAATGGACGAACCAGCTTCGTCAGTCGGGGGAGGTGTTTGGCATCGAGCTCATGTTGCATGAGCAAACTGGAGACGATGCCGACATCGTCGCTGAGGCCATCGAGCGCCAGCATCTTGACCGGGAGCGTCCGTGCCCTGGCCAGAGCGGCACGCCAGGCCGCCATGTCGGCCTCGAGGCGACTCAACCCCTCCTCCAGGTTTTGCTCGAGGCCTTCCGCAATATAGAGGCGATGCGTCGCCAGCACGAGCGGACAGTTCGGACTCATCGGCTGGCCGTACCCCCAATCCTCGAACGGCAGCTTGAGCCATTGCTTATAGCGTGTCAGTTCCGTCCCATATTGCTTGAGCCACGACCGGACGTTCCCCGCTTGGCTCTGGATGTCACGGACGGGATCCGCCGATTGGAACATCCCCTGAATCGCCATGACGGTTGCCGAGTTCTGTGCGTCCCCGCCGCCACTTCCGCCAAGACAGGCCGTGGCCAGTTCGGCGTGATTCGCGCGCGAGTGCAGCTCCAGCCAAACTTGAAAGACGTTCTCCGAAGCAGGAGCGTCGAACGCCATGAGGACGAGATAACCGTTTCTCGTCGGATCGGCCAGGACCCGTTGCGGCAGGGTGCCGAGATTCTGATAGGACTTGCTGGGTTTCTCTTCTTGAATGATCCATCCGACCGCGACAATTCCCGCCGTGAGCAGCGCGATGACCGCCGTGACGCCGACCAACAGAATCAAGGACACCGCGATGGCACGCGTGGTGAAGAATCCAGTCTGCAGGAACACGAGGATGGCGAAGCGCAGTCTCGCCAGGCCGGCAGAAATCTTCAGCGTGACTTTGCTCCTACGCCTCCTTGCGGTTCCCTCGAAGGACTTCGACGAGGGGTGGGCGTCGAACAGGACCTCCACCGCCGAAGCCGCATTCCCTTGGTGGGAGTACGCCGGCTCCTCATGCTCCCATGTCCGGACAAGCGGTTCTTCCTGTTGTTCCCCTGCGACCGTGTCTTCACTCGGCTGATACTCGGTCGGCGACTTCCTGATCCATCTCGCCCAGAGGGACAGCCGGTCGGCCACAGGAGCTGGTTCCGGCTCTGCGAGCTTCTCTTCCTCTAATCCCGACCACGCCAAGATATCCGGTTGTTCCCGAGACCTTGCATCCGCCTTCTCCTGGTCGAGCGATGTCCAGCTTGTCGCCTCCTCCGTAGAGGTCACCTCTTGCAGAAGTGGCTGCTCATCACCTTGTGCATCATGGACTGACTCGACCACCTGTTCCGAAGAAAGCTGGCCGGCTGGTTCGGCAGAATTCCGTTGCGAGTGAGTTGCCGTGAGTTCGGACTCGGAGACCGACGAGGCTCGTGAGAGGTCCTGTTCGGTTGTGGACTCGTAAACGGCTTGCTCGTGATGGGCAGCCGACGTTTCAGGGGCGAATGATGTGATCGGCGGAGGCACGTCTTCGGTCTCGGGGGCAGATACCGGCACGTCTTGAAGCCCCGCCTCCGCATCGGTAGACAAGGGACCTTCCGCTGCCGTCGGGGCTTCGACAAGGTCTGTCGAAGCCGTCTGATTGACCTCGATGTTGGGAGACTCAACCGACCTCCAGGCTTGGTCATCGCCGCGGATGCCATCGGTAGCACTCACCGTCGCCGGCGAAGTCGGTAGCCCCATTTCTGTGTCTTTAGGAGGCGTGATCCCTGCGTCCCCAGGAACCTCCGCAGCCGCCTGATCTACGCCTCCTGTGGTAGTCAACTCCTTGACTGTCTGGGAAGGCGCGGAGTATTCCTGCGCGGTATCCGAGTGCTCGGTGGCGTCGACAGTGATAGGCTCTGGCTCGGGCGGCGGTGGGATAGGCACGGACGTGTCGACCACCTGTTCCCATGGCATCGGTGCAGATATGGGACCCGGGCTTGGTGACACCAGATCTTCTCTGCCGACCGCTGTTTCAGCGACAGCCGCGACCGAATGATCGCTCAATGGAGGGAGCTCAACTTTCAAAAACTGAGGCTCCGTAACCACAGACTCACGCTGCGAGGTTGGATCACTCGATACCGTCTGGTCGACGAGCCCGGATTCGACGGTCGACGGGAATTTCGTTTCCTGAGGCGCCAGTGGCACCTCCGTCTTCCCGAGGACGGCTTCCCATGACTTGGCAGTCGATTTCGACTCACTCAACCGGTCGAGCAGTGAACAGCCCGCCGCTTCACTCGGTGGATTGGCTAATGACGTCGTGCTTTCTGAAGTGGGACCTTGTCGTGTCCCCTCCGCTTCCTGCGTGCCTGTGACCAGTCTGAAGGCATCTCTGAGGAAAGCGAAAGGCGAATCAGTTTGCTGGTCGGAGGGAAGCTGCGGAGCCGACGGACTGTCAGTATTAAGCTTCGACTCTGTTTGTTGATCAGGCCCATTCGAAGGAACGACGTGATCAGGAGCATCCGCGATGGGGGCAGCCACCAGAGCATGGCCGTCTTCGCCCGCAACTTCTACAGTGGGGGAGATCGGCACCGGCTGGGATTCGCTCACCTGAGCGGAATCGGCCAAAACCGTCGGGCTCATCCCAAGATCCGGCACCGGTGAGGACTGCATCGGTTGACCATGGTCGCTCGGTGCTGCAAGCAGGACATCGGATCCCTGAGGACACTGCGCACGTTCTCCCTCATGCACGACAGGAGTGATTTCAGGCGGAGGAAGTGCGGAGCTAGCAGAGTTCGGGTCGATACCCTGAAAGGACGCATCGGCACTCAACGATGCGTCCTCCATACCGGTTTCCCACGGCATGACGGGCGCGGGGGCGCTGATGGCAGTGTTCATAATAGGGGCTGCCGATGCTTCTTCTGGCACCGCTAGAGGCTTCGCCTCGGTTGCCTGCTGCAGTCGTGCGGCATGCTCGGCGATCAAGGGCCCCATCTTGGCGGTCACAGGGCTTGTCGGCGCAAGGGTATGAATCAGGTCGTAAAGCTCCTGAGCTCGATTTGGGCGGTCCGTATCGGGGTCTTCGAGAAGAATTTCGATCGCTTTACCGTACTCCACGACCGCGGCCGCTTTGTCCCCTTTCTCTTCGTACACATGGCCTAACAATTCGAGAAAGGGAACGCACCGGGGACCAGCCGCGAGGTACTCGTGGAGCAACGATTCCGCAAGCCAGTAATCCTGCCGCTGAATCGCTTCCTGGGCGAGCGAGTCAAACGCCGCGCGTGCGGTCATCAGATTCCCCAGCCGTAGATGGAGAGTGGCATAGAGTCGGCGGGCTTCAGTGTTGTGAGGGTCGAGGGCTAGCAGTTCCTTGAGCGCCGCAGATGTCCGGCCATATTTGCCGGCATTCATCTGCGTAATTGCTTCCTCAAGCAGGGCGCTCTTTTTGCTGTACCCTACCGCGACCGCGCTCTTCTTGTGCGGTCGCGGCTGAACCTTCTTCTCGGCCCTCGATGACGTGCGTTTGTCTGATTTCACAGTTACAACCTTACCAGACAGAGCCGTTTAGAACCGGCTCCTGGCCAGGCTTTTGACCTGTTTTGCCTCGGAAATTCCCAGGGCGCCTGCGGAGGGAATTCAAGCCGATAAAAATGGGGCAAGGTGAAGGCCGCCAGGGAGCATCTTGGATCCACTAGGAGCCCATGAAAAACAATCGGTTCCAACTGGAGATGGCCCTGTCTCGAGCTAGGAAGGTGCAGAGGTGAACGACCGGCGGCTGCGCTCGTTTGGCGGCTTTGAGAATGGGCTCCCATGGATTTGAGGATCTCATGTTATGACAACCGAGCAGAAGACTCTTGTTCAGGAAACCAGGGCTCCCTTACCTGCCTGTGGTTGAATGGATTGCTACTGGCAGACTTCGTAGGCTTCGGAATGGTCCTGCGTGAAGGCGTCGTTCATCTGATAAACATAGCCGGAGGGGAAGCCGCCCGCAGCTCCGTCTGCGGATCGACAGAGGACTTTTCCGCAACGCAGGCAATGCTGAATCCCTTCCCAGCTCACTTCCCCCGCCAGATGTTGAACGACTGGAGCAATGGATTCCCCTTTTTTCGGCAGCAGCACATTGCGGACTTCCCACAGAAGACGAGTCACCTGTTCGGGGTCTGATACGGCTGATCCGTCCAGCACGACGATGAGCAACCCCAGTGCGCGCACAGGGTCACCCTGGGCTTCATTCAGAAGCTTGTGGGCAAAGGCCTCAACGCGATGCCGCAGTTCGGGCGAATCCATCGTTACCTTGTGTAATTGTAGCAGGTGAGAAAAGGGGCCCTTTCTCTTGATACCTCCGACCGGCATTTCGCTTCGACGCGTCCGGCGTCATCCTTTGGGTAAGCCGCTGCTCCCTGTTCGGGCGCTTCGGATAACAGAGTAGGGCCTTTGGTCTCTTCAGCTGGTAGAGCCAAAAAAATTGATGGGAATGACTTGACATACCCCATTATCATGTGGCACATATAACACTCGTCTACTTCTCCTTGTGGTTTATTTGTAAAATGGCATCTCGCGTCGGACACATGGGAGTCGGTTCCCTGCTCCTACGTTGGCCAATCTCTCCCTATCTCTACCCTGAGCTGAAAGCGGTTTCGTCTTCATTTATCTCTAACCATGGCTGGGCAATAGCAGTGAAGCACGTGGTCAAGGGGAGGAGACTATGCTCAGAAAAACTCTCTCTCGGGAGGCTGGCCACCACCTCCTCCCTGTTTCGCGACGACCAAGGGCCCAAAAGCGTGCGCTAACACGTGTGCTCTCTCAAGAAAAGCGAGGCCTAACAATACCTTTTCCTCTCACCCGGCAGTCTAGGACACCGGTTTCTGATGATAGGCTTGGCCGACTGGCCAGACTCAAGAAGATCCTGATCATCATCCTTGCGTATCCCGGTCGAGTTTGAATATTAGGCTGTCAGCAGGAGGTTATGGGGCTTCCGACAATATTCCCCCACCGAAGATATTTTCGCGTCGCCGCAAGGCCCAGGCGGTTCTACCACCTGCCAAGCTATCTCCTCGAAAAAAGAAACACCGCCCGGTGGCCTCTTCTAACCTCGGCAGCATCACTGAGAGGAGGGTTATGACAACGACTCCCGCTGATCTACTTCAGGCGCTCAATATGGTGTCAGAGACGTTTGCCCACCTTGGTGAGCGACTCGCAGAGGCCGCCGAGCAGGTTCGAACCAACGGCATCCTGCCGTCTGAGCGCATGGTGGACGAATTGCTGGCTTCACGGAAGGACTTCGCAGAACTTCGGGACCGGGCTGTCGAGCTGGCAGGTCTACTTGCGGCGTCGCCGCCAAAGGCTCCAGAACAAATCAGTTCAATGAAGGACCTCGAGGTGCTCGTACAGCTCGTGGCCGAAGCGCAAGAAAAAAGGGCGGCTGACGAAAAAATACGCCAGCGGGCTTTAGTTGTCCTGGATCGAATCTTGTGCTTGGCGCACCGCGACACCGTGGATTTCCCGCCCCTGGACGAATGCCAGACGAAGGCGCGGGAGCTCCGCGAAGCCATTACAGAGGTACAGGGACCTGACCTCCACCCGGAAGCCCTCGCCTTGGCGCAGGGGCGGCACCCGTTTTCCGAGCTCCTCACGCTGATCGAAGGGCATGAGGATCTCGATGATGACCTGTGGTTGTTGCTCAAGAACGCGGTGACCGGAACGTTCGGGAAACCGCTGGCGCTCAGCGCAGCTCGTGGCAAGTTGCTGATCAGAAAACCGGTGCGCGCGGGACAAGGAGGGACAGCTCTTCCGGATGATGACCCTGGTCTAGGTGTGATTGAGAGTGAACCGGAGAGGAGGGCTGATTCCGTTCCTGCATCCGTGGGAAGCTGAGAACCCGGTCGCCTCAAGGCAAGGATAGAATTCCATCGAGCAGGGAAAGTGGGGTGAGTGACGGGTTTCGAACCCGCAGCCTCCTGGGCCACAGCCAGGCGCTCTACCCTTGAGCTACACCCACCACCAGGGAAGACGAAACACCAGGGGCCGCGCGAATCTTAGCAAAGAGGGAAGAACCCCCGCAACGGTCTCACCAACGGGTATCAAAGGCGGTCTGCATCTCGCGGAGAATGGCGCTCGCTGCTGCGGCCGGATCCGCCGCGTCACGGATGGGCCGTCCCACTACCAGGTAGTCCGCTCCCGATAAGATCGCCTGGGTCGGTGTGGTTGCCCTTGCGTGATCGTGCGTGCCCGCACCGGCCTGACGGACTCCGGGCGTCACGATCACCAAGCGGGATCCGACTTTTTGGCGGATGGCCGTCGGCTCTTCTCCTGAGGCCACTACGCCGTCGCACCCAACCTCCGCGGCCAACGCGGCGCGCGCCGTCACCAGGTCCGCCACGCTGCGCTGGATTCCCATGTCCCGTAAGTCATTGTCATCGAAATTCGTCAACACGGTCACCGCCAGCAGTTTGAGCCCCGACCGTCCTCTACCCGCTACGGCGGCGAGCAGGGCCTTCCGGTTTGCATGAACGGTGAGGAACTCGACTCCCATGGCCGCCACGCGTTCTGTGGCGCGGCGGACCGTTTCCTCAATGTCGAGAAACTTCAAATCCAGAAAGACCTGCAACCCGCGATCACGCAGTCGTCTGACGAGGTCAGGCCCGGCCGCGGTGAACAGTTCCAAGCCGACCTTCACAAACCGCACATGCGGCTGGGTTCGGTCCAGCAACCGATCGGCATCGTCGGCCGACGGCACATCCAAGGCGAGAATCAACCGCTCGCGCGCATCGACCGGTGTCGTCATCGTCCGGGCTCGCTCCACCGCGCACCCATGCTAAGACGTTGTCGGGATCGCCGGTCCTGTATGCGTCGTTGCCTCATCGCACTCGGCTCGCTTGACCGTCCGAAGAATCTTGTGTTACAACCCGGCTCCCGAAACGGAGGATCCACTCAATGTCAGTTATTCACAAGTCGACCATCCGCCGCGCGCGACAGGCCGAACGACATCGTCAGCGGAATCGCGCGACGCTGACCGCCGTGAAAAGCCTGACGCGAAAAGTTCAGACAGCCGTCGCGTCCAAGAAAGTCGACGAGGCCAAGGCCGCCCTGCGCGATGCCGTCTCATCCCTGGGCAAAGCGGTGAGTAAAGGGGTGCTCAAACGCAACACGGCGTCCCGTCGCATCTCACGTCTGGCGCTGCAAGTCAACGCGCTGACTGCTTCACGGTCTTGACCGTCCGCACATTCGAGAGCTTCTTGCCGGTCGGTGGCTGCCGCCGCTCGTGAGGCCCGGAAGCGGCGGGCGAGGCATTGGCGCTCTCCTGCAGGTCGCAGAGCGCGAGAAGCAGCGCTTCCATGTTGCGGGCCCCGGTGCCGGCGCTGCCGCCTTTCAGGAGGCCGTCGGTCTCAATGAACCGCTGCCACGCAGCTCGCAGGTGCTCGTCTGAAAACTTTCCGACGAAACGCCGCGCTGCAGAGAGATCCATCCTGAGCATGCGCGTGACCTCCCCGTCACGCCCACCCAGACGCAGTTGTTCCTTGCACTTCCAGATTCGCCGGTACTGCCACACCAACGCGCCCAGAGTTTTCAACGGCGGCTCTCCGGCTTCAACCGTGCGGGCTAAGATCCAAAGCGCACGCGGCCGATGCGCGTCCGCGATCGCCTGCGCCAAATCGAACGCGGAGGCCCCTGGCTCCTTGCCTCGCAAGGCCGCCACGTGGGATGCGTCGGCCCTCTGCCCGGGCGGCAGATACGCCGCAAGTTTTTCCAACTCTGCGCGCATGGCATAGAGGGACTCGCCGGCGACTTCCTTCAAAGCTGCGGTGGCCGAGGCGTCCAACGCCACGCCCAGCCGCGTCGCTTCCATTGCCACCCAAGACCCGATCTGCGACTCCCAGGGCGGATTGCAATTCACCATCGTGCTCGTTTGGGCCAAGCTCTGACTGAACTTGAGGCGTCCGTCCAGCTTCGCCGCCACGAAGACCACGGTGGCGGACTCGCAAGGATGCTGCAAATAGTCGAGCAGACGCTCGCTCTCGCGCGCGGGCAGCCTCTCAGCTTGCCTGACAACCACCAATCGGCGACGAGCGAAGACCGGGGGCTCCAACGCGCACGTGAGAACGTCGTCGGCCGTCGCTTCGTCTCCATAGAACACATCGCAATTGAAGGCGTCGCTAGGGTCGTCGAGGACCGCGGCACGGAGGCTCCCGAGGGCCTGGTCGCGGAGGTAGTCCTCATCACCCACGAGAGCATAGAGGGGCCCGACTCCGTCGCGCTTGAGCGAGGCGGCGAGATCGACCGGATTCATCGTGACGGCTGGCGCCATCTGCAGAGTCTCGCCTTATCGCATGATACCGGGAGCCGAAGAAGACGCAGGACCCGGCAGTACCGTGGTGGGCGATCCTGCGGCACTCGCTCCCGTCACCTTCTGCGTCGCGTCCTGCCTACTTTCCAGGTGGAGCAAGAATCGGGAGGCGAGGTCTTCGGCGACCATGCGCCCGGCTTGCTCCAACGCTCGGTTCTGCAGCACGCGATTGAACTGCAGGTCTTGCGTTATGAAGAACTCCGATGAGGCTTTGGCCAGCTCCGTCCAGACGACCTTCTTGGTCCTGGTCTCTTCCACCTTGACGGCCACGAGCACTTCGGCCCGGCTTTCGAGCGTGGTGGTCTGACTAAAACTCAACGTGGGAAGACTGACGTAGATGATCTGTCCGGACAGCACCAGATCAGCCGGTTCCGATTCAGGGACGACCTGCGCGCCGCTGCCGGAAGAAAATTCACGGCGGACATAGTTCGTGAAGCGCACGTCGAGGTTCGGCTCGAAGCTTTTGTTCTCCAGGGGTCGGATGACGAGGCGCGGCGGCGGCCCCTTGCGCAAGGGTTCCTTGCCTCCCCCGATCGTCGGCCCTTCCCCTTCGACGCGAAATTGATAGCCGCAGCCGACAGAGACCAGCAGCGCACAGCTAATAGCTACCAGCAGACAACGCATGGCACTCAGACAAGCGAACAGCCAACCATAGAGACTTGATGCGCCTCGCGGCAAGCTGCTCGCTATTCGCTTCCCCTAGACTACAAAGTTGATGAGTTTCTTTTC
>JBBIJI010000075.1:0-9938 GCA_037446055.1 Nitrospiraceae bacterium
GAGGGCAAAACGGGCTTCTTTGAGCTAAGGACCTATCGTGTGAACGTTCGACGGCTTTCGCGGTATCCTTTCAGCGCCTCCGATAGGCTTCTCATCCACACCAACGTCCGTCTGGCTTCACCTTCACGGTCCGCTTCCTTTTCCCTCAGATTCTCGCGCGAAAGTATATTCGTCAGCATTCAAGTCCATTCTCGAAAGGAAGTGCGAGGATTACTATACCGCGGCCAACATCGGTGAAGACTTCCTCCGAGCACATCCGGGCCTTCTTTCCCCACGTGTTCGTCTATTACCCGCACCACCAACCTGTGCGCCTGTCGGTCCCGCACGACCACACCGACCGACCAAGCCGGTAGTTCACGGTCTTTACGATCGAGCGCAGTCATGCCATCGAGGAGGGTCCCATGCGATACCGCGCGTTGTGCCTGGCCGTCAGCCTCTGGACGGCTGGACCGCTCACAGTCGCGCACGCGGCCTCCCCGCACTACGTCTTCCCCTCGCAGGACCTGACGTCGCCGGAGTGGGAGCACTGTCTGCAACGCCAGGCCCAGTCCCTCGCCGTGCACCCCGCGCTCTTACGCGCGGTGATTTATACCGAGAGTCGCAATCATCCATGGGCCATTGCGTGGACCGACCGATTTGGGACGCGACACAGCATCTTTCCCAAAACCCTCGCCGAGGCACACCAGCTCCTCACGGCACTGCAGCGTCGCCGCCAAACCGCCGACGTGGGCTTGGGCCAAATCAACTCCAACAATTGGGCCGCTCTGCGACATGCGCTTCACCTCCAGCCGCGTGATCTGCTTGAGCCCTGCCGCAATCTAGCGGCCGCCGGTTTTATTCTGCGCGAGCAACTCAGTCGGCATGGGTACCGCTGGCAAGCCTTGGCAGGCTATAACGGATCGGTCGGAAGCACCAAATACATCGTCTTGGTCCACGCCAATTTATGCCGGCAGACGCCCGATCTGTGCCGGCAGACCTCCGGATCACCCCAGCATCCCGACGCCGATGACCCACTGCCAGGACAACCGCTTTTACTCGCGTCCATGGAGTCGCCGTTCCCGCCACCTGCTCCCGTCGCGTCTGCCGTAGAGGAACGGGAGATGGTTCCGACCACGATCATTCAGAAGGAGATGCCCATGACCTGGATTGAGATTCTCGCCCAATCACTTCCGACTGCGATGACGATGATGACCCTCAGTCTGCACATCCTGTTGCCCTTTGCGATCTTCACCGGTCTCGTCGTCCTGTTGGCCTACGGGACCCTGATCATCCTGTGGGCGATCGGCCTCGTCAAAGAGGGTGTGCGGACGCTCCTGCTCGATCGACGGCCTGCCTTCCCCGTGCCGATCCCCGCTTTTGCGCGGACCACGCCACCTACCCCATCCGTGAGTCGGCGCCTCGCTGCCTAAGAGACCCGCTGCGCGGGTAGCCTGACATCCCACGTGATCCTTCACCTGAAAGGAGCCACGATGACACGTCAGCCCTTGCAGTGCCGTAGCCCGCTCAGCCTCGCGATTGCTCTCATCGGGAGCGCGATGGCTCAGGACATCACGGGAAGCCTCGGCCCGTACTCCCGGTTTCAGCAAACGGTGCAGATCGTCGCTCCGGCGAGACCGCCGACCTGCGCATCGCCCGGGCGGCCACGGCCGCCAGTGCGTATCGGGTCATGATCACTGCGGTGACCACGAGGCGGATGCGTCGTCAGGTCACCCAGCTTGTGCGAGCCTTCGTGCGCGAGACACAGGCTCCGCTAACCATGGTTCTCGCATCGCAGGCCGCCTAAGACCTGTTCTCATTCACCGAGGAGGTATCCCATGTCCAAATCCGCTCAATCGTCCGCATCGTCCACCAACGCCCTATCTGGCAACGGAAAGCCCTGGAGCGATCTCAACCACTTCAAGTGCCGCGCGCGGGTCGGCAACAAACCCGAAATCCGGACCACGCGCAAGAATCCGGTCACGAGCTGCACGTTGTACGTCAAGAGCGAGTACGACGACGACAACGGCAAGCGGGTCACGAAGACGACCCGGATCCCGCTCACCATGTTCGGGGACCGCGGCATGACGTTCGCCAACGAAGTGAACAAAGGCGATTACATCGAGGTCGAAGGCCGCATCCAGGAGAACGCCTGGGAGGATGCCGACGGCAACAAGCGCAGCCGCTTGGAACTGCATGGGTCGAGGTATCAGATCGTGCAGCGCAAGGTGGAGCAGAAGCAGGCGGCCTAATCCGCCGTCTCACACCCCGGGGAGCCGTTGTGCTCCTCGGGGCACACAGGCGATGTGGTGGGTACACATGGCCGAACAGCGAACGTCCTCACTAATGGTGAGCGCCAAAATACGCTGCCCCGTACGGTAGCGGAAGGTTCGCGAGACATGCAGCCGGTTCGGAAATCCGGCCCTGTCCACTTCGCTCAGACACCGAGCGGTCCTGAACTATCCGAGGCGCTCGACTCCGTTGTGCCTGAGACGGCAGGCTAGTCAGAACACCGTCCACCCTCCGGTACGCAGGGACGATCGCGTACCTTTTCTCGCCTCAATCCAGCATCACCGAAGCTGACAGCAAGTAGGCCCAGAAGCAGCCATGTCGGACCGTCAGCACGTCTGTCCCTAGCCGCTTGGGGGGAGAGGTTCAATCTCCCTCGTCCCCCCACCACCCATGCCGCCCCATCGACAGACAGCCGCAGCTTGGGCGTCTCGACATTTTGTTTCCGCCGGTTGTTTTGAGCCGCACGTCCAGGAACACAACGCGGGTTGAAAACGTCAACCGGCCTCCACATCAACGCACAGACATCCACTGCACTGCCCATCACCGACAGCAAAGGAATCGCTATGCCACCGACCTGGTCGCCCTGGGGTGAGATTCAAACCTGCCACACCATCGCCGACGGCATTTATCAAGTCACCACGGCATCCCATGGCGGATACATGCTGAGTCCCGACCGTGTCGCGGCCATGCCCGCCGTCTTCGTCGAGACAATCGTCGATGGCTGTTTTGAAGAAGACTGCGAATGGTGTTTTGTCCCACTCGCGTTCCCGGCGTTGTTCACACCACCGATTCTGGAAGAAGCAAGACGAACCTGTCAGAACTGGTTTCCCACACAGTGGGAACGATGGACCGGACAAATCCTTCCGCTCAAGGACTCGCTGAAAAAACGCGAAGCCGTCTGGCAAGAGGCTCACAAGAGCGACTGGGTCGTGATTTCAGCCTGGGGCGATTGGCATGAAGCGGTGCCTTCAGGATTCGTCGGTGTGTGCGCCACCGTCGGAGGCGTACGTCATGCCACAGCGGAACAGCGCTATTTTCTCGTACCCGAGCGCGAATACACGATTCCCTTTGCCGTTGATCCTTCAAAACACCCGGCAATTCCGCCCATCACTTAGCCGCACGTCCACCAGGGAAGGACGTATGCATCTCACCCTGAGCGAGCCGCCCGAGCCGAGCGTGGCAGTCGTCATCATTCATCCAGCGATGGCTGTGTATCTCGGACCCTGTCTCGGGTTCGGATTCTGATCGCAGCTCGATCCCGTCGGCCAAGATGCGGCAGTGACATTCCCGTCCGAAGCGGATGCCCGCGACCATATCGCGATCGCGAACTGGTCCACCATCCCGAGCGACCTCGCATTCACGCGGGTCTGTCCGGATCCGGCGGGGTACATCCCGAATACGGCGTGTGTGGCCCAAGGCTTACCGGCCTGCCATTCCAACGCCTAGCTCCGCCATGGGCCCGCTTCGCGGGCAGGTCTGACGGGACGTGGTCTTGACCATTCGACACCTGGAGGTAACCCATGCGTACATTGCAGATCTGCGCTCTCATCCTCATCGTCGCCTCGCCGGTGTTCGCCGAACCCGTCGCCTCCACCGGCCTTTCGATGCCGACACCGCGCATCACCGAGTACACCCTGATTCAGGGCAGCGGCTGGTCGGACGGATTTTCGCAAAACGAGTCGCTGGCCTGCGATATCGCCCAGGAACGGGCCAAGCGGCATTTGGCCAAAGGCCTAGCGTACGCACGCAACAAAGGCTTTGTCAGCCCAGAGGAACTCATGCACGCACTGCTCCAGCCGGCGAAACGGACCTGGCAGAACGGCCGCTGTGTGATTCGGCTGGAAGTCGCGGTGCCGGTCCTGACCAAAACGTCGATCCCGCTCGTCAGGGATCGGCGCTACTAGGCGGCTCCGATGTTTTACTATATCGTCCCAGTCTGTCGGTCCTGGTGGAGTTGGTACTTCAACTTCACCACCGTCCGGCGACGATGGGTCACTGACCTTCGTGGCAGATCCGACGTCCACCTCCAGTGAAGAGGCTCGCTACGCTCGCAGCCTCACTCGTCAGGTGACTGATCCATACTCAATCAGGAGGGACATCCATGCGTCGATTCGGCATCCGGCCAGCGGAACAAGCCAAGCTCCACGTCTTTGCCAACCGTGAGGTCGACGACCTTGCACGCCGTCGATCTCTCCAGCGTGATCGTGACGAAGCTCGCACGTCGGCAGCACGGCAAGCCTTGCGGGAGGCGCTGCAACGCGCCTAACCGCATAGGTCCGATGGGAACGAGCAACGCTTGGGCGCGTCGAGCCACTCGTACATGACGGGGGGAGGTCGGGCTAGGCGTGCCCCACCCTCAACTGCGCGTGTCGCACGCTGAAGAGGAGCCCGACTCCATCGAGCCGCTCAGCGGGTGTCCCAGGCCGAGATGACTGCCAACTCGACCGGGCGAAGGGTTATGTCCGCACCCGCCCCTTTTACCGTTCCTTCAAAAGGAATGGCCGCTCCGCCCACACATCGCGTGGGCTACGCGGCCGGACCAGGAAGACCGCGAATCATGTCCACAAAGGCCGCGCAGATCGCGTCCGCCTTCTGTTCCGATCGCCAGCTCAGATATTCCAACACGAAGTATCGCGAGCCGGGCTCGACTGGACCGGGATAGGGAGACTGGGACAGTCGCGGTCGTGCATAGACAAAGTCTGTTATTTGCGTCGCCATCGCTTGACTGGCCAGGTACCCCATCACCCACACGGCTGTCGCCGAGACCACCGTGGGATGCCGTCAGGATCCCCGCTCTCCACAAGCCCCTCAGCACCGCCCTGCCGCCGCTCATCCCAATCGTAAAAGTATTCGGACTCCGCACCGCCCGGATTCTCGCCGACCACCAGATCCCGCAGCGGATTTGGTATCCACCGTCCGATGACACCGAACCGGTCCCAGGCATGATTCACCTGATCACAGCAGGGAAGCGGCTCCGCGCTCACAGTGTGAGCGCTCCGCCGCCCGATGTCGTTTCCCTCGCCAGCCGCATTGGCCACGGTCCAACCAACGCCCCTTCCATTCCCCACTCGATTGTCCACGGCAGATTCGGATCATCCCCGGACCCATTGCGAGAGAGCGGTCCGTAAAAGACCACCGCATGTCCCTCGTCCTCATACCGATGGCTAATCTCGAATCTCAGATGTTCGCAGGCTCCCAATCCCATAACGATCGTGAGTAAGGCCGGGCGCAGATGGACCTTGCCCTTCTCCTCCTCCGAGGCCACCCCCGCCATCACCGCCCCCACCGCCACGCCTTCCCGCCGACGAGCCTCTCGAATCGAATATTCGACCAGCTCGACCCAGCTTCCGGCAGACACACCAAGAGACTCACAGACACCGGGGCGAAACAACAACACCTGAACCTGTTTGGCGCGCCCACTCGCTAACGGCCCCTCGCCTTTGACCAGCACAGCCATCTGCCGCTCATGCTCGACCCGCGCTTGGTAACACACCTCTCGCCACACGTCACGTTCTTCCATACCCCTCACTCACTTCGCTGAATGGTCGCCTTCGGTGTGTCCGAGTGGAGACTCTTCGTTTCCATCTGCACCCGCAGCAGCATCATGCCCACCGCAAGCAGCATTCCCGATACCAACAACACCCGATCCAACATCCCATAGACGGGATGCCGGCCCAACACCCACCGTTCTTTCGATGGCCACCACAACAAGACACCGCCACTCAACGCATCCAACACAATATGCGTCAGCCATCCCAGACAAATCGCCCCCACGAACGCCGGCGGGACCAGAAGCAACAAGCCCCCTATCCCTACCATGAACACCATCAACAAAGAATGACTCAACGTCCGATGCCCCACCACATACTTCACCCACCAGGCCAAGAACCAGAACCGCTGTCCGATGACGGACCACGGCTCATCGATGTCGGGGGCCAACCCCGCCAGTGCCGCCGTGAGAGTCAGCAGGGGATCGGCCTGGAAGAGAACGGCGGCGAGACCGGCTGGAACCATAGCATGTGTCCGGCCCGACATCAGCAGTCCTCCGTGAGCCCGGAGAGTTCAGCCCGTTCTTTTCGTTTCTGCAGCCGCTTCTTCACAACCTGCGCCCGATGCCAGACATAGTTGAACCGTTTCTCCGGCAGCCGTTTGTAAAACTGGACCTCTGACGCCGCCCGCCGTGGGGTCGCATCCGGTTCTCGCTCATAGACGCGCTCGAGCGCCGCATCGATCTTCTCCACCCGGAGGTGCGGGTTGACGACGCCAATGACCCACGCTTCCACCCAGGGCAACAGACTCGGCATCTTCGTGCAAATCTTCTCCAGCAGATCTTTGACCTCGCGCTGATACTCTTTCTTCTGTAACCCCGCCAGACTCGGTGCTTTGACACCGGCCATGTGTAGATATTCCTCCATCCGTCCGGCCTCGTACCGGTCGGCGGCCAAACTCGGATCCATGCTGGACTCGAACGGCTGCTCGTTTTCCATCTGCACTACCTCCGTTGTGTAGTAGTCACGCATTCCATAATGTAATCTTTATTTATTATGTTTCGACATCACGGCGACAGGAGCGATCCCGCTTCGCACCTCCCATAGTGCTATTACAATCCTGCGCGGCCCGCTTCCCTGCCCGTCACCCCGTGGAATCGCGCCCGGCCTCTGCCCCGGAACGTGCCCCGCTCGACCGGGCCGCATGAAGCCAAAACCCTTTGCTTGTTCATTGAGTTATGGCGACGCTCAGAGAGCGTTTGCACCACTTTTTGCACCACTTGTTGCACCAAAATCGGGACGAATCGCTGCATAAAAGGCGGGTTTTTCTTCGCGCTGCCCTCTGTCCACCGCTTTTCGCCGGAGCCGGTGTTTTTGTCGGTGTCCCGTCCCGAAGAGGACCGTTCATGATCGTAATAGAAGAGTGGCAGTCAGACGTCACCACTACCAATGAGGAGGCACTGTCATGGGAGAGAAGAAGCAGGGGCGCCGTCGAGAGCAGAAGGCGACCGCATCGACCACACCAAAAGTCCGCGGCATGGTCATCGGCCTGGATTTGGGATACGGCTTCACGAAGATCGTTCGGGAGGACGGCCAGCGCCTCATGTTCCCCTCGGTCGTCGCCGCCATCGCACCGACGATGATGACGCAGCTCAACCCGGTCCAGGAGGCCGATGAAGTGCTGGTCGACCGGATCCGCTACATCGTCGGCGAGCGGGCCATCGGACATACCGAGCGGTTTTCGAACCTGCACACGATGTGGTGGACCATGCCGAGCTACCGGGCGTTGATTGCCCAGGCGAAGAAGTTCATTCCGGACCAGGCCTGCGTCGTTACGGGCTTGCCGTACGAACGCTACATGGCGCAGCAAGGCCACAGCCATGTGGCGGACGCGATCAAGGCAGGACTCCGGGCGCAGCACGTCACCGTCATCCCGCAGGGGGTGGGCGCCTATTTTAGCGACCCCTCCTTGGAACATCCGCGGAACAAGGTCGCGCTCGTCGATATCGGCACCTGGACCACAGAACTCGTCGCCATGACGGGACACGACCTCATCAGTCAAGGCTCAACCGGCCTCCGGCTCGGCATCAACGATATTTTTGCGACGGTGGCCGCCGAGCTGCAATCGAAGGTCGACCGGGTCGTGGATCCGTATGAGGTGGAACGCGCGTACCGGGGCGAGGAAGAACTGAGGACCCAGGGCCGCGCCGTGGCCCAAGAACTCATTACCGATCGGGTCGCGCAGTTGGCCAAGGAGCAGGCGAACCAGCTGCTGGCCAAGATGACCGATCTCTGGGGCCCGCATGCCGCAGCCTACGAGTCGGTGATTTTCTGCGGCGGTGGCGCCCGGCTGCTGTTTCCCTTCCTCAAAGGCTTCCGTGAGGGTGCGACGCTCGTGACGGACGCGCAGTTCGCGAACGCCCGGGGCTATCTCAACGTCGGGCTGCGCATCTATGGTCCGCCGCCCGCCATGCCGGCGGACGACCAGGAGCCGGCGGAATTGGTGGCAACCGCACCCGTCACGGTCTAAGCATGGCGCAGATCCGACGACTCACGCTTTATTTGCGGCGGCACCATCCGGAGGAGCAAGCGCTGTATCGCTATCTCATGCGGAAAACCCCCTCGGAGCGGACGGCCCTTCATCGGAACATGATCTTGGCGGAATTCCGCCGGCGCCTCAAACGGGAGCGGTCCTCCCCGAAGGCCGACGCGGCGCAACGACCACGCACGACCGCCCCGCCGACCACAGGACCGTTGGCCACGTGGAATCAACCGGTCACGCTGTAAGGAGGCACATGAGAGGGCTGACCCGGTGAGCGACAAGCCACGCCGTTGAGGGTGGGGAAGGATCGCGCGGAGAGGCTGTTCACGAGATTCGAGACGGCGATCTTTGGCGGATATTCCACCAACAGGTGAACATGGTCGTCCTCGCCGTCCATCTCAAGCGGCAGGGTATGCCGTCATGGCCTGTGGAGGGGATGTCAGACCATACGCGCACCGTGGTGTGCGCAAGGCAGCCCCAACCTGAGACCTCCACGAGCCAGGCGAACTAGAAAGGAGCACGAATGCAAGCCCGTCGTCATGCTATTGGCACGAAGCCGTATCTCGAGATTTGTCTGCACGATAACGACATCCCCCACTGGCAGTGGCAGATGAATGGACCGGATGAATTGCTGGACAGCCTATGCGGGAGTCCTCGCGTCTCGTTCGCCACCGCCCCGCACGATATCCGGCAGGTGGGACCGGACTGGCGGGTCGTGGCTCCGGACAGCGCCCAATGGATCCGCGAACAGCTCCTCCGGCCGATGATCGACCACATCGACCGTCAGCTCGCATTCACCCCCGACGATGTCGTGTCCCTTCCGCAGCCGCTCAGTACGCTGCGCGAAACCCTCGTCGAACTCAAGGAACAGGCGCTCCGGGACTATCTGTTCACGGACCCCACGCCCTGTGCCCTCTTCGGACGATGGATGCGTGACGCCGGCCATGAGCAGCCAGCGACCGCCAGGCCGGAGGTCTATGACTGCGGAATGCTCGAGGTGTATGCCCCCAACAGGACCGACCTCGTCCTCATCGCGACGGTCCAGCGATGGAAAGACGGCCTCCACTGGATCAGTGACCTCCGGGACTCGATGGAAGGCGCCTTCGTGCCCGGCCCTCTCATGATGGCCTTGGATTGCCTGCCGACGGGCATCAGTCAGCGTCTCCAGTGGTCCCAGACGCCGCCGGCGCCCGAACTGCTCCCAACCCCGCTGGTGGAATGGCTCCGTGAGACGATCATGTGGGGGAAGGACCCTACGCTCTCGCCTGAGAATTACCGGGAGCATATGCTCGATCAAGCGCGAGAGCTCTCCCCTGATCAGCCCGGGCAGCCCGGCAAACGCTACTCGCGGCACATTGCCTACGCCCGTATCGTCCAGGAGCGCTCGATCGTCGATCTCGACTTATGAATCCCATGCCGTCAGGCTTCCTTTGTAAGCCGCAGGTTGGAGGTTCGATTCCTCTCGCCAGCTCCACACCTTCCGCTTGGCGGTTTACAGCACTGCGCTTAGCGCAGGGGCCCTTGCGCTCCAAGATCTCCACGAGGGCAGCGATTTCCCACATATTGGAAATCGTTGCCTCTTCGAGGGACATGGTGTCGCGCTTCGGGCGGTCGCTACTCATGCGTCCAGCAGCCCTTAG
>JBBIJI010000076.1:0-9625 GCA_037446055.1 Nitrospiraceae bacterium
CCCGTTGCTCTTCTCCCTGCAACGGGTCCGACGCTTGGCGACTCCGCAATTTCGCCACGAACCGTCACGAATAATGCGCGCTAGAGCCGCGAGGACTTCGCTCCGGCTTTCGTTCGAGCTCGAGCGGGTTTCGTCCCAACCCCGACCCTAGGTTGTCTCAAGAGCGGGTGTCCCATGGCGGCCCGTTCTGCGAGATACCCTTCCGCACATTGCCTGGCAAGCGCCCGCACGCGCGAGATGTAGCCGGTGCGCTCGGCGACGCTGATGGCGCCTCTTGCATCGAGCAGGTTGAACACGTGGGACGTCTTGATGCAGTAGTCGTACGCGGGCAGGGTCAGCTTCTTCGCCAGAAGTCGTCTGCACTCCCCTTCGAAGGCTTGGAATGTGTTCATGAGCATGGTCACGTCCCCTTCCTCGAAGTTGTACCGAGAGAACTGCACTTCCGTTTCGTGATGGACATCGCCATAGCTGACCGATTCGGTCCAGGCGAGGTCATAGACATTGTCGACTTGCTGGAGGTACATGGCGATCCGCTCCGTTCCATACGTGATCTCCACGGTGATCGGATCGAGCGCGATCCCGCCGATCTCCTGGAAGTACGTGAACTGCGTGATCTCCATGCCGTCCAACCTGACCTCCCATCCCAAGCCCCAGGCGCCTAATGTTGGGGATTCCCAATCGTCCTGGACGAAACGGATATCGTGCTGGCGCGGATCGATGCCGAGGCTGGCGAGGCTGTCCAGATAGAGCTGCTGAACATTGTCCGGCGAAGGTTTGAGCACCACCTGGTACTGGTAATAGTGCTGCATCCGGTTCGGATTCTCACCGTAGCGGCCGTCGGTGGGCCGGCGACAAGGTTGGGCATAGCCCGACCGCCAAGGCTCGGGTCCTAGAGCTCTCAAGAAGGTAGCAGGGTGAAACGTCCCTGCCCCCATTTCGAGATCGTATGGCTGGTGAATGATGCAATCCAGGTCGGCCCAGTAGCGATGCAGTGAGAGGATGAGGTCCTGGAAGGTCACGAATGATCCGCCGATTGCAGGCTCGAAGTGATGGGAATTACAGGCCAAAGTAGCAAGAATCTTCGCCGAGTGTCAAGGAAGCTCGGGTTCTGTCGCGCGGCCTCGACAAGGTCTGCATGGGCGCGGCAACGGCACTCATGGCGTGGCTCGAAGAGATGATACGGTTGACGAGCGGTGTCCCGGTCGCCTATTGTGTACAAACTCAATTAACTTACTCGACAAAGAGCCGGAACGGGCACGTGAAGTTCTCCAAGAAGAGTGAGTATGCGCTCCGTGCGTTGATCCAACTCTCCTCGAGCCATCGGCGTTCCTTGGTCCGGCGCGAGGATATCGGAAAACGCCAACGAATCCCCGTCCAATTCCTCGGACAGATCTTGCTCCCGCTCAAACGGGCAGGGTTGGTGGCAAGTCGCCGGGGGACAAGGGGGGGCTACAGTCTGATGAAGCCGCCTGATCAAATTACGCTGGGCCAGGTGATTCGCATTCTCGATGGGCCGCTCGCTCCCATAGCCTGTGTCAGCAAAACGGCCTATCAGAAGTGTCTCGATTGTCCCTACGCCACGAAACGCTCCTGCCCGATGCAACACGTGATGGGCACCGTTCGTGACGCCATCGCCGACATCCTTGATAACTATACGCTCAGCGACTTTGCCTCAGGTCATCGAGCACGATCACGGTCCTGAACCGAGATCCCGGTTGTTCTGCGGGTGGGGAGCCATCACCAGAAGGTAAGCGAGCTAACAACCGTGCTTTCAGTCATGCGCACAAGGGATGAATGATGAGCGTCGATCAGGTCGTTCTCATATTGATTACGTTCTTGGCGGCGACCGTGAATGGGGCATTGGGGTATGGCTTTTCCTCCATCACTGTGCCGGTCGCGCTGCTGTTTTACACGAATCGCATCTTGAACCCGGCCTTGGTCCTAGTCGAGGTCGTGATCAACGGGTATGTCTTGGCGATCAACCGAAAGAGCGTCCCCCACATCTGGAAAAGGGTGTTGCCCATCCTTCTCGGCCTGGTCATCGGCGTCGGGATCGGCAGTTACATTCTGTTCCTCGTTCACCCCGCGTGGATCAAGTTTGTCACGTACTTTATGCTGCTGCCGCTGATCCTGCTCCAGGCGGCCGGCATCAGAAAGCCCATTCGGGCCGAGAACACCATCGCCGTTCCCTTCGGGATGGGAATCGGCACGCTGTATTCCGTCACGACCATTTCCGGCCCTCCTTTGGCCCTTCTGTTCAACAATCAGGGATATGCCAAGCAGGATTTCCGGGCGGCATTGAGCGTGATTCGGGTGGCTGAATCCGGCGTGACGGCGGTCGCCTACGTCTTTCTCGGACTGTACAGCGCCGGGAGCATGGAGATCATTCCCTTCATCGTTCCGAGCGTGTTACTGGGCATTCCCCTCGGAACGCACGTCATCCGCTGGATGGACCCGGAAACGTTCAGGCGGCTCTGCATGAGCTTCGATGCCTTGGTTGTGGGGTTCGGCCTGTCCCGGGTGCTCGTTGAGCTGGAGCTTGCCCTTCCCGCCACCACATACAGCATCTTGGGGATCGTCGTGGTCTTGAATGCGTTCCTGCTCTATCGGTTTTTTCAAGGACGCTCCGTTCCATAAGGAGAGCAGGACGACCGGGCGATTTCCTGCCACACCGGGGTGGTCAGAGGGACCCCGTTGGGCTCTCCCGCTTCGAGATGCAGTTCGTTGACTCCCCGTGGGGGTTTTGTTAGCCTCGATCGACCTCGCACTTCACGACATTTTTCAACCGAGACAAGTCAGCATCCGCGAAAGGAGTACGTGACCATGAGTTCTCCCTCTGCGCTTTCTTCCGAGGCCGTGACACTCCTACAGAACAAAGCGACAAACCTGCGTATCGAGAGCGTAAGAGCCACGTCGGAAGCGGGCAGCGGTCATCCCTCCAGTTGCTGCTCGGCCGCCGACATTGTGGCAGTCCTTTTTTTCTCGGTCATGAAATACGATCCCAAGAATCCCAAGGCTCCCAACCATGACCGCTTCGTGCTCTCAAAGGGTCACGCCGCTCCCTTGCTCTATGCGGCCTGGGCGGAAGCAGGACTGTTCCCCAAATCGGACTTGCTCAAGCTCCGCACGATCAGCTCGGACCTTGAGGGTCACCCCACTCCGCGATTGTCGTTCGTCGACGTCGCGACTGGCTCCTTGGGTCAAGGGTTGTCGGCCGGAGTCGGCATGGCCCTCAACGCCAAATTCTTAGACAAGTGTGATTATCGAACCTACGTGCTGCTCGGTGATGGAGAATCCGTGGAGGGTTCAGTGTGGGAGGCTGCCGAGATCGCCAGGCACTATGGATTGGACAATCTCTGCGCGATCGTCGACGTGAATCGACTGGGGCAAAGCGATCCCACCATGCTCCAGCATGACATGGAGGCGTACCGGGCACGATGGAGCGGGTTTGGGTGGCACGCCATTGTGGTCGACGGGCATGACATCCCCGCGCTCGTCGCGGCGTTCGATGAAACCCGGCGGACCAAAGGCAAGCCGACCGTGCTGCTTGCGCGCACGCTCAAGGGGCGCGGCGTCTCGTTCATCGAGAACACTCCCGATTGGCACGGCAAGCCGCTCAAGAAGGGCGAGGAGACGCAGAAAGCGCTCGATGAGCTGAGCCGGCAGATCAAGCCGTCCTCTGGCGTCCTGTCGATCAAATCGCCCGGTGTCGCAGGGAACGAAGCCGAGCCACCCGGGAAAATGGCCGCTCCTTCGTACAAGACGACCGATTCCGTTGCGACGCGTGAGGCGTTCGGCGCGGCGCTCGTCGCTCTCGGAGAAGCCGACCCGCTTGTGGTGGGACTGGATGCGGATGTCAAGAACTCCACGTACACGGACAAATTCGCGAAACGGTTTCCGGAGCGATTTTTCGAGAACTTCATCGCCGAACAAAACATGGTAGGAGCGGCCGTGGGACTCGCTGCTTGCGGCAAGATTCCTTTCGTCGCGACGTTCGCCTGTTTCCTGACTCGCGCCTACGATTTCATCAGGATGGCGGCCATCAGCCAATCCAACATCAAGCTGGTGGGGACGCACGTCGGAGTGAGCATCGGCGAGGACGGCCCCTCGCAAATGGGGTTGGAAGACATCGCCATGATGGCGGCTCAGCCCGGGGTCGTCGTCCTGTATCCCTCGGATGCCGTGTCGATGTGGAAGCTGGTCGGGGCGGCGGCTCAGCACAAAGGCATGGTCTATCTGCGCGCCGGCAGACCGAAAACCCCCGTGTTCTACGGCACCGACGAGGAGTTTCTCATCGGGGGCTCTAAGGTCGTCCGTCAAAGCTCCTCCGATGTTGTTACGATCGTGACCGCAGGCGTCACGCTCTTCGAGGCGCTCAAAGCGCACGATCACCTCAAGACCAGCGGCATTTCGAGCAGAGTCGTCGATCTCTACAGCGTGTGCCCGATCGACAGGGCGACGCTCACGGACTGCGCCCGGGCCACGCAGGGGCGCATCCTGACGGTCGAGGATCACTATGCCCATGGAGGTCTCGGCGATGCCGTGCTCAGTGCCTTGGCATCCGAAGGCATTTGCGTCCACAAGCTGGCGGTACGCGAGATCCCTCACAGCGGAAAACCGGAGGAGCTGATCGATTATTATGGAATCGGAGCCAGGTCCATCGTCGATGCAGCCAAGCAGATCCTCAAATAGCCGAGCCGGACTTTCGTCACCGGACCCCTTCAAACAGATTCCCCTCCTCAAGATCCTCGGGGAAAGGGATCGCCGGGTCATCCTGCAGGAGTTGACTGAAGCGCACTACGGCAGGGGCGAATATATTTTTCGCGAAGGGGACCCCGCCGACTATTTCCACATCGTGAAAGAAGGGTCGGTGAAGTGCGTCAAGTCTTCAGCCGATGGCAAGGAGTGCACCGTGAAGGTCTTGATGCCCGGAGATCTCTTCTGTTGCGAAGCGGCCGTGTTCGACGGTGACTGCCATCCCGGTACCGCCAAACCCATGGGTGACGTCAGCATTTTCCGATTAAGCAAGAAAGCATATTTCGAGTTATTGCGCCGCAACCCCGACGCCGCGATCGAGGTTATCAAGTACCTCGGCAATCGCCTGAAAGAAGTCCAAGAGCAGGCGAAAATCCTTGCGCTGGACCGAGCCGATCATCGGATGGCTTCCCTCCTCGTCAACCTGGCTCAGCGGACTGGCACAAAGGATCCGCAAGGGATCAAGCTCGGAGTGCGCCTCACCCGGCAGGACATGGCCGACATGGTCGGCGTTTCCACCGAGACGGCGATCAGGATCATGGCCCGATTCAAGCGTGACCGGCTCGTAGCGGGTACCGCGAACCGGTTGGTGATCAAGGATCTCCCACGCCTCAGGTCCCTCGCCTCCGCCTAGCCTCCGTTCGATCACCGTTCCTGCGGGAATCGCAAAACATGACATTTGTCATATTTATTGTCTGCTGTTCCTTCTATCCTTTACCGGCTCACCGCGTACCCAGCAAAAAGGCACGTGGTTGTCTTGTAACCGGTATAAGGAGGAGAGAATGCGTCGTTCATCCCAACACAATCGTCAACATCGGTCGAGATGGATACCCGCCGCGCTCGGGATGGCTCTCTGGAGCCTGGTCGGCCTCTTCGTGCCACCAACGTGGGCCAAAACTCATGACGTGCGGATGACGGCAGTTGAAGCCGATGTCGTGATCGACGGGGCCGGTGAGAAGTATGCGGCCTGGACCTTCAACGGACAATTCCCCGGCCCTCTCGTGCGGGTGACGGAAGGCGACGTGATCAACTTTACGTTAACCAATCCCGAGACCAACAAGAACCCCCACGCGATGGATTTTCACGCTGCGGAGATCGACTTCTTGAAAAACTATCGGGCGATCAACGCCGGCGAAACCATCAGTTACACCTTCACGGCCAAAAAGCCGGGCATCTTTTTCTACCACTGTGGGGCTCCGCCGATGATCCAGCACGTGGCGCGAGGCATGTTCGGCGCCATCATCGTCGACCCGAAAGACGCGAAGGCATGGCCCAAGGCCGATCGGGAATATGTGTTGATCCAATCGGAGCTCTTTAAGAATCCCGGCGACGTGCAAACCATGTTTGATCGCAAGTTTGACCACATCATCTTCAACGGCGGGGTCTTCAAGTATCACCCCTTCGTGACCGGAGGCCATGCCTTGGAGGCCAAGCCCGGCGAGCGCGTAAGGATCTATTTCGTGAATGCGGGGCCGAATGAATTTTCCGCGTTCCATCCGATCGGTGAAATCTGGGACAACGTCTACGAGAGCGGCAACCCCGCTAACGTGCTGAAAGGAATCCAAACGTACGTGGTGGGGCCTGGTAGTGCCGCCACCTTTGATGTGGTCGTCGAGTCGGCCGGGGCCTATCCCCTGGTCACACATTCCCTCACCGGGGCGCTCCGCGGCGCGATCGCTGTGCTGGTGGCCTCACCTGATGCGAAGCCGGCCCCGCTGATGCCGATGGTGCCCTGGGAGATCGCCCCGAAACCGGCTCAATAACGCAACCCTATCTCGTCGGCTGGTCCCCTTGCGGGCCGGCCGGCCGTCTCGGTATCCTCGTCCACTTTCTCACTCAGCGCATGCCAAACCCTGTTGGACGCTGGTCCTTCATCGCGCGTCCTGGCACGTTGTCGTTAGCTAGGAGGATCCACGGTTGACTCACAGGTGGCTCCGTCAGGCGTCCAGGCTCGTTCTTCGTCAGACCGCCAGGCGATGGATTTCGGCCACTCTGCTTGGTCTGTTCCTACCCTCGGCTGTCGGCGCGCAGCAAGCGATTCTCGATCTATTTCCTGTCAGACCGATCAACTTCGACGTAGCGTTGCGTCAGCAATCGTTCGCTCCGAATGATCGAGAGATTACGATCCAGGCAGGTATCACTGCGTTGCGCTACGGTGACTTGGAAGTCCGCACCGTGTATCAGTTCTTCAGCATTCACACGGAGGAATTCACTACCGATCAGCATGCGGTGTTCGTAAATCCGCGCTGGAACAATTTCATCGATAGTCTCGATTTCCCCAAGAGTATGCCGATCAACCGTATCCTGCGGCATTTGTTGTTTGGTCCCCTGGAAGATCGCGCAATTCCCTATGTGGGAGTCCTCGGCGGAGCCGTCGTGTCCGGTCTCGAACATTCGTCACCGGGGCATCTCTACGGCGGGCAAGTGGGAGTGCGGTTTCCCGTCGCTCGAGGCATCTCACTCGATTTGAGCCTTCAGTACACTCAATACGGAGTGAATTTCCGAGGAGAATCCGGAGAGTCTCAGCAATGGCTGTTCTTGACCGGCGTGCGGTATTAACAGGAGCAACGCTACGCTTAACCTGTTCCTTGGCATTGGTGACGCTGCTGCAAGGCTGCGGGCTGCTTTACGATGCTGTTCAACTTGTCTATCCAGTCGGCGCAGATCCGCTTGATGTGATTTGTCAGCGGCAAGAGCTGCAGGTGGGAATGGCGGTGGAGCCCTTTCGACCGTTCGTCTTTCCTGCTATATGGACGGACGAGGGAGCGCGCGTCACCGGACTAGATGTGCAATTGGTCAGTTTGCTCGGCGCGGCTTTCTCGGAACGCTGTGGCAAGCCAGTCACACCGGTGTTGCACCTGGTTCGTTACCGGGACCTCTTTCTTCTCTTGAATGAGGGCCAACTGGATTTGTTCATCTCGGCTGTGGCGGCCAATGTCCCATCGCCTACCCTGGCCGGGTTTGCCTATTCCATCCCCTACTTTTACAACGGTGGAATCGGCGGGATCACTCCAAGGACTGAGATCATTGAGCGGATACGTGCGAATCTTCGCGGACAAACTGAGAGTCCCGCTCGCGAAGGACTGATTGCGCATGCTCTAGCCGGGTTGACGATCGCGGTTCAGGAACTCACTGCGGCGCACCTGTATGCCGAAGCGAATCTAAAAATGAGCCGATTGGTCTTGTGCGATTCGTTACCGGCAGCGTTTGAGGCCGCCGCGATGGCCGGCGGCCCTCCTATCGATGTTATTTTGGGGGCACAGCCTGTTCTTGACTACATGGTGACACATGTGCAGAAGGATTGGCGCCTCTTGACGCTTGAAACGGGAAAGCCGTTGTTATTGACGCGAGGCCATTATGCCGTGGTCATGGCGGAGGAGAGTTATCACCTCCGATGGTTCGTCAACAACGTCATCTTCAAGTTAGATGAATCGGGGAAGTTAGCTGACATGAGGAAGCGGTGGTTGGAGGAACAGTATGCCTTTCCGCGTCGAGCGGCGTTGGAGGGTCTGCCGTTCGACATCGAAAAAATGGTGGCTCATTACGATCAGGGCGCGTGTCGTGAACCACGCGGTCGCTGAATCGTCGACCAGGGAGGCTATATGAAAAGACTCTGGATGGCGCTGCTCATGTGCAACCTTGCCTTCTTGGTGACGGGGCTGATGCTCCCGACACAGGCGAAGGCGGTCGACCGGGCGGAAGCCGAGGAGACGGCGCGGTTGCTGGCGAAGCTTCTTCAAGCCGGTCGATTGGTGATCGATCAAAACCAAGACCTGATCGATGATCCTCACAAAGGGGACAAGGGGTTTACCCCTGAAGTGTTCGAGCAACAGCTTATCGCAGCATTCCGTGAGAAAACCGGAATTGATCTCTCCAAGCTTCCCGCAATGCCTGCATCAGTGACGGTTCCCCCATTGGCCAAGGAATTATTGCCGGCGCTCGTGCAGGCGAGCAAGGAAGTCGTACAGGATGCCCAGGTCGTCATCAACCAACGAGGCATCGGGTACAAGAACTTTATTCCCGCCACCTATGGAAGCCAAGCTGCCAGACGGTTTTCAAAAACATCGCACATTCGCCTCAAGCAGACGACACGGCAGCCGAGGAATCCGAAGAACGAGCCCGATGACTACGAAGCCTCGGTCTTACACTGGCTCGAGGGACGGCCGAAAGCGGAAGCCTATGTGAGCGAGCTCACTGATTCAGGTCAAACCTTAAGGGTCGTCATGCCGATTTACTACGTGGCGGAGTGCCTGAAATGCCATGGCGAGCCAAAAGGTGAACTGGACATTTCCGGTTACCCCAAGGAAGGCGCCCGCGTCGGGGATTTAGCCGGCGCAATTACCGTAACGATCCCCTTGAATCTCCGATAGCCCGGCGAGCGCTGCGCCACGAATGCCAACACCGTGAAGAGCTTTAACCCATGACTCCCTTCGATGGGACGGGATCAAATCCGTATTTGAGCAGGAGTTTTTGAATACGGGGACTCGAGATGAAATCGAAAAAGTCTTCCGCTACTCGCAGGGAGGCCTCCCGACACGTCCACACCACCGCTTGTCCGAACCGGACCGGCGTATGCGTTCCGGCCGGGGTTTCATCAATGATGTGTACTTGCCCGCCGTTGATCGCATCCACGCGGTAGACGATGCCCACGTCGGCCTCTCCGGCGTGAACCAGATTCACTACATCCTCACCATGTTGCGCGTAGCGAACGTTGAAGCGGTTCTTATACGAGGGATCAAGCTTTGCCATGGCCCGTGCAGTGATGACGCCGAGGTCCGATACCTGTGGATCGGCGAGAGCAATCCGGGTTCCTGAATTCGGCAGCACATCGTGAAAGGAGACCAATATTGCCGGGGAGTCCGCTGCCACG
>JBBIJI010000077.1:0-8480 GCA_037446055.1 Nitrospiraceae bacterium
ACCGATCCGGGTAGTCGCCCAGCGGGTTCCCGACTTCGATGACCGGCTGCAGCGCCGTCAGCGCCAGGACCTTGTCGGCCACCGCCATCGCGGCAACCGTCCCCGCTGAGACTTTTAAGAACTGCCTCCGTGATAAGAACATTGTTCACACCTCCGTGCTAAATGCCTGCTATCCCTAAACCATGTCAAAACGCTGAAGTCTTCGCTTCTCACCTCCCTTCCCTCTTGCCGTGAAGTCGTGGAGTCGGCATCACGATCAGACATACCGCCGCTCCACGGTCGCACTTCTAACCAAGCAAGCTCATTGCCAGGAAGTGCGCGATAACGACGGAAGAGAAACGCTCCCTAACTCATTGGAATGCCGAGCGGATCAGGACGCTACTCGCGGGATCGATTCATCAACAGTGTTCAGGAGGAATCAGGCGGGCATAAGTTATTATGCGATGCGGCGAACCCATGCGCGAATCATCAATGAATCCGACCGATTACTTGCCGCATGTCTTGATATTCAGGGCTCAGATTGTCGGGCAAAGAGAGGGCTGTCGGAGTTGGATCGGCATAAATCCCCGTCCTTTGTTTCCAGCGGGAAACAGAGGGCGGGTTCTCCAGGCACAGGCAGTCAGGAAACCAGAGCCCCGCGTTACCCGAAACACTCACTTTGTTTCTTTGGATTCATCAGGGGAGAGGTAGCGTTTCATCAGCATGGAGAAGTGTTGACGCGGAATACCGCTGCTTTCAGCGGCCTTGGTGATAACCCCTCCGTGGCGACGGAGCTTCGTTCGCAGGTAGGCTCTTGTGAAGTCGGCGATGGCGCGTTCCTTCGCATCCATGTATGTGAGATCGGCTTGATCTTCGTGAAAGGAGCGCGGGGATCGATCTCCGGACGGAAGAAGCAGTCGGATTTCCTTCGCGGTAATGGTTTCCTCCGTGGCCAGCATCAGCGCCCGCTCCACGACATTTCTTAGTTCGCGCACGTTTCCAGGCCATGAATAGCTCACGAGCGCATCGACGGCGGACTGGTCAAAGCGAGCATGGGGCTTCACCATTTCGCGGCCTAACTGCTGGAGAAGCTGCCGTGCCAGGATCGGTATGTCCTCCGGCCGTTCGCGCAGCGGGGGGACGTTGATCGACAGGACCGCCAGGCGATAGTAGAGGTCCTTTCGGAAGCCCCCTTGCTCGACTTTCTTTTCCAAATCCTGATTCGTAGCGGCGATAATCCGCATGTCGACGCGCTTCACCCGCGTGCCACCCACGCGGCGGACTTCATTTTCTTCAAGGACACGGAGGAGCTTCCCCTGCAAGGCTAGCGGCAGATCGCCGATTTCATCGAAGAACACCGTTCCGCCGTCCGCCAGCTCGATCAAGCCGGGCTTGTCGGCGATCGCACCGGTGAACGCCCCTCGCACATGGCCGAATAATTCGCTCTCCATCGTGCCTTCCGGGACGGTAGCGCAATCGATGACTTGAAACGGGCGGCTCTGCTCAGGGCTTTGCTCATGAATGGTCCGGGCGATGAGGCCCTTCCCTGTCCCCGTCTCACCGGTGATGAGCACCGTGGATCGCACTTGCGCCGCATCGCGGATGCTCCGCATGATCCGGTCAAAGACCGGACTGACGCCGACCAGCTTTCCCGCCTGAAACTCGATTCGAGCCCGTTGCTCATAGATCGCATGCCGCCTAAGGATCTCCGAGATGCGGATCGCGCGATGGAGTCTCATGCCCAGATCTTCGGGGTTGACCGGCTTCAGGAGGTAATCGAACGCCCCTCGTCGCATCGCATCCACAGCAAGTTGGATCGTGTTCATGCGGGTCACCACGAGGACAGGAAGATTTCGATCGAGACTTTGAAGGCGACTCACCAGCTCGAGGCCGTCCATTCCGGGGAGCCTGATGTCGGCAAGCACGAGATCGACCCCCCGCTCGGCCACGAGCTGCAAGGCCCCTTCCCCGGACGGCCTGACTTCCATCTCAAATTCACCGCCAAGAGGTTTCAAATCGGCCTGTTCGAGCGCATGCAACATCAGCTCGACATCCGTGGGGTTATCTTCCACGACGAGGATGGTGAACGGCGCCTTCGTGCGGCGATCCGATTTCTTGGCGTCGGCGATTGCTGTGGTGGTCATGCTGGTCCTGCCCGCCCGGCCTCGGTCCCGAAAGATCCGGAGCCGACCGTCTCGGTAAGAACGTCGACCCGTTGACCACGACCGAGCGCCAGGCTTCCTAGGACGGGCACGATAAACTTCACGGTGCAACCTTCCCCCGGTGCTCCCTCAATCCACACGTTGCCTCCGTACAATTCGACGATGCGCTGGACAATCGTCAAGCCGATCCCGTTTCCCTGCGTCCTGCCGCCGTCAAGACGGACAAACGGCTCGAACACGCGTTCGCGCTCCGCGGCCGGGATGCCGATCCCGTTGTCCTTGACGGCAACACAGGCTCGCCCATCTTCCGACACGGTTGAGACGATTTCGAGCCGCGGCGGGACCGTCGCGGACGTGAATTTCAGCGCGTTGGACACGAGGTTGTCCAATAGCTGTCGAAGATACTCTTTGTGGCAGGCCAGCATGGTGACAGCGAGCTTGACATCGACTCGCGCCTGCTTTCGTTCCAATTCACCCGCCCAGGCCTTCAGCACCTCATCGACGACTGAAGCGAGGTCGACCGCCGTGACGGGTTCCCGTCGGGCTCCGACTTTGGCGACGGCCAAAATGTCCTCAACTCGCTCCGACAGCTCGTGAGCATTCGCCTCCATCAGAGACAGCCATCGGCTGGCCCGAGGATCCAGGCTGGCCCCGTGCTCTCGGGCCAAGAGAGCCGCTAATTCGCCCATCCGCTCCCCTGGTCCCTTGAGATCGTGCGCCAGGTTCTCGGCGAGGTGCTCGAGCATGCGCAGGCGCGCGAGCAGGTCCTTCTGTCTTTCCCGTGACGCTTCGTAGAGACGGGCATTGGAGATGGCCAGCGCGGCTTCCTGGGCCAGGCCCAGAGCCAGCCGAACGTTCCAGTGAGACTGCGCCCGAGGCTGCTCGGTCACCAACGCCATCACACCGAACGCCTCTCCCTGCGCCAAAAGGGGGATCGCCATCATGCTTTCGCCGATCACATTGCGCCGGGTGAGGGCAGGTTGGATGTCTGATCGCAACTGCTCCCCGAAGGCCGGCTGCCTGGTCTCGTAGGCTCGAACCGACACAGGAAATTCCTCCCACAGCATGACGGACTTGCGCAGACGTTCGCTCCAATCTCCCGAAGCAGCCTCCACCACCCAGCATCCCATTTGCTCGTTCCGCACCATGACTAAGCAGACATCCGCGTGGACCAATTCCACCGCGCCCTCCGCAATTCTCCGCAGCACTCCGTCCAACCCGTCAGGGCGAATGGTGTTGATTTCCAGTCCGATGGCATCGAGCGCTTGGAGTTCTCGGAGATAAAGACGCAGACACCGCGCCATCTCGTCATACGCCACGGCGAGTTCTGTGATTTCATCTCCGGCTGCAGTGATGCGAGCCTTCGAGAGGCTCCCATCATCCGGCTCGACTTCTGCCGCAAGCTGTTCGACGGACTGCTGCAGTTCAAGGAGAGGCTGCGTGATCGATCTCGCGAGCAGGCGTGCGCTCTGAAACCCGAGAGCAGTCACCCCCCCCAGCGCAACGAGCAGCCCCCAGAACGCACTCGCGGAGAGCCCCTCCGCATGACGGTCGAGCTGAATCGCCTCCTGATCCAGTCGATCCTCAAGAAGCCGAAAATCCGCGCGAAGCGTATCCGAGAGCAGCAACCCCTGTCCCGATTGGACGTAGTCCAGCACCTCTGTCCGGCGACCTGCTTGAAGATCCTGAATCAGGCGGCGTTTCGACAACAGCAGCTTGTGAAGGCGATCGCCGATGCCGCCAAGGTCAGCGGCGATCGACGGTTGATCTTTCAGTGACCGCAAGGCCACCCCCAAGGCCGTATCCAGTTTCGTTTCAGCTTCCGTCATGGGAACAAGAAACTTGGGTTGCTGCGACAGGAGGTATCCGCGGAAGGCATCCTCGATATCAACGGTCAAACGACCGAGGACCTGAATTTGCTCCCGTGCCAGAAGAATCTGATGCCGTTGCTGCTGCGTGGCAAGCAACTGATTCATGAGGTAAATGTGAACGCCGAGCGCGCCGAGGAGGGGGAAGAGCAGAAAAATCAATACCGCCCAGATCTTCTGCTGGACGGGAAGGCGGGCCCATCGCATCCTTATCGGAGCCAACGCCGACATAACGTGCCGAGCAGATCACCATCGTATTCGTCCATCCGAAGACCTGTCAAGGAGACCTAGATTCCAGGTAGGTCTTCCGAGCCAGGCAAGTTCGTTCAACCCCATCCGCCATTTGTGCGATAATGTCGCCATGATCCTGAAGCGCTGGTTGGTGGGTGACCCGCTCAAGACGGCCCAAGCCACCCACGAACGACTCTCAAAAACCATCGCCCTCGCAGTCTTCTCCTCCAACGCGATTTCTTCGGTCGCCTATGCGACCGAGGAAATCCTTTTGGTGCTGATCCTCGCAGGGGCCGCCGCCGTCAGTTGGTCGATTCCCGTCAGTCTCGCCATCCTCATTCTTGTTGGAATTCTGACCGTTTCTTATCGTCAGATCATCTATGCCTTCCCGGAGGGCGGCGGCGCATACATCGTCGCGAAATCGAACCTGGGAGAATGGTTTGGGTTGACCGCAGCCGCCGCATTGATGATCGATTACGTGCTGACGGTGGCCGTGAGCGTGGCGGCCGGCGTGGCAGCGATGACCTCCGCCATTCCGGCATTGTACACACATCGGGCGGCGCTCGGCCTCCTCGCGATCATCATTATCGTGCTTATCAATCTGCGGGGCATCCGTGAATCCGGCCTCATCTTCGCAATCCCTACCCATCTCGCGATCGGCGTGCTGCTGTTCATGGTCGCGGTCGGCGCCGTTCAGGTCCTCATGGGCGCCGTCGAGCCCCTCAATGCAACTCCGCAATCAGTTCCGACGCGAACCACTGAAGCGCTGACGGTCTTCCTCATCCTTCGCTCCTTTTCGGCCGGCTGTACGGCCGTGACGGGGATGGAAGTCATTTCCAACGGCGTCAAGGCCTTTCGTCGGCCGGAATCCCACAATGCCGCGCTCACCATGGTCGGCATGTCGACCATCCTGGCCACGTTGTTCTTGGGCATCAGCGTGCTCGCGTACTACTACGGCGTCCTTCCCAAGGCGGATGAAACGGTCGTCTCACAACTCGCGCGCGCCATTTTCGGCAGCGGCCCACTCTATTACGGAACTCAGATTGCGACGATGATCCTGCTGATCCTCGCCGCGAACAGCGCGTTCACCGGGTTCCCACAGCTTGCATCGATTCTGGCGCGAGACGGCTACATGCCGCACCAGATGGCCTCCTTCGGGGACCGGCTGGTGTTCTCCAACGGGATCATCATTCTCGGTGTCTTGGCGAGCCTGCTTTTAGTGATCTTCCACGGAGACACGCATGCCCTGATCCCCCTCTATGCGGTCGGCGTATTCGTGTCGTTTACGCTTTCCCAGGCCGGCATGGTCCGCCTGTGGCGGTCGAGAAAAGGGCCCCACTGGCGCAAGAAACTCGTGATCAACGGGATGGGAGCCGTGACGACCGGAGTAGCGACGACGATCATTGCAGGGACGAAATTCCTGGATGGGGCGTGGATCGTCGTGGCCTTGACCCCCGTGATCATTTCAGGATTTCGCGCCATCCGCTCACACTATCGGGCGGTCTCCGAGCAGGTGATACTGACGCGGGACCACCGTCCGCCGGTCCCCAAGCGGAACACCGTCATCATTCCCATCAGCGGGGTCAATCGCGCCGTGGTCCGGGCGGTCGATTACGCCAGGAGCCGTCCAGGTGACATCCGAGCCGTCCTGGTCGATGTGGACAAGGAGGAAACCGCCCTGATCGAGATCAAGTGGGCCCAGTGGGGATGCGGCGTGCCGTTGATCGTCTTGCCCTCACCCTACCGCTCCATCTTGGGCTCCCTGCTCGCCTACATTGAAGAGTTGCTGAAGAAGGACCCTGAAGGGTGGGTGACCGTGGTGCTGCCCGAGATTCTGCCGGCCCGCTGGTGGCAGAACATCCTCCATAACCAACGAGCGCTGTTGTTGAAAGCGGCCCTGTTGTTCAAAGATCGCGTGATTCTCACCGATGTGCCGTTCCACCTGTCGAGGTGACCATGAAACATGAAACGGTATGCGTGACACGTGAAGCGTGGTGTCGAGCATGTTTCGTCGTGACGGTGGCTCTGTCGTTGGTCGTGGCCACACAACAGGCCGAGGCCTTCAAGATACTGGAGCCGAAGGAGGGCAGCCAGCTCAAGGCGGGGCAGGTGGTCACGGCCAAGGTCGATCTGGGTTTAGATTCCGGCGTCGTCAAGGTCAGGTACTACTGGTACCCGGAGGGGACCGACGTCTTGGTCCAACAGGATGAAGAGGGCTCCGGCGGGACCCGGGAAAAACTGGCCGACGACAAGTACTGGCAGAAAGACAGCGTGACCGGCGCTCCTGTCGTCGCGCTGGCCGCCTTGTCTTCCACGTCCGACAAAGACCCGCCGTTCGGCGGCCCGTTACGCGTGCCGAAAGAAGCGATCGGCCCCGTGCGGTTGCTCGCCGTCGCCGACATTTCCCGTGGGCGGCTCGGCACGAGGTCGGTGTTCGACGAAGTGATCGTGCAAGTCGAACCGGACGCTGCCCTCACGAGCATCGACTTTGAAACGGAGAAACCCCTCCAGTTAGGACGAGCCGGGCAGTCGTCGGCGTTCGGCCATGTCGACTCGTTGGGAAAGATTTTCGAGCTGCCGGTCGTGGGCGAATTTGCCGATGGGGTCTCTCGCGCGATCAGCTCGCCCGCCACCGGCACCAACTATCAATCGTCCAACCCCAACGTCATCAAGGTCTTGGCTGACGGCCTCTTGCAGATCGTGGGCAACGGCAAGAGCACGCTCTCCGTGACCAACCGGGGGAAGCAGGCATCGCTCGATGTCAATGTGGAAGTGAACCCGGAACCGAACGAGCCGCCGATCGCGGATGCCGGTCTGAACAAAACAGTGAAAGCCGGCACGAAGGTCAAGTTGAGCGGCCTCAAAAGCCGCGACGCAGAAGGCGAGGCGCTCTACTATTCCTGGAGCCAAGTGCGCGGCAGCAAGGTTGCGCTGTTGGACGTGAACGGTCCGGAAGCCTCCTTCCAAGCCCCGCAAGTCTCCGAGCCGCGGACTTACCGCTTCAAGCTGCGGGTGACGGATAAAAAGGGGGCGGATAGCGCGCCGGCGTACGTGGACGTGAGGGTGGAACCGTAAAGGCCGGGACGGTGAGCTTGTCGAACCGTGACGCGTGATGCGTGACGAGCGCGGAGCACATGGGATGAAGACCTCCGAACGAGACACGCCGGAAAATCTGGAGGCGATCATCGAGGCGTACAAGCGGGGGATCGATCTGTCTCTGCTCAGGGAATCGCTGAAACTGACTGTCGAGCAGCGATTCGACCGCCTGATGCGGCTTCAGCGCTTCGCCGAAGAACTGAGGAGAGCCGGACGCCGCGCCGCCCATGACAGACTTTGAAAGTCTCATTCAACGGCTGGCGCGAGCCAAGGTCGACTTCATTCTCATCGGTGGCGCCGCAGCAACGGCTCATGGGTCCACAAGGCTGACGACGGACCTAGACATCGTATACGCGCGCACTCCGCAGAATATCGAACGTCTTTCCGCATGCCTCGCCTCACTTCACCCTGCCCTACGAGACGCCCCGGCCGGACTCCCTTTTCAGATGGATGCAGAGACGGTCAAACGAGGCCTGAACTTTACCCTGACAACCGATAGTGGCGCCCTTGATTTGTTCGGAGAAATCACCGGAGGTGGAACCTACGAGGAGTTGCTGCCGCACACGGTAATCTTGGACGTTTTCGGGGTCTCTTGTCGCTGTCTCGGACTGAAGCGACTCATCGAGGTGAAACGCGCCGTGGGCAGACCGAGAGATTTGGACGCGGTCGCCGAATTGGAGTTGCTTGCGGAAGAGCAGGAGAAACACAAGGACCCTTCAGGACGGTAGAGCCCTGGCAGAAGGGCAGGGATGCCATTGTGCTTGCGCACCACGTACGCAAGATGTTCGGTTGAAACGGCGCCCATGTCAGTCCTCTGCTCCCGGAGCGCGAAAGGAGCGGGCGCGAGCCCGCCAATCCTCTTTGCTCCCGGAACCCGTACCCAGGCTGAAATCAATCTAAGTAGAGTCTGCCAAATGGTCGGAAGCTATCCCGGCGCGGAGAAGCCTAAAGGCCACTCCGGGTCGAACAAGTTCTGTTTGGCGGTGCTCGGTTGGGCAAGCGGCGCGTTTCGGCGCGCCATTGGGTGGGCGGCTGAGAAAGTTGCGCGCAGTTGGGGCATTCCCACCCACGCCTAGCGCGCATTATTCGTGACGGTTCGTCGCGAAATTGCGGAGTCGCCAAGCGTCGGACCCGTTGCAGGGAG
>JBBIJI010000078.1:0-7693 GCA_037446055.1 Nitrospiraceae bacterium
AAGGATTTTTGAGTGGACAGCGAGAACTGTAGGCCAGACATAAGTGAATTCGAGGTGGCGGCATTATTCATCTCGTCTATGGTACTTTCGTTTCCGGTCTTATGGCCTTACAGCCGATCGGCCATAATCGGTCACCATGGGATAGAGTTTCATTACAGAGGGATGACGTGCATCCAGACAGCGTCTTTTTTCAGGACCTTGCCATCGTATTCCTCGCCGCCGTTGCAGGCGGCGTCCTCGCCCGGATTGCCAGGCAGCCGTTGATTCTGGGCTATGTCTTGGGCGGGATCGCGATCGGTCCGTTTACCCCAGGGCCAACTATCTCAGAGTCTCATACGTTCGAGCTGTTTGCCGAGATCGGCGTCATTCTTTTGATGTTTTCGATAGGGCTCGAATTCTCTGTGAAAGACTTGATGCGTGTCAAATGGGTTGCGCTCGCCGGCGGACCGCTGGGGATTCTCATGGCCATTGGATTGGCAATCGTGACAGGGAGCCTGATCGGGTGGTCTACAACGCAAAGCATCGTGATCGGAGCGGTCATCTCCATATGCAGCACCATGGTACTCGGCCGTCTTCTCGTTGATCGGGGCGAACTTCGTTCAAAGCATGGACGGGTGATGATCGGCATTGCCCTGGTCGAAGATGTGGCAGTTGTCGCAATGACGGTGCTCATGCCGGCCCTTGGAGAGTTCGACTCTGGACGTTTGCTTGCGATCGGTGAAGCCTTAGTAAAAGCACTGGTGATTCTCCTTCCAGTGGGATACTTGGGCACCAAAGTGATCCCGCCGATCATGACGCACGTCGCCAGGACCCAGGACCAAGAACTCTTCCTGCTCGTCACACTGGCCATCAGCCTTGGGACCGCCGCCATCACGCAAATGATCGGACTCTCCCTTGCCTTAGGGGCCTTCCTAGCCGGCCTCATTATCGCTGCATCCGAGTATGGGCATGAGACCTTAGCCCGGTTGCTCTCGCTGCGTGACGCCTTCGTCGCACTCTTCTTCGTGACCATCGGCATTCTGATCGACCCGCGCGTGATCCTCGATAACCTTTCTCTCCTTGCCATCATGATCGGAATGATAATCGGCGGGATGTTCGTAATCTGGACGACTCTCGTACGGCTGTTCCACTACCCTTGGACAACGGCATTCCTGGTAGGAATCGGGCTCACGCAAATCGGCGAATTCTCGTTTGTCCTCGTGCAGGTCGCAAAATCGGCAGGTCATATCGGCAGCGAAGTGTACAACGCGACGCTAGCCGCCTCCGTCATCACTATTCTCTTCAATGCGGCTCTGGTGAGATATGTGCCCGGCTGGCTGGTCCCGCGCCGCCTCGCCCATGATCAGCACGACATCGCGTCCGGCCACCCGGAAGGCGAACCGCTCCAGCAGCATGTCGTCCTGTGTGGATTTGGCCGAGTGGGCAGCTCGCTCGGGAAAGCGTTGGAGATCTTCAATCTTCCCTATGTCGTCATTGATCGGGATCCGGATATTATTCGCCGGTTACAAGTCCGACACACTGCCTGCCTCTATGGCGACGCCTCCCATCGCGAATTGCTCAAGAAAGCAGGAGCGGCGGATGCGTCTCTGATCATCGTGGCTTTGCCTGAAATTGAGCCGGCGGCGCTGACGGTGAGTCGTGCCCGAGGCTTCAATCCGAAAGTTCCGATTTTAGCCCGCGCGCATGGGCTGGCGGAAGCGGAACGGCTCTGTGCGGTTGGAGCGACCGAGGTTATTCAGCCGGAAGTCGAGGCGTCGGCGACACTCATCCGGCACGTTTTGAGCTGGTTCGGAGTACCGAAGGACCACATTTTGGACTATGTAGAACAGTATCGGCTGTCCATGGAAACGAAACGGGAACCGCCTTGAACGACGACGCTCAGGATCCTTCACATAGAAAACGACGTGGCCGAGATAGTGCGCTTTCATATTCGTACCTCGTGTGAGATATTCCACGCAGTGATGACACGCCTCTCATGCTCGAATCCCAATACGCTTATTGAGGCGGTACGAAGCACAAACAGGCGCCCCGCATCGGGTGGCAGGCCAAGCCAGCACGCGGCGAGTATGCGAAGGATATGGGCGTGGGCGAATAGTATGGCGTCGCCTTCAGTCTCCAGCGCCCGCTGGATCACCCGTTGAGCGCGACGCCCGATTTGCTCGATCGACTCACCCTTGTCGATAGAAGCCGTCCAGATCGACCATTCAGGCTGTTCCGATCGCATATCCTGCGTCGTTTTGCCTTCATAGATACCATAGTCCCATTCGATCAAATCATCGCTGACGATCGCCCGGCCACCATACCCAGCCAACCGACAAGTCTCGCGCGCACGTTGAAGCGGGCTGCAAAGCACTAACGAGAATTGGCGGCCGGCCAAGGTTTGTCTCAGCTCTTCAGCCTGACGCTCACCCGTCGAGGTCAGCGGGATATCGGTCCGACCGGTATGTCGCTTGGCCACGCTCCATTCGGTCTCCCCATGTCGAATCAACCACAGTTCCTGGCGCATTTTGCTCATCTCTTGAATTTCGTCTCTCTGCTTCCACGTTTTCGGTCTGATCTGAATCTAGGCCTAGTCGGTCGTGGGACATCCGGGCTACCCCTTCTTTCCCAAGGCGCGATCAAGATTGAATTCCAAGATGGCCCAAGCCGCCGATGCCCTGCACGGCGACAAGATCGCCCGCTCTGGCTCCACTGTTCCTCAGGCTGTTAAACGTAGTAATGCCCGCACACAGCAACGGCGCCGCTTCATCGGCCGCCAGATCGTCGGGCAGGGAAGCCACGGCTTCTTCCGGCACCACGAGATACTCAGCCCATCCTCCGTCATAACTGAAACCGCAAATTTTCGCCGACCGACACATGATAAAATCACCGCGGCGGCACGATCCGCAGTGACCGCAATGGCCGCCATGCCAGCCGACACCGACGCGCTGACCGATTTTCCACATGGCCACTCCAGGTCCCACCTCGTCGATTCGGCCGGCCACCTCGTGTCCCGGCACACGCCGGTATCGAAGACCAGGCCAATGTCCCTCTTTGATAAACATGTCGCTGTGACAGATTCCACAGGCCTCCACTTTGATCCGCACTTGGCCTGACGGCGGTTCCGGAATCTCACGCTCGATCACTTCCCAGTCGCTGCCCGGCTTCCTCGCTTGAACGACTTTCATCCGAGCCATGGCTGACCTCCTTTTCTGAGGGTCAATTTGATCGCGCTCCCACTTCGTCGAGATGGCGCAAGAAATCAGTCGGATCTTGATATACTCTGTAAGCACCGGCCTGCTGAAGCTCTTCACGCCCGTAGCCTCCGGACAGCAAACCGACCGCCAAAGCCCAGGCCCGGCGGGCTGCCAGCATGTCCCAGACACTGTCCCCGACGATCACGCACCGGTTCATCGGTACCTTGAGCCGCTGGGCTGCGGCAACGAAGAGATCCGGATCCGGCTTCGCATGCCGTACGTCGTCGCGAGTGACGACAGGCACATCCGGGGGCAGGTTCAAGAGTTTGAGCGTGGGCTGCGCACTCTGCAAGCGTCCGCTGGTGGCGATGGCATACGGCACGCTGCGTGCCCCAAGCTCTGCCAGCAATTCCAACGCACCGGGTAGCACGCGCAAAGAGCCGGCCTGCCGGCGATAGGCCTCGGCATGAGCGCGCTGAATCCGCTCGACTTCTTCCACGGAGAGGACACGCCCGATCTCCCGAAGAAACGCCGACAACATGAGGCCGCCGCTCATGCCGATCTGCCGGTGGATTCGCCACACAGCCAGCTCGATCCCGGCACCTTGCATGGCTTCGCGCCAAGCCAGGACATGCTGATACACACTGTCGACCAGCGTGCCGTCCAAATCAAACAAGAAGGCGACCGGCTGCGGCTCATGAGATAGATTCATCGGCCTGTACCTTTCTCAATGGTCCGGTTTCTTGCTTCATGGCGGCAGTCATATCGGATTTGCGCCTGAAGTGGTACGAGTCATAGTCTGCGATGTCTTTGCGCGGCGTAGACCAGAATTTGCGCTGCAATTCTTTCAACGACCCGAGGTTTCCATCCCGATGACGGCGCCATCGCGCTGCACCACGCAGGAGGGGCGCTCGTCGTTCCAGGCCTCTTCCCACAGACGAAACCCACCGGTGAACGCGTGTGCGTTATCGCCCAATCGCGCCCATTCAGGCAAGGTCAGGAGCCGTTTCGCGTTGCCGCCGCCGAGCACGACATAATCGGCTTGAAGCGCCCGACGGAGCGCGGCCACCACATCGTCGACGTACCGACGCCATTTCTTCTTGCCGTACCGTTTGAGCCCGCGCAAGCCGACGTAGTCCTCATAGGTGCGGCCTTTTCGATAGCGCAGATGTGCCAGCTCCATCGGCACCAACACGCCGTCGGTAATCAGCGCGGACCCGAGGCCGGTGCCGAGCCCCAAGAACAGCATGCGTCCGCCTTCGTAGCTCCCGAGCGCCTGCATCGCCGCATCATTGATCACCTTGACCGGACAGCCGAACCCCTTCTCGAAATCAAATCCCACCCAACCGGCGGCCAGGTTCTTGGGGTCTACGGCCGGCCCCCCGTTCGAGACCGCCCCGGGATAGCCGAGCGAGATGACGTCGTAGCGCCAATCGGCCGCAAGTTGCTTGACCGCCGTCACCATGGCCTTGGCCGTCATGGCCGGACCGGACGGGACCTTGTGCGGCGTTCGTTTCCCGGTCGCGAGGATTTTGACGTTCGTGCCGCCGACATCGATCACGAGGACCTTGCGGCGGTGAGGAGAGGGTCGGCTGCCTTGCCTCATCAATGTGCCTCCATTCTCATCTCAACGGTCGAAAAGGCGGAGAGGCGCCTACGTGATCGACCGATTGCTCGCACCGGCTATTCAGCCTGTCGCGTTTCCACTCGTAGCTCCCCCTTCAAGGCGAGGACCTCATGGCGGGTGGCAGCTCCTTCCCGCCAAAAGCGAAGGTCGATCATCGCGGGGCCGACCCGGAGTCGGCGAAGCGTGAGATCGGGAAGCCAGGGCGGCAGCAACGGATCGACGTACAGTGTTTGCTTGGCCGCCTCGGCGTCCAGTCCCAGGATGGCACGCAGGAAATGAAACACGCTGCCCGCCGCCCACGCCTGCGGCACATTGGCCCCCAGATATTGCACCGGGAACGTCCCCGGCCCCCGATCGGTACCGGCATAGAGTTCCGGCAGGCGGTTGAGCAGAAAGTAGCGGCCGGCTTCGCTGATATCGCGGGCGATCATGGCCGCCACGTCACCAAACCCATAGCGCTTGCATCCCATGGCGATGATGCCGTTGTCGTGCGGCCATACCGATCCGTTTTGATAAGAAAACGGGTTATAGGCAGGATTCCGCTCGGACAAGGTCCGGATGCCCCAGCCGCTCCACATGTCCGGCTCGCGCAATCGCCGCATGACCCGTTCGGCGCGGTCCGGACGGACGATGCCGCTCCAGAGGAGATGCCCGGCATTGGAGGCGATCGTCTTTACCGGCTTCTTGTCCCCATCCAAGGCATAGGCGTAGCAACCGAGATCCTCGCACCAGAACCGCTCTTCGAACCGCCGTTGCAGATCCGCGGCCTCTTGCCGGAGTCTCGCCGCCCACACCGGATCGCCGAAATACTCCGCCGCCTCGGCAGCCCGGCGCTTCGCGTCGAAGACGTAGCCTTGCAGCTCGCAGAGCGCCTTCGGCCCCTTCACCGGCGAGCCGTCCGGATAGACGACCGCATCGCCGGCGTCCTTCCATCCCATGTTTTCGTAGCCCCTCTCGGAGCGGGTCTGGTACTCCTGAAATCCGTCCCCGTCTCGATCTCCATAGTGATCGATCCAGTGCAGGCACTGTCTGACGATCGGCTCGTAGCAAGAGAAGAGCGCCTCGTCGCCCAGCCACTTCCAGGCTTCGTGCCAGGCGATGATATAGAGGATGGTCGCGTCGGCGGTTCCGTAGTAAGGAGTGTGTGGAATGCGCTTGAAATGCGCCAACTCGCCGACCCGTAGCTCATGGGGCATCTTGCCCGGCTCCGCGTCCCGATCGGCATCCAGGTCGGACGCCTGAAGCCCGGCCAACCGCTTGAGCGTGCCCCGGGCGAAATCCGGATAGACCGTCATGTTCTGCAAGCTGACGATCAGGCTGTCGCGGCCGAAGACGCTGACAAACCATGGGACTCCGGCGGCGGCCAGCAGGTCTTCCGGATCGCCCTCGTCGGCTGGGAGACGCAAGGCCGCCATGTCTTCCACCGACTGCCGGTACAATCGATAGAATTCCTCGTTTGAGGTGGTGATCTGTGTGGTGACCTGCTTCCAGCTTGTCAGACTGTGGGCGACGCCGGAGTCTTCACAAGTCTGGACACATTCGCCCGGAGCCCGCCGGAGGAGGTCGCCTTCCCTGATGTCGTACTTACAGCAGACGTGCCACGTCGCACCCGGCGCAAGATCGATCCAAAAATTGATCCGACCGTTGCCGTAGAGTGCTTTTGAACCGCCATGCTCCAACGACACCAGCAGCGCCCGGCGAAAGTCGCCGTGAACATAGCGGCTGATCAACCGTTGGGCTTCGCCCTCCCACTCGGTTTCGATGTGGCCTCTGCGTGTCCGCTCTTTGGCTCTGACTTCGAAGATGTCGGCAAAGTCGTTGCGGATCAGGAGTTCGAGATTGAAGCGGGCCCGCTTGGCGCTATAGTTTCTGATATCGACGTCCTCATGCAGCGCCTCTCCGATCGTACGGCCCAGCACGAGGCCCAAGGTCCCGGCCGCAATGGCTCCATGCTCCGTCATGACCTTCGGGTTCACCAGGTAGGTACGAGAGGCGTAATAGGCGACGGCGCCGGAATTCAACAGGGTCCAGGGCTTGCCGTCGATAAAGAGCTGATAACGGCTGAGGTATCGGGTGTCTCGTGCATAAAGGCCTTGGTCGGAGGCATCCGTAATGGAGCCGTCGAATTCGGACACGAGGAACGTATGGCCATAGTTGATGGTCGTGACGGGAGGACCGACCGTGACTTTCATCGTCATGTGCAGGACCGCTCGTGTTTAGTCGTTTCAGCCATCACCGTATTTGATCCGGACGGCGCATCGGCACGCGGGCTTTCACCAGGCCCCATGGTCTGTCGTAAGACCGTATTCCTTTACCAGGTTCGCATTGCTCGCGGTGGAATGGGCGTGCGCACCACGACCCGCGCGACCTCACTTGCATCATTCCACTTCAATCGTGACTGTCGCTTCGGCATTTAGCGCGTCATGATCGTGGCCCGCCGCCACGAGTTTGATCTCGTGCGAGCCGCGCGTGAGCCCCTTGACCACGCCTTTAAACCCTTTTTGATATTCTCCGTCCACGTAACAATGGATGTGCGTGGCTTCCGTACCCCTCGACAGTTTGTATCGCACTTCGACGGAATCCCCTTTTATCACCGAGCCCTGCGCCGGGCTCACAATCGTGATTCGGCTGCCATCGTCGTCGGCCGCCCTACCGTTCACACCGCTCCCCAATGACAACAAGCCGATCAGCACTGACATCATAACTACACGAATCATTTTGCACCTCTTTGAATGATTCTCGACCTCCGACGTCGAGTGATCGATCTCCATATCAACGCACGCACACGCCTCAATCATCATCCAGTTCATCCTGGCACATCGTGCTCCGAAATCTCTAGGTAGGAGCCTATCGCCGCCTGCGATCGGCATTGAGACTCGCGTATTTGTCT
>JBBIJI010000079.1:0-7292 GCA_037446055.1 Nitrospiraceae bacterium
TGCCGAAGCGGTGCTGTTGGCCGGGGAGTTGGAAGAGCGGGCTGTAAGACAGGGAAGGTAAGGCCCGCTGCTTTGGTGCAGCAAGAGGCCGAGTGTGATGGCGCAGCTCTCATCAACCGACCTGGCGGTACCTGAACAAGAGACTGACGAAGGATCTGTGACGATTGACGAGGCCCGGCCATGCATCTGACACCACGTGAGCAAGAAAAGCTGCTGATCTATGTCGCGGCGACCCTTGCGAAGGAACGGAAGGCCCGCGGGCTGAAGCTGAATCACCCCGAGGCCATGGCCTATCTTACCGCGGGCATTCTTGAGGGCATCCGGGACGGGCGCTCCGTGGCGGATTTGATGAGCTACGGGGCGACGTTGCTCAAGAAGAAGGATGTAATGCCAGGTGTCGCGGAGATGATTCACGAATTGCAGGTGGAAGGCACGTTCCCCGATGGGACGAAGCTGGTGACGGTTCACGAGCCGATTCGATAGGCGGATGTATGAAGAAAAAAGCCAAGGGACCAAAAGCTCGCCGAACATCGCGGATCGCGAAGCCCAAACCAACCGATTTGAAGCCACTCCAGCCTGCGGCCGTGATCCCCGGCGAGATTATTCTCGGCGAGGGAGACATTGAGGCGTTTCGAGGACGGCAGACGGTCGAGCTAACGGTGGCGAACATGGGCGATCGGCCGATTCAGGTCGGCTCTCACTGCCATTTCTTCGAGGCCAATGGCGCGCTGCGGTTCAATCGCGAGAAGGCGTACGGCTTCAGGTTGCAGGTCCCGGCGGGCACGGCGGTGCGATTCGAGCCGGGTGAAGAAAAGCGGGTGACGCTGGTGGCGATCGGTGGCAATCGTGTCGCATTCGGGATCAATGGCTTGACGAACGGACGCCTGGATGATGCTTCGGTGAAGGAAAGGGCCTTAGCAAGTGCGAAGGAGGAGGGGTTTATAGGCAAGAGGAAGTCGGTGTGAGTCCCTGCTCGCGCACCCCGCACATCTTATGATCGAATCTTCACGGTCGGTGGACGATGTGCTCGGTGGACGCGCGCAGGTGGACTCACGCCGACTTCCCCTTGCTCCTCTGGTGGCTGATCGGAGGAGGACATGAAGATTCCACGCCGGCAATATGCCGATCTCTATGGACCGACCGCGGGCGATCGCGTTCGTCTGGCCGATACGGATCTGTTCATCGAAATCACCCGCGATCTCACCGTGCCCGGTGAAGAAGCGAAATTCGGGGGAGGGAAAGTCATCCGCGACGGGATGGGCCAGTCGCCGTCGGCCACCAGGTCAAAAGGGGCGCTGGACCTTGTGATCACCAACGCCATCATCCTGGATTGGTGGGGGATTGTGAAGGCCGACATCGGGATTCGCGACGGCCGCATCGCCGGCATCGGCAAGGCAGGCAATCCCGACCTCATGGACGGCGTGACAAAAGGCATGGAGATCGGTGCTGGGACGGAGGTGTTGTCTGCCGAGGGCAAGATCATCACGGCGGGCGGGATCGATACGCACATCCATTTTATCTGTCCTCAGATCATCACCGAGGCCTTGGCCAACGGATTGACGACTCTGATCGGTGGCGGGACCGGTCCGGCCACCGGCACGAACGCAACGACCTGCACGCCCGGCGCCTGGAACATTCACCGCATGCTGGAAGCAGCCGATGGCTTCCCGATCAACCTCGGCTTTCTCGGCAAAGGCAATGCGTCGTTGCCGGACGGTCTGCGCGAGCAAGTTGAAGCCGGCGCGATCGGGCTCAAGTTGCATGAGGATTGGGGGACGACGCCCGCCGCGATTTCCACCTGTCTCGACGTGGCGGCAGAATACGATGTGCAGGTGGCGATCCATACGGACACGCTGAACGAAGCCGGGTTTGTCGAGGATACGATCAAGGCCTTCAAAGGACGGACGATCCATTCGTTCCACACGGAAGGCGCCGGCGGCGGCCATGCGCCGGATATCATCAAAGTCTGCGGCGAGCCGAACGTACTGCCGTCGTCCACGAACCCCACGATGCCCTTCACGATCAACACAATGGATGAGCACCTCGATATGCTCATGGTCTGCCACCATCTGAACCCGCGCGTGCCGGAGGATATCGCATTCGCGGAGTCGCGCATTCGGCGAGAGACGATCGCTGCTGAAGACATTCTCCACGACATGGGGGCGATCAGCATCATGTCGTCGGACTCGCAGGCGATGGGGCGAGTGGGCGAGGTGATCATCCGCACCTGGCAGACGGCGCACAAGATGAAAGTGCAGCGCGGCACGCTCTCCCAGACGGCCGCTGAAACGATGGCCGGGTCCAACGACAATTTCCGCGCGCGGCGCTTTGTGGCCAAATACACGATCAATCCGGCCATCGCCCATGGCATTGCGCACGAGGTGGGGTCGGTCGAGGTTGGCAAGCTGGCGGATCTGGTCCTGTGGAAGCCGGCCTTCTTCGGCGTGAAGCCTGAGATAGTTTTGAAGGGTGGGTTTCCCATGTCGGCCGCGATGGGGGATCCTAACGCGTCCATCCCCACGCCGCAGCCAGTCTTGACCCGGGCGATGTTCGGCAGTTTCGGCCGCGCGCCCTTTACGACGAGCCTCACCTTTGTCTCGAACGCGGCGGTCAGTGCCGACGTTCACAAGAAACTCGGTTTGCAGAAGAAGGTTGCCGCGGTGAAGAAGTGCCGCGGGATCGGCAAGCGTGATCTCAAGCTGAACGACGCGCTGCCCCGTATCGAGGTCGATCCAGAGACGTACATCGTCAAGGCCGACGGACAAGTGCTGCAGTGCGACCCGATGGCGGTGTTGCCGATGGCACAGCGGTATTTTCTCTTCTGAAGATGGCGATGGGCGATAGGCGATGGGCTATGGACAGGTTGACGGAAAAACGGATTGCCTCCTATCCTATTGCCTATGGCCCATAGCCAATAGCCATGGATTCGGTAGCCCTATTAAGAGGCCTGCGCTTCGTCGACAGCTTCTTTCCCTCCGGCGGGTTTGCTTTTTCCTCAGGCTTGGAAGCGGCGGTGCAGGGCGGGCTGGTGAAGAGCTCGGGCGACTTGTCCCGTTTCGTCGTTGAAGTGCTGACAACCGGGATGGGGGAGCGGGAGGCTGTTGTAGCCGGGTTGGCGCACGACGCGTTCGTCTCCGGCATTCTGGAGATCGCATTGAAAGCTGACCGAGAACTGGAGGCGATGAAGCTGAGTCGCGAATCCCGAACGGCGAGCCGCCAGATGGGCCGGCAGGTGATTCGCATGGCTGTGGACCAGAAGGGACGCGCGCCGTTGCTCGACGATTTTCTAACGGCGGTCGAGGCAGGGTCCACTCCTGGTCACATGGCCGTGAGTCTTGGACTCGCGTTGGCGGCGGCCGGCTGGTCGAAGGAAGACACGATCGCCGCGTTTCTCTATCAGGCCGCGACGGGCTATGTCGCGGCGGCGATGAAGTTGCTGCCTATTGGACAGCGCGAGGGTCAACGGCTGCTCGAAAGCTGGCTTGAGGCGATCCAGACCGTGGCCAGGCAGGCGGCGCAGCAACGGCTGATGCGCTCCTGGTCGCCGGTCCCGGACATCTGCGCCATGCGACACAGTCGATTGGAATCGCGGTTGTTTCGGTCTTAGGAGTAAATCGCTGATAGCAACATATGGATCGGAGATTTCCCCTCTCCCTAACCTCTCCCCCCACTGGGGGGAGAGGAGAAGGTGAGGGGGGAGGCTTGTATGCATCGTGAAGACGAACAGCTCTGTGGCAGCGGGTGGGTGACGGTTGCGCGGGCGCGACATGTTCCCGTCTTCGGCGTGGGCGGGCCCGTGGGGTCCGGCAAGACCGCCCTGGTGGAATGGCTGTGCCGGGCCTTGCGCGATCGCTACAGTCTGGCCGTCGTCACCAACGATATCTTCACGAAGGAAGACGCGGAATTCCTGACTCGTCGTGGAGCACTCCCACAGGACCGGATACTCGGTGTCGAAACCGGAGGGTGTCCCCACACAGCGATTCGAGAGGACGCTTCGCATAACCAAGAAGCCCTGGATGATTTACTCAAGCGCCATCCGGATGTTGATTTGATGTTTGTCGAGAGTGGAGGGGACAATTTGGCCGCCACGTTCAGTCCGGACCTTGTCGATAAAGTGATCTATGTGATCGATGTGGCTGCCGGCGACAAAATCCCCCGCAAGGGAGGCCCCGGCATCACGCGCTCCGATCTCCTCATTATCAACAAGATCGACCTTGCGCCGCAGGTCGGCGCCGATCTGGCCGTGATGGATCGCGACAGCAAGGGGATGCGGGGAGACCTACCCTTTCTGTTCACGAATCTCAAGACGGGGGAAGGGCTCCACAAGGTGATCGCGTGGGTCGAGCAACTCTTGCCTCGTTTAATTGGTCTGTTTGGTCTATCTTGTTTATTTGGTTAAACCGGGCTAACCAGATGAACCAAATAAACCAAATAAACAAGACAGACCAGACACACCAGTCTGTGCTTGACACCGTCGGCCGGCACGGTGCCCTGAGTCTTGAATTCAAACGGGAGGGCGCCCGCACCGTGCTGGCGCGGTCTTCCTGTTCGAGCCCCTGGCATTATGTCCCTCCTTCATATCTCGATGACACCGGCTGCGCCTACACCTGGCTGGTCAATCCGTCCGGCGGCCTAGTCGGCGGCGATCACGTGACGGTCGAGGCGCGGCTTCAGACCGACACACACGTTCTGATGACCAGTCCCTCCGCCACGCGCGTCTACCGGAGTCTCTCTGAGGAGGCTGGGCAAGAGGTTCGACTCTCGATCGGCTCGGGAGCTAGGTTGGAGTGGGTACCCGAAGTCACGATTCCTTTTGCCGGCGCTCGCTTTCGGCAAACCGTCCTGGTGGATCTGGCGCCAGGATCGACGGTGGTAGTGTGGGACGGACTCGCCTCCGGCCGGATTGCAATGGGAGAGCGCTGGGCGTTCACCGGCATCGACAATGAAATCCGTATCACGGCGGCTTCTGGTGCAACAGTCACGGAGCGGTTCCACATCACGCCAGAAACGGCAGGTGCATTGGCGACCGAGTGGGACTATGTGGCCTCCTTTTTGGTGGTCGGTGATGAACTCGAGTCAAGCATGTTGGCCACATTGAAAGATGTCATTGCCCGGCTGTTGGAGCGCAAGCCAGGAGAGGTCTTCGGCGGTGTTTCTGAACCGGCCGCTCCGGGTCTCGCGATCAAGCTCGTGGCACGATCGGCGTCGGGTCTCGTCGATGTCCTGGAGGCGCTCTCGGCGGCAGTCCGAGCGCACCTTTGGGGACTTTCCCCCGCATTAGTGCGGCGCTATTGATGGCCTGGATAGTCGCAATGGGACTGCGGCGCCCATGCCCTGGATGCGACCGTGTTTCAGATTGTGAGCGAGGGCGTTTGCCCGACAGTTGCCAACACGACAGAAAACGGACGTTGATCACGGGCGAGGAACAGTAATGCGGGTGCTCCGGATTGCCATGGCCCAAATCAATCCGACAGTAGGGGACATTCAGGGGAATGTCCGTTTGGTTCGGTCTTGGATCGCCGAGGCGAGAAGGGCGAGGGCCGATCTCGTGACGTTTCCCGAGTTGGCCGTCACCGGCTATCCTCCCGAAGATCTTCTGCTGAAGCCCCGGTTTATCGAGGATAACCGCCGCGCCCTCGACGACATCGCCAAAGCCTGCAAGGGGATACTAGCCGTCGTGGGCTACGTCGGGCAAGGAGACAACGCGAGGACAAGGTCCAATCCTCCAGCCGTCGTCTCCACTGACAAGCACGAACTCTACAATGCAGCCGCGATGGTGACCGAGGGGCGCATCATAGCGACCTATGCCAAATGGCTCTTGCCCAACTACGGGGTGTTCGACGAAGGCCGTTATTTCCAGCCTGGACGGGCCGTCACCTTGGTGGGACTTCACGGCATCACCATCGGGGTCACTATCTGCGAGGACATCTGGTATCCGGACGGTCCTGCGCGAGTGCAGGCTGCCGCGGGGGCCGAGGTGATCGTCAACATTAACGCGTCGCCGTTCCACATCGGGAAGAGCCGATTCCGCGAACAGATGCTGGCCACTCGCGCGCGAGAGAACGGTGTTCTCGTGAGCTATACCAATACGGTCGGCGGACAGGATGAACTGGTGTTCGACGGGAACAGCCTGATCCTCGATCAATCCGGTGAAGTGATTGCGCGGGGAAAGGCGTTCGAAGAGGATCTCATCGTGGCCGATCTGAACGTGGAGCCGGTGGCGCGCGGTCGTCTCATCCGCGGACGCAAGAAGACCTTGAGCAGGAGGCTCGCCGCGCTCGTGGATCGCGTGGCCGTGAAGGGTTTGGAGCGCGTCGCCGCGCGTCATCCTGTCGTGCCGTCCCTTGAACCGCCGCTGGGGGAACTTGAGGAAGTGTACAAAGCGCTCGTGCTGGGCGTGAAGGACTATGTGAGGAAGAACGGGTTCAAGAAGACGGTAATCGGACTCAGCGGAGGGATCGACAGCGCCTTGACCGCGGCTATTGCCGTTGATGCGCTGGGTGAGAAGAATGTGTTGGGTCTCTTCATGCCGTCGCCCTACACGTCGCGTGAGAGCGGAGAGGATGTGGCCGAACTGGTCCGCCGGTTGGGCATCGAGTGTCGGACCGTTCCGATCACGCCGTTGTTTCAATCGTATCTGAGTTGTTTGGCCGCACCGTTTGAAGGCAAGCCGGCCGATGCGACCGAGGAAAATTTGCAGGCGAGAATACGCGGGAACATCCTGATGGCTTTCTCCAACAAGTTCGGCCATCTCGTCCTCACGACCGGCAACAAGAGCGAGATGAGTGTCGGCTATGCGACCCTCTACGGCGATATGGCCGGGGGGTTTGCCGTCATCAAGGATGTGCCGAAGACCATGGTCTACGATCTGGCTGCCCTGCGGAATCGGCAAGGCGCGGAGGCCATCATCCCGAAACGCATTCTCACCCGTGCTCCAACGGCAGAACTCCGGCCGAATCAGAAGGATGAAGACAGCTTGCCGCCCTACTCGGTCTTGGATCCGATTCTTAAGGCATACGTGGAGGAGGATCGGTCACTCGAAGAAATAGCTGCCATGGGGTTTGACCGCGAGACGGCGGTCAAGGTGATGGCACTGGTCGATCGGAGCGAGTACAAACGACGCCAGGCGCCGATCGGCATCAAGATTACCCATCGAGCCTTCGGGAAGGATCGGCGCATGCCGATCACCTCCGGATATCGGTGAGTAGCGAACAGCGATGAACAAGCCGGCAGCCGATAGCGAACAGTGAGTAGCTCTCAAACAGACGCGAATACCTAATAGCTAATAGCGG
>JBBIJI010000080.1:0-6736 GCA_037446055.1 Nitrospiraceae bacterium
GATTGAGAAACTCAGACCGTAGATGGAGCATTTTTCACGCAGGATTTAGGTTGAAAGAGTAAACCATGGCAAGTGTCAGAGCCTCCCTGTCACGTAGTCGACCTCAGTCGGGTATTGACATAAGGGACCTCACGCAGAAGTGGGTGGCAAGTCGGGTCCCGTCGGCGCAGCGCGTAGAAGCGGATGCGCTCAGCGACGAGATCCACTTCGCAGCGGACGAGCCGGTGCGGCCACAGGGGAGAGACCGTGAAGGTACGGCCCAGCAAGGTCAGCGCTCCGTGCTCACTGGTGCGGCGCAAGAAGACGAGGCGGCCTTGGACTGGGGTCTGTCGGTCGAACCGCCAGTGCGGCGGGAAGGGCCGCCGGTCCGGGGCGGTCTCCCGCCGGGCGGCGACGCGATCCCGGTACGCAGCGATGTACTGGGCCGACCGGGCCTGCAAGGCGGCAAGCGAGTCGTGATGAAAGCGCGTCCACACCTTGGCCTGCCAGCGCCCGTTGAAGCTCTCGATGGCGGCTTGAAAGCCGGTCTCCTGCGGAGGCACAAACACCGGCACGACCTGCAGGCTCAGACAGAGCCGCACCACGGTGCTGAGCACATCGGCATAGTGATGAGGCCGATGGAACCGCGTGTCATTGTCGAACTGGGCATAGGCCGGCAAGCCGCCCGCGCGCCAGTGGGTGATCAGCCACTCCGCCACGAGGCGAGCGGTGAGCCCCTCCGTGGGCCACGCGTCTGGGTCTCCCCCGTGCAGCGTGATGCTCGTCAGCACGTCCACCTGGGGGCCACCTTGGATGACCAACCCTTCAATGATGTCGAAGCTCTCCAGCTCCGTGCGGCCCTGGGCCACATCGGGCAGATACCAGCCTGGGGGTGGCGCCGGGCGGCGCATGCGGGGGCGGCCATCGAGTGCACCGCGCCGAACGAGAATGCGCCCCATCGTGCGCACCGAGGGCACAGCCCGCATGCCTTGGGCCAGCAGTTCGCGACGGATCGCGACCGCGCCATACGCGCCGAGGACGCTGTGCTCTTTGAGTGCCTGCCGCACCGTCACTACACGATCCTCCATGGCTGGGTCAGTCCGGCGAATCGTGTGAGCAACGGGTGGCCGATCACTCCAGTCCACCCGGTCCAGCCGTTGCCCCTGAGCGCGGCGAACCCAATACTGAACGGTAGGCAGACTGACACCATATTGGCGGGCGACGGCCCTTTGCGACTGTCCCCGGCGAACGGCGGCCACCATGGCGCGACGGTGCCCAGCAAGCCGATTTTTTTGCGCATCGCATCCCTCCTGTCTGGTTGTTCAGCCCGCATCGTAGCAGAACCAACTGACAGGGAGGCTCTGGCACTCAACTGACAGAGAGGCTGTGGCACTTGTCCGATTAGGGTTGTGCGCCCAGCAGGGCGCTTCTCTTGCGGGTGAAAGTCCCGCCGCACCCTCGCAGGGGGGATGCGTAGACAAGAGGCCGGGCGAGGGCCCGGCGGCCGCCCATCCTGGATGGGCGGAGGGCAGGGTGTCCACCGTGAGGTGGAATCCGAAGGGTTTGCGTCGAACCTCCGGGCCGGCACCCATTGCACGAAGCCACTGCAATGGGTCCCCGGCGAGAGCCAGGGCGAACCGGTCGGCCATGATCGCGCTCATCCGAGCCCGCAGCCTTAGGGTGAAGGTAATACCTGCGGAGCGCGGTCCGAGACACGGTGTGTGCGGACAGCACGGAGGGACAGAGAAGCGTCTGACCTGGGGAGGGCTCGTGGCGTTCCCGCCGGTGTTCATGCCCAGTGGGCCGAAGAGCCGGAGGGGAAAGGCTCGCTATAAGGCGCTGCCGAAATGTCGAGCCGAGGCGCCCCGAGCCGTCAGGGCTCCCATATGTAGTGGGGACGTGCCGTGAGAGCGGCGCCGAGCGAAGGGGAGCCACCGCACGGGAGCGACCACGAACCAAGGCCCTGAGTACTGAACCGGAGGTGAGGTAGGGTCCTGTGGGAAAGACGCCGGCCCCGGAGCGGGAAGGGCAGAGCCAGGGCACGTTGGGACGCTCGCCACAAGGACAGCGGAAGAAGCATCACAGTCTCATGGGGCAGGTGCTGGACCTGCGGCGGTTGCGAGCCGCGTATGCGGCGGTGCGCGCCAATCGGGGCGACCCCGGTGTTGATGGCGTCACGGGTGAAACCTGCGGAGACAATCTGGAGGCGAACCTGACGGCCTTGATCACCGAATTGCGAGCGAAGACCTATCGCCCGCAGCCGGTGCGCCGGCTCTGGATCCCGAAGCCCGATGGACGGCAGCGACCCCTGGGGATCCCGGCGGTCCGGGATCGGGTGGTGGGCACCCGTTGCAGTCCCGGAGCAACGGGTCCCCGGCGGTCCTCCAGGTGCTGGAGCCGATCTTTGAGGCGGAGTTCTCGCCTCACAGCCATGGGTTCCGGCCAGGACGCAGCACGATGACGGCGTTGTGCGACCTGTATGGCCTGGTGCGGGAGGGCCACATCTACATGGTGGAGGTGGGGGCACCCGTTGCATTCTGGGAGCAATGGGTACCCGGCCCCGCCCGCTTAACCCTCTCTCAGGAAGGGCGAGCTGGCTGCTCTTGAGTGCGCGCGTCGAGGGAGCACTTTCCGAAGTGCGGCCTCCGCGAGCAGTAGAGCAGTTAGGTCGCCCTTCCTTCTACACTCTCACATCCGCGATGATCGTGTGATACCCGCTCGCTCCCACCGGCTGCGGTCGAACCAGGTCTTTCAGGATTTGTGCGCTTCCATATAAGCGCGGAGGAGGGCATTGATCCGCGTTTGATAGCCAGGTCCTTTTGCTTTGAACCAATTCAAGACCTGACGATCCAGGCGAATGGTCACAGCCGTCTTTGGTTCGGGAAGCCGGAGGACCGCGTGTTTGAAGAAGGCTTTGCCTTGTTCCGGGATATCGGACGTATCGATCTCCCTATCCTTGAGCGCATCAATTTTTGCCCAGTTCGTCCGCGAGCGCTTCTTGGTAGTATGTTTCTTCACGTGCGTTCGCCTTTCGTGCTGAAATAATCCGAATGACATTTGGCTGACGTTCGGTAAAAGCCACGGCCATAAGTCGTCCACGAATAAATCCAAAGCCGATCTTCCTGGTTTCGCCGTAATCTTTCCGATCGTCCGTCCCAACCAACATCAAGCTGGTGAACATCTCCCGGACATCCCGGAAATCGATTCCATGTTTGGCGATGTTCGCTTGTCGTTTGGCCTCGTCCCATTCGAACCTCACGGGACAAGTGTACATACAGGGTGTATGTACGTCAAGAACGCGGCGGTCCAGCGTTGAAAATCAGTGCGAAGAAGAAAATGCTGGCTAGATCTGCTCCACATCCGCGATGATCGTGTGATAACCTGCTCGTTTCTGCCAGCCATGACCGAATCCTCTGCTTAATGGAAGTCCCAGGGTGCCGAGGGGAGTTTGCGCAGCAGTTCCCGGCTTGCATGAGCAATGGCAGCAATCCCGATGCGGTTACCCTGAATTCTGTATACGTTTCGATAGTGGCCGTCGATAAGTTCCCGCACGTTCGCATCGTGATACTCCGGCACAGTTCATCAGAGCTTGGGGAAAGTTTCCAAACGATCAACGGCGAGAATGATACGTTCGGCAAAACTGACGGCCTAGGCAGGTGAATCTTCGGCGATAGAGTTAACGATCTCGCGGAGGTCCCGGCGTGCTCCTACCGTCCAGCGGATTTTCGCCACTTTGCGATGCCCCGTTTGACTTGCTCATGGGAAATTGTCCTCCCCGGGGCGAGTTCCTTGAGACCGCGATCAACTCGTTGCCGGAAGTAGAGTTCGTACATGATGTCTTCAACGGAAGACTGCTCCGGCATTCGCTCGATCATCTTGAGTACTGCCTGTTTAGTTCCCTTGGGCATGTGGTTCCTCTCCAAGATTGAGCCTATTGTCCTATATCTGCTCGACGTCCACAATGATGGTGTGGTACCCGCTTGCTCCCGTCGGCTGGGGCCGGACCAGTTCTGCAATCTGCAGTTCCCCTTTCGTATCCGTGGCGCGCACGACAGTTTGGTACTTGCCGCGTTTCGGTGGGCGCCACTGATAGTTCCAGATGACCCAGGAATAGGGCGACATGGGTGGCATAATCTCGCAGTCGTTCCATGTCTTGCCGGCGTCAAAGCTCAACTCCACCTTACTGATCGAATTGGGGCCACCGAAGGCGATGCCGCGAAAGGGCTGCTCCGGCCCTGTGAGCGCCTGGTAATGTCCGGGTGAGTCTATGCGAGAGAAAATCTTGATGGTCCCATCGTCCGTCCAGCCTTTCCGTTGCCAGTAGCCTTTGTAATCACCCGCGTAGACTTCGATCTCCGTGATCCACTTCACGTTCTTGATCCCATACAACCCCGGCACGACGAGCCGCAAGGGAAACCCGTGGGCCTGGGGTAATTTTTCGCCGTTCATCAGGTAGGCAAGCATCACATCGTCCTGCATGGCGCGCGTGAATGGGATGCTGTCGTCGTAGCCGTCTGCGGCCCGGAAAACGACATCGCGGGCGATTTCTTCATCGGCCCCCGCTTCGGTGAGAAGGGCCTTCAACGAAATCCCGCGCCAGCGGGCGTTCCCCAGGCTGTCGCCGCCGGGCAGCGTGTCGATGCACTCCAGCGTGACCACTTGATCGAAGGCATCGCGATTCAGGATATCTCGCCAGCCGAGACTCATCGGCGTCTTGACTTCGCCCTTCACAGAGACGCGCCATTGCTCGATATTGACTTCGCGGGTAAAGCCCACGGCCGAGTCGGCATAGTTCACGACGTAAAACTTGTCGTTGGGGGTGAAGTAGAGGGTCTCGCGCGGGGGCACGGCGAACATGCGGCCGAACACGGAACCCATAGCATCGCAACCGCCCGTCAAACCGGCGAGCGCCCCTAGGCCGGCAGCCTTGAGCATTGTTCGCCGTGAGAGACGCATTGTGCCTCGCTCGTAACGGGTCTTCTTTCATCCGCCAGCAGGAGAAGAGTGCGGTCCCCTCTAGCGCCCTCTTTTGTTTTCAGCCAGGTATGACCATGGTACCAGCGCGATGGTCTATGAGGAAAGTGGTCTTCCTTTTCACGTGTACCTTACGGGTCCTTTGCTCACCTGGTCCATTGCGTCCTCTTGCCTAGGACACCCAGTCATATTCTCTCGCGAACCCAAAGCGCCGAATGTTTCGCGGAGCCACTCCCTGCCTAAGCTCCACAGGCGCGGTGCCTACGCGGAGGGCGCGCATAATATGTAAAGCTGATTATAAGCGCTTTTCCTGCATCAGACTTATTAACAACAGGCGTGTCCTGGGATGGTTGCGGAAGCGTGAGCGGAATTGCCCACCGGGTCTTGCCAGGGCGATTACGAGGCAAATCTCGACGCCATGGCGCGGCAAATCAGGATAAGTTTCGCCAGCACTTCCGGCCGAAGCGGAGTAGCGAGCTGAAACCAGGGTAGGGTCTGCTGCGCTCAATCCTTCGGAGCGATGCAATTTGCTCTGCCCCGCTCCCGGCACAAGCGAAATCTGGCCAACTCCATCCAGTACTCCAGCGCCTTGTGGACGTCATCCCACGAATCGAACGAGTCGAGGTCCCGGCGCTTCTTGCCGACGCGCCGGTCGACGGAGGCTCCGAGAATTTCCGCGGTCTGGGCGTCCGAGATTTTCATTTCGACGCTGACATCACCCACGAACAACGGTTTTCCGGTTCCGATGTTCTTGGGCATCGAGCCGACAGCGAAGACGTTCATGGGGGCTGGCACCGTCGAAACCGCGCGCAGCACCACATTGGAGGGATCGGCGTTGGTGATCGCCGCTTGTACATGCAAGGTACTGGGGACCGGCTCCGATACCATCTCATAATCCTTCGACAGACTCTGGTATGCCAGGATGCATAAGAGGTCCGCCACCTGCTGGTTTTCTTTCTGCCTGGCCGCGTAGGTGGTCGGTGGGCCCCAGACCCGCACGTGATCCGGGAGCATCTGCTTATAAGTACCGTGTGGAATGGCGGCGATCTTCGGATTTCTATAGACCAGCAGCGCTTCTCCCTCCCCGCCTCTTCGCATGGATGGATCCAAATCGCCCAAGAACTCGGAGGTTTCCACTGATCGGGCCTGCTTCGTCGGCGCACAGCCGACGAGCAGCATTGCGATGAGCACCAGAATGGGAGTCATGGCTTTCATGGAACTTCCCACGGATCTCTGCGACAGGCCAGCGCACGCTCGGTTGTCGGGAGGGTATATGAACGGCGTACCGTTGGACAAGTGCCGATCGGTGAGTAACGTTTGCACAGGCTCAAAAAAATGGCCGGTGCAGGATGAGCCAACTGCGATTCTTCAAGATCCTCACGGCACGGGGATAACCTGCCATAACAGAACAAGCCCGGTCGGCTGTATTTTCGGCTGTGTTTATTGCGTCGCGCTCCCGCTTGACTCTGCTCACAAGACTTGTTATCTTACGAGCGCTTTTCCTGCCTGCTGACCGAACGTGTGATGGTGAGTCAGGCGTTCGGGTCTCCGACGGGAATCAGATCTTTCCATAGAGGATTCTGCAGTTGACAGGCCTCCGCGGCCGTAGTAATATGCGCGGCTCGCGCAACGGTTTCCGTTTCGCACGCTCTTTGACAACTGAATAGCGCGAATGGCGTAAGGTGTATTGAGATGGTGGCCCTTGGATCCAATTCCGAATGAAACCTTATGAGAGTTTGATCCTGGCTCAGAACGAACGCTGGCGGCGCGCCTAATACATGCA
>JBBIJI010000081.1:0-6668 GCA_037446055.1 Nitrospiraceae bacterium
GGCCTTCTTGCCTAAGAAATGAGCAGAATTTACCCACTCCAATCTGCATTGAGCCCGGAAAAGGGATGGTCAAACCATCTCAATCAGGCTTGTCTCTCGGTAGGTTTTCGAGGTCTTCAAGATCTTTGTGTCGCCCCGCCGCTTTCTTATTCAGTTTGAGATCACGCAGGGCTAACACATTCACGTGAACACCATCCAGATTATCAACTACTCGGGCTTTATAACATTCTGCAAACTCGACCCCCGAAATGCTGGTTGCTATTTCAATGCGAACAGGGGGCCGGCCGAGCCGGATTATCTGCCCCGGCGACTCAAAGAGCGTAGGCGTGAGCTCCGGCAGGTCGAACCCGAAGGCTCGGAGAGCAGCAACGATTTTCCGAGCATTGTCCGGATGCGTCGCAACCCACACATCGATGTCCGCTGTGGCGCGGGGATACCCGTGATACGCCACCGCATATCCGCCCACGAGCAAATACTCAACGTGATGATCGTTGAGTAATTTCAAGAACTCTTTGAAGTCGGGCGGCAGATTGACTGTGGCCATAATTCAGTCGCCGCAAGGCTTCAACAGCCTGCAACCGCTCGTATGGAGACCGCGACAACCAGTACGCCTTGTCGTCGGAAGGCTGAGAAAGCGGCGTGACGGTGAGAGCTGACTTGTCGAGCTTGAAGAATGGATCGGACGACATGGAGGGCAGTCTAGCACACCGGCCCGCACAAAGACAGAGAACGATCAGAGCACAGGTAAGAAGTTCGGATGGCGTGATAGGGCGCACGTGTTGAGTCGCCTGCGCAGAGGCTGAGGCTTGGGTTGCCCAATAATAGCAAGGAGCGAGTAGCAGGCAGCAAGCAGCGTGAGCGGACAGCGAATAGTTGATAGCGAATAGCAGATAGCTTGGAGCGTGAAGCGCCCCGTCCGGCTATCTGTAGCGACTGGCTATTCGCTCCTATTCGGAAGCCATTCGCTGTTGGTCAATCCTATGCCGAACGTCCGGCGGAATGGTTACGCGAGCGCGTATGTTGCACATAGAGGGCGGCAACCTGCGATCTTCGGCTCACTTGCAACTTTTCATACACCCGGCAGAGATAATTCTTGACCGTTTTCTCACTGAGGTTCATGGCCGTGGCGATTTCCTTGTTCGTCTTGCCCTGTGCCACCAACGGAAGCATCCGTTCTTCCTGAGGCGAGAGGATATCGAGTTTCGAGCGCGCACCTTTCGTGGCCATCGTTTTCAGCCAGGCCATCGTCTTCTTGGTCACCATCGGATCGAGCAATGATTTTCCCGCCGCGACGGTCCGGATCGCGTCCACCAACGCCTCCGTACGGATGTCCTTGAGGACGTACCCCTGAGCCCCCGCCAGCACCGCGGCGAGAACGGTCTCCTCATCGGCGTAGCTGGTTAAGAACAGGACCCGTGTTCCGGGAACGCGGCTCAGGATGTCCCGGCAGGCCTCGATGCCGCTTCCGTCCGGTAGGCGAATGTCCAACAGCACCAGATCCGGCATGAGCCGGGAAGCCTCGCTCACCGCCCCTGCGGCCGTCCCCACCTCTCCCACGATGCGAACGTCCGGAATCAGCCTTAACACGGCCCGGATGCCGATCAGCACCACCTCATGGTCGTCAACGACCAGCACGCGGATCGGTCCACGTTTTGAAGTGACTCTCTTCATGAGACCTCCTGTGGCAGCTCCAGCACGACGCGAGTCCCCACCTTGCGCTGAGAGAGTATATTGAGCCGGCCTCCGATTTTGGTCCATCGGGCTGTCATATTGCCAAGTCCGAACCCTCGCCGGGGAGGCGATTCCGGGTCGAAACCGATGCCGTTATCGCGCACTTCGAGCCGGACGGCCTTGCGCTGGTGGCGCAAGGCCACGCGGATTTCGGACGCCCGACCATGTCGGACCGAGTTGCTGACGGCTTCGCGCACGATGCTGAGCAGGTGGAGACTTTGCTGACGCGTCATTCGGGAAACGGCCGCGGGCGACACGCTGACGCGGCATTGCTTCCCATGGAACTTCTGGAAGGCCTGGACCAGGGTTTGGATGGCCTGTTTGAAATTCAGCCCCTGGAGCGGATCGAGCTTCAGATGAGTAATGAACCCGCGCACGTCCTCGATGGTGCGATTCAGGTGGGAGATCGCACTGCGCAATTCCCGCTTGGCTTGTCGAGGCGAAGTAGCCAGGAGGCGGCCGGCCGCATCAAGCTGTAGCCCGACCGCATACAGGGACTGCAAGACCCCATCGTGCAAGTCTTGGCTGATCCGCTCACGCTCGTCGAACGCATGGCGTAACTCCTGCTCGCTGGCCCTCAAGGCCTCCTCCGTACGCTTACGCTCGGTGATGTCCTCGCAGGTTACCAACACGACGGTTTCTCCGGTGGGAGCCTGAGTCACACGCACCGTTTCCCGCACCCAAATGACTCGCCCATCCTTTCGCAATTTCCGAAATTCCCAGTTTCTGGTCTGCCCCGGGGTCAGAAGAGATTCCGATAGGCACGCGGCGACGGTTTCCTTGTCGTCTTCGTGAAACACGCACAGGACGGAACGCCCGACTAATTCTTCGCCCGGTACCCAAGCTGCTCAGCCCCGAACCGGTTCACAGAGAGCACTGTGCCGTCCGGTGTCAGGGTAAAGTACATGGACGGGGTGTCATCATACAGGGCGTGATACCGTTCTTCGCTTTTCCTCAGGGCTTCTTCCGCCCGCTTGCGCTCGGTGATGTCGAAAAAGATGCCTTGGATGGCCGGCTTTCCGTTCCACGTGATGGGGGCCGCTTCGACCTCGACGGTGATCGGCGTCCCGTCCAGCTTCAGATAGATTCGTTCCGCGCGACGAACGGCATCGCCACCCGCCAGGATGCGCTGCGCGTTTGTGAACACTTCCTGGCGATAGTCCGGATGCACGAACTCGAAGGTAGGCCGGTCGGTGATCTCCTTCGGCGAGGTCGCCCCCATGATCTTGGCGCCGGCGTGGTTGATATAGGCGGTGCGGCCCTCGCAGTAGACGAACACGCCGCAGGGCAGAAAATCGACCAGCATCCGATAGCGTTCCTCGCTTTCTCTGAGAGACGCTTCCATGCGCTTTCGCTCGCTGATGTCGCGCCCGACGCCGGTCAGGCCGATCACGCGACCTTGTTCGTCTTTCAAGGTGGCGCCGGTCCAGTGGTAGGGAATCGCCCGGCCGTTCTTCGTGAGCAAATGGCCTTCGACTTCCGCGTACCCTTGTTCGAAGGCCCGCAGAATCGCCTGGGCGATGCGGGCCTTATCCTCTTCCGCAATGAATTCGAGAGCCGGCCGCAGCATGAGTTCATCGCAGGTGAAGCCCGTGACGGTTTCCGCTTTCTTGTTCCACCCGACGAGGCGGACTTCCCGGTCGAGCCTGTAGATCACGTCCGGAACCGTCTCCATGACGTTCTCAAGATCTTGGAGCGCCTTTGCCCGCTCCTCCTCCGCACGCTTGCGCTCCGTAATCTCCATCACCGTGCCGATCATGCGCACCGCCTGGCCTCCGGCCTCGCGAATCACCTCGCCCTTGCATTCGACCCAATGGAGCGAGGCATCCGACCAGAGAATGCGATGCTCCAAGGCATACGCGTGCGTCCCTTGCAACGCCTGAGCAATCGCTTCGGCCACCATCGGCCGGTCGTCGGGATGAACAAAGTCCAGACAATCTTCGTACCGGCCGGAAAATCCGTGGTCGGGCAATCCAAAGATTCGGTGGACCATGGGCGACCAGGTCACCCGCTGCGTGTGAAGGTCCCAGTCCCAGAACCCGAGTTTTGCGGCATCGATGGCCAGGGCCAGCCGTTCCTGGCTCTCCTGCAGCGCAAGCTCCGCCTTTTTGCGAGCGGTAATACACTGGAGCGTGCCGGCCATTCGAACCGGTCGCCCCTGGTCATCCCACAAGGCCTGTCCCCGGGCACGGACCCAACGGTACTGGCCTTGTTTGTTTTTGATCCGGTACTCGATGTCATAGGGGACTCGCTGGTCGAGATGGGCTCTCAGCGCCCCAAAGACGCGATCCTTGTCCTCGGGATGGAGCCGCGAGGCCCAACTGCCCAGCACATTGGGGAACTCCTCTGCCGAAACCTCCAACATCTCCCGGACCCGGGGTGACCACCAGACGGGCGTGCGTGGCGAATCCCACGGCTCGTCCGGAAGCGGGTGACCGTCCCAAAATCCGTCGGTCGAGCCATCCATCGCCAGCTTCAGCCGTTCCTGGCTTTCCTGCAGCGCCTTCTGAACCAGGTGGCGCTCGGTGACATCTTCAACCATCGCCAAGAGGACGCGCGCCTCGCCGGCAGGCTCGATCATCCCCGTCGTGGTTACTCGAACCCACTTTTCGTCGCCGTTCTTGCACCGGTAGCCTTTGCCCAGCGAGTAGGTCGACCGCTCCCCGCGGAAAAACTGGTCGGTTAGCTCGAGGTTTCTCGACAGGTCGTCAGGATGCGTGTAGAGGGCATAGGTGTCGCCAACAACTTCTGATTCGTCATAGCCGACCATCTCACAAAACCGTCGGTTCGCCTTCAGCAGCTTTTTGTCAGGTCCCACCAGAACCATGCCCAACGGTGCATCTTCAAACATTCGTCGGAAGCGTTCCTCACTCAGACGCAGCTCCTCCTCTGCTTGTTTGCGCGAGGTGATGTCGGTGGCGACGCCGAGTACCTGATCGGCCTCTCCCCGGTCGTTCAATAGGGGGCGCTTGACCGTCTGCAGCCACCGCACCTTGCCCGCGGCATCGGTAATACGCTCTTCCGGAATGAACAATTCCTGTCGGCTGTCCATCACGCGGAGGTCCATGTCACGGAAGAATTTGACCTCTTCAGGATTCGGGTTGAAATCGGCATCCGTTTTTCCGATGAGCTCCTTGACCGTCGTTCCATACACCTCCGCGACCGCCTGATTGACGAGGGTGAAGCGTCCTTGACGATCCTTGGCGAACACAAAGTTGGGATTGATGTCGATCACCTGGCGAAGGAACAGGCGGTGCTTCTGCAAGGCCTCGTCCGCGCGCTTCCGGTCGGTGATGTCCACGAAGAATCCGATAGACCCTATCGCCCGACCCTCCTGGTTACGGAGGACCGTCGCCCAGAGCGCCACCTCCACCAAAGAGCCGTCTTTTCGCATCCGGCGGAGTTCAAGGTTCCGGGGGCACTCCCCGGTCATCGCGCGCTCCCACAATCGATCCGCCGCCTCCTCCTCTCCCGGCGGCACATAGGGCAGCTCGCGGCCCAATACCTCCTGTTCCGTCCATCCGAACAGTCGCGTCGCAGCCTCGTTCCACCGCCTGATACAACCATGCTCGTCCAACTCGACCATAGCGAGCGGAGACTCCTGAAGAAGTGTCTGGAGGTGTGCGGTCGTGTTCCGCAGCGCCTCTTCGTCCAGCTTGCGCCGGGTGATGTCTCGGTCGATACCATGATAGCCGCGGAACGTCCCCGTACCGTCGAAGATCGGGGTCCCGCTCGTTTCCAAGACCACCACTCGCCCATCCTTATGTCGGTTTGTGTTTTCAAGCAACGTGAACGGTTGTCTCGCGGCCGCGATCGGACCAAAGATTTGAGCCACGCGCGCAGCCTCGTCCTGCGGCATCAAGTCGAACGGGGTCTTGCCGATCACCTCTTCCGGCTCGTATCCCAATATCTCCCGAATCCGCGGACTGGCGTAGGTATAGACCGTATACTCATCGACTTCCCAGACCCAATCCCTGGTCGTCTCGACGAACTTTCGGAATTTCTCTTCGCTCTGCCGGTAGCGCTCCTCACCTTGCTCGAGTTCTGCGAGGCGTTGCCGGAGCCGTTCTAACTCTTCACGCTCGCTGACGCTGAGTGGGGATTGAATGGCCATGATCGCACTCCTTGGATGTCGACTAAGGGAAGGTGTGCGGGCTCTCCGTCGAAAAACGGACCATGACTATAGCCCACCCCTCCTGTGTTTGAATAGGGGTATTTGGCTCCCGGGACAGCCAAGCCCCTGGAGAGAGAAACCTGGTTGGAGCATCATTGCCGGATTAGGATCGCCACCCATCGGCTTTTCACCACATTGGTGGCGGTGGAGGGAAGGCTGAGTGCTGTGTCAAAACTACCAGTTGATATGCCTCACAAACTCCGGACCATCGGCCATTCGACGCGACCCATCGAAGAATTCCTTGAGATCCTAAAGGCGCACGGCCTTCAGCGGCTTGCGGACGATTCCCGTATCGGTGAGTAGTTTTCGGACACGGCGCGCATCGTAACGAGCGATTTTCTCCGGCTCGAACCGATCGAACGCCGTTCGATAGGCGTCGCGTTTCTTCAAGATCGTCTCCCAACTGAGCCCGGCTTGCGCTCCTTCCAAAATCAAGAATTCGAAAAGCCGCTGATCGTCATGGACCGGGACTCCCCATTCCTCATCGTGATACTTGATCATCAGCTCTGTCTTGGCCCATCCACAGCGCTGTGTCATGTATCATCTCCGCCTCGGTTGCGTCACGGCCGGTTTTCCTCCAGACTGACGTGACTGGACTGATGGTCATCTCAGTCGGACTCTACCATGCCTTACCGTCTTCTGGCCGACCTCGTTGTGCTGCTGCACCTCACCTTCGTGCTGTTCGTGTTACTCGGAGGCATGCTCACGCTCAAGTGGCCGCGCGTCGCATGGGCTCACCTGCCGGCGGCCGTCTGGGGCGCGG
>JBBIJI010000082.1:0-6513 GCA_037446055.1 Nitrospiraceae bacterium
CGCAACGCTTGTGGCCTTGAAGAGCTTCTCATGCTAGTTCGCTGCAGGATTTAGGCTTAACATGATGAGTCTGTAAGCCGGCTCACAGATTCATCGATGAGAACCTGCTTTTCGACGGCGCCGGGACGAAGTGGATTCCCGAGTTGGGAAAGCCCGACCATAAGCTTCACGGACTCTACATCGCGATGAAAGATCGGGTCGGAGGCGCATGTGAGTTCTGCGCCGGAGCCTTCGGTGTGAAGGACAAAGTGGTTGCTTGTGGCCTGAAGCTGGCCGGGGACTTCGAAGGCCATCCGAGCTTCAGGAAGCTCGTGTCACAGGGGTATCAGATCATTACGTTCTAGGTCTGCGACGGAGGGGAACTAGGGGCGCCGGGCGAGCGCCCAGCCCCTGGCCCGCCGTGAAAGCACGCGCTAATAGACGATGACCCGGTCCGCTTCTGAAAAGAGCTGAACCATCGTCTCAAGGGGAATCGGCGTGACGGCGGGGGCGACGCGGGATGGATCGATCTTATAGAGGAGCATCGTGGTCCGGTTCCCATAGATCTCGACGCCAAGCTTGTTCTTGAGCGTGTCGAAATACTCGCCGCAATTGTGCGGGATCTGCTCGGACAAGCTCTGCCGTTCCCGTTCCGGCAGCGCGGCTCGATCCAGAGCGATTGAATCGCCCACAATCCCCGCTGCGTAGAGAACAGCAGCGAATCCGGGAGGCTGTGGACATGGGAATGCGTCGAGCGCTGATGGTTACGTACGCCGTGAAGGTTTGCACGCCATGCAAATCTGCTCATCACGAAGGCCCTCCGCTGGACGACTGATTAACCAGGCTGCGCAAAGAACCAGATCGCGACGACGATCAACGCCACGGCATAGAGTCGTTCCAGCCACCGGGCCCGCAGCCAGAGATCCACCCGGGCTCCCAGGTAACTGGCCGGAATGACCCCGCAAGCCAACCACGCGCTTCTCGTCAGATCCACATGTCCCAACCAGTAATGCACAACGCCACCGGGTACGGCAAGAATACCGGCTGCTGCCAATGCAGTGCCAATCGCCTCGCGGGTCGGGAGCCGCAGCAGGCTCATATAGGCCGGCGGCAGGAGGAATCCGCCTCCGATCGCCAGCACGCCGGACACCAACCCGGCACGATCAGGAGATCATCAATATGCTCAACAAGAGGGATGAAGTCGGAATGAGATCAAAGGGCAGTATCGGATAGCCCACAGCAAGACCAAGGAAGGCCTTGGCCAAGAACGGCCGAGGATGACGGGCAATCCGCTGGTACAGTCTCACCTCGCGCCTGGCCGTTTGTCCGATCGCTTTCAGTGATTGCCACACGGGACCCCGACCTCCGCGGACATTTACCACCGTCACTCTGCCAAGCCCATGACGGTCAGAACGTGAGCACCTTGTCGGAGTCCGCCACCCATCGCGCCAACTGGCTCATCGTGCTCACTTCCACGCCATCCATGATGGGAAGTTTCTCCAGGCCCCGCGCTTCCACACACGTCCCGCAGGCTTTGACCTGTCCCTGTTTACTGATGACCGCTTTGAGCATCCGTTCGATGTTGTAGTAACCCTGGGGCGTGATCTGATTCGGCAAAGCGGCGGTCACCGCGTCCGCCATCAGAAACACCCGAACCTCCGCCGCGGCGTGCTCCTGCTGCAATTTCATCGCGAGCCGGAGCGCGTTGTACGGTTTCTCGGAGCCGTACGGGGCATCATTGAGAATAAAAAGGACCTTCACGGATCACCTCGCTCTTCTTGAAAAATACGTGAGTGCGGCCCCAATGGCCAGCACGTGGGCGCTGACTCGGACTTCCATTGGAAATTGGGAACTCGCTTCCAGCGTGATGTAGCGTCTGGCTCCTTTCGTCAGCGCATAAATCGGCAATGGCCATCCGATCATGCTCTCCGGTTTGCACACTCGCTCGATCACTCCTTCCTCGCCGGTCTCCCATCGATTTCGGCATTCGTGTTGATCGGCATGCTGGTCACCACGTGCTCCAAGGTGACATGGCCCGCTTCTTTCTCCTGTTCCGACTCCACACATTGATGCACGTAGTAACCTGGGCTCCCACTATCTTCATGGAAATCGAGGATCAGGTGGAGAGGATGGTGAACCGCCCATTGGGCGAAGGCCACTTCGGGAAGAGGATCTTTCGAGTTAGATTCACGATTCAAGTCCTTGCGTCGATGATTTTCACGGCTCCCGTGTTCATACCCCCAGGGATTGAGGCAAGGAAGGAGGGTGATCCGCCAGTCCTCAAGAAACGGAACGTAGCGCTTGCGGGCGACAAATTCACAGATCGCTTCCTCGCCAGAGGGTCCGCCTCCGTGAATACCTGCTGCCATCAACACCGTGCGCAAGTGCTTCCTTCCCAGGACGATTTTGACAAGCGGGTAGACCTTGCCGTCGGCCGACATTCCACGCAAGTCCTCGGTGGCATCCCGCTCCGAGGTGAGCGCGGATTTGACGCGGACGAGAAGTTCCGAATCGTCTTTCGCCTTGGAAACGACCATGTCGGTCACCTCTCATCTGGCACAGCCGGAATGCGTGATAGAAGACTACCTCATTGGAAAATGGATTTAGATGCCGGAAAACTCATGGGAGAAGATCCACACCATCGGCCAATTCGAGGCATCTTCTCACGATCGTCGGCATTATCCCTCGCATCATCGAGAATGAACAGATGGTGATGCGTCACCACCTCCCTTATAGCCATAGGCCAACTCGAAGAAGCTTGCGCTTGAGAGCGTGTGCGTTTCGATCGGCAGGTTCTGGAACTGAGTCCGAAACTCTGTGGTCTGATGCGCCCGCTCCCAGGCCTCTTTGCTTTCCCAGGTCCCGTACACCGCATACTCCTGAGGAGTTTTCAGCGAACGGTGAACCTTTATCTCAAGGCATCCAGGCTGGCCGCTCAAAAACTGCGCAAGGGGGCGATGAAGAGGTTCGAATTCATGGACCTTGGACGGCTGAACATGAAAGCTCACGAGGGTGTGAATCATGGCTGTCCTCCTCTGCGGCTTTTCCGCGTCAACGCCGCTCTTGTTTGGGAGATGGACACGTCGTGCAAGTCATCGAACAGGGTGACGAACTCGCCGGGCGCGGTGTGGCGCAATCGTCCTTTCCAGCGAACGAGCACCCGCCTCAGCTCGCTGCGCGTAGTCGACAATTCGTCAATCTGCCGATCGAGGTCAGCGAGTTTCTGCCGAAGGAAATCCTGGACGGTGCGACATGGTGGACTTCCCGCGCGGTACCTCCGAAAGATTTCGGCCAGCTCATGAAGCGTGAAGCCTGCGCGCTTTGCCGGGGCCACCCACTTCAGGTATTGCACGTCGGGCGCATTCCACAGACGGTACCCGGCAGGAGAGCGCTCTGCCTTCGGGACGATTCCAATTCGCTCATAGCGGCGAATACTATCGGGGCCGACGCCGGCTAGGCGAGCGAGCTTGCTGACCGTACGTTTCTGAGTCGCCATGTTTGACCTCCTCCATCGGAGGCATTCTAGACCTTGGAACCGTATCCAAGGTCAAGAGGGTCATATTGATCCCCTAAAGTTTTGTCACGTACAAAGAATCTCAGACCAGCCAAGGTTGTGCGCCAGCTTCCGGCACCGCTGCTGACGTAAGGACCCTCACGTTCTCTTTTGTGCAGAGAGAACCACAAACGCTCCGTTGCCAGAGCCTTCGCGCACCTCCAAGCCTCTCGTTGAAAACTCGCTCGGGCGACCAAACAGAGTCTGACCCAACTGGATCGCGTTGAAACCAGCGGCCTTCACCCAGGCCGTGACTTCCTCCACCGAATAGAACCGCGCATCCCGGTAAAAGGGACTAGCCTCCTTGCGCTGCTCGTACAGCCGGCCAAGCTCGCTGTTCCGGTTGATGAAACCGATGATCAGGTGTCCGTCTGACTTCAGCACCCGCCTGAGTTCCCGGAGCAAGGTCGGGACATCGTCCACGAAACAGATGACGGTGACAAGCAGAACCAAGTCGAACTGTCTATCGTGGAAGGGCAACTGTTCCCCGGCTGCCTGACAAACCCGAAGGCCACGCTTCCGAGCGATTCCCAGCATGCGTCGACTCGGATCGATTCCGAATCGGATTCCGAGCGGGACCGCGAAGCGCCCGGTTCCGATGCCCACCTCGAGGCTCAGGCCCTCACCAGGAATGAACTTCCTGAGCGCCGAGACTTCGGCCTGATAGACCGGCTCGTGCGCATCGAACCAGTCGTCGTATTCCTGCGCGTGCTGGTCAAAGACCGTGACGACAGGCATCCGGGGCTCCCGAATTACGCCGTCACCGATCGCCGCTCAACGGGTAATCACCTGGCATTCTCGTGAAGGGAAGCAGGAGTATTCCCATAAGTGTCAGACGGGCCGGATCTCTGAACTGTTTCAAGCCGAGTGTCATCGCCTCGTGACCACCTTCCGGCTGAGGCCGATAGGTTCCCAGCAGCCGATCCCACCAGGGCAGATTGAAACCGAAATTGGTATTGGTCTCCTTGAACAGGATCGAATGGTGAACGCGATGCATGTCGGGCGTCACAATTAGCCACCGAAGCGCACGATCGACCGCCGCCGGCATGCGCACGTTGCTGTGGTTGAACATGGAAGTGGCATTGAGCAGAACCTCGAAGGCCAGTACGGCCTGGGGCGATGGGCCCAGGACCGCAATCGCGGCGAACTTGATGAGCATCGACAGGGTCACTTCCATCGGGTGGAACCTGAGCCCGGTAGTGACATCGCAGTCCAGGTCCGCATGATGCATCATGTGGAACCGCCAGAATACCGGCACGGCGTGGAACATCACGTGCTGCAGATAGAGCGTGAAATCCAGCGCGATGACCGCCAGAATCGCCTCGATCCAGATCGGCCAAGCCATGTGATTCAGGAGGCCCCAGTTCTGCTCAGTCGCCAGTAGTGCCGCGCCGACCGCCCCGGCAGCAAATAACAGCCGGATGATGACAACGTCTATGACCACGACACAGAGGTTGGCGAGCCACCGTCTCACCTTGGATGTGGTCAGGCGGCGCCGGGGGATCAGCACTTCCCAGGACACCATCACACTCAGCACTCCGAGAAACGCCGAGACCCGGATCAATACTTCTGCTGTCATCTAAGCCTCACGATGGCGGTTCATGCGTGCCGCACCTCCTCGGGGCGGCTGCTTTTGGAGCCGGGAAACGACCCTTCCAAGAGTCCGCTTTCCCTCTGATTGGTCAGAACTCTCACCCCGTCATGTGACGTCGCGGTCCGCGGCGGCCCGGCGCAGATCAGGAGTTGCTGCTCGGATTTGCCAATGACCCTCTGCTCGGCACTGAACGGTTGCGCTTCCATCCTCCCAGCGCAACTGAAGGACGTGAAAAGAGCGACTGTCACGAGCATGCTGCCAAGGGTCCATCGAAGCTGAGTGTGGCGATGAGGCTTCATGTTCCCACCTCGAGGGAAGACCCAGGCGCGGGGACGTCTTCTTCTGCAGGTGCTCGCCATCTGCGACGCCGCTCGACCCACTGATAGAGGACTGGCGGAACCAGCGGGGTCAGGACCGTTGAGGAGAACAGCCCGCCGACCACGACCATCGCGAGCGGCCTCTGGATCTCAGAGCCCGGGCCGGTCGCCAGCAGCAGCGGCGTCAGTCCGAGCGCCGCGACGAGCGCGGTCATCAACACGGGCCGAAGCCGCAGGACCGCGCCGTTCAAGACGGCGACGCCGAAGAGGTCAATCAACCCGACGGAGGTCGGCACTGACAGGTAGAGACCGCCCACAAACAGCGCCAGGAGGCCGCCAACCATCGCGAAGCGAATCGTCAGGAGGATCAAGACGGCATCCCGGGCGCTCCCAAATGTGAAGAAGAGCAGCAAGAAAATCAACCCGATCACGAGTGGGACCACAATCGCCAAGTGCGCCATCGCCTGTCGCTCATTCTCAAATTGCCCGCCCCAGGTGACATAGTACCCGCAAGGAAGTCGGACGGCGGACGCCACCTGCAGGTACGCGACATCTATATCAACCCCACGGGCGCCAGGGCTTCATCCGGCCAGCCTTTGCCCGACGGCACCGTCATGGTGATGGAGATCTACAAGGCCAAGGCCGACGGCGACAAGCTGATGATCGGCGCGGATGGCAAGCTCGTGAAGGGCGACCTGGCCAAGGTATTTGTGATGGGCAAAGGTCAAGGCTGGGGAACTAACCTCCCCGATAATCTGAAGAACGGCGACTGGCTCTACGCCGCTTACAGCCCGGACGGCAAACCCTTGATGGAAGATTTCACCAAGTGCCGCGCCTGCCACGCCCCGCTGGCGCAGAAGGACTACGTCCACCGATACGACGAGTACTTCTAGACACGCAGCAAGATGTAACGCTCCCCAGACCCGGAGGCAGCGTGCAGCGACGCCTCTGGGTCCCCTTTCCCTACTTGCTCCTTCTCCCCTTCTCATTTTTTTGTAAGGCCCCTCACAGATCACGGCCGGTCCGTCTCGTAGACTGGCGCTATGGCCCGGCTCGACATACTTGTCCAT
>JBBIJI010000083.1:0-5673 GCA_037446055.1 Nitrospiraceae bacterium
CGGCAACCGATGATGTAGAGAAAACCGTCGACTACGCGCGCGTGGCGCAACGCATCGTCGAAATCGGCACCAAGGAACATTGCGGCCTGCTCGAAACGCTCGCGGAGCGCCTCGTCAGCATGATCCTGGCCGAATTTCCGGTCGAGCGCGTCCGCCTCTGGATCCGCAAGCTCGATCCGCCGATCAAGCTGGCCACAACATCTGTCGGCGTTCGGCTCGACCGCACGCGCCTCTCCCAACAGATCCAGACCGACGAGGCGCCGCCGGCCAAGTTTCTTACCCAGCAACTCCATCGCTTGCCCAAGGGGAAGGTTCTCGACGTTGCGTCCGGCTCCGGCCGCAACGGGCTCTACCTGGCCATACATGGCTATCAGGTGGAGGCCATCGACCGCGACGAAGAAGCCCTCGCACGGCTCGCCGCCGCCGCCAAGCGGCGCGACCTCGCCAACGTCAGCACGCGCGCTCTGGATCTGGAACAGGAACAGCCGCCGGAGCTGCCCAAGGAAGAGTACGACGTCGTCATCGTGTTCTTCTATTTGCATCGCGCCCTCTTTCCCGCGTTGGTGGAAGCCTTGAAGCCGAACGGCATGCTCGTGTACGAAACCTTCACCATCGACAACTACCTCCACTATCGCCACCCTCGGCGATGGGAGTTTTGCCTCGCCCAGAACGAACTCCTGCGCCTCGCCTCGCGCCTCCGCATTCTGCACTATGACGAAGGAGAACACGAGGGCGGGCATGGCAGCGCCGCGTTGTTTACCGCACAACTCGTGGCGCAGAAAGCCGGTTCCATCGGACTACCGCATGAGCCGCGTTGATCTCCACCTCCACACCACCTTCTCCGACGGCAGCCTGCCGCCGTCCGAAGTCCTGGCGCTGGCCAAGAAGGCGAATGTCACCGCGCTCGCCATTACCGATCACGACATCGTTGACGGCCTCCCGGCGGCCATGCAGGCCGGTGACGAGCTGGGCATCGAGGTCATTCCCGGCGTGGAGATCAGTTCACGCTATGGCGACAGTGAGCTGCACATCCTGGGGTACTTCCTGGATTGGAAAGATCCGGAGTTGAATCGCCGGCTGGCTCAGTTGCGCGCCAGCCGCCATGCGCGTAACCCGCACATCATTCAGAAGTTGAACGAACTGGGGCTTACCATCACGTACGAGGAAGTCACGGCGTTGGCCGGCACCGAATCGGTCGGGCGCCCACACATCGCCCGCGTATTGATGGACAAGGGCTACGTCACCTCGGCAAAAGACGCGTTCGACCGCTATCTCGCCAACGGCGCGGCAGCCTATGTCGAGCGCGACCTGCCGACACCGGCCGAAGCCATCGCCTGGATCAAAGGCGCGCGCGGCATCGCGGTGCTGGCTCATCCCACGTGGGTCAAGGAATCAGCGGAAGGACTCTTCAGGCTCTGCGATACGTTGAAACAGCACGGCCTAGGGGGCATTGAAGTCCACTACAGCACCCACACCAAACGGCAAACCTCGGAATATCTCAGCCTCGCCAAGCAACTCGATCTGCTCGTCACCGGCGGCAGCGATTTCCACGGCATCACGAAACCGGACATCGAGGTCGGCATCGGCCGAGGAAGCCTGAAAGTTCCGGAAAAGCTGCTGGCCCCACTCAAGAAAGCCGCCTCCGTTTAATGACGGTTCGTCCTGAACCCGCATTATTCACGAGGGTTCGTCGCGAAATTAGCGAATAGCAAGTAGCGCATAGCTCAAGGGGATTTCTCTCGCTCCGGCTGTTCGCTGCCCGCTACCGGCTACTCGCTCCTAGGTGTTTGCAGCAGAAGCGCTCATGAATAAGGCGGGTTAAGGCAGTCCCGTCAAGGCGAAATAGCCCGCGTTGTAGAAGCCGTGCAGGACGATGGAGGGATAGATACTCTGAAAACGATCCCGCATAAAGCCGAAGACCAAGGACGGTGCCAGAACCGCAAGGGCCCAGAGCGGTGGATGGGTCAGCCAATGCGCCGCCATAAACAAGACCGAGGTGAGGCCATTCGCCGGCGTCAATCCCAGAAGTGCACGCCGCCCCCATGCGAGCCGGCCCAATTGCCCTTGAATCAGCCCGCAAAAGAAGAGCTCTTCCGTGAGCGGCTGCCAGATAGTGACGGAGAAAAACGCCAACGACCAGAGGCGGGACCACGGCAGGAAATTGACAGGCGCAACCATCCACCACGCAGCCCAAAAGATCGGTCCCGCCGCCAAGGCTAAGTAAAAAAGTCGATCGCGGTGAAACGGGAGGCAAGCTTGAAGCCCCAGGAGCTCAACGAATTGCTTCAGCCGAGTGGGGGCTTCATTCAATGGACACACAGCAGACTCCCCGTCTTGTCTCACCGCTGGTTCTTCGCCTCGGCATTGGCCAGCTTCTCCATTCTGGTAGCCAACTCGGAGAGGACCGAAACCATGAATGGGACCCGGCCGCGCATTATACGCACCTCACTGGATGACAAAAATAACAACCGCGCACGGCATGGGTCAACGTTGAACCATCCGGACCGAATTCGACGGTGAAAGTCGGATACGCACCCAACCTGCCCTCTCTTGTAGCAAACAGCAGGCTGTGCTAGCGTACGTTACCGTCGCTCTCTTGAGCCTTCTTATGCCATTGCAACACACCGCAGAGGCGCTGACTCGACGTCAGCGTCTCAGTGAAGAACTCGATCGCATACGCCAAGCACTGGCCGCTCAACACACCGTCATGCAAGTCCGGGTGTTTGGCTCCTTTGCGACCGGGCAGGTTCATGCCTGGAGCGATTTGGACCTGTTCGTGATCATGCGCTCGGAAGAGCCGTTTCTTGAGCGTGGTGCCCGTCTGGCCAAACTCATAAAGCCGGGGGCAGGAGTGCAATTTCTCGTGTATACGCCGGCAGAGGCAGCCGCTTGCCTGCATCGCCCATTTTTTCGCGAAGAAATCCTCAAGAAAGGGATGGTGATGCCGCTACAACCACAAGAAGATGCACAACGTTGGCTGAGATTCGGGTGGGAAGATCTGCGCATGGCCGAACTGGCGTTGCAGGATGGGCTGTTCAACCAGACATGCTTTCATGCTCAACAATGCACCGAGAAATGTTTCAAGGCCATTCTGGCCCATGCCGGGGAACTCCTTCCTCGGACACACGCCTTGGTGGATCTGTGGGAACGTCTACCCGACCAAGCGCGCGCTCATCTGAGTGCGCTCTACGACGGTGTGCAGCAGATGGATCAGTTCTATATTCCAACCCGCTATCCTGATGCGCTGCCTGGCACGCTCCCCGAAGGTTTGCCGCAACGCAGCCATGCCGAGGTCGCGATGAACACTGCGCGGACATGTTACGCGGAAACCGAAGCGTGGTGTAAGGGAAGCCCCTTCAGGACATGACAACCGACTGAGAAAATGGGGACAGGCACCGGCGGGCTTGGCCGGAGCCAGTCCCCATTTTCATGCTCGGCAGGTTTTACAAGGAGCATGACACATGAAGATCGTCACAACGTATGAAGCGAAGAATGCCTTCCCGCAGGTGCTCAAACTCTCACGACGCGACGTGGTGATCGTCACGAACCGCGGCAAGCCCGTCGCAGCCATTGAGGGTTTTGAGGACGAGGAGGACGTCGAGGACTATCTACTCGAACGGAGCCCGAAGTTTTGGGCCATGATCCGCCGGGCGCGGCGCGGGACGAGCGTCAGCCTGGATCAGGTTCGAAAGCAACTGGCCGGTGGCCAGGGGAAAGCTCGCAGAGTCCGCACTGCTTGAGACCTGCTGGTGCGCCATCAGGCGCGAGCAAAGCCCACCGCGCTTTGCGAAGAAATCCGTTCTGCAGACAGAGCAAGGGGCCCCTGGAAGGAACTTTCCAGGGGCCCCATGCAAATGCCGGTGCAAGACCCGGCTTCTGACCTACCTCAGTCGATGCCTCACCCTCCGCATCAAGATTGCCAAGCTCGCCAACAGAAGAGCCGGCAAGAGCACTTCGAGACGTCCGCAAGGGCTCAGGTGCAACTGCCTCCGCCGCTGTCAGAACCCCTCGTTTCCCCAATTCCCCTTCGTGCATATTGAGTGGAAGCCTCCTGTTGACCGCGTTCCCGAATTGGCTTAGAGTTCAGTCAGGTTATGACAGCGTGTCGTCGGCAGTGGTGCCGGAACTCAGCATGTGAGGGAGGTAGTGATGAACGCCGGAACCACCAAACAGAAAATTCTCAAGGCCTTGGATGAACTTCCCGATGAGGCGACGCTGGAAGACGCCATCGAACGACTCTGTTTTCTTGCCAAGGTCGAGGAGGGACTCCGGCAATCTGAACGCGGTGAAACGGTCTCGCACGAGGAAGCGAAGCGACGCCTCACCGCATGAAGGAGACCGTTATGTCCCTGCCTCTGCCATGTCGGTTTATTCCAGCCCTCAGCAGGAGGAGCAACCCTGCCTGGGACCGGTTTCCTGCCCCGAACAAGAGTGAAGGTGCCCATCGACGGTCCTTGCGGGATTCTCGTCAGATAACGCGCTCACGCCCTGCCCCTCGGTCTTCTCCGTGACGCTATGTTGTTTCCTCGCCAGCCTGTCGCAGCAAGAGGTGGTACAGAGACTCATCGATGAAGAAGCCGGCCGTTCTCAGCTCATCGAACAGAGGCTTCACGGCCGCGATCTTGCCAAGTTGTTTCGCGTATAGCAGCAACCCTAGAACGCCAACCACTCTTGCTCCAAGGTCTACAGCCAGGCGACGCGCGGTCGCGTCATCGAGAACCACGAAGTCGGCCTGGATTTCCCGAGCCAAGATGATGGCCTCGGCCTCTCCTCTTCCAACCTGTGCCCGGAGGCGACTCACCTCCGCTTGGTCTTGCACGCGCGTGACGGCGAGCCACGGCGCCTGCCTGACCTCGACGCTTCCGATCCGCCCCTGCCCGCGCTCCGTGACTTCCGTATGAACAGCTTCCGGGATGTACACTTCGCGCGCAAGCTGCTGAAGAAGATTCAAGCGCCCAATGCGAGCCAGTGCGATGAGGGCGCTGGAGTCGAGGACGAGAATCACTGCTGTGCAGGAGCACGCTTTTGCAGGGAATCGAGATCGCGACGCAGGTCTTCAAGGGAGTAGTCAAACCAGGGGATGCGGTACTGGGAGAGCAAAGCTGGAAAATCCTGCAAAGGCGTTCCCAACAGCTCAGCAGCCTTGGTCCTGGACACTCGCCCACGCCGGACAAGATCCAGGACCAGAGCCTGTTTGGCCTCGCGTTTAGCCTCCTCCTCCGAGCCCAACAGATCGAGGAGTTCGGAGGGCATTTCGATGGTGACCGTTTTCATAATCGGAAGAGTTTTCCAGACCGATATTAACAGTCCCGGCCTCCCAAGTCGAGTGCATCACGCAAAAGCCGGTCTTGCGATCCAGCATGATGCCGCCATCACGCTCACTGGCACATCTGCCGAACTCTACTTCAGTCGATACCGGACCCTCCGCATCAAGAATGCCAAGCTCGCCAACAGAAGAGCCGGCAAGAGCACATCGTTGGTTCCGGGCTGGCTCAGGCTACAGCCTCCGCCACCGACTTTTGGAGCCTCCGGTATGGGTATCACATTAAACGTAGCGGTGACCGTGGCGTCGCTGCTCACTGTGCAGGTACCAGTTCCATTGCACCCGCCGCCGCTCCAGCCGTCGAACGTAGATCCTATCGACGCCGCAGCACTAAGCGTCACGCTTGTGCC
>JBBIJI010000084.1:0-2748 GCA_037446055.1 Nitrospiraceae bacterium
GCGGAGAAAGTCTGCCGCCGCGGCATGGGCGTCCGCGTATCGCTGATAGTGGAACCCGATGCGATCCGAGAGTTCCGTGTCCCGGAAGAACACCGCCACGTTGCAGCCGAACTCCTCCTCTGCCCGGTAGGCTTGGCAGAGGACGTTCGGGTTCCGGACATCGTACCCATACCTACCTGACCGCTCCAGCACGCCCCGATCGGTCGCGATCCAGTGGATGCCCGCTTTGGCAAACAAGGAGACCACCGTCTGGCCCACGGCCCCTTCGGCCGGCCACATCCCGGACGGGGCGTGGCCGAAGCGTTTCCGGTAGAACTCGACAGCGCGCTGCACCTGGACCACCGCGTCCTCGGGCCGGTGAAAGCGTGCGGGATGGACCGCCCCCGGACGGTCAATGGTCGCCCGATCCGTATCCACAACCAGGGGGAGGATCGGATGGTAGAACGGGGTCGTAGAGATCTCCATTTGCCCGCGGTCCTGAAGGCGGCGATGAATAGCCACAATGTACTTGAGGACTTTCCGCTGCACTTGCACCATGTCTTCGATCTCGCGTCGCGTGTAGCCGCGGCCCTTCTCGATCAGGCCCCGGACTGAGATGACGGTCTCATCTGGAAGTTTGACATCTCCCTCCTGGAATTCCGGCGCGAACCAGGCCAGGTTGAACCACATCTGGAGATCGGTCAGATCCTGAGCCGTGAATGCGGCACCTTTCTGCCGCTGCTCGAACAATCCCCGGTAGCGCGGCCGGGGAAAGATCTGGGTGTGCCAGTCGGCCTCAAAGAAGGTCTCACAGAGTTCCTCCTGCTGAGCTGCCGAGAGCTGACCGGCGGGCGCGAGCGTCAGATCCAGGGCGCGGTCAGTGGCACCCCGCTCCGAATAGTCCTCGATTTGCCACAGGAGGACCGGCGTCAGGTTGATAGTCAGATGGACGTCGGGATGACGTTCCAGCAAGGCGGCCATGGCATAGTAGTCGCGGATGGCGTGCAACCGAACCCAGGGAAAGCGATACGAGCCTTTCTCCTTCTTGGCGAGGAGATCCTTGTACAGCGGCTGGTGCTGGTGCCACAGGATCGCGAGGTGAATCTTCGGTCCCACCCGGAACGCAAAGCACCCGGTGTCGGCGTTCCCAGAGGGAGACAGGCCCCCCAGTCGATATTCCACCTGATCTCCATCCCCGAACGGTCCGATGTTGAGGTACCAGTAGCTATTGCCATCGCGGTTGACGTTCCAGGTGCCTTCGACTCGCCCCCTGTCTTCTGTCCCGTCCGGATGGACGATGCGCAGTTCGATCCAGGTTTGCTGGCCGACCTCAATCGGCCAAGTCCCGAATTGCACGTTCACGTTTTCCCCTGCACTCACGTAGAAGGGGAACCGGGGCGCGTCAGGGGTGAGATGCCAGAGGTTCATGCTGCGTCTGTCTCCTTCACCCATCCGGCCATGCGAGCCTCGCGACCCTCCTCTGGCACTGCGAGCTGGCAAGGGATCACAGGGTTCGCACCAAGCCCATGCTGCCCACGGAATGCCGCCGCTGCCTCCTGTCGCACATGCCAGACCTTCATCTCACTTCTTCCATCCTTGTTCTTGAGGGTTGAGACTTCCCGTGGCCCGCATCGCGGCCTTCCAGATTTCCACTGCGACGAGCATGAGGCTCCCGACACCAAATACGAGAGTCCAGTGTTGCAGGTCAAAGGTGCTCAATCGGAAGATCTCTCTGGTCCATGGGGTCAAGAGCAGTCCGACTTGCAACAGACTGGAAGCACCGACGGTCCACAGCAGCGGCCTGTTGGTCCCCAGTCCCAGCGCGAACAGGGACATCCGGTCACTGCGGCAATTAAAGGCGTGGGCGAGCTGCGCTCCGACCAGCACCATAAAGGTCACCGTTCTGGCTCGCTCGACGTCTTGCTCCATGCTGTACAAACAGTAGATAAAGGCCAGCATGGTCAGCACCGTCATCCATAACCCTTGTCCGAACATCAGGAAGAGCCGCTCTCGATCCAGAAACCTGGCCTGGGGAGGGCGTGGAGGCCGCCGCATGAGCGCGGGATCCGCCGGGTCCACTGCCAAGGCCAGCGCCGGGAGGCCATCCGTCACCAGGTTGATCCAGAGGATCTGGGCCGGCAGCAGCGGCAGCGGCAGGCCCAACAAGGTCGCGAACAACATGACCAGGATCTCGGAGATGTTGCACGAGAGCAGGTAGTGGACCGACTTGCGAATGTTGTCAAAAATGGCTCGGCCCTCTTCGACCGCTGCGGCGATGGAAGCAAAGTTGTCATCGGTGACCACCATGTCCGAGGCCTCTTTGGTCACATCGGTCCCGGTGATCCCCATGGCGACGCCGATATCCGCCTCCTTGATCGCCGGTGCATCGTTGACCCCATCGCCAGTCATCGCGGCGACTGCCCCCAACTGCTTCCAGGCCCGGACCACTCGGAGCTTGTGCTCGGCCGACACCCGCGCGTAGACGGCGATCCGAGCGACTCGTTCGCGCAATTCCTGATCCGATATGTGATCGAGTTCGGACCCGGCGATCGCTTCCATGCCGCCTTGCAAGAGGCCCAACTCGCCTCCAATGGCCACGGCCGTGTCCTTATGATCGCCCGTGATCATGACCGTGCGCACGCCCGCCATACGACAGGCCTCCACCGCGACTTTGACTTCAGGTCTGATCGGATCCTTCATGCCCATCAATCCCAAGAAGACCAGATCGCGTTCCAGGGTGGTCGCTGTATAGACTGCAGGTATGTGGTC
>JBBIJI010000084.1:2848-5502 GCA_037446055.1 Nitrospiraceae bacterium
TAGCCTTCCCCCGTCACACTCGCCACCTTGCCGCCCTGGTAGCAGGTCGTCACCGTCATCTCGTTCTTCGTGAGCGTCCCGGTCTTGTCGGAACAGATCACGGTGGTCGAGCCCAATGTCTCCACCGCCGGCAGGCGTCGGATCAAGGCATGCCGCTTCACCATCCGGGTCACGCCAAGGGCCAATGTGATGGTGACCACGGCCGGAAGGCCTTCGGGGATCGCGGCCACCGCCAGGCTCACGGCCGTGAGAAACATCGTGACCACCGGGACGCCGCGCAGTTCGCCGAGAAGAAAGACGATCGCTACGATCCCCAGAGAGAGCCACAGCAGACTGTGCCCCAGTTGCTCGAGCCGGCGTTGCAGCGGCGTCTCTTCGCGCTCGGCCTGCTCGGCCTGGCGGATCATCGCCGCGATCTTCCCGAGTTCCGTATGGCTCCCGGTGTGCACCACAAGGGCACGAGCCTTCCCGGAGACGGCTACCGTTCCCATAAAGAGCATGTTGTGACGGTCTCCCAGCGGGACCTCGGCTTGAGACAAGGGTTCTATCGACTTGGCGACCGGCGTCGATTCGCCGGTCAACGAGGCTTCTTGCGTCTGGAAGCCGGTCGCATAGACGAGACGCGCATCAGCAGGGACCCGATCGCCCGCCTCGACCTGGATGAGGTCGCCGGGAACCAGCTCGCGGGCGGGGAGCGACATGAGCATGCCGTCACGAACGACCCGCGCAGCGATGACTGCCATGTGTTTGAGCGCCTCCAGCGAGCGCTCGGCCCGATATTCCTGAACAAAGCCGAGAATCGCGTTCAGGATGACGATGGCAATGATCGCGGCTGCATCCACCCATTCCTGAAGCAATCCCGACACGATGGCTGCCCCGATCAGAACCCAGACAATCAGGCTCGAGAACTGTGTCAGGAAGATGGTGAACGGTGAGATAGGAGGGGCCTGGGGCAATTCATTCGGACCGTGTTGCGCCAGACGCCGCTTGGCTTCCTGCGCGGTTAACCCGGTGTCTGTGTTCGACCGCAGTTCGCGCGTCAGTGCTTCCGGGGTCCGGATGTGCCAGGGCACGCGGACGTTCGCTTCTCCCGATTGCTCAAGCGGCCCAGATTTCACTGATGATTGATCTCGTGTCACGTCCCTCACCATGCTCGTGGCGCCCGATGAGTCCTTGTCGTCGTGAGAGATCCTCATGATTGCCGAAGCTGATCTCGATGGGTCGCGGTATCTTCTTCGTTTCTCTTAACCCGCATTATTCATGACGGCTTCTACTGCAACCGCCGATACGCCGCTGCGACAAGCCTGCGCGCGAAGTTTCGGCACGCAGGCGGGCGGGCTCGTCGCTCGGTCGGTCAACGTCCTGTTTAAGGACGCCTCCCTTCCTCGCGCCTCCGCGCGCCCGTCTCGCGTGGCGTCTCAGCGGTTTCGTCACGAACCCTCATGAATAATGCGGGTTAATGCTCACTCCTTCCATCGCTGATGCTGTGCGCCGATCTGTAACAGCTTTGTCTCCATCTCGTGGAGACAGAAGACCTCGCACTGATCGACCGGCGCATCAAACTGTGACCGGTGAACAATTTTGATGGTGACCGTGACATCGGGCCGATTGCCTCGCACAGGGTCGTACCGAACCGCACTGTCGAAGATCTGAATCTCATACCGGGACAGTCGCTCGACCTCCGGCACGATCCACTCTGCAATTTCCCGCAAGTGCTTGTAAATGGTCGCGCACTGCTCGCATCCAGGCAACGGGCGGTCCGTGTCGTGCGGGTGGGCCCCATACAGCATCAAGGTGAAGCCCACCTGCAGTGGCTTGTCATCCTTCACCGGCAGTTGCTCGGGCAGGACTTCCCAACAGACCCGATGGAGTCGGGCGTAGTTTCTCAGCCGCTCTACGGTCTGGTCGGCATCTGATGCTGCCACCGGAGCCGCACCTGATCCTGAAGACATACACTCTCCTGCATCGTTCTCAATGACAGTGCCGATTGGTCCATAGCGCCACTCGAACCGGAGCCACCACGAGAACCACCTCGAACCATACTCTGACTGGCACTGGCTAGATCGAATCGAACATTGTTCATTGCACACCTCTTCGCGGATAAAGTTGGATTCGTTGACGTGTGACGTCAATGAATCAAATAGATCAGCGCGACCTATGCGAAGAGGCTCAGATGCGGAACGTAGAGAGGAATGTGTATAGCGGCGGACCAGATCTTACCGGGAAGACCGCTAGTAGCGAAATACTACCCTTTGAGCGGCAGGTTGATCGCACGGCAGCCTGTGTACTCCTCTTCTCGTCCTCACGCAAGAGCGACAAATCTGATGCTACCGGCAACTTCCCAGAGCTGAAAGTCCTATCTGAGACTAAGCAACGACAGTACCACCGCCACAAGTTACAGAATTTCCAGAACAAGTGTGACTAGGAGCGAAAGTGATTCAGTCAAGGTCAGGGGAATCCTGCGACAAGAGTCAGTTGGTATCTGTCGCATTAGGCTACACATCTTCGGGTATTTCGACTCCCCGAATTCAACGCTCAGTGGCTGTGCATATGCCCATCAGAGCCAGGCATGGTGACCTCTTTTTCGGGGACCGCTACACTACTCAGCGGCGGCGCATTCCAGATGACCTTGTTTCCTGGCGCCAGATTCGCGG
>JBBIJI010000085.1:0-5007 GCA_037446055.1 Nitrospiraceae bacterium
GGTCGGTCAACATACTGTTTCAAGTATGCCTCCCTCCCTCGCGGCTCCGCGCGCCTGTCTCGCTTGGCGACTGCGCGATTTCGCGACGAACCCTCATGAATAATGCGCGCTAAGACCTTGCGACTCGCGTTGACGGCGAAGGGGAGTTGCGGCTCTGGAGAGCCGCCGAAAAAGCACCAGCAGGAGATGCGATCGTTCTGAAGAGTCATCTCGATCAGCTCGTCCACCGGGCGTGGGCCTTGTCGGTGAATCTCCTTGTGCGAGGGGTTTTGGCAGAACAGGCAGTCAAAGTTGCAGCCGTACAAGAAGATCGACAGGTTCTCGTAGCCGATCTCGGGACCCGGAGTATAGGCGAATTCCGGATACCCCAACCCTGTGGCGGCCGGGCAAAAGAAGGCGGCGCAGCAGTTCGTCACGTGGGGATCGATGCAAGCGTAGAACAATCCTGCGTCCGGGGTCGACAAGGACACAAGCCGTCCTGCCTCATTCCATCGCAATCCGCAGTAGCCGGCTTGGCCCTCACCCATCCTGCAATGCTGCGAACAGATTCTGCACAGAATCCCGCGCTCGCTTGGAGGAGTTGCCGGAAGCCCGAACCCTTCTCTGGATGTGGTATGCGATCTCAGCGCAGCCCCCAGAACAGCGCCGCCCTTTTCACGAATACAGGACGCGCAGAGCCCTAGAGCCTTGGCCACTGGTCTGTCAGTTCGTCCGCAAGACGCGCAGGCGGTGGGGACGTCTTCCAGCTTCTTCATCTGGTTCCTCGGGTTTAGAGGCGGGGAGGAGTCGACTTCAAGGAACGGGAACGAGCGGGTTGGCCTTCGCCATCAACGCACGGAGATCCTCTCCCGTGATCACCTCCCGTTCGAGGACCAGTTTGGCTCCCTCTAAGAGTATTGACTTGTTCTCCTCCAAAAGCTTTTTGACCCGTTCGTATTCTCCCTCGATGATGGCTCGAACTTCGCGATCGATATCAGGCGCCGTCTCCTCGCTGTATTCGCCCTTTGGCGCGATCGCTTCAGGGAGATACACCGGCCGAGGTGTCGGCCGGTATGTGACATGTCCAAGGTGTTTCGCCATCCCATATTCTGTCACCATGGTTCGGGCAATGTCGGTTGCCCGGTGGAGATCGTTCTGGGCTCCGGTTGATATTTCATGGAAGACAAGTTCCTCGGCGATCGTGCCGCCCAGGAGCACGGCAATCTTGTCGAGCAACTCGGAACGCGTCATGAGAAACCGATCTTCAGTCGGAAGTTGGAGCGTGTAGCCCAGCGCGGCGATGCCGCGGGGGACGATCGAGATCTTGTGGACTTTATTCGCGCCCGGCAGCGACAACGCGACCAGGGCATGTCCGATTTCATGATGCGCCACAATGTCTTTTTCCATCTTGTTCAAGACCCGGCTCTTCTTCTCCAAGCCGGCGATAATCCGCTCGACCGCTTCCTGGAACTCGGCCGTGGTGACCGCGTCTTTGCCACGGCGGACAGCCAGAAGGGCTGCCTCGTTCGCCAGATTGGCCAGGTCTGCTCCGACAAAGCCGGTCGTCATCCGAGCAAGGGTTCCTAAATCGACGTCGGGGCCCAGCTTCAGCGAACGGGTGTGGATCTTCAGGATGGCTTCCCGTCCTTTCATATCCGGCCGGTCGACGAGCACTTGTCGGTCAAAGCGTCCGGGTCGTAGAAGAGCAGGGTCAAGAATCTCCGGACGATTCGTGGCTGCCATCAAGATCACCCCCGATCGAGGATCGAACCCGTCTAGTTCGGCCAGGAGTTGATTGAGCGTATGTTCCCGCTCATCGTGGCCGCTCAATGAAGGAGTGATCCCGCGCGCTTTTCCCATCGCGTCCAGCTCATCGATGAAAATAATGCAGGGGGCCTTCTCCTTGGCCTGGGCAAAGAGATCGCGGACGCGTGCCGCACCGACTCCGACGAACATCTCGATAAACTCGGACCCGATAATGTTGAAGAACGGGACGCCGGCTTCGCCCGCCAACGCACGCGCAAGCAACGTTTTCCCCGTTCCGGGGGGACCCACCAGCAAAATCCCGCGCGGAATCCGGCCGCCCAGCACCGCAAATTTCTCGGGAGTTTTCAGGAACTCGACCACCTCCCGGAGTTCTTGAATCGCCTCGTCGACGCCGGCGACATCGGCGAACGTAACCTTGATCTCCTTCTCCATGTAGACTCGCGCTTTGCTGCGGCCGACGGCCATCATCTCCGTGGGACCGCGCGCAAGCCTCCGGAAGACGAACATCCAAAGCCCCACGATGAAGAGCGTCGGCAACAACCACAGCAATAGGTCTCGCAAGAACGTGGTCTCCACGACGCCGGTGAATTTGACTTGATGCGCCTCCAATTCCTTCACGAGTTCCGGATCCGCCACTGGGACGGTGGAAAACAATCGTCCTACTGTTTCCGGTTCCTTGGGTTTAAGCTGTCCTTCGATCTTCGTCGGAGCGATGGCGACTTCTGCGACTCGGTCTGCCGCCACCAGAGACTTAAACTGGCTGTACGGGATTTCTTCGCGCGAGGGTGGGACGAGCAGAAAGAACTGGATGGCCGTTATCACCAATAACGCGATGAACAGGTACCAGACTGAACGTTTGGCCTTTTGGTTCATCGTATGCCTCTGAGCCTGAACAGGGGGAGACAATGATGAATGAGCATCAAGTTTGATGCCAGACTGTCATGCGCGGAAAGGCGCGACCTCATGCGCAGAACCGTTGGCTATACGGCTCCATGCTGTGGGAATGCGAGAGAGGGATGGGGCATTTGACGCCAGTCCGCTGGAAGGGTGTGTGATTTATTTCCACAGCGGTCGAACCACTCTCACTACCCGTCCAGGCCGCAGGGTTCATTGGACACTGTGGAATCTCGCTCAGCCTCTGCGTAGATGACTCTTGTGGCGGCCATATTCCCGAACTTTCCCCGTTGGCTCATCAGGTTCTGTTTGACTGGTCCGCACTTGCCTTGCTGCGTAAGTCTTGCCTCAGTTCAGAGCGTGCGGACGCCGCTGAGCCTCCGCCACAAGAGATAGAGCGGTGTTCCGGCGAGGACGGTCGCAATTCCCAGGCCTCCTTCCAGCGGACGCTCGTAGAGCGCGCTTCCGACGATCACGATCGATAGAAGAACAAAGATCCCTGGAACAAATGGATAGAGCGGCGTGCGATAGGGACGTGGCAGGTTCGGCTCGAGACGACGCAGGATCGGGACTGCTCCCACCGCAAGGGCGCTGAAGATCATAAGCACAGTGCCGCTGTAAATCACCAGTCGTTCGAAGCTTCCCGACACAATCAGGGCTGAGGCCCACAGGCTTTGCAGAAAAATGGCGTTGGTCGGTGTGCCTCGGCCGCTCGGGGTATCACCGAAGAAAGAAGGAAGCAACCCGTCTTGAGCCATGGCATAGTAGACGCGCGGTCCGGCCCACACCATGGCGCTGACAGCTCCTGCGATCGACAGGCACAGAATGGCCGTCACGAATCGACCTGCATCGAGACCCAGGAGCGCTCTCGCGACCTTATCGGCGACAGGGAGGAGGGGCGGCTTGGCCAGCTCCGACACCGGGAGCGCGTAGAAGTAGAATCCGTTCAGCGCGAGATAGAGCAGTGCGACGAAGAGCGTGCCGCCGATCAAGGTCCGAGGGATGGTGCGGGCGGGGTCGGTGATCTCTCCCGCCAGATAGGCCGCGGCATTCCAGCCCGAGTAGGCGTACAGGGCAAAGATCAACGACACGAACCATTGTCCGATGCGGGGCGCAGGAGGAGTATCCGCGAGACGGAGATGCGTCCAGTCGCCTTTCCCGACCGTCAGGCCCGCCGCGATCAGCAAGAGAACGGCTCCCACCTTCAGTACCGTCAGCGTCCGTTGGAGCCATCCACCCGGTCCGACGCCGGCCAGGTGGAATCCTGTGACTGACCAGAGGAGGGCTAAGGCTATGGCTGTCGACCGCCCGCCTCCTTCGTCACCAAGGGGAACCAGTTGAAAAAGATAGGCGGCGAAGCTCACGGCTCCCGCCGCAATGGCCGCGCTGAAGCCGATGGTGAAGGAAGTCCATCCGCTGAGGAAGCCGACAAACGGGCCGTAGGCGCGGCGGAGGTACGCATATTCTCCACCGGCGACCGGAAAGGCCGCGCCCAGCTCGCTATAGGAGAGGGCTCCTGCGAGTGCGATCAGCGCCCCCATGAGCCAAATGCAGAGGATCAAGCCGGGATGGCCAAGGTCGCGCGCCATGAACCCCGTCGTGGTGAAGATGCCGCTGCCGACGACATTGCTGACGAGGACGCAGCCGGCCGTGAACCAGCCGATCCGGCGTGGAAGTGCGGAGACATCTTGACCGGCTCGCTGGATCTGCACGGCCTCCTACTCCTCCTCTTCCCCCTCGCGGACCAGCGGGACAAACCGTACCAGTGTGAGGGTCTCGTGCTCATAGCCTTCTGCCGTCCGTCGATAGAGCTCCAGGGTCTGGAAGAATCGACCCACAGGCAGAATCAGTCGGCCGCCGACGGCCAATTGATTGAGCAACGGCTGAGGGACATGATCGGGCGCGGCGGTCACGATGATCGCGTCGAAGGGCGCTTCCTCTGGCCATCCGAGATAGCCGTCACCCACGCGAACTTTGACATTGCGATAGCTCAACTCCGCCAACGTGTGTTCCGCTTGGCGAGCCAGCGGCTCCAGGATCTCAATCGTCAGCACCTTGTCGGCAAGCTCCGCAAGGACGGCGGCTTGGTATCCCGATCCGGTCCCAACCTCCAACACCTTATCTGTCTTCTTAATCGTGACCGCCTCCGTCATCATGGCAACCAACGAAGGTTGCGAAATGCTCTGGCCGTGGCCGATCGGCAAGGCACCGTCCAGATAGGCGAATGGGGAATACATGGCCGGCACGAAGCGATGACGGGGCACGCGTCGCATCGCGGCGAGCACGGCCGGGTCTTTGATGCCGCGCGGGATGACCTGTTCGTCGACCATCCTGTTCCGCTCCGCTTGGCGGCCAGAATCCCCGGGG
>JBBIJI010000086.1:0-4522 GCA_037446055.1 Nitrospiraceae bacterium
CTTGACGCGCTGCGAACGGTGCAAGAGCCGGAACTGGGAGATGACCTGGTCAGTCTTGACATGATTCGAGACGTTGAGATCGACGGGAATAAGGTCCGGTTCACCTTGGTTCTCACGACGTCGTTCTGCCCGCTGGGTATGGAGATTCAGGAACGGTGCGAGGAAGCGGTTCGTCGAGTGCCAGGGGTGCAACATGTGACAATCGCCGTGAGTGACAGTGAAACGATGGACGAGGCTTCGTAACCGGAAATATATACCTGGCCCGTCGATAACTGGCGGCCCTGCAGTGTGTGATTGGTGAGGCGAGTTAATGGCAGTCGCGTCGTCCCACGTTTCCGATAGAACAACCAGGGAAGGAACACACCATGAGTGATTTGAGCCCACGTGAAAGAGAACTGGTGGCCATCGGTGCCGCCATTGGAAGCAACTGCGTCCCTTGTGTCGAATACCACATCCCTGTCGCGCGAAAGACCGGCTTGACGGACGCACAGATTGGAGAGGCGATCGAACTGGCGAACAAAGTGAAGCAGGTTCCTGCGAGGAATGTGTATGAGACGGCCAAACAGTTGGTGTCCGCGGGCTCTCAACCGGACAAGAGTGGTTCCTGTTGCGGCCCATCCGAACCACACGCGTAAGGCGAACCTGGCGGCCGCAGTGGGTTGCTGGCTGCGGAAGAAAGAGATGCCTGATCAGAAATTCACTAAACCGTGGCATGGCGTGCCCCGCGAATCCATCGACTGGCACCCAACCGTCAACGACAAGGCCTGCATCGGCTGCGGCACCTGCTCAAGAAAGGGGTTCCCTCTGAACATATCCTCGTCGACTCCTACGGCCTATAAGGCATCGCACCATGGTTACTCTGAGGTCATCCAACAGGAAAGAGAGCCCTCACGATGAACGCACGGCGAATCCTTACGATAGACGGCAATGAAGCGGTGGCTTCAGTCGCCTATCGGACGAACGAGGTGATCGCGATCTATCCGATCACCCCCGCCTCCGCGATGGGCGAACTGGCCGACGAATGGGCGATGCAACAGAAGCCGAATCTCTGGGGGACGATTCCCACCATTGCGCAGATGCAGTCGGAAGGCGGAGCCGCCGGGGCGGTTCATGGCGCCCTGCAGGCCGGTGCCTTGACCACGACCTTCACGGCCTCACAGGGGTTGCTATTGATGATGCCCAACCTCTACAAGATCGCCGGAGAACTCACGGCCTTCTGCATGCACGTGGCCACGCGCACCGTCGCCACCCACGCCCTGTCCATCTTCGGCGATCATTCCGATGTGATGGCCTGTCGCCAGACCGGGTTCGCCATCCTGACCTCCGGTTCCGTACAGGAGGCGCATGATCTCGCCTGTGTCGCCCAAGCCGCGACCCTGACGAGCAGGATTCCCTTCATCCATGGTTTCGACGGCTTCCGTACGTCCCATGAAATCGGAAAAATCGAGGAACTGACCGACACCGACCTCCGCGCGATGCTCGATGATCGCTGCATCCAGGCGCACCGGGAACGAGCCTTGACCCCGGATCGGCCGGTCCTGCGCGGCACGGCGCAGAATCCGGATACCTTCTTCCAGGCGCGTGAAGCCTGCCAGTCGTTCTACGCGGCCTGTCCCGACCACGTGCAAAGAGTCATGAACCAATTTGCCGCACTGACCGGCCGTCCCTATCACCTATTCGACTACGTCGGCCATCCTGAAGCGGAACGCGTGATCGTGCTGATGGGCTCCGGAGCTGAGACCGTTCATGAGACGGTTGACTGGCTGCTCGAACATGGCCAGCGTGTGGGCGTGCTGAAGGTCCGCCTCTATCGACCGTTCGCCGTTCAGCAGTTTCTGGACGCCCTTCCACTGAGCACCCGAGCCCTCGCCGTGCTGGACCGGACGAAAGAGCCTGGCTCGGTGGGTGAGCCGCTCTATCTCGACGTGGTCGCCGCCTTGCATGAGGGACGTGCCGAGGGACTGAGCCGCTTTGCGAAAGAGCCGACCGTCATCGGGGGGCGCTATGGGCTTTCCTCGAAAGAATTCACGCCGGCCATGGTCAAAGCCGTCTTCGATGAACTCGCCAAGGCTCGTCCGACGCGTCATTTCACCGTCGGGATCACGGACGACGTCAGCCGGACTTCGTTGCCCGTCGATCCAGCATTCGACATTGAACCGCCTGAGGTGCTCCGCGCGGTATTCTTCGGGCTTGGCTCCGATGGAACAGTCGGCGCCAATAAGAACTCGATTAAGATCATCGGCGAAGGCACCGACCGTTGGGTGCAAGGCTACTTCGTCTACGACTCGCGCAAAGCCGGCGCGATGACGATCTCGCATCTCCGGATGAGCCCCCGTCCGATCCGCTCGGCCTCACTCATTCGACAGGCGGGCTTTCTGGCCTGCCATCAGTTTGACTTTCTGGATCGGTACGATGTGCTGGAATACGCGGCGCCAGGCGGCATCTTTCTGTCGAACGCCCCTGTTGCTGCCGACAGGGTCTGGGATCAGCTGCCGCGTGAAGCCCAGACGCAGATCCTTGACAAGCGCCTCCGGTTCTATGTGATCGACGCCTATCGCGTCGCCGCCGAGACGGGGTTGGGCCGACGCATCAATACCATCATGCAAACGTGCTTCTTTTCCCTTTCCGGGATCCTCCCGATTGAGCGGGCGCTCGCCGAGATTAAACAGGCGATCCAGGAGACCTACGGCAAATGGGGAACTGAGACCGTGCGGCAGAATCTGGCCGCCGTGGATCAGGCGCTGGCGCACCTGCACGAAGTCCGTCTCCCCGACCGCGTGACGGCGACGCGCTCGTGCGCGCCCTTGATTTCCGAGGACGCGCCGGACTTTGTCAAGACAGTCACGGCGCTCTTGCTGGCTGGCAAAGGTAACTGGCTGCCGGTGAGTGCCTTTCCTGTGGACGGCACCTGGCCTGTCGGCACGGCCAAATGGGACAAGCGCAACCTGGCCCAGGACATTCCAGTCTGGGACCAGACCATCTGCATCCAGTGCAACAAGTGCGCGATGGTGTGTCCGCATGCGGCCATTCGCGCCAAGGTCTATGCCTCTGAGGCGTTAACAGGTGCGCCCTCAATGTTCAAGGCCGTGGGGTACAAAGCCCATGAGTTTCCCGGGTTCCGTTACACGATCCAGGTCGCCCCCGAGGATTGCACCGGCTGCCACCTCTGCGTGATGGTCTGTCCCGCCAAAGACAAATCCAATCCAAAGCACAAAGCCCTCGACATGCAGCCACAACGTCCGTTGCGTGACACCGAACGAAAGAACTACGCGTTCTTTCTCCAGCTCCCCGAAGCCGATCGGACGATCATCAAACCGGATGTGAAGGGCATTCAGTTTTTGGAACCCCTGTTTGAATACTCGAGTGCCTGTCCGGGCTGCGGCGAGACACCCTACATCAAACTCTTGACGCAGCTCTTCGGTGACCGGGCTTTGATCGCCAATGCCACCGGTTGCTCATCGATCTACGGAGCGAATTTGCCGACCACTCCGTACAGTGTCAATCGGGATGGACGCGGGCCGGCCTGGTCGAACTCGCTCTTCGAGGACAACGCGGAATTCGGGGTCGGCTTTCGACTGGCACTGGACCAGCACCGCGCGCAGGCGCAGGCACTGCTCAAGTACCTGGCTCCACAGCTGGGGAGGACATTAGTCGACGACCTCCTGCAGATCGATCAGCAGAGCGAGGCCGATCTGATTGCCCAACGGCAGCGTGTCACAGCCCTGAAGCACAAGTTGTCCGCGTTGACATCTTCGGAAGCGCGTCGGCTCATGACGCTCGCAGACTATCTGGTGCGAAAGAGCGTCTGGATCGTCGGCGGCGACGGTTGGGCCTACGACATCGGCTACGGCGGACTGGACCACGTGCTGGCGATGGGGCAGAACGTGAACATCCTGGTGCTCGACACCGAGGTCTACTCCAATACGGGAGGGCAGCAGTCGAAGGCCACCCCTCTGGGCGCAGCCGCGAAATTCGCGGCCGCGGGCAAGGCCACGCCGAAGAAGGATTTGGGCTTACTCGCCATGACGTACGGCACGGCTTATGTGGCGCGAATCGCCTTCGGCGGCAAAGACACCCAGACGGTGCGTGCGTTTCAGGAGGCTGAATCGTATCCCGGTCCCTCGCTTCTCATCGCGTACAGCCCCTGTATCGCCCATGGCTATGATTTGAAATTCGGCATCGACCAGCAGAAGTTGGCGGTGGAATCGGGCTATTGGCCGTTGTACCGATTCGATCCCCGGCGTCTCGACAAGGGAGAGCCTCCTCTGCAGTTCGACTCTGTTCCAAGCCGCTCGGATCTGACCCAGTTCATGCGCAACGAGACGAGGTTTCGGATCGTTGAACATCAAGAGCCGGAGCGCTTTCGTCATCTGGTGGCTGAGGCTCAACGACACAATGCCTATCGCACCGCGCTGTACCAACAGCTGGCCACACTGGTACCCTCGACCGTTGCGAGCGGCCATCGTCCTCCTAGGAGCCTGTCCGACATTAGGCCCAACGCACTTGTGTGCAGGCACTGACT
>JBBIJI010000087.1:0-4460 GCA_037446055.1 Nitrospiraceae bacterium
CCGCCACCGCGGCGACCGTCCCCGCCGAGACTTTTAAGAACTGCCTCCGTGATAAAAACATCGCTAGCACCTCCTTGCAGATACTGACCAAAGCGACAAACCTTCAACCTCTCGTCACGATTCGAGCCGGCTCCCGGCCGGTTCGGATATCCACCTCCCTTCAAAACCGAGTCGCAACCTCAAAACTTGCTAGCAAAACGGCTGCCATTGGCTTGAAATGAAACGCCATCATTCAGCGAATAGAACATATTGATTTATAAATTAATTTTCCCTGCATCGCAGAGGCTTCCTTGCCCGCCAAATATAAGAACAAGCGCAAGCGAAGAGAAAATCTTCTCCCATGGACGCGCAGCCAAAAGCTGGAACAGAAAAGCGGCAAGAAATTAAGCGGTTCCGCAATGAAGAAGAAATCTTCTTCGTCATCGCATTACCGCAAGCCGGTGCACTGGATCGCTTGAAAAGTCAGAGAAGAGGAGTGAGTTGCGGCAGGAAACCGTGGTGCGCGTTACAGATCAGAAACGAAAGAGACGAGGACGCAGATCTTCTTCTAGGGCCAAAACAACATGATGATACACAGAGGTAACCACCATAGGGTGCAGAGCTTCACTCCTTAAGGTATCGCTTCATCAGGAAACCGAAGTGTTGCCGCGTCATCCCACTATCTTCTGCTGCTTTCCCGATGTTCCCGCCGGCCATAGCCAACTTGGCTTTGAGGTAGGCTCTGCTGAACAAGGCAAGCACCCTTTTCCTCGCTTCAAGGTAGGGATCACCGAGATAGGACGCTACCTCCATCTCCGATCTCGTTTCCGGCTGGCCCTGGAGAAGCGGCTTGATCTGCGCATCGGCGATGGAGTCTCCGGAGGCCAGAGTGACTGCTCGTTCGATCACGTTCTTCAGCTCACGGACATTACCAGGCCAAGGATAGGCCATGAGGGCTGCGACCGCGGAGGCATCGAGGTAACAGCCGGGCTTCCGCAGATCCTTTGCGAACTGAGCGGTGAAATGACGAGCGATGATCGGGATGTCCTCAAGGCGTTCGCGTAATGGCGGGATATGGATGACTGTGGCGGCCAGACGATAGTACAGATCTTTGCGGAAGGCTCCTGTCCGGACCTTCTCCTGAAGATTCTGATTCGTCGCCGCGATGAACCGCATGTCGAGGCGTCGCATCCGCGTACCGCCGACCGGACGAACTTCATAGTCCTCCAAGACGCGCAAGAGCTTAGCCTGCAGCGGAAGAGGCAAGTCTCCGATTTCATCCAGGAACGCGGTGCCGCCGTTGGCCAGCTCGATCAATCCCGGCTTGTCGGCGATCGCGCCCGTAAATGCGCCCCGGACGTGCCCGAAGAGCTCGCTCTCGGCTGTTCCCTCAGGCAAGGTCGTACAGTCGATCACTTGGAAGGACTTCTCCCGTTCCGCACATTCCTCATGTATCATCCGCGCGAGGAGACCTTTCCCGGTTCCGGTCTCTCCGGTGATGAGCACCGGATGTCGCCCCTGCGCCGCCTCATACGCGCGGCGGACGATGTCGCGATACGTCTCAGTGGCACCGACAAAGCTCGGCTCGGACAGCTCCTGCTTGATGAGATGTTCGAGGACGGCATTGCGGCGGAGAATCTCCGAGATTCGGACCGCTCGGTGGAGACGCACGCCCAAGTCCTGCACGTTGACCGGTTTGATCAGGTAATCGAAGGCGCCACGGCGCATGGCATCCACGGCCATCGGCACCTTGTCAACCCACGTGATGATGAACGTGGGAAGGTTCGGGTCGAGATTGCGAATATGGCTCACGAGATCCAATCCGCTCATACCGGGGAGGACCATGTCCGTGAGCACCAGGTCCACCACCCTGTCCTTCAACAACTGCAGCGCGCCTTCGGCCGTAGATCGGACGACCAGATCCAGCTCGCCTTCAAACACCTTTAGATCCGCCTGCTCGAGCGTGTGAAGGAGGAGCTCGGTGTCGGAGGGATTGTCCTCGACCACAAGGACAGTAAAAGGGCGTTCCTTCTTGCGAGTCATCTGCGGATCGAGCGCCACAGTCGTCATGCGGTTCTCCGTCGGTATGTTTCGATGTTCGTAGACCAAAGGCATGGCCGGTAGCTACCCAACCTCAAGAGGAGGCCCGGAGCGTATCCTCCATGAGCCCCATCGTCGGAAGCGTAAATTTCACCATACAGCCGGCACTCCCGTCAGCATCGATCCAGACACGTCCTCCGTACAGCTCAATGATACGACGCACAATGGTCAGCCCGATACCGCTTCCCTGTGTCTCCTCGGGCTGCAAGCGCACAAACGGATCGAAGACCCGCTCTCGCTGACCCTCCGGAATCCCGACTCCGTTGTCGCTGACGGCGAAACAAGCCAGATGGTCCTGAGTAGAAGCGGTAATCGTAATCGTCGGCGGTCGGTCAGGAACGGCGAATTTCAAGGAGTTCGAGATCAGGTTATCGAATACCTGACTCAGATAGGCTCGGTGGCACGCCACGACTGGCAAGCCCGAGGCAACGTGAACACGAGCGCAGCGGTCTTCCAATTCTCCTGCTCGGGCCTTCAGGACGTCGCCGATGACGGACGCCGCATCGACCGGCTGGACCGACTGAGGCCTTGCCCCCACGCGGGCCACCGCCAAAATGCTTTCCACCCGGCAAACGAGGTCTTGCCCATTCTGCTCGATCAGGGACAGCCATCGCACCGATCGCTCGTCCAATATCCCCTCACACTGCCGGCGTAGGATGGAGGCCAACTCACCGATCCGTTTGCCGGGCGCCTTGAGGTCATGCGCCAGGTTCTCCGCCAGGTGTTCAAGGTGGCGTAACTTCGCCGCAAGGTCTTTCTGCTTCTGGTGGGCCGCTTCGTAAAGCCGCGCATTGGAGATGGCGAGCGCGGCCTCCTCGGCCAGGCCTGCTGCGAACCGAATATTCCACTCGTGGCCCGAAACGCTTCGCTCCCGTAACAGGACAAGCACGCCGAAAGGGCCGGTTCGCGAGAGTAGAGGAATCGACAACATGCTGTCGCCGATGAGGTTGCGTCGGACGACCTCCGGTCGCTGATCGTTTCTCAGATTCTCCCCAACGGCGGGCTGTAAGGTATCAAATGCGCGCACCGAGACCGGGAACTCCTCCCACAGCATCACGGACTTGTACAGACGATCATGCCAGTCTCCGGACGCCGCTTCGACCACCCAACACCCCATCTGCTCATTTCGCAACATGACGAGGCACACATCGGCCTCGATCAATTCGACCGCGCGATCCGTGATGCGACGCAAACATCCATCGAGACCATCAGGACCGATCGTGTTGATCTCATGGCTGATCGCATTGATAGCGTCGCGCTCGCACACATAGCTGGCGATGCGGGAAGCCATATCCTCGTACGCGCGCGTGAGCTCCCCAATCTCATCCGACGACTCCTTGATCGGAACGGAGGTAAGAGATCGGAACGAGTGATTGCTCTTGCCGAGATCCTCGACTGCGGAGCGCAGCACCGCGAGAGGTTGGGTAATCGACATCGCCAGGAGCCGCATGCCAAGCAGCCCTAATCCCAGGCTCCCGACCAATGCCCCAAGGACACCCCAGAAAATCCGGTAGGCTAGACCGCCTTGACCCTCCTCGGATTGCCGCAGACGCTCGGCGAGGCGGTCCTCGATCATCCGCAGCCGCTGGCGCAAGGCATCCGAGAGCATGAGACCTTTGTTTGAGCGGACATATTCGAGGACCTCAAAAAGCTGACCGTTCTGCACCATTACAATTAGCGCATGCTTTGACTCCATGAGCCCACGAAGGTCCTGGCTGATCTGGCGGACATCCGCCTGAACGCCGGGCATGCGCTCGGTCAATTCCAAGGTTCGAGCCACCGTCGATTCGAGGTGAGTCTCGGCGTCTTCAAGCGGCTGCAGAAAGGCCGGCTTTCGAGTGAGCAAGTATCCCCGGAACGCATCCTCGATATCGATTGCAATGCGGCGCAGGATGTGAATTTGCTCCCGGGCAAGAATGATTTGGTGTCGCTCGTCCTGAAGAGTTAAAAGGTAGTTGACTGCGGCGGCTTGGAGGGCGAAGGTCAGAAGTACCGGGACAAATGTCGCCAGCAGAATTACCCAGACCTTCTGCTGGACGCGTAGCCGGCTCCACCAGACTCGGGTACGTGCGATCATCCCGCGGGGCTCCATTCGTCGAGAAAAAAATCGACATCAAGCACACCGCATAGGCACAGGCAAATTTCGTCGATCCTATGACCGCACGAATTGAAGTGTCAAGGGGGCAACCCGCGCTTGCGCCTCCCGGCGGTCTCGTGGGTACGGGAGGGAGTTGGTTCGGGCCTCAACCGACTCTCCCCGGTCTACAAACAGAAAGGGCGGGGCCCTTTGCAGGAACCCCGCCCTTCCGTGAAGGCGATGACCCAACCGAGCGTTACAGCCAGGTCACCCGTTCCGCCGGTCGAATGTAGATCGGCTCTTC
>JBBIJI010000088.1:0-4449 GCA_037446055.1 Nitrospiraceae bacterium
CCGGACAATTACTACCAGGGCTTTCTGAAGATGGCGGACTATGGGGTGCTGACGAGGGCCGACTTCGACTTCCTCCTCTCGCCGAGCAGCGGGTGAATCGAGTGCGCACTTGCGTCGTCTCGGCTGTTTTCGATCCTTTCTGAGAGGTCGCCGCTAAACTCTCACTGCATTCAGTATCGAATCCAGCAAGATTTGCGATCACGTCATCTGATCATCTGATAGGTGTATCGGCGCAAGAGGCGACTGGGTGATTGGAAGACCTGGCCTTGATTCCTACCCGGCCGCAGCCGAAGAGTCCCGGCCCCTTGAGAGCCGTTTTCACAGGAAGCCCCGTGGTGTCTTCCAGATCTATGTACGCATCAAGGCGGACAGGTTTTCATAGATAGATTGTTTGTGGCCGACGGCCATGATGCGAATCGTTCGTGACTTGCGGTCGATGGAATAGACAATTCGAAAGCGGCGGACGCGAAACTTCCATAGGCCTTTGAGTTCGCGGAGCAAGGGCTCGCCACATTCTGGATCAGCGGCAATCGCGCGAATGGCCGACTTGATGGAACGTTTCAGATCCGGGTGGAGGGAACGGATGACATCAGCGACGTGCGAAGGGATGACAGGGCGAAAGGGCGTCACGCGCTGCGGCGTTTTCTCATCGGAATGAGCGGCTCGCCGAAGACGTCCTCGAAGGAGAGCCCCTTCTTGCCGGTCTTATAAAACGCCCGGCTCTCCGCAATCTGCTGCATGAGGTCGGGATCGCTCAGCACGTCGAGCGTCTCCTTGAGGCGCGCATACTCCTGCACGTTGACGAGCACAGCAGCGGGCCGGCCGTTTTTCGTCACCACGACCTCCTCCTCGCGCTCCTCGACGCCCGCCACCAACTCCGGCAATCGGGTCTTGACCTCCGACAGCGGTAAGGTCTTTGCCATGGTGTCCTCTCAATCTGTAATGACCACAATTCTGGTCATCAGAGTAGCGTGTCGGGGTTGAGCCAGTCAACCAGCCAGGAGTAACGCCGCCGCGCGCCGCGAAAGAAGCGGCGGCGTTCTTGCTGCGCCTGGCCGGTTTAGTGTATATACGGGAATGTGTTTGCGTGGGACAGCCGCAAAGCTATCGCCAATTATGAGAAGCACAAGATTTCGTTCGAGGAAGCAGCCACGGCGTTTGGCGATCCCAGCGGAATGGATGGAGCCGACGAGACACATTCACAGCTTGAACGGCGGCGCATTCGGATCGCTCGGTCGATGGCAGGGCGTATCCTATTCGTGGTCTATACGGTCAGGAGGGAGCACAATGAGAAGGAAACGATCCGCATCATCAGTGCCAGGCAGGCGAGCCGCAAGGAGCGTGCGGCATATTCCCGATTCGAAGATTGATTTCTCGGACATGCCGGAGTTGTCAGACGAGCAGTTGCGGCGTATGCGCCGGGTCGGCCGGCCCGCCACCGGATTGGCCAAGCAGCTCATTGCGATCCGTCTCTCACCGCGCCTCTTGGCCGCTTTGCGCAAAATGGCGGCCAAGCAGGGCAAGGGCTATCAGACGTTGATTCACGAGTTGTTGGAGAAAGCAGCCTCACGAGCCGCGTGAGGCACAAGAACGATTGCCGCCGCGCTCCGCCCAAACACAGACTCCCATGTCACGGACCAACAAAGGGGTCTGACCCCTTAGATCATTGCGGACGAGGAACTGGATTTCATCCCTTCGATCGGGCTGAGGACAGGCATTGACTACGACATCACGTACCGCCTGGGCAGGATATAGGTGAAGAAGAGTGAACGCCTGGGGTGTCAGAACAATCAATCACGCACGGGCTTGACGCCATAGCATGCCGTTGCTAGGGTGGGAACGACCCCATGCCTTTGACAGGCAAACCCGTGGCCACTCCACTCACCATCGCTGAAGTTCGAGAGCGCCTCACCCCGCTCTTCGCCGATCCGGCCATCGATCTGGTAATCTTGTTCGGCTCGGTGGCCGGCGGGACGGCGCGCGCCGACAGCGACCTCGATCTTGCCGTGAAAGGACGGCAGCCGTTGGATCTTGTCTCGCTGACTAATGAGATCACGCAACTCCTCCGCGTTGATACCATCGATGTCGTGGATCTTCGCCGCGCCTCCCCGTTGCTGATGATGGACATTGTTCGCGGAGGAACGCTCCTCTCTGAACGGACACCGGGCAGCTACGCGGCCTTCTGCTCGCTCGCCCACCGTCGCGATGTCGATACCGCCAAATTGCGCATAGCGCAGCGCGAAACGATCCGGCATTTCCTGCGGAACAGGGGTGCAGCGTGTCGCCATCCGACCCCTCGGTGCTGCGACGGAAGCTGGTCCTGATCGTCGAGAACTTGACCGCGCTTCAACCCGTCTTGACAATGACACCCGAACAGCACGCGACAGTCTGTTCACCAGAAAAGGGACGGAACGCCTGCTCCAGGAATTGATTGAAGCGGCGATCGATCTGAACACTCACATTCTCGTTCAAGATGGCCACGGAGCCCCGGACGATTACTACCAGGGCTTTCTGAAGCTGGCGGACCATGGGGTGCTGACGAGAGAACTGGCCGACGCGCTGGCGCCGTCGGCCGGACTGAGGAACCGTTTGGTCCACGAGTATGACGCGATCGTCGATGCCATCGTGTTGGACGCCGTTCGGAAAGCCCAATCCCTCTTCCCTCAGTACGTCGCCGCCATCGAGCAGTATCTGTCCCGTCGCCGAGGCGGTTGATGATCCGGAGGTGTCTCCCTCTCAAAAGGGGTTCTGCGGCCTAGCCTTGGTTCATCTGATCAATAATCTGTGGTGTGTCCGAGACCTTCTTGACGACAGCATAGCTCCATCGGCCATAGGCTCCATCCGCGTTGACAGCGCCAACCCATCGTTCGGCCGCCGCCTGTTTGACCTCTTCGAGAGGATCGTACCCTTTGGTTTCCAAGATCAGGTAGCTCGCCGGTTCGGTCTTCAGTCGAACAAGAAAGTCCGGCACGTAGTCGTGCATCTGCCCATTGTGGAGGTACGGAATGGCAAACCCGAGTCCTGAATTCTTGACAAACGCATCGACCGCTTGGCTCTTGTCCAAGTAATAGGCGGCAGATTGTTCCCATTGTTTGGTGTCGGCGACCGCATAGTTGAGATGGCTTTTCACGACTTCCCGCACCTCCCGGCTCGTCCAGAAATCCACCTCAGCCGTCGAGCCTGGGCCACGCGTCGCTTCGTAGCGAGGCACTTCCGGCGCTTCCCCTTGCGAAATATCGGGACGGATCGCCTCCAACAACCGCTCAACAACCCATCCATAATATGGCGCAAGGAAGAGATCCTTCTTGTCAGCCGGTGGGCGAGCCTCCACCTTCTTGTCGAGATAATGCTGGATGATGCCGGCGAGTTGACGGAACAGCTTGTGCGGAGGAATCGTGCATTGCTTCTGGGCCACGTAGTCCCGCGCAAGCGTCTTCGCGAGATCGAAGACGAGTTCCTGCATGCGGCGCTTCGCGCGAAACTCCTCCAGATTGACCTCGTCCACTCGACCGGGGCCACTGAGCGTCAGCTTGCCTTTTGTGGTGACATGCAGGCCTTTCACTTCGACCTCCGGCGGAATGCGTCCGGGCTCCAGCACCAGAGGAGGAACCCGGTCCCAATCCACCGTCACTTTGTTGCGGATGGCCTGGGTATAGCCCTCCACGCGCGGAAATCTGATCTCAAATTCCGACTTTGCCGGGATGGCGTGTACGTGGTACCGCTTCACGCGAGGTTGCGGCTGGCCTTGTGGATTGGCCTTGAAGGGGATCACTTCAAAGGGGACACCAAACACCTTCGCGACTTCCTCCGTCAGCTTGCAATCGGGGCCGACTTCATAATTGGCTCGTCTCAATCCCCGCCCCACCACCTGCTCGCAGAGCAACTGGGACATAAAGGGGCGAAGCCCGATGATGTGCGTCACCGTGTTGCAGTCCCAGCCTTCGGTCAGCATGCCCACACTGACGATGCACCGAACATCCCGGCCAGGCGGATGATCGGGACGGCCAAGTTTGTCGGCCAATTCCTTGAAGCCTTCCGGATAGAGAGGTCTGCCTACCCGATCCGTTGGCCACGCCGTCTTCCCCACCGTATCGAGCGTGAATCGCATCCAGCGAACTTCGTCATTCTTCGCTTCGCCGGAATCCGACTCATGGACCACCTTGGAATCCACGCGGATCGTGTTCTGCCGGCCGTTGTTCTTAAACCCCTCGATCTTCACCGGCGGAATCCCGGTCGGCGCCTTGTCTTCCGCCAGCCATTCATAGAGTACCTTGGCGATCTGCGTGTTCTTGCAGACAAGAATGAAAACCGGTGGCCGAGGATCGTCGCGATGGTTGACCCACCCTTCTCGTTCTTTTTCCCAAAGACCGCCCAACATCGCAATAGGATGATGGGCATACTTCAAGATGGCCTCGGGTTTGGGGTTCGCTTTCTTCCCTCCTCGTTCCG
>JBBIJI010000089.1:0-4383 GCA_037446055.1 Nitrospiraceae bacterium
GCCACCTCACGCCCTCCGCGAAGCACGATCATGGTTGGAATACTCTGAATGCCGAAGCGGGCTCCGAGCGCTTGTTGCTCTTCTGTGTTCACCTTGGCCAGACGCACCTGCGGTTCCAGCATCCTCGCAGCCTGCTCATACGCCGGGGCCATCATCCGGCAGGGACCGCACCAGGGCGCCCAGAAATCCACGACCAACGGGATGTCGTTTCGGGTGGCGTGCAGGTCGAAATCCGACGCGGTCAGCGCGATCGGATGTCCGGTGAACAGTGGGGCATGGCACCGGCCGCACTTGGGCTCTTCGCTCAGACGGGTTCCGGGCACACGATTGACGCTTCGGCAATGGGGACAGACGATGTGCAACGGCTCACTCATTTGGATTCAGCCCCACCCGCAGCAGGCGGGCGTGCAATCGGTCGATCTGGGTGAGTAAATCCAGTATCACTACGGCCGCTTCGAGGTTCACATCAAAATCCCGTTGCAGACGCGCCACTCGGCGGGCACAGGTGAGATCTGTCGCGCGGAAGCGCCAGTTCAACCGCTCCACGCCTTCGGGCGACAACACATCCATGGCAACCAACTCGGCAATCCACGAGACTTCGGCAGGACAGGCCCTCACGAAGTCCTCCAGTGAGAGCACCGCCTCATCGCCGATCACGCTGCCTGTCAGTATGTCCGGCTCCATAAACTCCCTCCTCAGACGCCGAGGGCCTGGCGGGGATTGAACGCCAGTTCCTGCGCCATCATCTGATACAGCCGTTTCGCCCGATCCGTGTCCGCCGGCGGCACGACCACGTCCAGAATGAGATAGAGATCGCCTGGCGGCTCGCCGGGAATCCCCCGCCCCTTGAGCCGAAGCTTCCGCCCACTCTGCGAACCTGCCGGAATCTTGACCTCGACCACCCCGGTCGGAGTCGGCGCTTTGACCGTCGCGCCGAGGGCCGCTTCCCACGGAGCGATCGGCAGGGTCAGCGAGAGATCATGACCCTCCACACGGTAGACCGAATGGGAATCCAAATGGACTTCTAGATAGAGATCTCCAGGAGGCGCTCCGCCTGTTCCCGGCGCGCCCTGGCCGGCCAGACGGATCAGTTGACCGTCGCGAATGCCTTTGGGAATCCGCACGTTGAGCGTGTGTTCCCGGAGCACCACGCGACCCTGCGCATCCAGTTGCGGCGCGCGCAGCGTGATGGTACGGGTCGCCCCGTGAAAGGCGTCTTCGAGCGGGATGACGATCTTCGCATGATGATCTTCGCCGCGTGCCCTGCCCGTCTCGGCACGGCGCGCAAAATTGCCGAAGAGGCTCGAAAAGAAATCGCTGAACTCGGCAGCGTCCGGTCGTGGGCCCCCGCCGGCGGTAAACTCGAAGCCCGTTCCCCAGTCCGGCGGCGGTGTAAAGTCCTGTCCGGCCCTCCAGTTGGTCCCAAGTTGGTCGTAGGCGGTGCGTTTCTCCGGGTCCTGCAGAACTTCGTAGGCTTCGCCGATTTCCTTAAAGCGCGACTCTGCGTTCGCCTCTTTACTCACGTCCGGATGATAGGTGCGCGCTAGCTTGCGATAGGCTTTTTTGATCTCATCGGCGGTGGCCGTGCGCTCCACGCCGAGGGTCTTATAGTAGTCCTTAAATTCCATTGATGTCCGTCAGTTCAATTGACTCAGAAGAATGGTCCCTGGTCGCCTTATTGGCATTGGGCCGCTTGCCATGTGCGATACGATCCGGTCAAATTGCGCATGCGAAAGCCCTGATGACTCAGAATGCGCGCGGCGATATAGGAACGCTGGCCGCTGTGGCAATAGACGATGAGTTCGCGGTCGCGCGGCAGCTCGCTCAAGCGCTGCCGCAGCTCATCCAGTGGAATATGGGACGAGCCGGGAATGAATCCTTGCGCCCGTTCGTCGGGACGGCGAACATCCAGCAGCAACGTGGTGCGAGGATCAAGCGAAGCGATGTCGTGCCATTGCGCGATCGCCACATCGCCCGCGAGCACGTTTTGCGCGGCCATGCCGGCTAGATTGACGGGGTCTTTCGCCGATCCGTACGGCGGCGCGTAAGCCAGTTCCAGTTCGGCCAGGTCGTGAACAGTCATTCCTGCCTTGAGGGCGGTGGCCATGACATCAATGCGTTTGTCCACACCTTCATGGCCGACGGCTTGCGCACCGAGCAGTTTGCCTGTGTCGGGAGCGAACAGAATTTTCAGCGCGATGGGTTCGGCACCGGGGTAATAACCCGCGTGTGAACCGGGGTGAAGATGAATCGCCTGGAATGGAATGGCGGCGCGTCGAAGGGATCTCTCATTTGCACCCGTGCAACCGGCGGTGAGAGTGAATAATCGCAGGATGGCGGTACCCCAAGTATGTTCGTATCGGATGGGGCGCCCGAGGATATTGTCGGCGGCTATGCGACCTTGGCGATTCGCCGGACCGGCCAGGGGAATCAATGCCCATTGACCTGTCACGCCGTCACGCACCTCAATCGCATCGCCCACGGCCCAGATATGCGGGTCACTGGTTTGGAGATGCTCATTGACCCGGATGCCGCCCAGCTTGCCTATCTCCAACCCGGCGTCCTTTGCCAGGCTCACCTCAGGTGTGACACCCATCCCGAGCACGACTGAGTCGGCCGGCAATCGGCGCCCGCTCTTCAGCACCACGATGGACGCGCGAGCGGGCTCCCGCTCTGAAGGCGGCTCGAACGACACCACCGGATCGTTCACATGCAGCGCGACCCCATTGGCGCGCAACTCCGTATGCAGCCAGGCGGCCATTTCCGGGTCGAGGGATGTCATGACCTGGGGCAGCGCTTCTACCACCGTCACATTGAACCCGCAGTGCCGCAACTGTTCGGCCATTTCGAGTCCGATATACCCACCTCCCACCACGACGGCGCGGCAGCGTTGGCAGTCTTTCGACCATGCCACGATTCGTTCCACGTCGGGGATGTCCCGCACGACAAAGTGGTGCGGACGCTCGATGCCCGGAAGGGGTGGCTTCAGGGGTGAGGCACCCGTGGAAAGGATCAGCGCGTCATAGGCTTCTTCGTATTCGCGACCAGTGTCCCGCTCGCGCACGCGAATAAGGTGGGCCGCACGGTTGACGTGAATGACCTCGGTCTTGACACGCACGTCCAGATTGAAGCGCGCCTTGAGGCTGTCCGGCGTTTGTACCAGCAGACTATTTTGCTCGGCGATTTCACCACCGACAAAATAGGGCAGCCCGCAGTTGGCAAACGACACGTACGGACCGCGTTCGAAGACGATGATCTCGCAGCCTTCGCACAGCCGCCGCGCTCTCGCAGCCGCGCTGGCTCCGCCTGCGACGCCACCGACGACGATGAGGCGTGTATTGCTCATTCTCTCCTCGTTCAGCATCAGCTGCTTGACCGCTCGGTCGCAGCGCGCCAGCTGTGCAACACCCGCATGTAGTTGGCTCGCTCAAAGGCTTGCGGATCGGGACAGCGCATAAGATTCATGCTGCCCTGCATCTGGCTCAACGAGTGATACTCGTGCGTTTCCATCCAGCGGACCATCTCTTCTCGAATCGTTTGGAGGCGCTCCGGTCCATGCTGGAGCAGAGCCGACACCAGTTGCACTGCATGGGCTCCGGCCATGACGGCTTTGATGGCGTCCACGGCAGTATGCACGCCACCAGTGACCGCCAACGAAGCGCGAATGTGTCCGGACAGGACTGCGAGCCAGCGCAGCCGGAGCAAGAGTTCGGACGAATCGGAGAGTTGTAAGCGGGGTACGACCTCCAACATGTCCACGTCGATATCCGGCTGATAGAAGCGATTGAAGAGCACGAGTCCGTCTGCACCCAGGCTGTCGAGCTGCGACGCGAAGTGGGCAAAGGAACAGAAAAAGGGAGAGAGCTTGACCGCGACGGGAATCGTAACGGAAGCCTTCACTTTGCGCAGAATGTCCAGAGCCCGTTGCTCGACGGCCTGTCCGTCTTCCTGCGGATTGGTGGCGACAACATAAAAGTTGAGTTCGAGCGCATCCGCGCCGGCCTGTTGGATCATGCGCGCATAGTCCAGCCAGCCGGTCGCCGTCGTGCCGTTCAAGGAGCCGATGACCGGCACATGGACCGCGGCTTTAATCCGCCGGATCTGTTCCAAATAGGGTTCCGGACCGACCGAGAGTTCATCGCAACAAGGAAAGTACGAGGGTGCTTCCGAGAAGGAGTCGGTATGCGCTTCCATGTGACGGAGCGTCTGCGCTCGTTCCCCGGCGATCTGCTCCTCAAAGAGCGAGTGCATGACAATCGCCGCCGCGCCGGCGTCCTCCAAACGTTTCACCATGTCCAGGTCATCGACCAGGGGCGATGCGCCGGGCATGAGCGGGTGCGGCAAAGACAAACCGAGATACGTCGTGGACAAATCCATACTTAA
>JBBIJI010000090.1:0-4169 GCA_037446055.1 Nitrospiraceae bacterium
CACCGCTGCGCGGAGCCAGTCCCCCTCACAGCGTCATCCGCATGCCGACGTACCAGAGGTGCTTGGCCGATCACATCTACAGCCATATGTGGCACCGGCTCTCCTCCCGCGGGCTGTGCTCCAGCCTCACTGTCTATTACCTATGGATGATCGCCGCTGCTCTGCTGCACGGTTGGCGCTGGATTCATTCCTTTTAGACGCGAAAATTGTTCCAGGAAACCTTCAACATCGTAAACCGTAGAGTGGCAGTCCCCGCAGGCGTTGATCGGCGCGGGGGCGCAAAATATATCAATCATGCCACAACCCGTTTCGTCGCACGAAATGATCAAACAGGACTCAGCTTCGGCTCCTGGCTTGATCAGCGCCGATGCGAGCACGACTGCACCGATCGCGATGGTGGGGGCAAGGAGCTTCAGTTCATTGTTCATGGGGGACCTCCTGGTCGAACGGATCGAAGATTTTCTTCTGTCCGGCATCCTCGAATGCTCGGATGGCTTCTTGGCGCTTTGAAGGAGGGACGCGGCGCATCGTGATGTCGCCAAGAAGTTCCAGGTGTTGTCTTGCCCTTTCGTTAGGAGCCTTCTCGATACCCATCTTGATCATATGTTCGGCCTCCGCTGTCCTTCCTGAAGCCCAATAAGCCTGACCGAGCGTGGCATAGAAATCCGCCAGTGCGAAGGCTTGTTCTTGGTCTGATCGCCATCCTTTGAAGGATGGGGTCAAGTTGATGGCCTGCTCTATCTCGGCAATTGCTTCTGCGAATCGCTTTTGCATCATGAGGTTGATGCCTAGGTCGCTATGGGACTGAGGTGTATCCGGCGACAAGGCCAAAGCTTGCCGGAAATGGTGCTCGGAGCGGATCAGGCCTTCTTTGTATGCTTCAGGATTCGACAGGGACAGGGGACCGGACACGGACCGCAGATAGGCAAATCCTAATCGAGAATGCGTGTGGGCGTCCGGAGCCAGCCGGAGGGCCTGCTCAAAAGCGTCGATCGCCTTCAAATCTTGGCCGGATTGCAGATGGGCCAGGCCGATGTGGCGATAGATTCCCGCATTGTTCGGCAAAATGGCCAGCGCCTCCTCAAGCAAGGGAACTGCCTCCGGTGTGCGATGCTTGGTCTCCAGCAGGCACTTGGCATAGAGAACCAGGATTTCTGCGCGCCTGAGCGTTCCGGCCGGTTGTTGAGCGAGCGTGTCCTTGAGACGCTGCTCCTGCTGCGGATCCTTGCAATTCAGACTCGCCAATGGCGTCAGTTCGTTGTCACGACGCCGTTGCTCTTGCGGCTCAACTGCGTGGGCGCCTGCTCCGGCGACGGATACGAGCACTATGGCCATGATGACCGGTCTCATCATGAGGCGCCTCCTTGGCCGAACGTTGTCTCCATGATCCCTTAAGTCGGTTCCTTGCCGTCCTGAGGACTGCCGTCGCGGCGTGGCCCGCTCCGCTGCCGTTCCTGCCGGAGGAGCGTCTCGATCTTGCCGCGCTGTTCCGGCGAGAGGACGGCCTGCGCCTCCCGTGTCGCTTTGACCGAGGACATCAGCGCGCCGATTCGCAGCGACTCCATCTGCTTGAACTTGGCTTCGATCGCCGACAACTCGGCCTTGCCGTCATGGAGCATCGGAAAGAGATCCACCTGAAGCGTCCGCGCGTCCGCTTCCGATTTGATCTGGTCTTTCTTGAGCGCCTGGTGAATCTCGCGGAGCTTGCCGGTCTGTTCCTCCGTGAGCCCGAGTTCTCCCTGATGGGTGAACACATGCCGGAGGAAGTGATCGGCGCGGTCGAACGCGCCTGGCTCGCAGCCTTTTCCCGCGCGTTCGTCAGCATGGACATGGGCCGAGCCGAACGGTAGCGAAATGGTGAGCACAAACAACGCCCTTGCGATGCTGTTCGTCATGATGTTCATGGTGTCATCTCCTTTTTGCAATTTCCCCGGAGCGCCTCTACAATCGCCTCATGCGCTCTTTGGTGGTCTGGTTGATCGGATGTTCCATCGGTCTCGCGGCCTTTCCCGCCGATGCGGCGGAGGTAGCCCCGCGCATCACCGATCGGGAAATCGTGGAGCGGCTGACCGCGTTCGAGGCCGGGCAGAAGAAGCTGGAAGCGCGCGTGGACGCGCTGGAGCGGAACCTCACCGCTCGGATCGACAGCGTCGAACGCAGCCTCAATGCCCGGATCGATGACCTGCGCGCCGAGATGATGGCGCGATTCGATCTCCTCACGTGGCTCATCAGTCTGTTCGTCACGATCGCCATGGTGACGTTGGGGTTCGTGCTGCGGATGCAATGGCAACTCGCTAAACGTCACACTCTTACGCGAAGTACGCTCTGTTTGGCCTGGTAGTCGATTGAGCCTGTTGGGTCGGTCGAGGCGGTTGAGCCCGTTCCTTTCTCCCATATCTCGTCTTCCGGTTCCCGTAGCTCATCACTGATCACTCGTCACCCGTCACGCCTCTCGATTCACAGCGTCATCCGCATGCCGACGAACCAGAGCTGCACGCCCTCCAGCGGCACGGAGCCGGAACGGACGTTGATGCGCGACTCGGTCAGATTCTCGACGCCGCCGTACAGTTCGGCGCCGTTCTTGAGCGTATAGGCCAGCCGCACATCCATCTGGATGTTGGACGGCGCTTTCTCGTTCGGATCGATCCGTGTGTTTCTGTTCAGGTCAGAAAATCCGAACGAGGAGAAGTAGCGGGCCCGGACCGTCAGGTCCCAACCGGCATGCTCCACGCGAATTCTGGTTTTCCAGGCGTGCGGCGAGCGCGTGAACAGAAACGAGCCGGTGTTCTGATCGCGTGAATCCAAGTACATGTAGCCGGTTTCGGCGTACAGCCAGTCGAAGGGTTTGGCACCGGCTTCCAGTTCAAAGCCTTGACTGCGGACCGCCGCGACGTTTTCGCGCCGCGCGCAGTTTGCGACAGGCACGCCCAAGGCCGCCGCATCTGCGGCCGAGCAAGTGCCCGCCACGGCTTGAATCAGGTTGCTCACGTCATGGCGGAAGGCGCTGGCGCCGAGCTTGGCCCGCTCGAAGTAATACTCGACGTTGGCGGTATAGCTGGTCGACTTCTCCGGCTGAAGGTTGGGATTGCCCACCACGCCGAAGCCGCCCGGTTCGACAAAGAAGGCGTTCAACTCGCCCAGATCCGGTGAACGGAATCCGCGCGTGTAGTTGAAGCGGCCGCGGAAGTTGCCGGGCTTCAGGAGCAGGGTGGCTTGAGGACTCCAGAAGCCGCCGGCATCGGAGTTCGTGGTGTAGCGGCTTCCCAACATGATATCCATCCAGGGGAGCACGGAGATTTCGTCCTGGATCCAGCCGGCGGATTCGGTCAAGTCGCCCGAACCGCCTCGCTGTGTTGCCCCACGGAATTTGCGGATGTCGTGCTCGCCGCCGAGCGTCAGGAGATGTTGCGAGCCGATCTGCCTGGTGTACTGGAACTGCGGCTCCCAGAGTTCCTGGGTGAATTTGGTGATGGCAGTGCGCACGTCGTCGCGGAGGCGAAACGTTTGGGTATCCACCTGAAAGGTCTGATGGTGGCCCCAGAGCGTGAAGGTGGACACGGTATCGGGCTGCCAGTCCAGCCGCAGTATGTTCTGAGCCCGTTCGGTGTTGCCCTTGATCTCACGGTTGCCCGTTGCGCCTGCGCCGGAGCCGACGCTGTTTTGCCGGGATTTCCGCTCCGCGTCGCCGAACCGGGAGTACAGCGACACCGTCACGCGGTTCGAGAGCTTGTAGTCGAGATGGCCGCTCACGTTCTTGGTGCTGAACTGGGGATCGCCGTCGGTCCGAGCGTCTCGGGGGTCCAGGTCGAAGCCTTCCGATTGGCTCACCCCGGCCGCGATGTAACCGCCGAATTTGCCATCGGCTGAGCGAAATTCCGGAGCGGCAAACGTGGTCACGGTGTTGAAGCGGCCGTACTGGCCAAAGAGCAGCGCACCGGCGGGCTTCGTGGCTTTCCTGGTCCGGATATTGATGACGCCGGCGATGGCGTCGCTTCCGTACTGGACGGCCGCCGCACCCTTGACGATCTCGATGGACTCGATTTCGGGAGACGCTAAGAGATCTTGCGAGAAGGTCGCGCCCTCGACCGTGCCGATCAGCTCCTGGCCGTTGACGAGGAACAGGGTGTGGATGCTGGAGAGCCCCTGGATCTGAAAGGTCTGAAAGCCTC
>JBBIJI010000091.1:0-3896 GCA_037446055.1 Nitrospiraceae bacterium
TCCCCATTCCCGCTCCGCACGGGGACAGTCGCCAGCCGGAAGGGCGACAGTCCCCTCCGGCGCCTGTCCCCGATCACACTATCACCGCCCACCGACAAAATAGATATGCCCGCCAAGGTGTGTGTCCTTGTGAAGCGGACACCAGACGCGGAACAACTGGCCAGGCCCCGTCACGTGGGCTCCTTCGAACTGCGCGGTGCTCACGGTGATCCGCTTGGTCTCGCCTGGAGGTACGGTGACCCTAATGGGCTTGAGGTGATAGACCATTCCAGGTTCCTCCCCGGGCGCCACGGCTTCCGTGCTTCTTTCCGTCGTCATCGCAAACATTCCTCTCACCGCGAAGGCATGCTCGTCCTTTGTCGGATTCTCGAGGATAAACGTCAGCCCATCCTTGAAGTCCTCTTCCTCCATCATGACCTGGCTGGGCTGCCAGATTGCCCACCTCGCGGGCATCTGCGATGCGACCCAACGAAACTCCCCGGCCTGAGCCGCCCCGCCGGCCGGCAGTCCGCTTGCCAGGATCACGGCGGCCAGTGCGGCCGCCCCACTTATGTGCGTTAATGCTCTCATCGCGCTTCCCCCTTCTCGTTGTTCTGTGATCACGACATGTGCTCCTCACAGCAGTGAACTGTCTCAGGCTGCGCGCGCCATTGGCCACTTCAGGCATCGCTTGTCGCAGGTGACCCGTGTGCCGTCGAAGGCTGAGCATCTTGCGACCTCATAGGGCGTGTCATCGCTCACCAGCATGTCGACCACGACGTCTTGATCATGGACATCGCAGTAGGCCGTCATGCTCCACGTGGACAACCGACCCGCAGACATTCCGGCGGCCCCGGCCAAGAGGAGCACCGCTCCGCCGCCCAACACCATAAACGGGATGAGCGCTCCATCCCCGATTGATCCGAAGCCCCAGAGCGGTTCTCGAGTGATCACCGGCCCCGGCGCTGCAACCGTTCGCTCCGCAAGGTCTGTCATTACCCGAGCCGCCGCGAGGATCGTGGCCTGCGACGCCGCCGGCTCGTGAGCCGCCCGTTCAGCCGCCAAGGCCGCAGCCAGGAACGCCCGTCCGTACTCCGCCTCGGCCGCCCCCATCTCCCTCGCCAGCGCCTGGCTGCCCGCCACAATCATCCGCCCCAACTCTGGCTGAGTTGCGGCCTCGGCAGCTTGCTCCATTGTCGTGAACGCAGCGCCGCCCCAGTCCGAAGGCAGCTTGAACACCCCTTCCAGGAATTCCCGGCGCGCCTTCGCTCCGGCAGCCGCGCTCTTCGCCACACTCGGGAGAAACTCCACTACATGGAGCTTCACCAGAGCTAGCTTGGTGATCGCTTTGCCCAGCGCCGCTTGCGTTCGTGCCTGTTCCTCAGTGACTTGGACAGGGGCCGCCATTGCCTCATTGACGGCCTTCGACAATTCCGCCGGGAGAAACGCCGCAGGAGTCATTGGTTCAGGTGGCGTGAGCGGTCCGCGCTCAATGCCAAGATACGCGAAGAGAAAGACGGCGCCGGCGACGGTCGCCGCCGCCCCTGCCATCACCGCCATGTCCAGGTGATCGAGACATTTCATGTGATGCACCTCCCTCGCATTTTAGCGAACAGCGAATAGCCGATAGCCTGATTCCGCTGCTCGCTACTCTTCCCAAAAGAACTTCTGCCAATCCACGGTCTTATCCCACCACTGTTTATGTCGCTTCACGTCGTGCAATCCCGGCGGAGTGACCTGGTAGCAGTAGTCCCAAATCGCGTCCGCCGCTTGAGCGCTGATCCCGCCCTCGCGGGCCTCCAGCATATCCATCAGGTGATTCATGGCCACATAAGTGCCCACCTGATCGCCCGTTTCCAGGAGCTCTTTGATCAGGGTAACCTGGTCAATGTACGTTGCAAACTCTCCTCTCTGCCCGTTGGCATCGGCAAGACCTTGCTGGACCACAACAAACCCGGCGAGCTGCTGAATCCATCCGGCTCCGGTTTTCGGATAGTCGGCCTTTGCCGTCAGAGGGATGAAGAGCAGCATGAGCCCAGCCGCGGCCACACGCCAAGCGGCAACCAGCAGTCGTGTGCTCGCTACTCGTGTCATAGCCTGTTCCTCCCTCAGTCTATTGCCCCAACCTGTTCACGGCACCACCCGGATCGTTCCGGCCCGAACGCTATCGGCCTGGTGGAGGGGACAGAAGAACCGATAGGATGTTTCCTCGATGCAGGGTTCGGGCCTCTCCAATGGCGCAACCAGGACCTGGATGACTTCCTCCGGCGCCACCGTGACTCGGAGGGGTTTCATCATCACTTCGCCCCGTTTCCCGACAAGCTGTTCGAATAAGCCGGGGGCTTCAAAGACGTGGGTGCGAGCGGTCGGATTCGTGAAGACAAATACCGCCCCTCTCGCCAGATCGTCATCCCTGTGAATCACCACCTCGGCGGGCAGCCAGGTCGCAGAATTGTCTTCCATGTCCCGAACGATGAAGCGGACCATCTCTGCCCGGCCCACGTCGGTCATCGCCACGCTTCCCATGACGAACGTCAAAGCTAGCAACAGCACGGTGGGCGCACGCGTTGGCATGCCTGTCTCCTCGTTTGTCACCTGAACGGATTCGCTTACGGAACCACGTGGATCGATCCACCCTGATGCGCGTCTCCTTTGTGCAGCGGGCAAAAGAAGGGAAACTCCTCCGCCCCCCTCAGCCCATCCGGACTCGTCTCGAACTGCGCGGTACTGACCTGAACTCGAACCGTATCGTCCGGGGTCACGTTGACCCGCAATGGCTTCTTCGTGGTTTCCCCGTTTGCTCCCATCACCTCCTCGAACAGTCCATGCGCGGCAAAGGCATGGGTACGGTTGGTCGGATTTTCAAGGACGAACACCAGTCCGTCCTGCAGTTCCGTGCTCTTATGAATGAGTACCTCTCGGGGTGACCATATGGCGCGACCGTCGCCGATATCTTCAGAGACAAAATGGAACTCCGCAGCCCTGGCCGCGTGGACCAGAATCATGTCGCTGACCAGGGCCGCGATGGCAAATCCGCTGAGAAGCGTGATGCGTGAAGCTCTTCGCATGGTGCCTGCCCCTCTTTCCTTTCACGAGAGGCTCGCCCTCATCCGCCGCCGATCTCGCCCCGCGACTCCACCAGCAACAATTCACCCTTCACTTCCGGGTGGATGTCGCACCAGAAGACATAATGCATGGTGTCGAAGTCCTCAGTCGGAGGTTTCGTGAAGGACAGCGTCATCGTCTTTCCCGGTTCCAAATGGAACGACTTGAAGTGCTTCCCCTGAACCTCGGACCCCTGACCCGAGAGTGTAACCGGCACCCCCTTGAACAGCGTGGACGTGAAGCCATGCGTGACACTGTCTTCATTGCGGATCACGAGCTGTGTCAGCACACCGGGCATACTGGGACCCTTGACCTCGTAACCCTTTTCCCGATCCTTCACGACCACTTCGACCTTCATCGGTGGGGGCTCCATGCCTTTTTCCGCTGCATACACGATCTTCGTTCCCGCTCCTGGCACTGTCAGCAGTGCCAGGGCCAAGGGAACGGCTAATGCTGTGAATGGACCTGCTCTGCTCTTCATGTCATTCCTCCTTTCTCTGAATAGATGGCAACTTATGATACAAATTTATGCCCGCAGGCCGCCGGCGACAATGAGCCTGGCGCGTCATTCTTGGGGGTGCCCTAATCGGGCTATGGTCTGGATTCAACGGCTTCGTGGCGTTGGATCCATCGATTCAACCAGCTCAGGAAACGTCCGCCTGGCGAGATGAAGGAACGATCAAAGGTTGCGGGGCGGGAGAGGAGTGCCGGGACGAAAGGCAATCGCGAGCGCCTGGAGGCGGTTGTGAGCGCCGAGCTTCTCGAAGATATGCTTGATATGGTTACGCACCGTCGCGGGACTGATACAGAGG
>JBBIJI010000092.1:0-3834 GCA_037446055.1 Nitrospiraceae bacterium
AACACACGAATTCTCTTGCACCGGCGGCATTTCACCTCCACGCCTTCAGGCGTTACCTTCACCAAGAGCTGGCCGCAGTCGCAGCGAACCTCTTCCCCATGATGCTGAAGGGATCTGCCGCCGTCTTTCATGTCAATAGGCTTGTCGATACTTGCTCAATCATGTCGTTAAGCTGCGCCTCGCATCGGCCGCAGCAGGACTCATCAAGCGCCATCTCCTGCTTGACCTTTTCGCAGGACCCGCAGTGGCGAAGCACAATGCGCTCGAACTGGGCCTCGGTCAGTCCTCGACACAGGCAGACATACATGGCGTTTTCCTTTTGAGCTGTTCGCTGCTGGCTGATTTCATCTAAACAAACACGGACGTCGATCCCGTTTCCCCACTAACCGTGAGCCCGCCGCTCACAAAAAAGCCCAAGGTATCCCGTGATAACCTTGGGCTCCGGCCTCCAATGGGCCTCTGGCCTACTTAAACTGACGTCCGCTTGTCAGCCGTTCAACATGCGGCGCACTTTTTTCCGTCAACCACCTTCGGCATCGCGCTCAGAACCGGTCAGTCGCAGCGAACGGCTCGCCTCCCTCCTGGGGCCCTGTCTCTTTCACTCGTAGTCCTCATTCAGCGATTTGAGAAAAGCAGTGAGCGGAGAAATATCCGCCTCAGTCAGGAGAATGCCTTGGAGCTCGCGGTCTCCGTTGCGCAACTGGCCGGCGCGCGCCAAGTCGGCCGAAATTCGATAGAAGCTTATGATCTGTTCCAGAGTATCGAATTGTCCCGTATGCATGTAGGGAGCCGAATGTCCCAGGTCACGCAATCCCGGAGTCTTGAAGAGCGCGATACTTGTGGGAAGCAACTTTCCGGCGCTACAGCGGCCGGCGAAGGCAGGGCCTTCCAGCCAGCGGTCAAGCGCGTCATCGTCGGGCTTGGAATGAAGGCCCAGTCCCGGTAAGCCGAGCGTGAGGGCGTCGGCGCAAAGTAGGCGATGGATCCGCCGCTGCGGGGCGGGAAAATCGGGATTCGCGAACACATTCCACAAGCCCAGGTCCGTGAGTCGAGGGTTGGTTGGCACGGGAACGGCACGAAACGGTCCTTGCGCATGGGGATGCTGCTCGGTCGCCGGCAGGTACTGGTCATAGTGGGCGTTCCGTTCGCGCAGGTCCGGGATAAATAGATGCATGAAAGAGCCTCGTCCGTGAATTTGGTCATACTCCGCTTGGGCCGTACCCGTGTTGTGGAATCGGAAATCCGTAAAAGCGGGGGCCAGATGACAGGCGATGCAGTTGCCGACTTTCCCGCGTTTGACATCGGAATGGCTTGGTACGTCTCGCACCGGCTCGGTAAAAAATATCTTGAGCCCTTGAAGCTCTTCCCGTCCGAATTTGAAAGGCTGGTCGTGAAATTGAAACCGGCCGTCATCGGTCGCCGGGTTTCGCTTCACGAATTTGAGATGCCGGTGATGGCGGCGATGCCGCTTGCGGGGAGGTTCCGTCACCCAGGAAAGACGATGGTCGTTCTCCAGTCGTTCGATGAGTTTGAGCAGTCGCCGGCTATAGTCCAATGGGCTTTCGCGTGGAGCCGGCTTGCGGGGCAGACCGTTCTTTTGCAGGAACACGTCGTAAGGAGACAGATTGAAGGCCCCGGTCTCATCCTGCGAGAAAACCAAACTCTCGACGTATGCACTCACTAGCTTCGCGACGGCGTGAAAGATGTCGGCATCCGAGGCCGTCGTCACATTCAAGCGAAACTCCTCGGGGAGGCGAAGTTCTTCGGGAATAGAGGGATCGGTTCCGGTCAGAACGACTCCATAGGACAAGCCGCCGAAGTCTTGGGCCAGCGCTCCCGTCCCATCGTCTTCCCGGACCACTCGGGCCAGATGGGCAATCGCGAGGGCCTGTTCACCAGGAAGCCAGCCGAAGTTGCGCCCGGAGAAGGTACCTTTGACCAAATCCGCCGTTGAGGCGAACTCGGCGTCGAAGTGAAGGAGGAGGCCGCCGGCTCGCGGCAGAGTGGCGTTCACCAGAGGAGGCGAATTGCGGGTTGCGGTCGTCGCTCGGTCTTCGCGGGCCGGTACGGGGCTTCGCCGGGCAAAGTCGGCGTAGGTCCGCATCGTCCCGCCGGGCGTCTCGACATGCTCGTCAACCAGATGGCAGGCTCGGCAGTTCATGGATTGACCGGCGAACGGCCCTGGGAACGGTTCTCCGACGGTGACCGTCTCGGTCGTCACCGGATCACCCGCAGGGAGTTGGTCGTTGACGTGACCGCTGGCTTGAAGAAAGGCTGCGAAGAACTGCGCGAATCGCGTTTCGAGGAAGAGTCGCTCGCCGATCACGACCTCGGCCGGATCATCGGGCTCTTCCTGAGACCAAGCGAGTCGGCTGCCGAGCAAGAATAGCACCGATCCAATAGTCAGGAAGCAGAACATCGCCGATAAGATGACACGTCGCACGGCAACTGGAAGGCTCATAGTGCGGTACCTCCAAGAAATTGTGACGCTGTTCTCTCGAATGCATGACGACAAACACCTCAGAAGTAATAGGGCAGGGGGCCCGCCAGGAGGAACAGGGCGCCCTGCCCGCCGGGGTGAGTGGGCACATCTCACCCCGGTGCACCTATCCGGCTCCAGCACGACCCCTCTGTCGCCCTGTAGGGTGTCTGGCTGTTATGGTCACGCTCCAGGTCACAAAAGATCGTCACCAGCGAGGGGTCTAGCTGGGACCCGGCGACAGCGCGTAACTCCGTCCATGCGGACTCGTGGGCGAGGGACCCCAACCATCGGCGTCGGGACAAGATAGCATCGTAGGTATCCGCGACGGCGAGGATGCGTGACCCGGTCGGGATGAGTTCCCCACGAAGACCATAGGGGTATCCATACCCGTCCCACCGTTCATGGTGATGGGCGATCAGGACCGCGGCCTCGCGCAGAAAACGGATCGACCCCAACAGCTCGGCGCCGGCGCGCGGATGGCTCTGCAGCGCCGCGTACTCCTCGCCGGTGAGCGGGCCGGCTTTCGACGGAATGTTGCCCGGAACCGTCAGCAGGCCGATATCGTGGAGCAGGGCGGCCAGCTTGAGATGATGCAATGCAGCGGGGGTGAGGCGGATGGCCTTCCCTAAGCGGAAGGAATAGGAGGCGGTCCGTTCCCCGTGGCCCGCGTGGCCGGGCATGGAGGTTTCCACGAAGCGGGAAACTTGACGGCAGAGAATGCCCTCGATGTCACGGCGCGAGGAAAGAGGAAGCTGAAACCCATCAATCTTGATCAACATCTGCTGGATGATAAGAATGGGAGGGGAGGTTGTGCTGACGCTGTCGAGTCCGTTCCGCATATCCTTTCTCCTTTGTGAAGAAGAATCCAAAACAACAGAGCCCAAGACCGCCCTCTCGCTCGTGGTGCGTGAGAGGGCGGCTTGGGCTCTGGGCTAAGAACCTCTGGCCGTAGGTGCTGTATTGGAGCTGAGTGTTAGCTCATGGATTCTCCGGCTGCTTCCCCGCTATGAGCGGCTGCTTGAGCAGCCACATCTCGTGCAGGGGGATTACCATCATCACCAGAAAAGTAATTACCATCAACGAATCGCCGGCCAACATGGTCAGGACAAACACCGGTGACACATAGCGAATGAGCCACGGTGATAAGAGATCCAACATCACGCCGCCGAAGGACAGCCATGTCATCCCGACTTTCAATGCATGGCTGGCACCGGTCAAGTAGAGCACGTGGAGAAGGATCATGAATGTGACCGGCATGGTAAACAGATGGAAGTGCGTCACCTCCGCGAGCTCTCGAAACGACATCGGCTCGCCGAAGGTCGCGTCGGATCCTCGGTAATGTTCGGCCACGC
>JBBIJI010000093.1:0-3605 GCA_037446055.1 Nitrospiraceae bacterium
AGGTTGGCTGCCTGGGCGGCGGGGTTCTCTGGAAAGGACCACGTTGACACCCTCTCATCCTTCACGGACAATCCGGCAGGTTTTGCGTGCTTCGAGATGAGGAACGGCACGAGAGAGGTCGCCGGAAGGCGCAGTGCCTGGGCGGCCCATTTAATCGTTAAACAGGCAAGCTCAAGATGGGATTTACCCTTGATAACGTCGTGCCGTGGGGGCGTTCCTACGACGAATACGTGGCCATGTTCGATCTCACGGAGGCCGATCTCAAGCTCCGCATTCTCGGTTGCGGGGACGGCCCCGCCGGATTCAATGCAGGGCTGACTAGGCGCGGCGGCCATGTGACATCAATCGACCCGATCTACGCCTGCAATGCCGCACAGATCAGGAGCCGCATCTCCGAAACCTATGACACCGTGATGGCGCAAATGCGCAAGAACCACAGCGAGTACGTTTGGAAGACCATCGTGTCGGTTGAGAAACTCGGTGATGTTCGCATGGCCGCGATGGAGTCTTTTCTTGCGGACTTCGATGCAGGAAAACGAGACAACCGATATATCGCAGGGGAGCTGCCCTCATTGCCTTTCGGAGGGGGACAATTTGACATCGCGTTGTCATCTCATTTCCTGTTCTTGTACAGCGCGCACTTATCCGCAGAGTTCCATCTTCAAGCCCTCCGCGAAATGGTACGTGTGTCTCGCGAAGCGAGGGTTTTCCCTCTACTGACGCTCGACAGCGCTCCCTCGCCGCACCTCCATGGCGTGAGCGCGTACTTTGCGAAACATGGGTTCAGCGTAGAGGTTCGGCGTGTGTCGTACGAGTTTCAGCGGGGTGGCAATGAAATGCTTGTCATCAAGCGCGTCTGATACCACGTTCCAGAGGACGCGCGAGGGCGGGCTTCGCCCGCTTTGCTTGTCGCTGAAGTTCGACGTAAGGCGCTTCCTCATGACGGTGGATTTGAAGAGGCTACTCGATCCTGACCGGATCACCCCGGCGGATCATCCCGCCTTGGATGACGGCGGCATAGATGCCGACGTGGGCGTGGTTGTGCTGGGCGGCCGTACTGAGGATGCCGGGGTCCCTCGGTAAATCGCTCTGCGCCAAGGTGGTCATCACACATCGGGAGCAGGGACCGGTGACGTTGAGGCGAACGTCGCCGCCGATGACGAGCGTGCGGCCGTTCCATTCATTCTCCATAAACTCCTTCACAGCGGAGGCCGGCTGGATCACGATGTTTGGACGAAACCGGCGGACCTCGAACCGCCCGTGAGGGTACAGTTCCCGCAGTCGGTCGATTGTCGCGGTCGTCAGGATATGAACGATGCCAAGATCAAAGAAGGTTCCCCGTGGCATAGCCTCTTCGGTCACGGCGTCCCTGTGGGCGAGCCCGTCCATATCCGGCCAATATTCTTCGAGACTCTGTCTCTCGGACGCCGCCGTGGCCCAGGTCACCTCGCGGCCGAGGGCCTTCGTGAGGAGTTGAGAGAGATCCCGCTGCTCACTCGTCACCATGCTGCCGTCCGGAAGCATGATCCGAACCGGCGGAGTCTTCTCTCCCGCGCGTGGCGGTTCGGTGAAGGTGGCCCGACACTCAAAGAGCTTCGCCCATTTTCCTGGATGCTTGGCGCTCACGACCTTCCCGTTAGAAGGGTCGCGCAGGGCATAGGCTCGATCGCCGACCAGCCCGCCATCGGTCACGTCCGCGGCGTTCAACTCCTCTCCCATCATGGACTTGACGGGATACCGCCAGAGGGACACCACTGAACCAAGCTCAATCCGCGTTGTGTGTGTCATCGCAGCTCTACTTCATGAGGCGACCTGAACACGATCAGATATATCCGGTGCCTCCCACGCTGTGGCGCACGGATCGCGAGAAGGGCGCCGTCGCCCCTCCCGCGATCTCAGCTCAGCCGGGTTACTTCAGATCGGACAGGCTGGCGCCGAAGTTGACGTGAAAGACCTGACCATCCAGCACCAGGGCGGGCACCGATTTGATGCCGAGTCGTTCCGCCTCAGAGAGGCGGCGCTTGTCGCTGCCGAGATGCACGACTTCGATATCGAAGCGGCTCTTGTCCAAGGCTCCGACCACCGATTGCTCGGCGCTCACGCACACCGGGCAGCCGGCGTGATAGAAAACGGCTTTCTGCTTCATCACATCTCCTCCTTGGTTATGGTGTCAGCTTGCTACGCGTGGCCAGTACAGTCGCCGTCGCCGTGAACTTGGCGCCATTGAGCGTGTGCAGCGCCACCCCGCTGCCCGTAAAGGTCACGGTCGCCGAGTTGGTGGCTTTGACATCGTTGGAGAACTGCATGACCGAGATGGCATAGGGTTTCCCGTTGATCATGCCGGTCAGGACGTCGCCGTGGTCGGTGTCGGCTTTCACCTTGGCGTCATACGCATGGAACACGACCACTTCGACCGGCTTGCTGGCAGTGTAAGTCAGGGTGCCACTGTAGATCACGCCGTCTTCTGGCGGGAGCAGCATCCCCAACTGGTGCTGGGCATGTCCGGGGATCGGGTCCTGAATCGAGGTAACCGTCACTTGTTTGGCGATATGCTCCCCATCCGAGGCAGACCAGCCTGTTGCCGGCTGCATCCACCAGCCCAGCGCCATGAATGCAATGGTCCACAGACTCCATCCAGCGACACGATGCAGCATCGCAGAACCTCCTTTTGTTAGACCGTTCGATTGTAACCGCGGCGCGCATGCGCGCGCGCCGGGTGGGACAATACAGTGCGGGCGGATTGGACTCAAGAATGTACTTCTTGGTAACGTAGTCACGTTATGGAACCCTCTTCTTCCTCCAGTCGGTCAGTGTCGACGCCCCGGAAACCCCGGACCGTTTCAGTCGCCTCAATGGTCGAGAACATTGTGGGGTGCAAGTGGTCGGTGCACCTGCTGGATCGCATCGCTGAGGGGTGTCACCGCCCGAGTGCCCTGCTGCGGAGTTGCCCGGGACTCTCGTCCAAAGTCATGAACGAGCGCCTCCGCAAAATGCTCCGCTTCCGGATCGTTGAGCGCACGGTCTTCGGCGAGAAACCCCCCATCGAGGTCGAGTATCGGCTCACCCCCTTCGGGCGCCGCTTCGCGCGCATCCTCGAAGAAGTCCGGCGCCTTCAGGAAACCATTGATCAGGGAATGGTCACGGCAACGGAAGAGATTCCGCCTGCGGTGCAACGCAGCAGTTCGTCAACCAGCCGGTAAAGCCGGCAGTCGCCTCGGGCCCCCGTCGCTGAACCGGATCGTTAAGCCCTTCATTGAGATCCCGCCATGATCCACACAGAAAGTCAGACGGCGAAATTTCAGGTGGAGTTTACAAACGGGACGCACGTGTCCACCGCCGACACGACCCCTGAGAAGGGAGGCGGAAACGGTGGATTCCGTCCTCACGAACTGCTGGAGGCCGCTTTGGCCACTTGCATGAACATGACCCTCCGCATGTACGCCGAGAAACATGGCATTTCGCTTGCCAGTGTGTCCGTCGCTGTCTCGCTCAACCGAACCAATCCGGACGGCCCGCTGTTCGAATACCGCGTAGTATGTCACGGCCCGCTGTCGGAATCTCACAAGCGCCAACTCCTATCGGCCTTGGAGCACTGCCCCGTTCGT
>JBBIJI010000094.1:0-3538 GCA_037446055.1 Nitrospiraceae bacterium
ACACGCGTGTCTTGACCGTGTTCACGGGGATACCCAGCAATGCCGCGATCTCTTCATAGGGCAACTCTTCATAGAAGACGAGTCGCAGCACTTCCTGATGTTCGCGGCTCAGCTTGCTCAACCCCTGCTGCATCACGGCAGCGGTTTGTTTGCGATAGACCCTGTCCGTCGGACAATCTTGAGACGCGGGCAGGTCGGCGGCTTCCTCCAGGCCGATGTCACGTTGATGCCGTCCTGTGCGACGGATGGCATCCAGCGCTTTGTGGCGTGCGATGCCGAAAATCCATGTCGACACGCGGGACGTGCCGGAAAAGGTGCCGGCGTCCTTCCATACGGCCATCATTGCATCCCCCGTAATATCTTCGGCGAGAGTCGTGTCGTAAACGAGGGTCGAGACGTATTGAAAGACGCGCCGTTCGTAAAGCCGGTATAAGCGTTCGAAGGCGGATCCGTCTCCTGCGGCGACGGCGGTCATGAGCGTGGAATCGCGTTCATCCGGTGAGTAAGTCGTGTCCATGCCCGCTGCCGTTCAATCGTGCGCTCCGGCTGGCCGCCTGCGCGCCACTGCTGTAGCACATTTGTTCGACCCCCACAATAGAGGAGGAGCCGTTTGATTGACCGGGTCGTAGAGCGGGACTACAATGCGTGAACCTTTGGCCGTCCTGGCTCGACCAACGGACCAAGAGCAAGGGAGGTCGCCGATGGACATCCGTGCGGGTCGCTGGAGAGCGCGAATGGTCCCGTCCGGGACTACGATGGCGTTGCTATGGATCTTGCTGTTGACTTCGTGCGCTGCGGCTCCCTTCCTTGTCCCGGTGGCCTTCGAATTTGCGCGAAATCTCTTGCAGACGAGCCTCCAAAATTATGGATCCAAGCATCGCGACAATCTCAGCAATCTGGTGAATCGGCTGGCCAGTCCCTATATGCAAGGGCTTCCCCCGATGGCAATGGGCGGACCCGGCATGCCGGGTCAACCGGGGTTTCCGGGTCAGCCGATCGGTCCCGGACAGCCCGGAATGGCACCCCCACAGTATCCGGGTCAGCAGGCCGTTCCGGGACAGCCTGGTTTCTACGACCCGAACAACCCTTATGGAGGCGCACCACAGACTTATCCAGGGTCCACGGCGTATCCGGGAGCGCCCCCCAACCCCTATGGGACCGCGCAAGCCTATCCGGGACAGCCAGGCGCTGCCCCCTTTGACCCCAATAATCCATATGGCCAACCTACTGTTCCCTACGGACAGCAAAGTCCCTATGGGCAGCAGGCCGCTCCCGCTCCCTATGGGACCCCTTTTCCGTATGGTCAGCCGGCAAATCCTTATGGCTCTATCAGCGTTCCTCCGTACGGCGGTCAGAGTCCAGCCGCTGCGTCCACGCCCTACGGAACGCCGAGCCAATTCGGAACACCGTCTTTGGGCGCGCAACAATCGAGCCCCTACGGCTCCGCACCCCAACCGTACGGATCGCAGAGTCCCTACGGCGGCATCCAGCCGGGGCAACAGGGCTACGATCCTAACAATCCATACGGGACTGGCGCATCCGCGCAGTCATATGGCCAGCCGCAGCCGGATTACGGACAACACCCGTCGGCCGGCGGCTATGGAACGTCGTCTCCCTACAGGACGCCGAATCCGTCTCAAGCGTATGGCGCTTACGGCTCCGCCGGGCAACCGTACAGCGGGCAGCAACCCTATGGCTCGGCCGGCATCTATCCCCGCTCGGTCGGGGCGGAACCGGTGGCCGTGGATGTCGCGATGATCCGTCAGAAACTGACCTCGAAGGGGAAGGAAGTCGTCCTCATGAACGACGGCGAAGTGCTGAAGGACGGCGGCGCGAACAAGGAGGCAGGCGACCGGTTCAAGATCGTCGTTCGGACCAACTGCGATTGCTATGTGTATATCACGGCTATCGATGGATCGGGATGGGCTGAGCCGGTGTTCCCGACGACGGGAAGCAAGGCCGCGAACCCCCTCAAGAAGGATCAGGAGTATGCGTTTCCCGAAGACGGTCATTGGTATACGCTGGACCAGGTCAAGGGGATCGAATCGTTTTTCATCGTGGCATCGGCCAATCGCCGTACGGACTTGGAGGAAAGCTTCGCGCAGTTGGCGGCCGAAAAGCGGCCCGAGGTCAAGATCGTCGCGAGAGTCGAAGAGCCGCCCGTGATCCCACGCGGAGTCGGGTCCGTGACGTCGCGCGGCATCGTGAAGATACAGGATGACACGGGAACGACCCTCCAGGTGACGCCCTTATCGTATGCCGCGGCCCAACCGGGGCAGGATGTCACTGTGACGCGCTGGTTCAAGCATGAGTAAACGGAAAGGAACGTACGGAACATGGGCATCAAGATCGGAACAGGACTGCCGGGCGGGCTGATAAGCCTGGCGCTGGCAGCGACGCTGGCACAGGCGCAGGTGTTTCCGCCGCGACAGCCGCAGCCGGCGCCGGCTCCACAGACCCAGCCAGCCCCCTTCGGTCAAGCCCCGGCCGCGCCCGGTATGTCCGCCGTTCCACAGGGCGGAGGCCCTCCGGGCTCGCTGACGAAGGTGATCCCCTTCGCTGCCATCATGGGTGATCCGACCAAGGCGTTTGTGCAGATCGGCAACATGCGGAGCCCGTTCGACACCAATTTCATGTTGGGCCGGGGACTGGCAGGCCGCATCGCGCTGGAAAAATACACGCATGAGGCAGGCAACGGACAGAAGTCCTACGTGCATCTCACGGGGGTATCGAATCCCCCCATCGTCACGCCGGAAGGAGCCGAGCTTCGGTACCAGTTCGTGATCCCCAGCCTTCAGTTCAAGACCTATTATAAGGACTATTCCGGCGAAGGCGATAGCGCGCTCGCCGATCTCGTCGCCGAGAAAGTGCTCGTCGATATCTTCGTGCTGCCGACGCTCGACCAGCGGGGGTTTCCCACCTTCCAGTCGATCCGCATCGCCGTGACGGGGGGTGTGAAGGAAGCGGACAAGTGCACCCATTTCTTCGACATCATTTTTCCGGTCAATATCTGCAAAGTTTCAGCGGAGTACTTCAAACAGATCCAGCCGGCGCTCGAGAACGGAATCCGGGAAGTGCTTCTGCAACCTCAGACCCGCGGCCAGTTCGACCAGCAGGTCTTCCAATACGTGCGCGCCGAACTGTTGAGCCAGGCCGGTATCAATCCCATGAGCCCAGCCCAAGTCCAAATCCTTCACGCAGAATTCCGAGGCACGGATTACGTCGTGAGCTATGCTGTGCGCTGACAAGTTGTTGCACAACCATTTCGAAGGCAGGAAATCGATGACGGCACCGTCGTATCGGTTGCAGCCCAGGCCATGTCGGGCATTCTCTTTAGCGTGAAGGTTCAAGACTCTCTGGCCGGTGTTGCCGATATGGCGGCGCCGCGAGGCAAGATCCAAGGCGGCGGGCCGGATTCCGTCCAGTCCAAAAAACAGGCTCTATGCAGATTGGAGTGGGTAAATAATGAGGCTCATGCCGAATTGTGATGACTTGTCAAGAAGTGACCCCAGGGTTTAGGTCGTGCTTGTGAGAAAAA
>JBBIJI010000095.1:0-3115 GCA_037446055.1 Nitrospiraceae bacterium
AGGGATAAAATCCGAAAAGTCCCGGGCTACTGAAAGCTCCGTCTCCTGTCGTGGGATCATCTTCAACCCAATGGCCATAGGCATAATGCCAGGCTTCAGGAACGGGACTCGAAACGGCTGTCGTACAGGCCGCCGGCAGCGTGCAGGCAGCGCCTTCGCCCAGCCTGGCTCCCAGCCGCAACGTCCGATTGACCAACTTTCTCAGGAACAGCGCATAACCCGACGGCGAGATCGACACGCCGCCGGCCAGCTGAGGCGTCGAGAATGAGAGATCCACGTCGCTGCCGAGGTGGTTCTTGAATTCGGCTTCCAGCGCGATCGTATCTAAAGAGCCCATCCCAAGATCGACCGCGTGTTTTTGAAAGTGTCCACCGCCGTAGAAAAATAGGCCGTCGTTGGCAGCGGTATAAACGGAGTTGGTTCCGGTGTTGAAACAACCTAAGACGGTCAACGAGCCCCCGCACGAGAGAGGATTGAAGCTTGTGTAGCCGGTTTTCAGGGTCAAGGCCTTGATGTCGGCGGCGGTGAGGGTGCCACCGGTTCGTTCGAGAAGGTAGGCGCCGAACAGCATTTTTGTCGCGGAAGCGACGGGGAGGGCGGTGTCGGCGTCCGGTGTCGAACCGCCGATCGTTCCTCCGACGAGCATTCCATTGCCGTCTCCAATCTCCCAATAGAAGGGCGAGATCGCCGTGCACAATGCCTCGGCCTGCGATGTCGATTGCGCCGCCTGGATGCGAACGGCGAGTGTGGGGGGAGAGGTGGCCGGCTCGCTGCTTTGATTGGGCGCGCCGCTGTCTTCGGCACAGCCGGAGATGATGCCTCCCGCGAAGAGGAGGGCCGCCGCAGCAAGGATGGGCCATCCTGCGTGACTGTCGTCCCATAATTTTTTCAACATGCTCATGCTGCCTTCCCCTTTGTGATTCTTGGCCACGGAGGACGCGGTGTTACAGGCCACTCATAGCCAGGATACAGGACAAACCTTGAAACATTGTGGAATGCGAAACGGTGGAAAATTCAGGAATAATGCGCTAGGTATAGGCATGGCCCGCATCGCCCTCATTGAAGACGATCCCCACATTCGCAGTACGTTGCAGATCGGGCTGAAGGCCAAACGGCTGGATTTCTCCTGCTTTGCCAGCGCTGAGGAGTTCTTGGCGGCTCAGGATTGGGGGCAATTCGATCTGTTTCTCATCGACCTCGGACTCCCCAGCATGAGTGGAGGCCAACTCTGTGAGCGGATCCGGCAACAGGACGCCCTCAAGCCGATTATTGTGCTGACGGCCATGACGCAGGAACGAACGGCCGTGGCTTCGTTTGCGAAGGGAGCGGACGACTTCGTCAGGAAGCCGTTCGGATTGGATGAGCTGTACGCCCGCATACAACGACTGCTGGGGCGGGGTGTCGCACAGAAGAAGCTCGCCCGTTTCGAGGGCTTGCTGCTCGACCGGGCCGCGCATACCGTTCAGTTCTGCGACCAGATTCTGCCCCTCGCGACCAAGGAATTTACGATCTTGGCCTTGCTCATCGAGCGAGCCGGTGACGTGGTCCATCGAGCGACGCTGCTGAACGCGGTCGACGATGCCGGCGAGACGAACGACCGCACCCTGGATTCTCACATCAGCCATCTGCGAAAAAAGTTGAACACCATCGGGGCCGATCGCATCCGCATCGCCTCCGTCTATGGCCAGGGTTATAGGATGGAATCGGCATGATGCGGGGCTGGCTCAAACCCCTGATCGTCTCGCTGGCCGCGTCCTTTCTGGTGAGCGTGCTGTTCGTCGTGTCGACGGAGCTGCTTCTCTATCGAGACAGTCATACGTTGTATCTCCGTTTTGTGGAACGTAGCGCGCGGGTCATCGCCATGAACGGGCAGTATGCGGAAAATTTGCAGCGGATCGGTCCTCTTCCAACGGATGGATCGGGTTTCCTCGGAAGGGTCTGGATTGTATCGTCGAACGGCACGGTGCTCGCGTCCAGTTCCCATGCTCCGCTGCCCAAGCAGGCCGCTCGTCTGCTTCCGGAGGTGGATCGAAGCGCGCCGCATCCCTTCGAGGCCAAGATGGAACAATGGAGCATAGGTGCGGATCTCTTTCTGTTGCCGATGCCGGGCCATCCGGCCGATACGTTCGTTGTGCAGAATATGCGCCGGGGGCCCATGCTGCGGTGGATGAGGTCCCTCGTCGTGCTCGTCTTTGTCCTCACCTCTGTCCTGTGTCTCGCCGTGTGGGCGATCGTCATGACCGTGCTCAGGCATCGGTCGTGCGAGGCGCGGGCCGTCATGCAGGCGATTGCGCAGGGCGAACTCAACCGGCGGCTACTTACCGGAAAACTGGACGAAATCTCCGGACTCTCGCTGGACTTTAACGCCATGGCCGACCGGATTGAGGAGTTGGTTCGGCAACTGACGAAGGCGGAGGAGGCCAGAAGCGAGGTGCTTCGCCACTTGGCGCACGATATTCGGACCCCGCTCACCTCGCTACGGACCGCCACGGAGACCTTAACGCATGCGCACGGGTTGGATGAGAAGGACCGTATGCATCTGGTGCAGGTGGCCCACGCGGAAGCGCTCTATCTCGGGCGGCTGGTTGAAGACCTCTTCTTCATATCCGAACTCGGCGCCCGTGCCGAATCCAAGGAGCCCGTCGATCTGGCGGAGCGGACTCGCAGTCTTCTGGCTCAACGCCGACTGGCGTCCCCCCATCCACAGGTGCACTGGGAACTGGATATTCAGGACGGCGGCCTGGTGGTGGAGCTGGATCAGGTGCGGTTTACGAGACTGCTCTGTAATCTGCTCGATAATGCGGAGAAGTACGCGCGTCAGACGGTCCGCGTGTCCCTTCACAGCACGCTGAAGGGAATCCGTTTGGCGGTGGGCGACGACGGACCAGGCATGTCGGCCGAGGCGATTGAGCGATACGGCAAGGATCGTTCGCGAAGGATTGACGTGGCGCATGCAGGAACGTCGTCGTTCGGACTGGGCTCTGCGATCGTTCGTTCGATCGTGGAACATTGGAACGGGAAACTTCTGATCACCAATCGTCCGGTCGGCGGGTTGGATGTGGCGATCGAACTGCCTCTGCTTCCGCAACGGCTTGAGGGGCAAGCGAGAAGCTAG
>JBBIJI010000096.1:0-3053 GCA_037446055.1 Nitrospiraceae bacterium
ACACGCGTGTCTTGACCGTGTTCACGGGGATACCCAGCAATGCCGCGATCTCTTCGCGGGGGCGACGAAATCGGGTGGACGCAGAAGGTCAACAATAATGCGTATTGCCAGGACAACGACATCAGCTGGTTCGATTGGAAGCTCGATCCCGTCAATCGCGGGTTCTTGAATTTCGTGCGCAGTCTGATCGCGTTTCGGAAACGACATCCGGTGCTCAGGCGCCGCCGGTGTTTCCGGAGACGGCACATCCTAGGCTCAGGGGTGAAAGATCTCTCGTAGTTCCGGACGGGCGGTAAGTAAATGACCGATGAAAACTGGAATGCTGGTGATGCGAAGTCGCTTGCGCTGAGACTGGCCGGGGACGCGATCGCCGAGACCGACGAAAAGGGGCGTCCAATCGCCGACGACACGCTGCTGATCCTATTGAACGCCCATCATGAACCGCTGCCTTTCACTTTCCCCGCTCATAAACGTGGACTGCGCTGGCAACCCATCCTCGATACCTCCGTTCAGGCCGGCACCGAAAAACCCGTCACTTCCATCCGATGGGGAGAACAGTACGAGCTGGAAGCCCGGTCCATCGCCGTCCTGCGTCTTAGCAACAAGCACTAAGCGGTCTCACCCATCTCTCTTACTTCGCGATCGTGATCGGCAGGGTTGGCACTCTCGCCACATCCGTGACGGTCATCTGATAGAGCTGACTCAACAACTCGAACGCCTCGCGATTCCAGCCTCGAGCTTCCCCGTCGCTTTCCAGCCCGCTGTCGATAGCATACCAGCGCCCTCCGAGTTCGGCGGCAAACACGGCATCCGGCGGGCGGCTTGAGGATTCCATGATCGCAAGGGTTCTGGTTGGATTGCGCAGGACCGGGCCGCTGCGTGGATCCGGCTCCACGTCGAATTCTGGCTCGTCCGCGATCCCGCGCGCGAGGAATCCCAGCATCGCGTTGAAGCTACGGAGCTTGATTTGGCCATGCCAAGGATACTCCCCGCCGGGATAGCCTGGTCGAATATCCACCAGGACATAGTTGCGGGGATACCGCTCGGCCTCCTTCTGGAGTTGTCGCCGCTCCTCGTTCGCTAATGACCCAGGATCGTAATTCGTGATGGCCAATCTTCCCACGACCTGCCTCGACAAACGCACGGTCCCTTCCCCTTCCCGAACCCACTGGTAACCCTTGTCGAGCGCCTGGCCGGTCATCGGATGGTCGAGGGGCAACGGCCACGACTCCTCGAACGTGACGGGTCCGATGTGGAGCGCACGAGACAGATTCAGGGCCGATAAATGAAGGACACGTCGCCGGAATTCGCGATATTCCTCCCTCCGATGCGGCATGTTCAGATAGAACATCCGTTTGCCATCGGATTCGATGGCAAGCCCGCGCGCCATCAGTCTCAGCACGATGGCCGGTTCGACGCCCTGACTGACCAAAAAGTCGAATTTCGTTTCGTCCATCGGCGTCAAGATACGTTTGGTAAAGTCTTCGCCTTGGACCGGGATGATACTGACGGTCGGATTTTCCGCGACGCTGGCGCCGAAGTTGAGCGTATAAAAGTTTTTCGCAAAGACCGGACCGCTGCTCTCGAACACCTGACCGCCCACGCCGCCGTTGGTCCTGAAGTCGAACGTCGCGGCCACGTTCGAGATGGCCGTGAAGTGAAGCGGCTGCCCCTGCTTCGCCCGCGCGATATTTAACAACAGCATCTCCGCCTCGACCTGATTGACAGTGCGATCATACTCGATCACCGCCCGATGCATTGCCAGCGGGGATAGGCACCCGGCCAGACTCCAAAACCCGACGACTAGACCCAGAAACTGCCACGCCATCTTCCCCCTCCCTTGAATAGGGCGCTTGTCGACTGGTGACACAAAGCCCGCTTGACATAGATGGACCGTTAACCTCCCATGCAGGCTCGGGTCGCCTGTCTGCCGACAGGCAGGCCCAACTTTCCGGTGCAAAGACAGCCTCCCAATCTCCAAGATGAGGTGGGTGCCTCAAGGCACATGCGGGCTCACTGTCTGTGCCTGTCGATCCTGGTGAGACAACCTAGCCAGACGATGCGCTGACACAGGCCCTCCTTACGCAGGCTGCAGCTTTCGCGGATCATACGGCTGCCCCGACTTCAGTACGCCATAGGCCGTGGTCAGGAGCTTCCGGGCCAAGGCCACGAGCGCAATCTTCTTTCCCCGTCGCCAGCTTCTTCAGCGGCTCTGCGATCCATCAGCTGGTTCCTCGCTCGAAGGCGACCAGCTTGGGGCCGACGCCCATCTGTCGCACCAGCGCGCAGAGTCCCGCCCGCGAGGCGGGTTGCTCCCCCTCAAAGACGCGCTGCTTCCGTTCATTGACCACATAGGCTACCAGACTCTTGCCACTGACATCCACGCCGACGGACAACATCCTCCGCCCCATTTCGTTGGTGGTGATCACTCACCTGTGACAGTCGGGCCTTCATACCTCGACCGTCGACCAACGGAAAGGGGGCCCGATTCATAGAATCTCCTCCTGGTGATGACCAGGAAGCCTGCCGGAGTGGCCGGTGGCCGTTCCAATCGTTAACAGGGGGGGAGATGTCATAACCTCTACGCCAGTTCTTGTTTTCATGCTGATGGCCCAGCAACCTGTCGGACAGTAGGGATGACGGTTCGTGACGAAACCGGCGAGACGCCAAGCGTTGGACCCAATGCACCTCGCAGAGCAATGGACGCCCCCATGCGGAGCCCCGAGCGGCTGAGGCGTACCGGGGACCTGTTGCCAGGCTTCGTGCAACGGGTAGTCAGTACGTGGAGGCCGCGAGGGGCGAGCCCGCCAACTGGCATGCCTTTAAGTCGCATGCCAGTTTGACGCAACAGCGGATCCGCGATTGCAGCAGAAGCGCTCATGAATGATGTGGGCTAGGACCCTTGCGGGACGAAAATGAAATCCCCCAGACTCTCGTGGCCGGCCATGTGGATGGGGTCATAGGTCGGGATCTGCTCAGCGTTGAGTTTCTGGGACGTGCTGACGACGCGGGTGCGGACGGCCCAGAAGAGGCGCTCGGCTTCCAACACGGTG
>JBBIJI010000097.1:0-2662 GCA_037446055.1 Nitrospiraceae bacterium
CGGTCGCATGAGGGCACAGGAACGGCTCGACCGCCTTCGATCTTTCGACAGGCTGAGGGTCATGAGCGGAATCGAATGACAAGCTCAGGCCTCGAGCATGTCGAGGGGAGTTCGCCGAAGTCCGGCTGCGCCGGAGCCGGTCCTGCCCGGGTTTTCCAGGCCATTGAACAGGATACAAAAAGGCGATAGGCTTTCGTCGCGCGAGTTCGTCGCGTCCAATGCCTTCTCTCTTCAATCCGATCGTCCAGGAGGTGCGGCCATGTCCATGTCACGAACGCTCAAAGCCTTTCTCGATCGTGAACGCGTTCATTACGATGTGTTGCCCCACCCGGAAGCCTTTCGTGCCGTTGATATCGCTCAGACGCTCCATACGCCGGAAAAGGAGATGGCCAAGGTCGTCATCATGAAGGTGGAGGAGCGGTTCGTGATGGCGGTGTTGCCGGCGAGTTGGCAGATCGATCTTCATCGCCTTCGAGAGGTCTTTCTCACCCGCCGTGTGCGACTCGCGACCGAGGACGAGTTCAAAGGCCTGTTCCCCGACTGCGAGGTGGGCGCGATGCCGCCGTTCGGGATCCTCTACGGGCTCCCGGTCTATGTGGATCAGTCGCTCACCGAAGATGAGCAGATCCTCTTCCAGGCCGGGACCCATTCGGAAGCGATCCGTATGCGCTACCAGGACTTTGCCGCGCTCGTCTTTCCGGTGGTGGCGGAGTTCCATCGTTCACCCTCAGAGGTCTGGTGACGTATGATGCCGTATCCTGTCCCCACGACGATTCTTCGCCAGGCGACGCTCCTCCGGAAAATCTTGATCGCCGTCGATGACGCCGGGCACTCCGCCCGCGCGTTGCGCTATGTGGGCACTTTGCTGCGCGACGCTCCCGACGTGGAGATCACGTTGTTTCACGTGCTGAAGCCGATGCCGCGCGAACTCCTGGAACATGGCGGATCCGAAGATCCCGCAGAAGAAGCTCGCCTGGCCAGGGAGTTGCAGCAAGAGCAGGAGAAGTGGATCCGCTCGGAAACCGCGGCCGAGTACCCGATTTTGGTCAACGCGCTGGAACTGTTGGAGAAGACCGGCTTTCCTCTTGACCGTGTCACGCTGAGGTTCGGCCATGAGGACGATATTGCCCACACGATACTCGACGAAGCGCGGACCGGGTGCTACGACACGATCGTGGTGAGCCGCCGCAGCTTGAACGGGATGAAACGGTTCTTCACCGGCGGCGTGATCGATCACTTAGTGCGCGACGCGTCCGGCTACACGCTGTGGGTCGTGGAGTAAGATCCGGCGAGGCCCAAGGCAAGGAGAACGCTCCGTAGGCCCGAAGTCGCCCAAGAGGCTCTGGCGCGGCAACGACGCGGCAAATGGGGGCGTGAACAGGTTGGGTCAGGAGAGATGAGCCATGAAGCGACAAGACAGCATGAAGAAGGATACCCCGCTCATTCGGCGTTTGCGGCGGCTTGGCTTCCCCGGTAAGCCGAATGGCCTGCGGGCGCTGGTGAAAAATTGGGAACGCGGACAGAGGTTCAAGCGGCATCCCACGCTCAAGTAAGCGCCGGTTTGACCCTGGGCCCTGGCGCCCCGGCAGGGGCGCCTATTCCCCTGCACACTTGCCTTCTCAACTCGCCGGACACGAACACCATATGACGACTCACTCGCTGATCACTGAGGCCTCAGCAGAGGAGCGAAGTTGGTGCCCGATACGCCCTCCCCGATCGGAGTGAGAACAATTCCACCTTTCGGGTGATGGTTCAATGTCCGTCGGGATCAGTAAGGTAAGCGACAACGGTTGGCGTCATGTGGGGCACGTCGCGTGAGCGTTTCATCGCCGGCCCATTCTCCAGGGTGAAACGTTCTAGAGTGTTGCTTGTTGCTGTCAGAATTTCGGAAGCACGATGGGCCCATCAATAAGAAATAGGCTCTTCAGGAAATTGTGTGGGTAACTGCTTCCTCTTGCGCTATGCTCGGGGCCCCGAAAGGAGGCGCCGAGCGATGCGTGACTTCGAACTCTATCAAGCGGTGCTGGGGCTGCAGGCCCCCTGGACCGTGGTCAATGTGGAACTGGATGTGAACGGGCAGCAGGTGAGCTCACCGTGGATGCGGGCCCGGGACCGTATCCCTGCCCCGAGTGTCAAGAGCGCGTCCCGGGTTACGATCGGAAACGCCGCCGGTGGCGGCATCTGGACCCCTGTCAGTTCACGACGTGGATTCAGGCAGACATCCCTCGGGTGAGCTGCCCCACCCCCGGGGTCAAACAGATCGCGGGCCCGTGGGCCGAACCCGGCAGCCAGTTCACGGCCTGGGTCGAGCGCCTGGCCATCGATCTGCTCCGGGAGTGCTCGGTCACAGGCGCGGCCGGGCTGTTGCGCATCACCTGGGATGCGGCTTGGGGGATCAAGGAGCGGGCGGTCGCCCGCGGGCTGAGTCGGCGTCCCCATGACCTCGTCCCTCACCTCGGCGTCGATGAGAAAGCCATCGCCAAGGGGCACCGCTCCCTGACGGTGGTGGCCGATCTGGATCGCAGCCGCGTGCGGTATCTGGCCGATGACCGGAAACAAGAAAGCCTCGATGGGTTCTGGGCGACGCTGACCCCGGCGCAACGGGAGGGGAGTGAGGCCATCGCCATGGACATGTGGGAGCCCCGTATATCCAGTCGACGCG
>JBBIJI010000098.1:0-2627 GCA_037446055.1 Nitrospiraceae bacterium
GGATGGAAAAGTCTTGGTCAGCGCGAGCGACGACCAGACCATCAAGTTTTGGGATTTGTCTACGGGGCGAAACTTTCGGACTCTCAAAGGCCATAGTGGAGGGGTCCGAGGTGTAGCCTTTTCCCCCGACGGCAAACGCCTCGCCAGCGCGTCATGGGATCGGACGGTGAAGTTGTGGGAAGGGGGAGAGAAAGGAGAAGAGTAACGGCAGTATTATTGAAGCAGATTAGGAACATCCGACACTTTCTTTGCCACGGCATACCGCCACTTCCCGTAGGTCCCGTCCACATTCACCGCCGAAACCCATCGTTCAGCCGCCGCGCGCTTCACGTCCTCCAGCGGATCGTACCCTTTGGTTTCCAAGATCAGGTAGCTCGCCGGTTCGGTCTTCAGTCGAACAAGAAAGTCCGGCACGTAGTCGTGCATCTGCCCATTGTGGAGGTACGGAATGGCAAACCCGAGTCCTGAATTCTTGACAAACGCATCGACCGCTTGGCTCTTGTCCAAGTAATAGGCGGCAGATTGTTCCCATTGTTTGGTGTCGGCGACCGCATAGTTGAGATGGCTTTTCACGACTTCCCGCACCTCCCGGCTCGTCCAGAAATCCACCTCAGCCGTCGAGCCTGGGCCACGCGTCGCTTCGTAGCGAGGCACTTCGGGTGCTTCGCCGTAACCAGTATCGCCACGGATGTTCGGAAGAAGGCGCTCTATCGCCCAGCCATAGTAGGGAGAGAGCAGGACATCTTTCTTGGATGTCGGCGGGGGAGCCTCGACTTTGTCATTCACAAACTGACTCACGATGGCAACCAACTGGGGGAACAATCGGTGCGGTGGAACCGTACAGGTGCTCTGTGATGCGTAATCCCGAGTCAGCGCGGAGGCGAGATCGAACACGACCTCCTGCATCCGAAGCTTGGCTCGCAGCTCGTCCAGCGAGACAGTTTCCCTGCGGCCTGGACCAGCCAGGGTCAACCGTCCTCGCAGCGTGCTATGGAGCCCCTTCACTTCGACCTCCGGCGGAATGCGTCCGGGCTCCAGCACCAGAGGAGGAACCCGGTCCCAATCCACCATCACCTTGTTGCGAATCGCCTGGGTGTAGCCTTCGACACGAGGAAACTGAATCTCGAATTGTGCCTTCGTCGGAATGGCGTGCACATGGTACCGCTTCACACGAGGTTGCGGCTGGCCTTGAGGGTTCGCCTTGAACGGGATCACTTCGAAGGGCACGCCGAACACCTTCGCGACTTCCTCGGTCAGCTTCCCATCGGGGCCGACTTCATAATTGGCTCGCCGCAATCCCCGCCCCACCACCTGTTCGCAGAGCAACTGGGACATAAAGGGGCGAAGCCCGATGATGTGCGTCACCGTGTTGCAGTCCCATCCTTCTGTCAGCATGCCCACGCTGACAATGCACCGGACATCGCGACCGGGCGGATGATCGGGACGCCCCAGCTTCTCAGCCAATTCCTTGAAGCCTCCCGGATAAATCGGCCGGCCGACCCGATCTGTCGGCCACGCCGTCTTTCCTACCGTATCCAGCATGAATCGCATCCACCGAACTTCGTCGTTCTTCGCTTGGCCGGAATCCGACTCATGGACGACCTTGGAATCCACCCGGATCGTGTTCTGCAGGCCGTTGTTTTTGAACCCTTCGATCTTCACCGGTGGAATGCCGGTCGGGGCCTTATCTTCCGCCAGCCACTCGTAGAGCACCTTGGCGATCTGCGTGTTCTTGCAGACCAGAATGAAGACAGGCGGCCGGGGATCGTCGCGATGAGTCGCCCACCCTTCTCGTTCCTTCTCCCACAGCCCGCCCAACATCGCGATCGGATGGTGCGCGTACTTCAAGATGGCCTCGGGTTTGGGATTGGCTTTCTTTCCGCCTCGTTCAGCCGGAGTGAGTTGGGGAAGAATCCAGTGCCAGATGTTGAAGTAGCCGGGAATCTCCTTCCCCGTCGTATCACGAACGGCAAGCTGGGGAATTTTGACCAGCCCTGACTCGATTGCATCGATCAGTCCGAAGTCGCTCACCACCCAGGGAAACGGCCGGTTCGTCTCCTGGCCGACGCGCCCGAGAAAATACGGCGTGGCCGAAAGATCGAGACAGAAATTGATGCCCCGGAGTTTCTGAATGCGATCCAGGCCGTCGACCCAGACCGTGGCTTCCTTGAAGAAGTCCTCGGCTTCTTCGTCCTCCCCGAAGAGATCCTCTTCTTCCTCGTCTCGCTCTTCCCGCACGATGCGATACGCATGGTGCGCTTCGTCATTCATGACCAAGATGTTCTGCTTCCCGCCGACCTCGCGGCCAAGAATGCGGTTGACGAGCGCGGTGTCACTTTCAACATAGCGCCGCGATTCAACCGTGATCTTCTTCAGTGTTCCGTCCTTCTCTCGTTCTTCTCCGAGCACCGTCAACATCCCGGCCGCCACCTGCCGCTCGAAATCTTCCAAGGTCAGATAGCGAGTCCCGCGGGCCGTGGTGGTTTTAGGCCCGATGGTAATGGTCTCTTTCGTGCGCACTTCAACCCCGGCTTTGGTCACCCGCGCCCCGACGCCGCCGGTTTGAACGGCTTGGGGCTCGAACACATGCCAGTTCGTGACCAGCACGCGGCCTTGCGTGAGCAACG
>JBBIJI010000099.1:0-2503 GCA_037446055.1 Nitrospiraceae bacterium
CGAAGCCCTCGCGATTAGGCATCTTCACGGCTGGAAGCGTCCGGGCGTCCATCACCGCATCCTTGGGGATGATGCCGTTTTGGTGCAGCAGCCAGGCGACAAGGCTATAGACTTCGTTCGGTGTGAGCGATTGCGGCGCGGTGAAAGGCATGGCGCGGAAGATGTAGTCATACAACGTTGTGGCATAGGGCCAGTAGCTGCCGATGGTCTTGATCGGGTGTTCCGTGGCCAGCGAACCCTGGCCGCCGACCAAACGATCTTTCGGCCCCTCCGTTCCTGTTGATCCATGGCAGGCCGCGCACTTCGCGACGTAAAGATTGGCACCCTGCTGCACCGTTCCTCGTCCAGGTGGCAACCCTACTCCGTTCGGTGCGATGTCAATATCCCATGCCTTGATGTCTGCTTCGGTGGCCGGCTGTCCAAAACCGTAGCGAGCTTCTTCAGCGGTGGAAATCCCGACAGACATCAGGAACAAGCCCAGTGCCAGGATGATCGACGTTGCGGAGCTAGACCTGCACATTGGTTACATTCCCTTGTCGATCAATTTTCCAACTGTGAATCGCATTGTAATGGTAGAACGAGTTAACTCCGCTGCTTTTCACAAGAGCCGTCCTGGTCGACTGGTTATACCCGGTCTCATCGGTGCAGCGGCTTTGGATGATCGTCTCGTCTCCGTTCCAGCGCCAGCCAAACCGGAAGCGCGTGTGACACTGAGAAAGAATCGGTTGTTGTAACTGGGCCTCCTGCCAGGTGCGCCCGCCGTCCGTACTGACCTCAGCCGTGACGATCTTCCCGCGCCCACTCCACGCCAATCCACGAATCTCGACAAAGCCCGGCTCGATCCGTTGGCCACCGGACGGGCTTGTGATCACGGATTTGGCTTCCATCACGAACGTAAACTGTTTGGCAGTGCCGTCCGGCATAAGGTCGGTATAGTGCGACGTTTCTTCGCGAGTCATGAAAGGCGCAGTGCCGAGCTTCAGCCGCCTGATCCATTTGATGCAGGTGTTCCCTTCCCAGCCTGGGATCACGAGTCGGAGCGGATATCCCTGCTCCGGCCTGAGGGCTTCGCCGTTTTGCGCGTAGCAGAGCAGTGCGTCCTTCAGCACTTCCGCCAGCGGGAGGCTCCGGGTCATGGCAGCGGCATCGCTGCCTTCGGCCAACACCCATGCGGCGTTCGGTTTGATACCGGCTTCCGCCAACACAGTCGCAAGCGGCACGCCGGTCCATTCGCTCGTGCTCATCAACCCATGCGTTTCCTGTACCGTCTTTCCGGTCGGCCCTTTCCATTCTCTGCCCGAGTTGCCGGAACATTCGATGAACAGCGTGCGCGTGACGGAGGGAAAGCGCGCGAGATCGTTCATCGAAAATGCGAGCGGCCGGTCGACCAGTCCATGAATCAAGAGTCGGTGTCGATCGGGATTGATGGACGGCACCCCGTTATGATGGCGCTCGAAGTGCAATGCGGACGGCGTGATGATGCCGTGCAAGGATTGGTGGGGCGTCAGTGAATGGGTGGCCGTGGTGAGACGCTGGGTCGTTTCTCCCTGTGCGCGCGACCCATACGGACTAGGCCCGCGGCCTGGAACATGGGTGGGAGCGGGGTTCTCTCGTTCCTCAGCCAGGGGCCACGAAGGAGCGATCAAGGCCGCTGCGGTGGTCCCCGCAAGAGAAGCGGCACCAACGAGCCATGTCCGCCGATCGATCCGAGCTTCCTTCTGCGTATCCTCCTCCGATGGGGTACGCATCTCCTCGTCAAACAGACTCATGTCCTTCCTGCCTCACACTCATTCGTGACACTCACCAGTATGACCGTTTTCGCTCCGTCGACACAAGCACGCGGACGGACAATTCGAACAGCGGAAGTAAGGCCTCCAGCCCACAACCAATCGACTGCCTGTCGAAGCGGCACGAGCGAGCCGAAACGTCGACAAACAGACGTTTTATGTCATAAACGCGCCTCAAGCATGCAGAGCGCCATGCCTCCGTCCATGAAATAATTCTCGGGATGGGCTTCCATCCAAGCGATGGGAGGGGCCTCGCTCAAGATCTCGCGAATGTGATCGGATCGCAGCCCGACCCTGGCTTGCGCCGGGATCGAAGCGGAACATTGAAGAGTCATCAGGCACCTAATACTCAACATGTACCCTCCTTTCTACAATGCAAGACTTTCAGATTCCCGACCGAGTATGGGCTCAATGGCACATTCGCATCTTACGGATCGAGCCAACACCCTGCTGGAAGGCAGCTTACAGTTCGGGAAAAGAGTCGAGCGATCGGCTCTCTTGATTCGGGCTGTTCCGCCCACCCGAATCCATTCAGCTTTTCGTGCCTCTGACTCTCCAAAAGAGGAGTATGATCGCCTTGTGAACGGAATGTGATCGGGAGGAGAGGAAACCGATGGAGTCCGTAGATCTCATCCGGATCGGATCGTACGTATCCGTCCTCGGAGTGATGGCGACGTGGGAGATCTTGGCACCTCGTCGGAAGCTGACGGCGTCGA
>JBBIJI010000100.1:0-2404 GCA_037446055.1 Nitrospiraceae bacterium
CCGAACACTGAACTTCATGTGTTCAGGTTACTATGCTGTGCCATACGTGGCAAGCTATGTGATTTGCTTTCTTTCGACGCCGCACAATGTTTAGGCGGATCCGCATAAGAACCGGGCCTGCCATTTTTTAGCCGCGTAACCCGCCATCAATGGCGGTGGACAATACGCCATATTCGACGCTCGTTCAATGAGTTGTACCCTATCGATCATGTATCAAGGGTTCTTAGGCGGATCGGCATAACTCCCTTGCCTGAATGGGCTCACAAACCCTCGAGCGGACTGCGGACACCGGCTGGCCTTCGATGGAGGACGTGTGTATAGATCGAGGTGTGTGTAGATCATGTCGTCCTTACGTCGGTGTGGCCCAACAGTCCCTGAACCGTGCGGATGTCGCCTGCCCGCGCGTGCCGCACGCAGACGGGTAGCCGTCTTCAAGCAGATGGGTGGCGAACGAATGCGCAGCGTGTGGCAGCGCGTCGGTTTCACAATCCCAGCCTTCAGCCGCGCCTCCTTCATCGCCTTTTGCATGACTGATTCGTGAAGATGGTGACGGCGCCGCTCCCTTGTTTCTTCAGGATTGCTTATCTCTCAAGGTTTCCAGGACGCCTTTGATGCGTGAACGCATAACCCGCGCGCGGCACATTCTTAGCTGATCCGTTCCACTCATCAAGTAGTTAGCCTCTAGTGTTATGTCCCAGGGGTTCGTTAAAGATTTCATGAAGCTAACCCCCTCACCTTCTCCTCTCCCCCACGGGGGAGAGGGTAGAGAAGGGCACACTACATGCTCGGCTTAAGAAATACTCCTGCTTTTGGAGCAAAGATCGAGACCCTTCTACGACTCTTCCGGAGATTTTATGGGTGGGACTAAGGGGGAGGGGTCAGCCTGCATCGCGAATCGCGATTCACCCGGTGCAACCAAGGAGCACCGAGTACGCGGGCACCGCGACTTAGCGAGCAGCGGCGATGCGCACAGCGTAGGCCGTGGACTGTTCGAAGCTGGGTTCGCACGCGGCGTTTTCGTCGCAGTCGGCCACGCGGTGAGGGCGCACTGTCACTTGACTTCTGCGAGTCTTACGCCGCGGCCCGCGCGCAAGCTCTCACGCGCTTGCTCCACACGCCGAAGAAACCGCGGGTCGTTCTCAAGCCGATAATCAAACCAGTCGTCTTCGGACTTGAAGCCGATCAGGATCCCGGCAGGTTTGCCGTGCCTGGTGATCACGATCTCTTGCTTCTCTGCCTCGCGAAGTAAGTGCGACAGATCATGCTTCACCTCGGAAAGCGGAACTTCCTTCAATCGGGACTTCCGAATTGTGCTAGCCATGACTCTGCCTCCGATTTGGTCACGATCGCCAACACCTCTACGGTCGAGCCGGACACGTCGTAAAACACCCGTACCTCCTCGACCCTTAGCCGCTACTGTGGTCTCGAAAGACCACGAAGCCGTTTGATTCGGCTGCGACTGGTCTTCGTCGGTTCATGCCGGAGATGCGTTTCGAGTGCCTCCCGTATGGCCGTCCGGAGATTCGCCTTTAATTTTCGTAAATCTACAATGGCCTCCGGAGCCAGGATGATTTCAAAATGCATTCTGGCCAGATCATAGCCCGAATGCTCAGAAGCATCAAGAAAAGCGCTGGCTGTGAGGACAAAACAAGGGGGCAGGACTCCCCGCCCCCTTCTCATGTTCATGGCAACGGACGCTTATCAGCCCGTTACTCCGGCATTCCGTGGTCGTCGAGGCGTTCAGGCAACACAGATGACGCAGCGGAACTGCCGACTGATGTTGCCGACGCCGTGGCTTGGTTCCCCGCCGCCGCGGCGCCCGAAGCATAGACCAGCACCGCTCCGGGCGTCGGTCCGACCGCCACCGTCTGTTTGACGGTGTTGTCCGTCGCGTTGATGATCGAGATCGAGTTGTCCGTGCTGTTGGACACCACGACATACTTGGCTTCACCGGCCCCTTGCACCAGAACGTCGAAGTTATGCCCGCCGGTCGCCACCAGCGGAATTTCACGAACCAGGGTGAGAGCCGGAGTTGCCGCGTTCAATGTCGACGCATCGAAGGCAAAGAGGCGGTCTTTCTTCGTGGCGGTCGCGGCGTTTCCCGCCAAAATGTAGAATCGTTTTCCATCAGGGGAGAATTTGAACGAGCCGGGAGAAGTGCCGTTGAGCTCCGCAACGGTGAAATCGGTGCGGACCGGCGGATCAACGCTGATGTCCAGCACTCCGAGTTTTGTGCCCGTTGCAGGAGTCGTATCCCCGCGCAACAGCAGGAAACGGCCGTCCGGCGTAATCCCGTACGCCGTGTAGGGTGTCGTGCTCAGGTCGAATGTCCTTGTGATCGCCAGAGCAGTCGGATCGATCTCCACAATGTCTTTGTAGGTCTCCCGGATGCTATACACCTTCC
>JBBIJI010000101.1:0-2401 GCA_037446055.1 Nitrospiraceae bacterium
TGAAATCTGGTCGCGAATCGTGACTGAAACCTCCGCCGGACAGGCGGACGGGACAGTCGTGGTGCGGTTCAGGGGATCGGTGGTGGTCACGAGCCGTCCCAGCGTGTCGTACGTAAACGTCGTCGTCTGGTTGAGCGCGTCTTTGCTGGTCAGCAACAGACCTTGCGCGTTGTAGGTAAAGGTCGTGACCTTGTTGTCGGCGTCCGTGATCGTGAGGGGGTTGCCGCGCGCGTCATAGGTGATGGCGGTCGTGTGGTTCAGCGGGTCCGTGATGCTGGTGACCTGATTGAACGTGGGTTCATACGTGAACGTGGTCGTGGCGGCGATCGCCGGCTCGGTGCTCGTGAGCAGGTTGCCCCTCGGATCATAGGTCATCGTCGTGACCGCGCCGTTGGGGCGGGTGATCGTGAGGGGATTACCCTGGGGATCGCGCGTGAGGGTGGTACGTGGTTCTGCAACAGGTAGTGAGTTTTTCATACGGTTTGGGTACAATACGAGCCGTCGGAACCCGAATCAAGGGAAATGAAAAGAGAGCAGAGGAGGGACCCACCATGCGACAGACGATCAGAGCGCGGTACCATGACGGAGTCTTACAGCCGTTGGAGCCATTGGCGCTCGATAACGAGGCAGAAGTCCAGGTCACCGTGGAGACGGCCGCCTCCGTCAATGCGGAGGACATTCTGCAGCGGGCCGCGAAGGTCTACCAGGGCTTCACCGCCGAGGAGGTGGCGCAGGTGGAGGCCATCGCCTTGGACCGGCAGCACTTCTTCCGCGAACCGGCCGCCTGATGCCCCAGCCTGCCGTCCTGCTCGACACCGATATTCTCTCTGAGCTCCTCAAACAGCATCCACTCGTCCTGCAACGGGCACGGGCCTATCTTGCGGAGCACGAGTGGCTCGCCTTCTCGATCATCACCCGCTATGAACTGTTGCGCGGGCTCAAGGCCAAGCAGGCACGGACCCAGGAGGCGGCATTTAGGCTGCTGTGCCAGGCGAGTTTCATCCTGCCGCTCACGGATCAGGTGGTCGAACGCGCGGCTACCTTGTACGGGGACCTTCACCGGCAGGGCACCCTGCTCCCCGATGCGGATCTGCTCATTGCGGCGACGGCGCTGGAGGCCCAGCGTACATTGGTCACGAACAACCTCGCCCACTTCCAACGGATTCCCCACCTCTTCATCGACAACTGGAAGCGGTAAGGGCTCCTGTTCCAGTAGGTGTCTCGTCAGAACCGATACCCTGTCGATACGATCAGCGTGGAGGAACGTGTGATGAGCACCTGGCTCGTGCAGTGGCTCCAGTGGTGTCTTCAACTCATCCGATGGCTCATCCGACAGGTCACGCGGCCAACACGCCGGCGAGGGCCATACACCTGTGGGAAGACCTCGCCGTCACGTCGCGCCTTCGCCCCGCCCAAGCCGAAATGGGTCCGCCATGAAGTCATCAAACTGAAAGCCCTCATGCCGCAGGCGGGCTGTCGCACGCTGGCCCATCACTTCAATCGGCGCTGGCAATCTCGCAGACAGATGACGGTGAGCAAGACCTACGTTGCGGACCTGTGCCGACGCCACCAGTATCTGATCTATGAAGCGCGCCGAAAGCTGAAGCATCGGGTGCCCCGACCGATGCCGCGCAATCGGATCTGGGGCTGTGACTTGTTGACGAAGACGGATCGGCGCGGGCAACCGCATCTGGCACTCGCCCTCATCGATCATGCCAGCCGCGCCTGTCTGCGGCTGCAATTCCTCTCGGACAAGTCGTCGCTACAGCTATTACAAGAGTTGGTGCAAGCGGTGAAACAATATGGCCGTCCCACGTTCATCCGAACCGACAATGAGGCGGTGTTCACATCGGTCTGGTTTACATGGGGACTACGCCTGCTGGGCATTCGTCATCAACGCATCGAACCCGGTTGTCCGTGGCAGAATGGGAGAGTCGAGCGATTCATCGGCACGGTCAAGCGGGAACTGGCGAGGGAATCACTCGCGGACGGTAACGATATGAGTACGGCCTTGCACCACATTCGGAGTTGGTACAACCATGAGCGTCCGCATGATCATTTGCAGGGCCTGACCCCGGCGGAAGTCTGGGCATCGGGGCCACGTGAGGGGTAAGACGTAAGGGGTGAGGAGCCAGGGAGGAAAGCTACGCTGAGAAGACGCTGTCCGCGAAGAGCACGGACGGGTGTACCTGAAATGCAGTGGACACGAGGACAAAGGAGGTCGACAGGAAGAAAACCGGGCAGACGGAAGAAGAATTTACATTGCGATGAGGTGGTGAGGCGGAATTCGGAAGAAATTCAGGCACCGAATTTCATGGAAACGTCCGCCGGACAGGCGGACGGGACAGCTGGTTCTGGTAGAGCCAGCCTTGAGTGAGCGTCCCATTCACTTTCTTCCCAA
>JBBIJI010000102.1:0-2391 GCA_037446055.1 Nitrospiraceae bacterium
CGCGAACAGATCGCCCAGCTCAACGAGGGCCTGGCCGATCGAGACCGACTCCGCGCTCAGGTGAAGAAGCTAGAGTCGACCCAAGACCGCGTCCATCAGCTGGAAGTTGAATTGAGTGATCGGGAAGCCGCCCATCGCGGTATGATTCAGCAACTAGAACGGGCCCTCGCCGACCGCGACCACCGGATCGAGGAGCTGGTACCGCTCACTCACCTCCTGCGTGAGAAGGAGGCCACGATCACCGAATGGGAACGCACCCACGCGCGCACGGTGCACGAGCTCGAAGTCGAGACTACCAAGCTCCAAGAGTCCTGTGCGGCCCAAGACCAACTCCAGGCGCAACATCAAATCGACGCTCGCCAGATCCAGGAACGCGATGCCCAGATTGCGAACCTCCAGCGTGAGCTACAGGCCCTGCACGTGGAACGGCAGGCCCTCCGCACAGAGGTCCAATGTATTCCGGAGAAAGACGAGCAGATCGAGCGCCTGCAAAAACGGCTCAAAGAACTGCGCGCGACCCTGCGGACGCCACCCTCGTCAACCATAGCCTCCGCGCGCCAGCCTCGCCCGAATGGAGCGGGCCCGAAGCCCCCCGCTGGCCCGCCGAAAGCGAGTACATCCCTTCCGGTAGACGATCTTAAAAAAATCTCCGGGATCGGGCCCGTCTTTGCCGACACACTCCAGAAGCTGGGCACCCGCACGTTTATCCAAATCGCCCGGTGGAAACCGGACGATATCGAGAAGATCGCCAAGAAGCTGGAGACCGATCCCGAACGGATTAAACGCGAGAATTGGATCGCGGGAGCGAAGAAGCAACACTACCAAAAGTACAAGGAACGGCTTTAACGGACTCCACCGTCCCCACCGCTCCTGACTTTTGACTCCGCCTTTCTCCCTGACTGTATGTTCGGCGTGGCCCTCTCATAATCGCACCGCTTACAACGAGCCCCTCACCAAACAGGCAAGCAAAACTTGCTCGCTCTTCTGCTCAGTCGGCTTGACTGGCCGGTCTCGCCCTAGTACATACGTCGTCTAATGTGGTACCGTGCCGCGTCGCGCCCCCGATAGGCATATCATCCACAGCGGGCTGGTCTCATGAGGCGTACGGGGATTCTTACCGGCGGTGTCGTTGCGTTGATATTTCTCGCCGTGGTATGCATCCCGCGGCATCTCTCCTCGCCATTACGGACCGCAACCGTGACTTCCCCCACCCTTCACGCCAGCTTCGAACAGGGAAGCCTGGTGCTCCGCGGTTCGTTGCCCAATGAACGCGCTAAAGCCACGATTCTTGAGCAGGCCCACGCGCTTTCTGTGAAAACGCGAATGCGCGTGATCGACCAGTTTATCGTCGATAAGCAGGTCAAACCGGCTGTGTGGGTGGACACAGTCCCGCAACTGTTGCCGATCCTAGGCTTGATGGTCGAGCGAGGGTCCATCATCATCGATGGACGATCGCTGGTCGTCAATGGTCAGGTGGCGGGCCATCGTGAGAAAGCTGAGGTGTTACAGGCCGTGGCTCCCGCGATACGAGCTGGCTTACGCATTGAAGACCGGGTGGTGGTGGCACCGACGACGTCACCATCATCCGCCGTTCCTCTATCCGCGCTCCAGCTGCTGCTGAACCAAGTCCTGGCGAAATCTTCGATTGAGTTTGAGCCCAAGAGTGCCATCATCACGACCAAAGGGCGCATGGTGCTGGATCAAATCATCGCTCTCTTACGAAGAGCTCCCGACACGCCGATAGAAATTGCGGGCCATACCGACAACGTGGGTGAGGCTGAGTACAATTTGCAGTTGAGCCGGCGTCGCGCCGAAGCGGTCAAACAGTATTTGACCAGTCACGGACTCACGAATCCGTTTACCACCATCGGCTATGGTTCGACACGCCCCCTCCCCCATAGGAGACAGCAAGCAGGCCCCCAACAGAATGAACGGATCGAATTACTGATGTAAGGACGGAAAGACGTATGATCACACTGATGAGCCAGATGGTCGGATGTCTCCTCATCGCGGCGGGAATTGGTGTCGCGGTCGGCTGGTTGTTGCGGGGTCTCCCGAAGAATTCGACCGAGCACCCACACCAGGATCTCGCCGATCTGCGAGCCAAGGAACAAGCCTTCGAGACGATGTCGCACGATTTGAAGGTGAAGACCTCTGCGATGCAGATTCTTGAACAAAAAATCATGTCGTCTGAAACGCTGTACTCCTCAGCCCAGCGGGAGCTCACTGCACGCAGCGAACGTATGAAAGCGCTCGAAGCGGAATTGGCCTTACGGTCGAAACGACTGGCCGACTTGGAAGCTGAAGGAGTCGCAGTACGTCAACATATGAGGGAAGTCGAGTCGATCGCGGCCGCTCGGGCTGAGGAACTCCGAGAGGCTCAACAGGCTT
>JBBIJI010000103.1:0-2346 GCA_037446055.1 Nitrospiraceae bacterium
TCGGCCTTCGACACGCGCCCAGGAGAAGGCGCGGTGAGACGTGGCGATCCCGGCGTCCCAGGTGCGCACCCGGCACACGTATGGTCCGGAACGGCTGCAAGCCGAACTGCGGGAGGAGGGGGTTCCAGCTGGGATCGGTCGTATCAAGCGGCTGCGGAAGAAACTGGGCCTGCGCTGCACACCGGTCCAACGAGTCACCATCACCACGGATTCGGCGCATCACCTGCCGGTGGCGGACAATCGCTTGGCGCAAACGTTCACCGCGACACACCCGAATGAGACCTGGCTCACCGACATCACCGATGTCCCGACAGGGGAAGGGTGGTTATATGTAGCCGGGGTCAAGGATCTGTATACCTGTGAGGTCGTCGGGCATGCGATGGAGGGCCGCATGACGACGGATTTGGTGCGCCACGCCTTAGGGAATGCAGTCGGGTCGAACCGTCCACGCCCGGGCTTGCTCCCCCACTCCGACCGTGGTTCCCAATATTGTGCCCACGACTATCAGGATCAGTTGCGGCAGTTCGGCATGATTCCCTCCATGAGCCGGAAGGGCAATTGCTATGACAACGCGCCGATGGAGAGTTTCGGGGGGACACTGAAAAATGAGCGGGTGCACCATCGGCGCTACGAAACCCGTGAGCAGGCTCGGCGAGAGATCACGGAGTACATCGAGAGCTTCTACAACCGGCAGCGGCGGCATTCTCGGCTCGGGAATCGCTCGCCCGCGGCGTTTGCCCAACAGTGGGCCCGTCAACAGTCGGCGGCGTGAGACTGTCATTCATGGCGTCCACTATTGACAACCGGGGTCACCACAAGACGGCCACCATGTTGGACACGATGCCGAAAAGCATCCCGCCCGATGCCACGCAACTCATCCACGCGATGGACATGGCTCCGACCCTCGCCGCCGCCACGAACGCCTCCGAGGAATTCAAGAAGCGAGACTCGGCCACGCATCCCAAGGCTGTCGAATGCCTCACCACGGACGAGGACGTGCTAGTTACGTGTTACAACTTCCCCGCCGTGCATTGGAGCCACCTTCGAACGACCAACCCCCTCGAGTCGACGTTCGCGACCGTGCGCCATCGGACACGCCAACCCAAGGGGGGGGGGGTGGCTCGAGGCAGGCGACGATGGCGATGTGTAAGCTCCCCTGTCAACGAGACACTTTGAAAGGAGAAGTTCTGGCCTCCAATTGCGCCCGATACGTGGTGGGTGGTATCCCATCCAACGTATCATGAGGCCGTTCTTCGTTGTACTCCTGCATCCACTGCGCACTGATCTCTCGCACCTGATCGAGGGAGTCGAACACATAGGCATCCAGCACTTCATGCCGGAAGGTCCGGTTGAACCGTTCCACAAAGGCATTTTGATTCGGTTTGCCCGGTTGAATGTATCGCAGAGCGATGCCTCGCTCCGCCCACCAGCCGGCAAAGCACTCCGCCAGAAATTCTGGTCCGTTATCGAGGCGCAGGGCCTCAGGTTGTCCTCGCCAGGCCACGACCTGTTCCAGCACCCGGATCACCCGCTCCGCCGGCAGCGACGTATCAATCTCAATGGCCAGGCCCTCTCGCACACCCTCATCTAACACATTCAACGTCCGGAATCGGCGGCCGCCATATAAGGTGTCACTCATAAAGTCCACGGCCCAGACCGCATTGGGGGCGGGCACAACGGTCAGGGGCTGCGGGGGACGAAGCGGCAACCGTGTCTTCGTGCGTCGGGGCAGATTCAAGCGGAGCTGGCAATAGATCCGCCACACCCGTTTCGCGTTCCACGGATACCCATCCAGTCGGAGCCGCCCAGAACACTTCCAGAACCCCCAGCACGGGTGGGCCGCGACCACGTCCATCAACGCGGCAATCACCGGTGCATCCTGACGAGCCTTCTCCCTCCGTGGCCGATAGTAGGTCACCCGGCCCAGTCCCACGGCCTGACAGGCCCGCTGAATCGGAAGATCGTGTGCCGTCACCAGATGCTGGACGATCTCCCGGCGCTCAGCAGGCCTTACAGCTTTGTTGCGATGACATCCTTCAGCGACTGGTTTTCTAAGGAGAGATCCGCGTACATCCGCTTCAGTCGGCTATTCTCGTGTTCGAGTTCCTTCAGCCGCTTCACATCCGAGGCGTCCAACCCTCCATACTTGGCCTTCCACTTGTAGTAGGTCGCCAAGCTGATGCCGTACTGCCGCCAGATCTCGTTGACGGGACGGCCCGCATCGGCCTCCTTGAGAATGGCCACAATCTGTGTCTCGGTAAACTTCGACTGCCGCATGAGAACCGCCTGGCTTAGGATGATCATTCTGCCAGAATGTTCTCCTTTTGGACTGTCTCCAATGAGGGG
>JBBIJI010000104.1:0-2220 GCA_037446055.1 Nitrospiraceae bacterium
AACCCAGATGAGCGAGACGACCAACGGCAAGAACAACGAGCCCCCGATCAGACCCGCACGCCACACGACCGTGGAGATCGGAGCAAGGACGGCCGACAGGTCTGCACGAACGAGCACCGCCCAACCGACCAATTCCTCCCCCACGGGCGATTCAATCTTGGCATAGCCGGTCAGGACGGGGACCTGCCGGCGAAGATGCTCTTCTTGGATATAGCCGGGCATCCCCATCCCGCTCAGAAGAGCCGAGGCCACACCCATGTGCCTCAGATTGACATGACCCTTGTGCAGAAGATCCGAATCGATGAACGGAACTCCAGCCTCATCCAGCACCTGGTATTCGAGCTCCCCGAGCGATTCCGTCCTCTTTTGGTACCACTCGATGGTCTGCACCGCGAGGCTTTCAAGCTGCCGAACATTCAGTCGAGTCATCACGACTCCCTTGAAGTGTCCCGTGCGATCCCTCACCGCCGCCGCCAGGCCGACGACTTCCATTCCTCCCGACAGTTCGTCAGCCTGAACGTCACTCCACTGCACACCGCCTCCGTCGCGGGCTAAGCGGAACTCTTTCGTGGTACTCCGGTCTGTTCCAATCCCGACATGGCCCGTGGCCACCACAATACGCCCATGAGAGTCCGTGATCCCCAGCCATGTGTAGACAGGATAGATCTCCCTGATGCGCTCTAAGAAAGCCTGTTGTTGAGTCCGGCTCCCCCCTTGGAGGACGGGCGACTCGGACAGCAGCAGAACATCGTTTCGTCGTTCGGAGAGCTGCAGCGTTAATACGTCGGCGACGTGTGCCGCCTCGATCAGCAAGCTCTCGCCCGCTGCTGCCGTCAATTTGCGCCGTAAGAAGTCCAGACTCCAGGTTCCGATCATCAGAACCGCGAACGCGAGACACACAACGAGTCCGATAATGAGATAGAGCGAAAGCCGTCTGCTTCCCGTTGCATGGAAGGAGGACCACGCCACAGCCGGCTGCTAACTCCTCAGTGGTGGATTATTCGGCCCAGCCACATCCAAACTTGCCTCAGAAATGCCGGGCAGACTCCTGACGATGGTATCGGATGACGTGTTCAGAAAGTTGAGACGGTTCCAATTCCCGCCGCCGGTTTGTCGCCGGAAACCGTGCCCCCAAGGCCGGCATGACTAGGCGTATGGATGGCGCAGGAGAAGCAAGCAACGGAAAGAAGCCGCCTCAGGACTAGGCAAGTTCAGAAAGGAGCGGAGCGCGGGATGGGTGATGGTCTAGGAGAACGTTCAATAGGAGTCCGGGCGAGGTTGGTTGGTTGCAAGTTCCTTCTGCACCGCGTCGAGGAGTTGCTCCCGAGAGAAAGGTTTCTCCAATGTATGTCGCGCACCGAGCAATTTCGCCCATCTCAGGACGTCGAGAGCGCCCTTTGACCCCCCGCCGGACATGGCGATGACTCGCAGGGGGGGATATAACCGGCGCAACTCACGCAGAGTCTCAAGCCCCTCCTTCCCCGGCATGAAAATATCCAGGAGGACCAGATCGACCGGGACACGCTCCAGTTGTTTCAGCCCCTGTTGGCCGTCGCCGGCCTCCACGACCGTGTAGCCTTCCTTGTGCAAGGTCCGGCGCAGGGCATCGCGGAGACTCTCGTCGTCGTCGATGATCAGAATGGCCGGCATCGAGCTCTTGTGCTTGCGGGTAGTGGAGCTGGGTGCTTAGGATGCTTTCTTATCGGCCCCGTACCCAAGAAGCTTGAGCGAAAGCCCAAAATACTCAGGCGATCGACTATTGATATGCGAGGATTAGCAGGATGTTGAAAAAGTCCTCCAGCTTCGTTCTCGCGTCGCTCAGAGGCTCAACGTACGGCAAAGAGTACGCCTCGCCTCTTCGCTCGCTGCGGCCTTGCTGGAAGGCCTTTTTGAACATCCTGCGGGCTATTCCGATGCGGTCGGCGAAGCTCCATGCGTCGAGAGTTTTGGAGTGTCAAACCAGTTTTTCAACAGCCTGTTAGTCGCCAGTGAGCGCCCTGCCGGTGCGGCACCCACGCCAGCGCGACGATGGTCATCTCCCGGTTGACGGGATGCCACGCAACCTCTCCCGCTGTTCAACGCAGAAGGAGAAGTCACACTCTAGGAACAGACTATGCGGCAGCCTCCATCACTCTGTCGTCTGCAACAGGTAACGGGACATGCATCGGCAGGCGGATGATGAAGGTCGTGCCGGTGCCCGCTTCGCTCTCGACGCGAATC
>JBBIJI010000105.1:0-2187 GCA_037446055.1 Nitrospiraceae bacterium
GCGTCTGCCAGTTCCGCCACTTCGGCATTAAGGCACGCTGAAAATGGCCTTCAACGTCGTTCTCGGTCGCCTGCTTCACTGCGACGTAACAACCTCGTACGCCTCGTTCGCAGGCTCCCTCCGGCCTTGTTCAAGGCCATTTTGAGCGTGCCAGGGCAAATCTACCGCTCTTCCGTTCTCGCTTCGCTCGGACCCTCACTCGTTGCGGCCTAGGTGGAACCCATTTTGAGCAGCCCTTATGAATGTGAGACTACCTTCCTGCGCCTCAACCTTCCGCTCGCTGCGCCCTCGCCCGGTGAAGAGGCGCGTCTCGGCGCGCCTCGGGCTGGTCGGGTTAGACCGACACCCATTTTGAGCAGCCCTTATAAATCCCAAGACTGTCTTGGTCCGTTTTCGACTCTCCCTCACAGCAAGGACTCGGATTATGGCCAATCATCCGCGCAGGGTCAAGGTGAACCAGCCATCTGCAGCCTACACGCTTTTCAGATCATGAAACCGTGAGACCGCACTCGCCGAGCAAGGCCCGGTCCGGGTTCCACAGCCCTTTGGCTTCGATGTCTCGCGTATCCCCACTCAGGATGATCCGTTCCGTCGCGAGCGAGGCAGCGGGGAGGAGCAACGGGCCAGGGATCGAAGGCCCTTGATCCACCATCAATACATCGAAGCGCACGCGGCTGAACAACGGGTCGACGATGAGCCGTCCCGCCGTGGTCGCCACCAGGCGGCGGTTTTGAATGAAGGCCTGACGGTTCGTGCCTTCCTCGGCCGCCAACAGTTCGCGAATCTTTTTGGTGCCGCCCAGCCGCTTCACTTCTTCCTTCAATTCATTGAACTCCGGACGTAGGTCTTTGGGCACGGCCGCCTCGGGCACCAATTCCTTGATCCTCTCCTTGGCGACCTCCAATTCGGCAAGCAGCCCTCGAATCTGGCTTTCGTAGAGCGTCCGATACTCTTGCAACGACTTGACGTTCTTGCCGACCGTCTGCATGCTCAGGCGCTTCCACAGTGGAAGCTGTTCATACTGCTCCAGCGTCGCGTCGATTTCCTTGATCTTGGTCTGAAGCTCGCTGAGCTGGGTCAACAGCCGCCACTCGAGCAACCGAACTTCATCCAAATCCCGTTGCTTTTGCGCTTTGTAGGCCAGCAGCGGCGTCAACTCGCGGAACCGTTCGTATTTCTTGCGTAAGGTCGCCTTCTCCGCCCGCGACTTGGCGTAGAAATGGTGCATCTGCGCTTCGAATCCGAGTTCGGTGAGCTGGATCCCCTGAGCTTGATGTTCAAGACACAGCTCATACCGGCTCAACCAGCTCTTGTAGTTCAACCCGGCTGCTTTCATGGCTTTGGCCACGTAGCCGAGCAGGAGATCCAGCGAGCGTTGATCGGGGCCTACGAGCAGAATGCGCTTGTTCTGCCGGATGAGCTCGATGGCGGTCGTCGCGAGGCTTTTCCAGCGGACGGCCGAATCCTCATGCCAGATCGTTGTCAGGACCGATGAGGGCGAGAGACCGAGCGTCGCGGCGTTCGCTTGCTCGGTACGAGGCTTGAGCCAAGGAATCAGGCGCTCCGCACATCCCACCGCGTTGGGATTGGCCTCTTCGGCTATCGCTCGCAGCCGAGCTGAAAGCTGGGCGAGAAACCCAGTGTGATCGGGAACCACGGTCGCGCTGGGGAGGGCCTCTCCTATCGCATCAAATACTTGGAGGCGGACTCGGCGATCATTCTGATCGAGGATCACCCCCTCGGTCGGTTCCATTTCCTCGGGAGGAATTATCGTCACCGCCACATCCTGCGGTAGGTTGAAACCGTCCGGGACTTCACACTCATACAGGTGTAGCGTCCCCACCGTCTTGAGCAACCGCGCGTTCGTCACTGCAACCGGCGCGTCCAGCGCTCCTTGGCCGGCCGCGCTCTGTTCCGTTTCCAGCCGTCGCTGGTAGAGCTCGATAAGCTCGCGTATAGTCATCCTAAATTGCCCCCCAAGAAAAAGAGGCGATTATCATACTGGCCTGTCCGAGAGGCTGTCCAGGCAATGCCCGCCCGCACGGCACGTTAGCGCGATGCAGCCTCCTTCGAGCGAGAGACTGCTGGTGGCGGGAGGCCAGACACGGAGACGCACGATCCGACGATGTTGAATGTAATCCCAAAGTGAGAATGTCCGCTTTCACCAAAATAGCAATGTCCTCTTCA
>JBBIJI010000106.1:0-2098 GCA_037446055.1 Nitrospiraceae bacterium
CGATCGTGCGCAGGTCGGGCAAGGTCTGCGTCGTGATGCGGCCCGCGAGGTCATACGCGAAGCCGACGGTCCGCAACAACGGATCTTGTATGCTGGTGAGCTCGTTCTTGCTGTTGTACGTGAGCGTCGAAGTTCTGGCGGTTCCGCCCGTGCCCTGTGTGATGGTTGAGAGTCGTCCCAGCGAATCATACGCATAGGCAACTGGCTCCAATCCCGTCACCTGTTCTTGCACCACTCTTCCCTTCGCATCCAGGGTCACCGTACTGGTTCTTCCTGCCGGCGTCGTGGTGGTCAGCGTCTTCGCCGCCTGGTTGAACAGGCTTGTATACGTTCTGCCATTGATCGTCAACGTATCCGTCTGCGTGGCAAGCGAAAGTGGATCATTTGGATTCGAGAGCGTCACGGCACGGGAGGAGGTGAAGGTCGAGGCTAAGGTTGAGGGAAGCAAGACCGTCAAGGATTTCAGAATCGGCGCCTGCATGCCGAAGCGCGGGTCGGGGCCTTGCACGGATGTTGTAATGGTCCCGTCCGGCGCGGTGATCGTCGTCGTGCCGTCGGGCTTGATGAGCGAGGTCGTGAGGAGGCCGCTCGGCGCCGTCACTTTCCGCCTGAGATCGCCGATGGGGAGGTTCTCGACCTGATAGGTCGTCGTGCGGTTCAAGGCCGTGTTTAGCGCCACCGTCCAGCCGGTCGTTTGCTCCGTCCTAGTCAACGCCTTGAACCCACCCGCCGGGTCTTGGTCCTTGATCAGCCGGCCTTGGGCATCATACGTGTTCGTATGCAGATTCCCCCGCGCGTCCTTGAGCGAGGTCAGCAAGCCGTCCGCCGTATAGGTCAGCTCGACCTTTTCATTGTTCGGATTCGTGATCGACTGGAGATAGCCGTTGCCCTCCAGCGCGAGCGCCGTCGTTTGCCCGCCCGGCGCCACGATGGCCGTGGGATGCCCATTGCCGTCCCGCTGAATGGTCGTGACCTTGTTATCCGCATCGGTGACGGTGGTGAGCAGGCCCGCCGCATTGTAGGCAATGGTGGTACGCACGCCGCTATGCTATACTCCGGGCGGTAGGAATGAAAGGAAGGAGTTCGACATGAAAGCGGCGGTCCGAAAAGCGGGAGTGCTCGTGCCGAAGCGACTCTTGAAAGGCGCGACGACGGTCGAAATTCGTCGAGAACGCGGGCGCGTCGTGGTCCTCCCGCTCCCTACCCGCCAGGATCCGATTCGCAAGTTAGGGCGCCGTCCTGTGCACTGCGGCGTTCGCAATGGCGCCGCCGACCATGACGCCTACCTGTACGACACCCCGTGAAGCCGCTGTTCCTGGACACGGCCTTTCTGATTGCCCTCGAGGCCAAAGACGACCAGCATCATCTCGCGGCACAGGCCTACTGGCGCCGACACCGCCCTCACCTGCTCACCACGGTCTTCATCCTGACGGAGACAGTGACGTTCTTTAATCGTCGTCACCACCATGCGAAAGCGGTGGAGATTGGCGAGTATCTCCTTACTAGTCCCTCCGTCGAAATCTATGACGTTGATGACGAGGTCTTCCAGGACGGGTGGGCCCTGTTCCAGCGGTATGACGACAAGCGGTTCTCGCTGACCGACTGTCTCTCCTTTGCCGCCATGCGTCGAGTGAAACTGACCACGGCCCTCACCTTTGATCGCCATTTCACTCAAGCCGGCTTTACCTGCAAACCCTGACGCTCCACAATCCCGCGCCCGAACCGGATTCCCTATTCGTGTCCCCGCAAAAAAGGAATAGCCTCACGTCACACCCTCGCGGTATGACCACCGCCTTGGCGGACAGGAGATCTGGAGGCGAGGGAATCATGCGGACATGGTGGCGATGGATCTATGGATGCGTGACCAGACTCTGGCGGAGCGTCTGGCAATGGTGGGCGGGGACAGGCCGCAGACGACCACGACCGTATCTCGTGGATCGAGCCGCCCGACCGCGCCATCCGATTCACCCGAAGCCGAAATGGGTGAAGCAGGAAGTGATTCGGCTCAAAGCGCTGTGCCCGCAGGCGGGCTGCCGGACGATCGCCCATTGTTTCAATCGGCGCTGGGGGAGGGCTCGCTCCATGACGGTCGGGAAGA
>JBBIJI010000107.1:0-2039 GCA_037446055.1 Nitrospiraceae bacterium
TCACGGGGGAGGCGAACACGATGATTCGGACGGTCGAAGCCGTAATCGATGAAGAAGGTAATGTGCGTTTGCTAGAACCCGTCCATCTTCCTGCATCCCGGCGAGCACTGGTCATGATCTTGGAGGAACATCCGGTGGCCGGGGTGCCCGAAAGTGCGCTGCTCAGTGAAGCGGCGCTTGCCGAGGACTGGAACCGGCCGGAAGAGGACAACGCATGGTCACACCTACAGCAGGTGCCGTAGTCCTCGTCCGCTTTCCATTTTCGGACTTGTCACAGACGAAACTGCGTCCGGCCGTGGTGCTTGCCGACGCTGGTCGGGGCGACTGGCTTCTCCGTTGGGTCGCTACGGGTCGTAAGCTATGTCCGTCCCGGCAAACTCTTCACCGCCCATCGAGATCTCATCATCTCGGAAGTTGCCACACTGAAGTCGCAATCGTTGAAGCAAGTCGTCGATGCCGTGGTGGACCTCCTCCGCGTCGGCAGCTCGTCATAATGCGAGCGTGTCTGAGAGAGCCCATGCCTAACCAGGCGATGGAGACGCGCCGCCAGAAGACGGCGCGGCTCATCGCCAACGTTAGGCCGCGCATGCGAAACTATTCTTGAGCGCAGGAACCGCCCAGAGTAGAATGGCTTTGGATGTTCGAACGAGAGCTGAGAAGGTTCCGTTCGCTTGTTCGAGAGCGCCGGTATATCCTAACAATTCACGCTCTTGAAGAAATGAGTGACGATGACGTCCTCGACGAGGACATCGAGCATGTCATACTTACAGGCGAAATCGTCGAGCGGCAAGTCGATCGCGCGACCAAAGAGCGAAAGTACGTGCTCACCGGAACGGACCTTGCTGGCGAACCCGTCGGAGTCGTCTTGAAGATGGGTTCGACGGGCAAGGCAGTCGTCCTCACCGTCTATCGCGAGGAGAAATAATGACGTGTGAAATCTGCGGCGCCAAGGCAGCCGCCATCAAGAAGACAACGAAGAGCTTTGGTCGTGGCCACAAGCTCGTCGTTATCGAGAATATTCCGATCATCCATTGCTCAAGCTGTCATGAGTCGTACCTCACCGCCGCCACAGCCCACGAAATCGACCGCATTCGGAAGAATCGACGCAGCCTGGGGAAGACGAAGCGCGTGCTCGTCGCCTCGTTCAAGAAAACTGCGGCCTAACCATCGGATGCACCCGATCGCTTTACGACGGGTGATCCTTGTGCGTTAGACTGCACTTGGGGCACACGACAGATGCTTGCATGGCCACATTAACTGTGTTACATCGTAGCACATGAAGACGTCTACCGTAACAATCCGCCTCGACGCCAAGATTCAGCGTGAACTGGATCGCCTGAGCCGCCGGTTAGGACGCAGCCGCAGCGAAATCGTTCGCGACGCAGTGAGACGGCAGGTCGCTCTGCTACGATTTGAGCGGTCGCGCCGTGCGTTGCTGCCTCTCGCCGAGGCGCAGGGTATCCTCACCGACGAGGACGTGTTTCGCATCGTGTCGTGAAGGTCTTCCTCGACACCAACGTTCTGGTCAGTGCGTACACAGCGCGCGGCATTTGCGCAGACCTCCTACGCTACATCCTGGCCGAGCATGAGTTGCTCACAGGGGAGGTGAACCTCGTTGAACTGCGGCAGGTGTTACGGGATCGGTTCCACGCGTCACCAGAGCTGATCGCCACCGTCGAGGCGGAGCTCCGCGATGAAACGATCGTTCCGAAGCCTGCGAAGCCTTCATCGCTTCCCATTGGCGATCCTGATGACCGGTGGGTGCTTGCGTCGGCGGTTGATGGCAATGCCGATGTGCTGGTCACGGGAGACCAAGACCTCTTGGCGGTCGCACGTCAGGCTCCCCTCGCCATCGTCGATCCGCGCGGCTGCTGGGATCGTCTCCGCGAGTAGCGGTGCCGCTCCGCATGGTGGCGCTTGCCTTGACTCCTGTCCTACTCTGGATAATGAAAAGAAGGAAGAAGGGGTCACGTATGAAAAAGAACTGTCAAGAGGGCGAGGATGCCGGTGGCGGTCCGGATGTCCTTTGCGCGTCTCAA
>JBBIJI010000108.1:0-2012 GCA_037446055.1 Nitrospiraceae bacterium
GACTTGAGTCCACAATTCCCTATAATTCTATTTTGCGAATAGCAATCGGTAGCACCCTAGACAAGCTAGCCTGGATTTTTCACGGTTCTCTCTCCCAAGGGGCCGCACGGCCCGCTGGGAGACCCGCAGTGAGGCGATTTTGACGGTTACACGATGGGAATGCTACTGGAAATGTCACAGGATATGCAACGGACGATACCGTCATGTCATAGATACGCGGTTTGGCCGGTAGCCTCGGCACGACCGGGTCCCGCCGGCTTCCGTTTGCTTCCGTCGTCAGCCCCCCGCGCCCTGTCACTCCGGCGAGAACCCGCACGCCCGCGCCAGTTGCTGGTAGACCGTCTTCCACGGCCACCACACCGGCAGGGACAGAATCCACTTTCCTGCTCGCCGCGTCAGATTCCCACACACGTTCAGAATACGCTGCCGCACCGTCTTGATCGTCCAACGGTTCACGGGGGCCGGCGCGTTGAACACCTTGAACCATATCCCAAGGTTGTAACTCATCTGCACATGACTCAGGTACGCTTGGTTGGCGTTCAGTGCCTCGTGCGGCAGATGGTCGTAGTGATACCCGTGCTTCCCCTCCTTGATGAACCCTTCCAGACTGCATCGTTCCACACAGAACTTGTACTGCTCCAGCACCGTGCCTTCGAAGCACGTTACATACGCGAAGTACTTGTACTGCGCGCCTTCCCAGAGCGGCGGTTGTCCCGGCTTGTTCTTGAATCGTCGGCTGACGAGGTACGTCCGTGCTTTCTTCCACGTGGGCGGCTTATAGGTGATTCGCGCGATCGAGTAGGGCCGTCCATACTCGTCGCGGTACTCCCCCGACTCCAGCCAGTCCTGCTCTGGAATCTCTGCGACTCGCGCCAGCATGGCCTGATTCATAGGCGCGCCGAAGGCGTACACATATCCTGCGCGCTCGCACCACTCGACGCGTTCCTCCGAGTAGAGCGCCCCATCGCCCCGTATCGCCCACACGTGGACGCCATGGGGCAGTTTGGACATCGTCTCCTCGTGGAACTCCATGAAGTCTTTGGGCAGGTTCACGCTCTGTCCGTAGAGACGCTGGTTCACCATAATCCCCAGCCCGCCGATGAACGCAAACTTGGGCTGGAATCCTTCTTTGTCTTTCTTGCGGAAGCAGCGCCCACGGTCGGCGCCCTCCCGCTGTCCGTACGTGGTCATCGTCGAACTGTCGTAGTCCAGAATGATCTTCCCCTCTACGACGCCCTGGATGCCCTTCTTTCGCGCGCGTTTCCAGCAACGATCGTTGAGGGCCACATTAAGTCGATCCAGCGACTCTTGGTTGGAGTCCTCATAGGACTTGAAGTACCGTCCCAGGGTCTCATCGCTGGGCAATCCGTCGATGCCATAGATCTGCGTCAGCATCGGATCATATCGCATCGGGTCCACATCCAGAAGCGTGGCGGCGCCGAGAATGCGCGTGTCGATGAAGAACCGCGAGACCTCGGGGGCGGTGAACCCCTCGCCGCGATCCATCTTGATGTGCTGGGCCAGGCGCGCGTTGATGTTCAACTCACGCAGGAACTGATCCCAGAGCGGGTAGCCTCCGAACTGGGTCGTTGTCGTGTTGTTGAACCGGATGTCGATCCCCGCGGACGAAAGTCGTTCAAACCGACGGTCTGGAACGAGACGGTTGTGCCCGTTCTTCTTGGGAGTCTCCTCCGGCCTCTCGCCGAAAAAACTGTTCCGTTGCTTTCGCAAGAACAATCCTCCTTTGAGTGATTTATGAAGCCGTCAATCTTTAGAAGCTCGCAGGAGGTTTTGGGTTCAACTGGAAACGCGTATTTTCCAGTCAGAACGCCCCCAGAATGCCGCGATGAGGCGCTTCGCGCAGAGAACCGTGAAAAATCCAGGCTAGTGTGTAGCCGGCGCCCACGGTCGTATCGTCGGCCCATCAACTGGTCTTCTCAGAGGCGATCTCTTTGCCTGTGGCGTCGAAGAAGCGGATTTTTGCGATGGCATCGGAGTCTGCCTTCTTCATC